>JBGTJE010000029.1:0-18495 GCA_041745295.1 Pirellulaceae bacterium | reverse complement strand
CGCCGGCTTGGGGGGCCACTTACTCAGAAAAAGCGATGGGAACCCCGGTTGGTTAACTATTTGGCGAGGCGTCGACATACTCAATATTGCCATCAAAACCATTCGCGGTGCTCGACACAAATGTGGGTAATGATCAGGGTGGCAACCCACGGAAGAGTCGGTTTTCGAAATTCCGCAAGCCACGTAGTGGCGACACGATTCGCATGCAAGCCATGTGGAAATCTGATCGATGGTGATCAATCGCCTTTACCTGTTTGTGCCGCCGCTACGCGGCTAAGTGATTGGATGGAAGTGACCACCGTGGGCTGCGCCGACGGCTATTCGCTTTCGCCGCTACGCGGCTAATTGCTCGAGAAAGTTTGGTACCGTGAATCCAAATGGTGACAGTGTTCTACGTCCGCATTAGTTTCTTATAGCGGAATCGTTGGGGTTGGTCGCCGATTCCCAAGCGTTGCCGGCGCTGTTCCTCGTAGGTTTGAAAATTGCCTTCGCACCAATGCACATACGCATCCCCTTCGAAGGCCAGAATATGGGTGGCGACGCGGTCGAGAAACCAGCGATCGTGGCTGGTGACGACAACGCAGCCCGCATAGTTCAAGATCGCTTCTTCCAAGGCGCGGAGCGTATCGACGTCTAGGTCATTTGTCGGCTCGTCGAGCAGCAAGACGTTGGACCCGCGCCGCAGTAATTTGGCAAGATGGACTCGGTTGCGTTCGCCCCCCGATAGGTCGCCGACTTTTTTCTCTTGATCCGTGCCCCGAAAATTGAACCGCGAAACGTAGGCCCGGGCGTTGATCTTGTTTTTGCCCAGTTCCATGATTTCGTTTCCGCCGGAAATCTCTTGAAAAACAGTGTTCGTGGCTTCCAGCGAATCGCGGCTCTGGTCGACGTACCCGAGTTCGACGGTCGCTCCCATTTTCAGCGTTCCCGAATCGGGCTGCTCCGCGCCGGTGAGCATGCGAAACAAGGTCGTTTTGCCCGCCCCATTGGGACCGATAATTCCAACAATCCCTCCCGGTGGCAGGCGGAAGTTCAAGTTCTCCATCAAGACGCGGTCGCCGTAACCCTTGGTTAGTTGAGTGGCCTCGAACACCAAGTCCCCCAACGGTTTCGCGGAAGGAATTTGAATTTCGAGTTCATCGAGTTTGTCTCGAAACTCTTCGGCCGCCATTTTTTCGTACGCGCTGATGCGGGCTTTGCTTTTGGCTTGGCGCGCACGAGGGGCCATACGAATCCATTCCAACTCGCGCTGCAACGTTTTTTGGCGGGCATCGGCTTGGCGATCCTCCTTGGCCAAACGTTGCTGTTTTTGCACAAGCCAGGACGAATAATTCCCCTCGAAAGGAAATCCCAGGCCGCGGTCCAATTCCAAGATCCAGCCGGCGACATTGTCCAAGAAATATCGATCGTGCGTCACGGCCACCACCGTGCCCTGGTATTCCGCCAAATGCCGCTCAAGCCATTGGACCGACTCGGCATCCAAATGGTTTGTCGGTTCGTCGAGGAGAAGCAGATCGGGTTTTTGCAAGAGCAAGCGGCACAGCGCCACCCGCCGTCGCTCGCCGCCGGAAAGCGTTTTGACGTCCGATTCGCCCGGGGGCAAGTTCATCACGTCCATCGCCAATTGAATTTCGCGATCCAATTCCCAAGTATTATCCGCGTCGATCCGATCCTGCAGCCGGGCCATTTCGTCGTAGACCTTTTGCATCGCGGCTTCTTCCAACGGCTCCCCACACTTGGCGCTGAGGTCGTAGTATCGTTGCAATAGTTTGCGCCGCTCAGCCACCGCTTCTTCGACGTTCCCCCACACATCTTTGTTGGGATTCAATTCCGGTTCTTGCGAAAGAAACCCGCGGGTGTAGCCGTCGGTCAACCTGGCCTCGCCGTCAAAATCCTGATCGATCCCGGCCATGATTCGCAGGAGCGTGCTCTTTCCCGATCCGTTGCGGCCCAAGACTCCAATTTTCGCACCAGGATAAAAGGCCAGCCAAATATTGTTCAGCACCGGTTTGGTCCCGTGCTTTTTGGTCATACTGGCCATCGTGAAGATGTATTGTTGGGTCATGCTACTCCCATTCGATCGTGGCGGGAGGTTTGCTGCTGATGTCGTAGCAGACGCGATTGACGCCGGCGACTTCATTGATGATACGCGTCGACATGCGGGCCAACAATTCGTACGGCAGATGGCTCCAATCGGCAGTCATGAAATCGCTGGTTTCAACGCAGCGCACGACGACGGCATTTTCATACGTTCGGGCGTCTCCCATGACGCCGACGCTTTGGACTGGCAGGAGCACCGCAAACACTTGGGACGTTTGGCGATAGAGTCCAGCGTTTTGAATTTCCTCAACGACGATCGCATCGGCTTCACGGAGTATATCCAGTCGATCTTGATTGACTTCGCCCAAGCAACGAACGGCAAGCCCCGGGCCAGGAAACGGGTGCCGCCAAACAATCTTTGCCGGAAGGCCCAATTGTTCGCCCAAACTACGCACTTCGTCTTTAAACAGGTCGCGCAACGGTTCGATCAGTTCGAAGCCAAGTTCGGCCGGGAGTCCGCCGACGTTGTGATGAAGTTTGATGGTGGCCGCAGGGCCATCTGGCGCCACGCCGCTTTCGATCACATCGGGGTACAGCGTGCCCTGAGCGAGAAACCTCGCGTCGGGAATCTTCTCGGCCTCTTTCTGAAAACATTCAATGAACGTGTGACCAATTCGGCGGCGTTTTTCCTGCGGGTCCACAATGCTTCGAAGTGCGTCCAGGAAGCGATCCTGCGCTGCAACGACATGCAAGTCCGTTTTGAAATGCTTCGTGAATTCCTCGACCACCAGATCTTGCTCGCCCTTGCGCAACAGCCCATTGTCGACAAAAATACAGGAAAGTCTCGGTCCAATCGCCCGATAGAGCAGGGCCGCAACAACGGCCGAATCGACTCCGCCCGACAATCCGCAAATGACGCGGCTGTCGCCGATTTCTTGGCTCAACCGCGCGACAGTTTCGGTCGCAAAGTCGTTAAGTCGCCAGGTGCCATCGCAGTGGCTTATGCCGCGGACGAAATTTTGCAAAATGGTGTTACCGAATTCGGTGTGGCTCACCTCGGGATGGAACTGAATTCCGTACAACGGCTGCTGGCGGTGCTTGACCGCCGCAAATGCACACGTCGGCGTACGAGCTAGAGTTTCAAACGCATCCGGAACGGATTGCACTTGGTCACCGTGGCTCATCCAGACTTGCGACTCGTTTGCTACTCCCTCAAACAAGCCGTTGTTGCCGCAAAGGGAGAGATGCGCCCGACCAAATTCGCGGGCCGTCGCCCCGGAAACTTTGCCCCCGAGGACCTCGCACATGAGCTGCATCCCATAACAGATCCCCAGCACCGGCAAGGACATCGAAAAGATTTCCGGATCACAGCGCGGGGCGCTTGCTTGGTACACGCTCGATGGACCGCCCGTCAGGATCAGGCCTCGTGCGCCATGCCGACGAATCTGTTCGGGGCTAATATCGTGGCGTACAATCTCGCAAAATACATTGCACTCGCGCACGCGGCGCGCGATGAGCTGGGCGTATTGCGCGCCAAAATCCAAGACAAGAATGCGTTGCTCGCTGGCCGAAGGGCGGGTCATAAAAGCTTTCGGCCGAATGCCGTCGGAAAATCACGTTGGTAGTCGGCCCCTGGGCCGATTCCGTTGCATCGCGGGCCTCCAAGGGGCTCGTCGCGGAAGGCGGATTATAGGCCGACTCGGCTGGCAACAGAAGCCGGTTGAGCAACTCGGCGTTACGGTCTACGATGATCGCTTTCTGTGACTTCCCCTGTCGCTGGGCCGGTTTGCCGGATGAAAATACTGCTCACCAATGATGACGGCGTTTACGCCGGCGGCTTGGCTGCCATGCGCGAATATTTGTCGCGGGATCACGAAGTCTGCACGATCGCACCCTTGACCGAACAAAGCGGCATAAGCCAAGCGATCACGTTTCTGGTGCCGTTATTCGCCCGCCATATCGACTTTCCCGAGCCCAATTCTCGTGTCGCAATTTCGGGAACACCGGTCGATTGCATTAAGCTCGCCTTGTTCGAGTTGTGCCCCTGGACGCCGGATGTCATCGTCAGCGGCATCAACGGCGGCCTGAATGCGGGAAATAACATTCTTTATTCCGGCACGGTCGCCGCGGCGCTCGAAGGCGCTCGCTGCGGTATCCGTAGCTTTGCCGTATCCCTGGAATATGAAGACAATATGCAATACGACATCGCCGCCGAAATCGCCGGTCCGATGATCGAGCAAATCGTAAAAACGGGCGCGTCGCCAAAAGTCTGCATCAATATCAACATTCCGTCGGCCGCCATCAGCGGCCCGCGCGATATCGTGATCGTACCGATGGAGTCGATTTCACGCGGCCAGTATTACGTCGAAGGACAAGATCCCAAGCACCGAAAATATTATTGGTCGACGCACGGCCCACCACCAAAAATTGGTCCAGTAACGACCGACGAACACGCCCTTCGCGAAGGCAAAATCACGGTCACGCCACTCGATAGCGATTTGACTTGCGCCGACAGCGTCGCGAAACTGAGAGGCCTGAGGTTTGAGGGGTGAGGCGGAACAATTACGAATTTCCATTGATGAATGACGAATGAACAATTAGTTAGGAACTCGATTCGCTTTCTACTGAAAACTGAAAACTTATCCAATGCCTCAAGACCGCGGCCACGAGTCAATTGCCAAAATAGGAATCCTAACCGTCTCGGATCGCGCGACTTCGGGCGAATACCAGGATCGAAGTGGACCGGCAATTCGCGATTATTTGCAACGCGTTCTGACGTGCCCGTGGGAACCGTTCTCCAACATCGTGCCCGATGAGCAAGCAGTCATCGAAAAGACGCTGATTCACTTGGCCGATGAAATCGGTTGCTGCCTGATTGTGTTGACGGGAGGCACCGGTCCCGCGGTTCGCGACGTGACTCCGGAAGCAACCGCGGCGGTTTGCCAGAAAATGCTACCCGGATTCGGCGAGCAGATGCGGCAAATATCATTAAGCAAAGTCCCAACGGCAATCTTGTCCCGGCAAACCGCGGGGATCCGCGGCCATACCTTGATCCTCAATTTGCCTGGCCAGCCCAAAGCGATCTCGGAATGCCTCGATGCAGTTTTTCCGGCGATCCCCTATTGCATTGACTTGATTGACGGTCCGTACCTGACGACGGATCCAAGGCACGTTGTCGCGTTTCGTCCGAACAAGTAACTCGCGGCGAGTGATTTTCCCCACGCCCTTCGCTTCGCCTCAGGGACGTGCCACCCAAAACACGCGACCCAATAAAGGGAGGCACGTGCCTGCGTCCTCGAACGACTTCAGGCTCTTGCTCGCCAAATAGACCCATTCGAGATCTCTCCTTTGGCCCCATTAACGCGAATCGTTCATTTCGCTAACGGGCCAGTTTCATCTCACTTGTTAATAAACGCCGAGATGACAATTCCTGCATCGCACAGGTGTTTTACTACTGCGCGAGCGATTTCGATGGCGCGGGGATGGTCGCCATGAATGCACACCGTTTCAGCACATACACGAATCAAGTCTCCGCTTTCGGCAAGCATTGTTCCTAGCTGAATCATTTGCAGTACCCGCTGCGCGGCAAGCTCGGGATCGAGAAGCAGCGCGTTTGGCGTGCCTCGCGGTACTAAGCCGCCGTTGGGCATATAATTCCGGTCCGCAAAAACCTCGCTAATCGTGCGCAATCCCCATGTGGCGCCGACTTCGAGGAGTCGCCCTCCGGAGAGTCCAACGACCAGCAAAAAGGGGTCGACGTCCGCCACAGCCCGGCAAATGGCGTCGGCAACTTCGCGGCATTCACTAGCCTGGTGGTACAACGCGCCGTGCGGTTTGACGTGCGCGACGCGAACACCTTCAGCCATGGCGATCGTCGATAGCTCTTGAATCTGGCTCCGAACCTTTTCGGTGATTTGGGCTGCGGACATCGCCATGGACTTCCGTCCCATGGCTTGGCGGTCAGGAAATCCGGGGTGTGCGCCGATCGCAACTCCCAAATCGCGAGCGGCGATCACGGTTTGGCGCATCGTTGATTTATCGCCCGCATGAACGCCGCAAGCAATATTTGCCGAGCTAACACACTGCAGCAGTTGTCGGTCCGATCGGCGTCCTTCGTCGCCGCTGGCTTCACCGAGATCGCAGTTAAGATCAATACTCGTTGAGATCAAGGGGATTCAACGCGGAAAGGGTGAAAACGCAGCAAAGGTGTACGGTCGCGAAAGACTATGAGGCCACGTCGGATGCGACACGAAAAGCGACTGCACGGGTGAGTTGGCGAAACCGATGGAACCGTTCAGCGATCAACCGCTGGGCAACCGCCAATTCAATTTCTCGAAATCGAATACTCTCGCCAGGTTGTGCCTGAGCCAAGCGGGCGAAGTCGACGCTGGCGATGTGAGCGATATTAGGATAACCGCCGGTCGACGCAGCATCGGCCATAAGCGCAATTGGATTTCCCCCCGGAGGAAGCTGAATCGTACCGCGTGCGACTCCGGCGGAAAGTAGCTCGACAGTTTCAACGAAGTGAAGCTCCGGCCCGTCGAGACGGTAACCCATCCGGTCCGAAGTTTGGGAGATCGTGAATTCTGACTCCCAAAATCGTCTTTGGCTCGACGCATCGAGCAACCGGAAATGCCTCCCCCGTACGACTTGGATCGCATTCCCGGCAACGGCTTCGAAAACGAAACCGGGGTCGACAAACCAGTTTGCAGCTCGCCAATGTTCGGGCCCGGCGTTAGGTAGCTTTGTATCGGTCGAATGGGCAGGCGATACACTCCTATTTTTTTTCAGCACGGCAGAGATCGCCCGGCCTAGGGAGGTTGGCGCACCTATCGGCACGTTGTCGGAATTTTGAAGCGGTCGGCCGTTGAGTCCGCCTAAACCCGATCGGACGTGGGTGGAGCGGCTTTCGAGCGACTGCGGTGTATTGAATCCCCCAGCAACCGCCAAATACCCGTAACAGCCGTTTTTGACATGCTGGAACTGGACGGTCCGATTCGCATCGATCCAGATCGGACGATCCATTGGAACGCGTACGCCGTTGACTGCCGGCTGAAGGTCCGCACCGGTTATGGAAATCAAAGCCGGTTCAGCGAATGAAAACGCCGAGCCAAACCAGGCGATTTCAATGGTCGCGGCGTCCGCGTCATTTCCCACTAACATATTCGCGATGCGATGCGACTCCTGATCCATCGCTCCTCCGACTGCTACGCCAAATCGTTGAAAATGCCAACGGCCGAGGTCTTGCACGCTAGCGCACAATCCGGCACGGACGACCAGAAGTTCATTCACGCAGGTTCTCGCCATGCATCAAACTCGTCTTTCGAGATGCGTTTGATCGTGACCAAGTCACCGGGAGCAACCGTCGTTGGCGGATGCCTATCGGGCCGAAACATGCGCAGCGGAGTTCGACCGATCAAATTCCAGCCACCGGGAATTTCGATCGGATAAATGCCAGTTTGATTTTGGCCAATACCGATCGAACCGACAGGGACGCGCAAACGTGGATTCGCCAACCGGGGAGTGGCAAGTTCGCTGGGCAAACCCGCGAGGTAGCAGAAGCCAGGCGCAAAGCCGATTAGTTGTACGATGTACTTAGCCTGAGAATGCCGAGCAATAACGGCGTCTGTCGAAAGCCCACAATGTCGTGACACCAGCTCCATGTCGCTGGCGAATTCGGCGTCGTAACACACCGGAACCTCGATGGCCTTGCCTTTGGGGAGTTTGGGCGAAGGAGCCTTGGCGACAATGTCCGCAACGCGTTGGCGCATGGTTGGCCAATCTGCCTGCAGCGGATCGTAATGGATGGTTAGCGAAGAAAATCCCGGCACGGCCTCGACAAAGCCCATCAAGGAAGACTGGCCGATAATCTGCGCGGCGGAATGGACTTGGCCCAACACGTCGCTGGCCGAGGCACTCAGGAAATCCACGATCATCGCGGCGTCGCCAAGCGGTTGAATATCAAATTTCGATTTGGCGTTCAAGTCACTCGCCGCAGCGACTTACAGGGGTGTCGAAAAAATTGTGGAGCGTCGTTCCACAATGTCTAACTGGCTGTTAAGGGCGGATCGTCTTCCCGTCGCGGACCACGATGCCACCTTGGTTGTCGACGGGAATTCTGCCCGCTTGCTCAATGATATCGCAACTGTCGATCACGAGTTGACAAAATCCTTCGCTGCGAACTTGCGCCTGACCGTTGTCGCCGATCAGGCAGCTGATCAACGAAACACGCGAGGCACCGCCTACGCTAATGCCGCTGCGACCGTTTCCCCGAATCACACATCCATCGATAACCGCTTGGTCTACCAAATCGGCGGCATTGATCCCGTCGATCTGAAAGCCTTGGATCACGAGATTGCTGATAAGCACATCGTGCGCCTGATAGAGGGTAATGCCGACGGTCCGTCGGCAACAGGACAGATCGTATTGGTAGGGGGCTTTGCCAGGTTCTGTTCGGAAAACGATCCAACCGTCGCGCTGCGTCCATTGAAGCGGTTGTAACTGGGGCAATTCGCCGGGCGGGCTATGAACTCTGTCCAGCGGTCTTCCCTCGAGGAAAAGCAGTTGGTGGCTGAGTCGAGGGGGGCGATATTGAAACAAGTCGTCGCCTAAAACTTCCCACGAGGTTCCGCGAATGGGCTCGGCCCCTTCCAAGGTCGCACCATTGCCAACAATCTCCAAAGGTCGACCGCGCATGCCGGAATTATTGGGACCGGTAATCGAAATCTGTTCGCGATACGGCTCCAGGCTTTTTCTCAGAATGATCCGGTCGCCAGGATTGGCTCGCAGCAAGGCTGCTTGAATGGTCTTGAAGGGTTGGGTTTCCCCAGGTTCGTTGGTTCGGTCGTTGCCGGAAATGTTGTCAACGTACCAGTCGTCTGCGACGAGCGGCGAAACGCTGGCAAAAAGGGCAAAAAACCATATCGTTGTCCAACGAGCGGCCATGCAGACTCCAGACAATGAAACAAGAACCGGTATTGGAATATATCTTGCCGAGTGCGATTAAAACCGCAACGAATCGCCCCAAGAATCGTTACAATAGGTATCAATTTCCCGATAGCGAGTTCTTAACGTGGACTGCTAGAACTGCTTGCTGGCATTTTGCCATAAGACAGGGTAAATGAGCGAGCTAAAAAAATGAAGTACTCCATTGGAAGCGGCACCGTTGAATTGCTGTTTGGGGACATATCGCAGCAACGGGTTGACGCGATCGTGAACGCGGCCAACACAAGGCTTTCCGGGGGAAGCGGCGTCGATGGCGCGATCCACAAGCAAGGGGGTCCAAAAATCCTGGAAGACACTCGAAAGCGTTATCCAATGGGCTGTCAAACGGGCCGGGCCGTGGTGTCCGAACCAGGAAACCTGAATTGCAAGTTCGTCATTCATGCGGTCGGACCAATTTGGCACAAAGGAACGTCGCACGAGGCCGAAATGCTCGAACAAGCCTATCTAAAGAGCCTTGAATGCGCTAACGAAAACGACTGCGACCGCGTCGCTTTTCCGGCGCTCAGCTGCGGCGCTTATGCCTTTCCGGTGGATTCGGCCGCTGAGATCGCGCTCCGCACAATCAAGCATTGGCTGGAGAAGGACCAGAAGCCGCTCCATATTATCTTCGTTTTATTTTCCGAGTCGGTCCTCGAGGCGTTTCAAAAGACTGCGGAAAAACTGCTGGCCGGGATGAGTCCGCAAGCCACCAACGGCTAATGGACGTCTTTCACTGTGCGAAAGGACGTCTTTGTAGGGTGGGACGAGTCTTCGAGTCCCACCACAGCATCTCCCATCGTGGGACTCGAAGACTCGTCCCACCCTACATTCATTTTCCAGTCGCGCCGTTGGCGATAGATGCTTCCTCGATTGTGCGACTATGCCTTGGGAGCGACTGCGCAGCGGTGTTGATCGATCATCCGCAAAAACTCGCGGAACAAATACTCGCTATCGTGCGGGCCCGCCGAGGCTTCGGGATGGTATTGAACGCTGAACGCCGGAAGTACGTTATGGCGAAGTCCCGCGATTGTGTCGTCGTTGAGATTGCGATGCGTTACAGTCAAGCTGCTCGGGAGCGTCGCCGGATCGACCGCAAAACCATGGTTTTGCGAAGTGATCTCGACTTTCAGCGTTTCCAGGTTTTGGACCGGCTGATTCGCGCCTCGATGCCCAAATTTAAGCTTGTAAGTCTTGGCTCCGCACGCCAAGGCGAGCAATTGGTGTCCCAAACAAATTCCAAAAATCGGGACTGCTCCCAGCAGCCGCTGGATCGTCTCGATCGCGTAGGCCAAAGGTTCCGGATCACCTGGCCCATTCGAAAGAAATACGCCGTCCGGTTCGGACTGCATGATCTCGTCGTAACTTGCGGTTCCCGGCAAGATTGTGACGTCGCAACCCAACTCGCACAAATGCCGTGCGATGTTCCACTTCATCCCGTAATCGAGCGCGATCAGATGTGGTCGTTCGGCGGGGCTCGACGACCCGGTCGTCGTGGGCTGGAGATGCCACCATTGGCTTAGTCGTTGTTGCCATTGCGTCGTCTGCTTGGGTAACACTTCGCGCACAAGGTCTCGGCCCACCAAGCCTGGACTGGCTTTCGCTTTGGCAACCAAACTTTCATCATTCAAATCGATCGTCGAAATGATTCCCTTCATCGCCCCTTGGTCGCGGATTAGTCGAACGAGCATGCGCGTGTCGATCTCGGCAATTCCCACGATTCCGTGCGCAGCGAGGTAGTCAGAAAGCGATCCCGTAGAGCGAAAATTACTAGCGATTCGACTGTTCTCGCGGACGACGAATCCCGCCATATGCGGCTGACCGCTCTCGACATCCTCTTCGTTGACCCCGTAATTCCCGATTTGGGTGTAGGTCATCGTAACGATTTGGCCTCGATAGCTGGGGTCGGTGAGGATCTCCTGGTAGCCGGTCATCGAAGTGTTAAAGACGACCTCTCCGGCAGTCTCACCTTCAGCCCCAAAGCTAACTCCGTGGAAAACTTTGCCATTTTCCAGGGCAAGCTTGGCAGACTTTTGCGCGATCATCGGGCTCCTCAAACAGTTATCTGCGACTCGCCGAAGCGAGACTTTTCCGGCTATACCACGAAATCCGTACGCCGCGTTGGCTTAAAGTCCTCTTGCTGGCGTTCCGATACCACAGATTGGCTGTGGGTCTCCGATCCTGAGGAGTCAAATCCTCTCTTTCGGACAGCCAAACCAGAAGGGTCTCTGTAGCGGCGAACAGGGGCCCTTCACTTTTTCTTGGCTGCATCGGAACAGTCGTCCACTGGTCTCTACCTTGCCGCCGCTCGGCTGCGTGACTGGTTTCCCAGGCAATTTGCCCGTGAATTGACCCAACCTTCGTCGGCTCCAGTTCCGATTATACGCGCCGCATCGATTTCTTAAACTGCCACGTCCAAGAATCGTGCCGGAATATTACAATCGGTTTCATGCGTAGTAGCCGAAGTCGCCAGACTTTGGGAAGGACGAAGCCACCCGCGCCGAAACTCTGGCGCGTTCAGCTACGAATTATTTTTTGAAACGAATGAGGCCGCGTGCCAAGTCAATCAATGACGGATTTTGTCAATGTGGCCGCGTACCGGTTCGTCGCCCTCGACGGTTTGCCCGAATTGCGCGAGTCATTGCGGCAAACAACTCGTACGCTGAATCTCAAAGGAACGATCCTGCTTAGCCGGGAAGGCATCAACCTGTTCGTGGCTGGCCCGAATCTGGCCATTGACCAGTTTCTAGAATCTCTTTCGCGGCGTCCTGAATTCCACAAATTGGAAGTCAAGCGCAGCCCCAGCGGGCTTCAACCGTTCAACCGGATGTTGGTCAAAATCAAAAGCGAGATCATTTCGTTCGGAGTTCCCGACGTGGACCCCATTCGCCACGCCGCCCCGCGGATTAGTCCCGCGCTCTTGAAACAATGGCTCGACGAAAAACGTGAAGTTACGCTGCTCGACGTGCGCAACATCTACGAAATCGAGGTGGGAACCTTCGCCGGGGCAGTGCCCGCCGGCATCGACCATTTTCGGCAATTTCCCCAAGCCGTCGCGGCGCTCAACTTAGATCCGAAAACGCCGCTGGTCATGTTCTGCACCGGCGGCATCCGCTGCGAAAAGGCCGCGCCGTTCATGTTGCGAAACGGCTTTGCCGAAGTCTATCACCTCGATGGCGGGATTTTAAAATACTTTGAAGAAGTCGGGGGCGAGCACTATACAGGCGAATGCTTTGTGTTCGATAAACGCGTGGCGCTCGATCCCAGCTTGCTCGAAGCGGAAACCGCACTCTGTTACGCCTGCCAGTCCGTTCTATCGCCTCGGGATCGCCAATCGCAGCATTACCAGCCTGGGCATTGGTGTCCCCATTGCTACATCGATCCGGATGAGCAATTGCGCCGCTTGATCGATCGGCGGCAGCGGCAAATCGCCCAAGTCACTTCTCCGCTGCCTGGGAGCCAACCCTACGACAACATCCGTCCGCTCAACGTTGCGGCGACTTTTGACGGATATCAACTGATTGAATTCTTGGCGGCCACGCATCCGCAAATCCAACGCACGGATTGGCTGAAATCGATCGACGAGGGCCGCATTCAAAGCAATCGCCGCCCGTTGTCCGCCACCGAACTGCTGCGCGGCGGACAGCGAATGGTGCACTTGATTCCGCAAACTGTGGAGCCGCCCGTCGCGGTCGATATCCGGGTCCTTTTTGAAGATTCTTCGCTGATCGTCGTCGATAAGCCGGCGCCGCTGCCGGTCCATCCCTGCGGACGCTTCAACCGAAATACGCTTGTCCGGATTTTGGACCTGGTGTATCGGCCGCTGTTTCCGCGTCCGCAACACCGCTTGGATGCCAACACGACGGGAGTTGTCGTGCTCGCCAAGTCGCGGCGCATCGCCGCGCAATTACAGGCTCAATTCGAATTGAAGACCATCCGCAAGACGTATCTCGCCAAAGTTCAGGGTCATCCAACCCCCGATGCGTTTACGATCAATCAAAGGATCAGCGTGCGACCGCGCGATGGCGGACGCCGAGTCGCCGACGAATCGGGCGTCCCCTGCCAAACACATATCCGCGTTCTGTCGCGGATCGACGACGGTACGTCGCTGTTGCTCATTCACCCGCTGACCGGACGAACAAACCAGATTCGAATTCACTTGTGGGATTTTGGTCACCCCATCGTGGGCGATCCGATCTACGGCGTCGCCGAGCAGGAGGGCGTTTGTCAGACCATGGCCCCGGGCGATGCTCCGATGTGTTTGCATCATTTGCAAATGCAGATTCAACACCCGGCAAACGGAACCGATACGATCTTCGCGACGGACTTGCCTCGCTGGGCGCGCGGATTGGTTTCAGTCGAGCAGTTAATTGCGGTTTTAAACGAGAGTTCCATCTGCGTGAGCGACGATACCGTGGCTCCCAGCATGCGTTGTGATTAAAGGGCGAATCGCCAGCCGTTGCGCGGCTTAAACAAAGAAAACCGTTTACCGTCGTACGATTTCTGACAAACTGCGCCTGATTTCTCAACCGCAGCCTTGTGATCAATCGCCGCGGGAATTTAAATGGAGTGGGCTTCCAGCTGTTCCCTCCCCTCGGCGGGGAGGGCTAGGGAGGGGGGTTCATCCTCTTTTGCATCTTGCTCAACGAAAAACTGGGGGCTAGCGCCAAGCGGCTGATATTTTGAAGCAATGCCTTGCCGACCAAGGTATCGCCGCCCTCTCTTTGGAGACTTTCTTCATGCGCCGAGTCATAGCATTGTTTGTGGTTTTGGGAATCCTGGCTGGCGCGCGGCAGGTCAATGCGCAATCGATCAAGAAGTTCGATCAGCAAGACAAATTCCGTCAGCTCGAAGAGCTGCTGCCAACCGCGAATGAGTATCGTACAGGCTCCGGCGCTCCCGGTCACAACTATTGGCAGCAAAAAGTCGACTACGAAATCGACGTGACGCTCGACGACGAGCAACAGCGAATCGTGGGCTCGGAGAAAATCACCTATCACAACAACTCGCCGGACACCCTAAAGTTTCTCTGGCTGCAGTTGGATCCGAACATTCACAAACCCGATTCGGACGCGGTCAAGTCCCGCAGCTTTTTCGACGGAGATCGGATCGATTTCCGTTTTATGAAAGCGATGCTCGAGCGTGGAAGCTTTGACGGTGGAATGACAATCTCAGCCGTTAAGAATGGTGAAAACGGCGCGGATTTGCCGCACGTAATCGTCAAGACGATGATGCGGGTGGACCTGCCGCGGCCGCTTGCACCCGGTCAATCCTTTGCTTTCCAAGTCGATTGGGATTACCACATCAACAACGCGCGGCAAGTTCGCGGACGCTCGGGGTACGAGTTTTTCCCCGACGACGGCAATTACATCTACGAGATCGCGCAGTGGTTTCCGCGGCTCTGTGCCTACACGGACAACATCGGCTGGCAGCACAAGCAATTCTTGGGTTCCGGCGAGTTCACGCTCGAGTTCGGCGATTACGTCGTGCGGATCACCGCACCGACTGATCATGTCGTTTCGTCAACTGGAGTTCTCCTCAATCCCAAGGACGTCTTGTCCGAAGACCAACAACAGCGATTGGAAGAAGCCAAGTCCGCCACCGAACCCGTGTTCGTCGTGACTCCGGCAGAGGCCAAGGCCAACGAGGCATCCAAAGAAACCACCACGAAGACATGGGTTTTTTCCGCCAAGCAGGTTCGCGATTTCGCGTTTGCGTCGAGCCGCAAGTTCATTTGGGACGCGCTGCAACACGATGTCTCCGGCAACAAAGTCATGGCGATGTCGTTCTACCCAAATGAGGCCGAACCCCTTTGGAGCAAGTACTCGACTCATGCGATCGTCCATACGCTCAATGTCTACTCCAAGTATTCCTTTCCGTATCCCTACCCAGTTGCCAGCTCAATCAACGGCCCGATCGGTGGGATGGAGTATCCCATGATCTGCTTCAACGGCCCGCGGCCGGAAAGCGACGGGACCTATTCGGATAATACTAAATATGGCTTGATCTCCGTCGTGATCCACGAAGTGGGCCATAACTACTTCCCAATGACCGTGAATAGTGACGAGCGGCAATGGACGTGGATGGATGAAGGTCTGAACACGTTCTTGCAGTACCTGTCCGAACAAGAGTGGGAGGACAGGTATCCATCCGACGCGGGAGAGCCGCGTGACATCGTCAATTACATGAAAAGCGAGAATCAAGTTCCGATCATGACCAATTCGGAATCGCTGCTGCAGTTTGGTCCCAACGCGTACTCCAAACCGGCCACGGCGCTGAACATCCTGCGCGAGACGATTTTGGGCCGCGAACTGTTCGATTACTCGTTTCGCGAATATTCCCGCCGTTGGCAGTTCAAACGTCCAATGCCCGCCGACTTCTTTCGCACCATGGAAGACGCCTCGGGGGTCGATCTCGACTGGTTTTGGCGAGGCTGGTTCTACTCGACCGATCACGTCGATTTAGCCATCGACAGGGTGCGACAATTCAATATCGACACGCAGAATCCCGAGATCGAAAAACAACTCAAGCGGGACATTCGCGACCAGAAGCCCAAGTCGCTTTCGGAAGAGCGCAACGAACCTTTGGTCAAACGGTCGCACGAATTCCCTTCGCTTAACGACTTCTACAACGAATTCGATCCGCTCGCTACCACAGAACAAGACCAAGAACAATACGCCGAATTGGTGGCGTCGTTGTCCGAGGAAGAACGCGCGCTGCTAACCAATGAGACCAATTTTTATTTGATCGACGTTAAAAATTTCGGTGGCTTGGTGATGCCCATCATTTTCCAAGTCGAATACGACGACGGTTCGAGCGACTCGATTCACTTGCCGGCCGAGATTTGGGCCCGCGACAACGTCAAGGCGTCGCACCTCCTCATCACACCCAAACAGCTCAAGAAGGTCACCTTGGATCCGCGGCTGCAGACTGCCGATGTCGACTTGTCCAACAACCACTACCCGCCCGAAGTCGCCAAATCGCGTTTCCAGTTGTTTAAGGAACAAAAATCGCCCAACGCTATGCAAAAGGCAGGTTTGGGAGTTGCCAAATGATCTCTCGACTTCGGTGCAACATGCTGATCGCACTCGGCGTCTTGATGGCATTCGCCCCTTCCGCCACGGGCGATCATCCGCTGCACGCCACGCGCGCGACCGTCGAATTCAATGCAGAAACGAGCAGTTTTGAGGTCGCTTTGTGCATTTTTCCGGATGACCTGTCACAGGTGCTGAGCGCGCGGTCGGGCCGCAAGATCAATGTCGAAAGCGATTCGGATCTCGCCGAACTGCTGCAAGATTACTTGCACGACGAGTTCCAAGTTCGGATCAACCGCGACACGCCGCGGACCCTGCAGTGGCTCGGACATGAGCTTGAAACGCAACAAGTTTGGCTCTATTTCGAGTTCCCTATCGACCGCGCATCGCCGAGTGATATTCAAATCAAGAACACGATATTAATGGATCAGTTCGACGACCAGATTAATGTGGCTTACGTGCGCATCGGCGCCCGTCAGCGTTGCATCTCGTTTCGCAGCGATACCGCGAGGTGGCAACCATGGAAGGTGACGCGTGACAACACCGCGCATCCATCTTTGAATTTGTCAGTTTCCTCTGACTGAACAAGTCACACCCACTCGTTTAACGCCCAGCCGTAGGCGCCGGCGGAGCGAACGGGAGATTTTTGCCGGCGCCTACGGAGAGTCCTGAAATACTATCGTCGAGGGGTATATGATTTGGTTGGTAGCGTTGGCGTCGTATGAGGAGGAGGATGGCCATGTTGAAAGAAGAGCCGTGGCGTTACGCGTTGTCCGAACTCGACCAGCGAGTGTTTCGATCCTGCATCCCGCCGGACCACCCCTTGGTAAGGGCGCTGGGGGCGATCGATTGGAATCGCTTCGAAGAGATCCTGCATCAGCGTTATTCGGCCCATGAAGGACAGCCAGCGATTAAGCCGGTGTTGCTCTTGAAGCTGGAGTATTTGCGGTATGTTTACAATCTGTCCGATCATCAAGTGATCGAACGTGCGGAGACGGATGTTGCCATTCGATACTTTCTTCAAGTGGGCCTCGATTTTCGTTTGCCCGATCCAAGCACGCTGAGCCGCTTTCGTGGTCGCTTGGGAGCCGAAGGATTCCACCAAGTATTCCAGACAATCATCGCAATGGCGCGAGGCGCGGGATTGGTGAAGGATCGTCTCCGCTTGAAGGATGCGAGTCACGTGATCGCCAACATCGCCGTCCCTACGACGTTGGGCCTGTTAGGCCAGATTCGCGACCGATTGCTCGCAGCCGCAGCCGTATTTGATCCCGAGACGGCAGAAGGCCATCGGATCAACGCCGGGTTGATCCGGGATCGCACCCGGACTTTGGAGATGAGCGAACGGTTGGACGCGCGGGCAACCCATTTGCGAGAGATGGTGGCTTGGACCGAAGGTCTTCCCCGGCCCGAGGGAACTGAACCGGAGAAAGCCTGGAACCGTTTGTTGAAATTGCGGGAATTGGCCCGGAAGATACTCGCCGATCAGGCCGATCCGACCAGTGGCCGTCGCACGCTCAGCGTGGTGGATCCCGAAGCGCGTCGGGGGAAACATGGGGATTGGTATGACGGATATGTGCTGGACATCCTGATGGACGCTGACAGTGAACTGATTACCGAAATGAACGTACTCGAAGCGGGTGGGGACGAAGCCAAGGATGCGATCCAGTTAGTCCGTCAAGAAGAATCGGCCCAGGGGAATGACATCGCCGCGATCTCGATCGATGGCGCCGGCTTCAACGGACCGATGCTCCGCGAATTCGAGGATCCGAACGGTCTGGCGGTAACACCTTTTGTTCCGCCGAAACCGAATGCTTCCGAGGCGTTGTTCCCGGCGACCGATTTTCGCCTAGCTCCCGACCGATCGCATGTCAGGTGCCCGGCCGGCCAACCATCGCAGTATCGGCAGCGCGATGAGCGGAAGCGAAGCTCGATTTTTCGCTTTACGCGGAAGCAATGTGATGCTTGTCCGCTCGTCCGCCGCTGCATGGCGCATCCGGGTCAAGGGGCTTTTGGAAAGACCGTGAGCAAAAACGATTATGAAGCCGAGTATTGCCGTGCCCGCGAGCGCTCCCAAACCGAGGAGTTCGGCCAGGTCCGCAAGCAACATCCAGCGATCGAACGTAAACTCAACGAGGTGCTGCGGCATCATGGAGGAAGGCGGGCACGCTACCGTGGACGAACCAAAGTTGCCTGCCAACAATACATGACCTGCTTCGCCGTCAATCTCAAGCGGCTCGTGGCGATTCTATTTGCTAAACGCCAATTCTGCAGTTAGACCGTAAAGCACGATACCGTCTTGTCCACTGACAACTGCACCCCCAAACGCTACTCTACCTCGAATCCCAAATCCCAAACCACTCTCAACCCCAACCCAACTCAAAACACAACTCCACAAGCTTCGCTCTCCACGAGTCACGCTACTATTTCAGGACTCTCC
>JBGTJE010000028.1:0-162600 GCA_041745295.1 Pirellulaceae bacterium | reverse complement strand
ATACGCATCATCCCAAACAAAAATCCAAACCTCCGATCCAAGAAATGTAATCCTTCGGCACGCTATCAAACACGATCCATCGAACATATCCCACCATTGAACCGTAAACTTGTGGGTAATGATCAGGGTGCCAACCCACGGCTAGGAGAATGTCGCCGCTCCGCGGCTAAGAGCCGTTTCGAAGGATGGTGGCAACAAGCGATTGGCGCATCCGTGGTTTTTCGCCACGCCTTTCGAGGACTCAGGGATATGCCACAGTAAGCTGTCTCGCGATCCTGTTATTTTGGTTTGACAAAGCCCGACGGCCATCATCTTTTGACGATTCACCCGACGCTTGCGCGTTCGACTCAGACGAATCGAGTACCAATCGGTCGTCCCGTTATTGGGCCGCCTTCCGCAACTCTTCGATGAGAAGATCGATGTCGGTCACGTAGGAGGTCGGCGTTGAGAAGGTCGGCTCCGCGATGTAGGTGATCGTTCCGGTGCGATCGATGACGAACCAGCAGGGTTGGTTCTCCACCCGGCTCCCCCAGCGCAGGCATTTTCGGGAAACGCCGTAGAGCGCCGACGCTCGTCCCGCGGGGTCTGAAAGGGCCGTTGCGAAAACGAGACTCTCCTGTTTGGAAAATGGGCCATCGCCCTTGGAGAGAAGCAGATTCTCTTCCTTGAATGTTATGGTGCGGCAAAGGTCGGTCGCCAAGACAACGAACGCTTCCGCGCCAAGTTTCTCAATCTCGTCCTTCTTGAGGCGCAACTGCGCCTGCTCGTGCATTCAGCCCCCTCAGCCGTCGAAGGCAGCGAAATAGATCGCGATGGGTTCTTGGCCCAGGACGTCAGAAAGCTTAAACGGCTTTCCGTCGCTCGTTGTCGCGGAAAAATCCGGCGCGGGCAGTCCGACTTGGGCGGACCCCATCTCGTCGCGCGAGATTCCCTTCGCGTAGGCCTCCCGTATCTGAGCAGCATAATTCGTTTCGCTTTCGAGCTGGCCGGCCAAGAGTGCGACCGTCCAAGAAACGCCCGCATCGGGGTCCTTCTTTGCCAGCTCGATGACTTCGGGCTTCATCTTGAGCAAACTCAACGATTCGACCGCTCGAATGCGGACCAAATACTCCGGATCCGACTCAACCAATTCGGCGAGCGCATCGGCGGAATCTTTGTCCTCCAAGATGCCGAGCGCCCGTGCCGCCATGGCACGCACGAAGGGGTTTTCGTCGTCTAGCGCGGCTCGGAGCGATTCGAGATCCGCTTTATTGATAATGTCATACTCGAGCGCGACGCGATCCTGCCAGCCTTTGCCAAGATTTTCCACTGTGGGGGGGAACTCGATATTGCGATAGCGTTCCAGTGGCCAGTTGGATTCCTGGCCCCAAACGAATTGCAATACAGATAGGCCGGCAGCTAACGCAGTAATAATCTTCGTCATCGTCCACTTCGTCCAGTGTCACTTCGGTCCGCTCCGCTCTATGCGGGTATCACTGATTCTGACGATTCTCCGGTCGTTCGATGCGCGGCTGGCTGGCCAGTACGCAAGCAGCAGCAGCGTGTCACAGCGTATATTACCACAGAGATTTCCTAGCACTCTGGCCACGACCATGCAAACTCAACGGCATTTGCTCCTCCTTCCAAGTCTGCTGACGATCCTTTTGGCCGGCTGCGGCCAGGGCGCGGCCTGGTCGCCTAAAGAGGCGGCCATTGCGGCACTGGATAAAGTCACGGACCGCATCGAGTTCGACCCGCAGGATCCAACGGAGCCGATCGCGGTCGAGATGTCGTACTATCAGCCTTTCTGGGTCACCTACACTGTCACCGATGAACACTTGGCGCACCTGCGGGAGCTGACTGGCCTGAAAAGGCTCAAGATCCATAGCGATAAAGTTACCGACGCGGGGCTGGCCAATCTCAAGGAATTGAAGCGACTCGAAATACTGGATCTACAGGTGGATCAAGTTACCAACGACGGCCTCTCGCATTTAAAGGACCTCACGAATCTCCGCGAGCTGCGAATCTCGCGCAGTTGGCGCACCGGCATTACTGACGCCGGCCTTGTGCACCTCGCCAATTTGACGCAGCTGGAGACGCTGGAACTCAATGGCTGCGGCGCGACGTTCCAGGGCCTGGCCCACTTGCGCGGAATGAAAAACCTCCGCCGCTTGAAAATCTCCGAGGCAATGACGGACCGCGAGCTCGAACAACTCCAGGGCCTGACCGAGCTGAGATCGCTCGAAGTCAAGTTCTGCTCGCTCACGGACGACGGCCTGAATCACTTGCGAGGAATGATGGAACTGAAAGAGCTGGACCTGCGAACGGTACCTTGGGCGGACGACAATCAGGATAACCAATTCACCGCGGCGGGGCTGCAGCAACTAAAGGACCTAACGAATCTTCAGACCCTGCACTTGCCGAAGTGCGTCGACGACGCGGGCTTGGCCGAGTTGCGCGGGCTAACCAATTTACGGAAGCTGGACCTGACCGCGACGCGGGTGACGGACGCGGGTCTAAAGAATCTCCGGGACCTAAACGAACTCCACTGGCTGAGTCTTCGCCAAACCAGCGTCACGGATGCGGGATTGTCGCATTTGCGTGCGTTGCCGCAATTGCAGGTTCTCTGGCTCGACAATTGTTCGATTACTGACGTCGGGCTTAAGCGACTGCGGCCTCTATCGCAACTCCGCGAACTCCACATTAGCGGCACGGAAGTTGGCGACGCTGGGCTTGTGCATTTGCAGGATTGTGCACGGTTGGAGGATCTTTCGCTTTCCTTTACCACGGTCGGGGATCAAGGGTTGGCCGAATTAGTGCCGCTCGCTCAATTGCGAGTCCTCTATTTGCATGAGACTCTGGTCACAGACGCCGGCTTGGAGCACCTCAAAGACATGGACAAACTAGAGCAGGTCTCGCTGCCCGATCACGGCGTCACGATGCAAGGTCTTGACCAGATCCGCCAGGCCTTGCCAAAAGCGAGCATCCGGAAGTGATGGAGCTAATTCTCGACGGAGAGTTCGTAGGGGAACTCGGGGTGCTCGTACTTCGCTGGCCGTTGGCCGCGCACGGCTGCCGTAGTCGCAAAGACGCTCACTTCCTTCCGTTGTGGTGAATCAAAGCTGATCATTCGGCCGCGCTTCATCACGAGGAGCAGGCCGTGCTCGTCGCCGATCGCGGCGATCTGGTCGCTGGCCCCTCGGTATTGCTCAGCCCCGGTGATTTCTTTCAATTTCGTGGCAGTCGCGGTCACGTCGTCCACGACAAACGCAATTTCGCTGGCGTAGAGAATGTCCTCGCTGCTGAAGTCGCCCCTCGCGGCGTTCTTCAAATCGTGCCGGGCGATGTACTCTACGACGTTTCCGGCCGGGTCGAAGAAGAAAACGGAATGGGCGTTCCAATGGCTGTAGTTCACCACGTCGTCGGGGAATTTTGCGTCGCGAAGTCTTTCCGGGATCGGGAGAAGTGGACACCGCTCCCTCTGCCATTGATGCGCCGCCAGAATTTTGTTTTCGGGGATGTTAAATGCAAAGTGGTAGAACGGTTTACCGTCGGCCTCCGCCGATTCCAGGAATGAGATCCGAGTTAGTCCCGCGTCGATCGTAAGTCGATTCGGTTTTTCTTCGACGATGGGCAGACCCAATGTGACGTGATAGAACTGCTTCATCTCGGCCATTGGAGCGGAACTCAATAATTCTAATTGCAAGATGCGCGGTTTATCGTCGTCGTCTTCCGTTGAAAATTCACGCAATTCCAATTCGTTCGCGGTGATGAGGTCGTGAAGGCTAAAAAATGCCCCGGCTGCGCAGATCCCTTGGAGAAAGTGCCGTCGATGGGGTTCGGTTTTGTGCGGGCGCATTTCGGCCTCTTGGAATAAGCGCTCGTGCCCTTTGTACGCAACCTATTATACAGTCGAGATTAGCGTGGTAGTTTACTTTTTGTCCACCTGTACCAACCGGCCATACTTTTCCAGAATTTTCGTTAGCTGCTCATGTGGCAAGGCGTCAATTTTCGTGTCGTTAATGCCCGTCATTGTTTCTGCCGCAATTAACGCGTTCACAATCGCCTCGTCCGTCGCTTGCACCGTCGCTTCAAACAACGCATTCATTCGATTATTCGGAAGCATCTGCAATCGAACAACTCCGTCGTCTTTCGCGGCACCCGCGTTGGCCGTTGAAAACGAAATGAATATGTCACCCGAACCATTGCCAGAAGTCGCTCCGCTGCGTGCCAGCCCCATCGTCGCGCGGCGAGCCAAGCGTTCCAGTTGATGTGGTAACAGCGGGGCATCCGTAGCGACCACAATGATGATCGATCCCACGTCTTCACTCTCGCGCCAGTGCGAGCCTAGGTCTTTCTGATTCTCGGAAAGCTCGCGTCCCACCGGAACACCCGCGATCAGCATTTGCCGCTTGCTGCCGTGATTGGCTTGCACCAATACTCCTACGGTGTAACCGCCCGATTTGTCGCCCAGCTTTCGTGAGGCCGTACCTGTTCCGCCTTTGAAACCGTAGCAGATCATTCCCGTGCCGCCGCCGACATTGCCTTCAGCGATGGCCCCTGACTTTGCGCTGTCGAGCGCCGCGAAGGCATGCTCGGGCTTCACGTGAAAACCATTGATATCGTTGAGTCCACCGTCGTATGTTTCGGCAACGACCGGCAATGACCACCAATAGCCGGTGGGATCTGGTTTCCCTTGTTTCACTCGCCACGCAATCACGGCATCGTGAACAACGCCAATGCTATGCGTATTGGTAATCATGACCGGTCCTTCAAGAAATCCACTTTCGTCGATCCAGGTCGTTCCGGTCATCTCGCCGTTGCCGTTTTGTGAATACCAAGCGGCAAAGACGGAATCGCGGGCCGATTCCTTGCCGCGTGGGACAATCGCGGTGACGCCCGTGCGGACCGGTCCGACGCCGACCTCTAATTTACCGGCGCCAGAAATAAGAGTTGAATAACCAACTTCGACACCAGGGACATCGGTACTCGCATTCATCGGCCCGGGCGTGCCGTCAAATGGCACTCCCAAGTCGCGGGCCCGCGGTTTAATTTGCGTTGCCATCGATGTGGAAACTCCGAACGTGCTGAGAAATGCCAATACGAACAGGGTCACGTATCTCGTCATGTTTCATCCCCCGAAACCTTTCGAAAATCTGGTTTGCGAAATGGATCCGAATAGGTGTTCCTTAACCGTCGGAAGAACTGTGCCTCCCACGCTCAACTCGCGCAAATTGCCAACCATTCGAGCGCGCCATTGTACCAACGACGACTTGATGCGTGCCGTCGATTGCGAGTTTGCCTCTCCACACAGAGGCGGCTACATAGTCGGTCGCAATACGACGTAGGTCAACCGGTTCGCGGGAGGAGATTTACTACGTCGGTGATGTCGATTAGTCCGACGGGTTTGCCGCGGGAGTCGATAACGGGAAGTTCACTGATGTTGTGGCAGGCTATGGTCTCAACCGCCAAGAGCGTCCGCTCGCCGTATGCCACGGAGATCGGATTGTGCGTCATGACGTTGGACATTGGGCCATCGAGCCTTTCGTCTTGCTGCCGCTCGAGCAGCCGCGCCAAATCACTGTCCGTAAACATGCCAACCAGGACTCCTGCGTCATTGGTCACGAGGATTGCGCCGCTTCGTCGTTGTGGATTCTGCAGGCGAACGTACACGGCGCGAACTGTCTCGCTTTGATCGGCGATTCGACATTGGGTCAGTGGACGCATGATCTCTTCGACATTCGTCAGACTTCGACCGAGGCTGCCTCCGGGGTGGAACTTTGCAAAATCCGGCGATTGAAACTGCCGCTCGCGGCAGGCGACCAAGGCCAGCGCATCTCCGACGGCGAGCATGACCGTCGTCGTGGTCGATGGAGCAAGTCCCAAGTGACAAGCTTCGGCATAACGCCCGTAGCAAATCGCCACAGAAGATTGTCGAGCCAGCGAGCTCGACGCATCAGCGGTGATTGCGATCAGCGAAATCTTGCGGCGGCGGATTGCCGGAACGATCTGAAGTAACTCATCAGTTTCGCCGCTATTGGACAAAGCCAAGACGAGGTCGTCGTCGCCTATGCGGCCCAAGTCCCCGTGCATCGCTTCGCTGGGATGAAGGAAATGGCTACGCGATCCGGTCGAGGCCAACGTGGCAGAAATCTTTTGGCCAATCCATCCGGCTTTGCCGACGCCGGTCACAATCACAGCGCCACTGCATCGGACGATCATTCGCACGGCATCGTCCATTTCGACGGGGAGCCGAGCGGCAAGCTGTTCCAAAGCTTTGGCCTCGGCGCGAATGACGTCTGCTGCAAAGCGAATAGTCTCAAATCGTGCGATCGGCAGTCGTTCAGCGGCTGACATGTTCGTGTTCCTTCGAATTGGGGCGACTTTCCTCGCATCGTCAAACTTTTCTCATGGTTTCATTTCCACCGTCCCCCCTCCCTAGCCCTCCCCACGAGGGGGAGGGAATAAAACATGGCAGCTCCCAGCAAGGGATGGGGGCTAATGTCGTTTCGCGGGGGCTACGCCGCGATCTTCATCTCCGTGTGTCGAAGGGCCTGATACGTTGGACAACGCGCCAATAGTTCCTCGTGCGTGCCGTAATCGATCACGCGGCCTTGGTCCATGATCAAAATCGCATCCGCTAATTCCAATGTGGACAGCCGATGGGTGACCATCAGCGTCGTGCGTCCGCGAATGAACTCGGCCAACGTTTGGTGGATCAGCGACTCGCTTTCGGGATCGATCTGGCTGGTGGCTTCGTCGAGGATTAAGATCGGTGGATTCTTCAAAATCGCCCGGGCTAGGGCCAAGCGCTGGCGTTGTCCGCCCGACAATTTGCCACCTTGCTCGCCGATCATGCTCTCATAGCCGCGATCCAAGTTCGCCTCAATAAAGGCGTGGGCGTGGGCTTTGATGGCGGCTTGAACGACGCGTTCTTGACTTGCATTGGGCGACCCGTAGCGGATGTTGTTGGTGATCGTGTCGTCGAAGAGCATCGTCTGTTGAGTCACGTAACCAATCGTTCGCCTCAATTCCTTAAGCCGCATCTTTCGAAGGTCTACGCCGTTGAGCAAGACGCTGCCGGACTGCGGATCGAAGAAGCGAGGGAGCAGGTTGATCAGCGTACTCTTGCCGCATCCGTTGGGACCCAAAAGTGCCACACACGAGCCGGCCGGGATGGTCACGCATACATCCTCCAATACCGGCCGACCGGGCTGGTAGGAAAAACCGACATTCGAAAACGTGATTTCGATGTTCGCGGCGGGAACCCGCAATGGGTTGCGTGGACTGACGACGCTGGGGACGCGGTCGATCAGTGGAAAGACGCGGTCGGCGGCGACCATGCCGGTCTGAAGCAGCGTATATACGTCGGCCATTTTTCGCATCGGGTCCGATATGCCGACCAAAAACGCCATAAACGTCATCATTTCGGCAAAGCTCATCGGGCTGCTGCACAGGCGAATGCCGATGAAAAACAACTCGCCGTTCATCACCAAATAACCACCCGCGACGAACGCCATGCATGTGATACTGACACCCATTATTTCATTGTTCATCCGCGCGATGGCTTGATAGATCGCGATCCGCATTCCTTTGCGGTTGACGTCTTGCGCAATGGCGCGAAAGCGAAGCCGCTCGTGGTTCTCCATCGTAAAGGCCTTGACGATTTTTAAATGCGTCAAGGCTTGGAATAAGCGATTGGCAAGACGTGCGGATTCTTCGAAAGCCCGGCGGTTCGCTCGCTTGCTGGAACGCGCCAGCAATACCATCAACAATCCGGCCAAGGGACAAACGACCATCGAAAACAGCAACAGCCGCCAGTTGATCCAAGCGGCCCCGCCAAGGCACGCGATCATTTTCAGCGGCTCGCGGAACGTTTTTCCATAGAGAGTGGTGATGGCGGTTCCAATGGCTCCCGTTTCACCACGGATGCGCCCAACTAAGTCCCCTGTACCCGGACCTCCCGGTGCATTCAATTCCATCTGCAGTGTTCGGCGAAAGAATGCATTCTGTAGGTCGAGCACCGTACGCTGCCCTATCCGGGCGACGAGTACCATGTTGCCCATCAAGGCAAGGCCTCGCAAAAAAGTCCCGATCAGAACAAAGCACACCATCCAGAGCAGAGTCTGGAACGGATCATTGGGGAGGTAGCTCTTGATCAGAGGCTCAAAATAGCGAGCGGCTTCCGCTTTTTTTTGCTCCGCTTGACTGGTGTAATTGACGCGGTCGATTTCGCGGGTCAAGTTTGCGCGCTGGCTTGGATCCGCCGAATTGAGTTTGGTTGTCAGCTCGCGGATTTCGCTTTGGGCTTTTGAGACTGCTTGCTGCGAAGCGACAATTCGTTCGTCAATCCACGTGTGCAGCGACTGCTGTTTGAAGACGACTTCAACAAATGGCAAGACGGCCCCGATGTTGCCTGCCCAGAATACCGCAACCAGTATCGAGCAGAGCGTCGCTCCCACAAAGGACCAGCGGTACTTGAGCGACATCCGTAGCGCTCGTCCCAGATTCTTCATGCTTCGCCGTCCTTGACGTATAAATCCGCCGCGGCGCGGTTCAATCCTTGCGCGCCAATGCGAGGCAATAATTTAGCGAAGACACGCCCTTGGCGCAAGTCCAAAAAACTGTCGCAATTGCTCTATTTTGGTTCCTTCTTCTCGAATCTGCGCGGTCCGGCAATTCCTCCATCCATGGAAGATGGATTCCGGATCTCAGCCCGGAATGACGTATGGTGTTTAGAGCTTTTATGCGACGTGTTTCCATTGCAACGGTGTGCCGCGCGGTAGATCGCTGGCGGCGCGCCGGCCGATGACGGCATCGAGGTGCTTGGGCTCCAAGCCATCACCGGGCCGGATCGATCGCACGTGCTCCGCAGTCAGCAATTCGCCGGCAACGACATCGCGCACAACGAACAACGAGCGTCGGAACGTCTTGCACGCTAACTCGGACCCGCCACCGCCGTAAGTCACTTGGCCGATGGCCTGCTCAGCGATCCGCACGGCGTCAACCATGGCCTTGAATTCGAGCGGCTCCAAGGAGAACGCGGCATCGGGTCCTCCGGCTGCACGGTCCAGCGTCAAATGCTTCTCAATAATGCAGGCTCCGAGGGGCACGGCACAAACCGGAACCGAAATTCCCAGCGTATGGTCGGACAATCCAATCGGCAGATCAAATCGGGCGGCCAAATCGGCGATCGTGCACAAGTTCATGTCACGCGGCTGGGCGGGATAGGCACTAGTGCATTTCAGCAACGCAATGCTGGGCGCTCCCGCGCGGTGGAGTGTTTCCACCGCCAACTCAATTTCTTCGAGCGACGCCATTCCGGTGGAAGCAATCACCGGCTTGCCGGTGCAACCGATCCGGCGAAGAAGCGGGATGTCGACAATTTCGAACGACGCGACTTTATAAGCCGGCACACCGATCGACTCCAAGAATTCGACCGCCGAATCGTCGAAAGGAGAAGAAAAACAATGCAATCCGACTTGGCGGGCGATCTGCATCAAGCGCGGCTGCCACTCCCACGGCATGTACGCCGTTTGGTAAAGTTCGAACAGCGTCTGTCCCGCCCACAGCGTTCCGCGCCGTATCCGAAACGGTTCTGTATCGCAGTCGAGTGTGATCGTATCGGGTTTATAGGTTTGAAGTTTGACCGCGTCAGCGCCAGCCGCCTTCGCCGCGCCGATCAATTCGACGGCCGATTCAAATTGTTGACCGTGATTGGCCGACAGTTCCGCAATCACATAAAGCGGTTGTCCAATGCCGATTTTTCGGCCTTCGATTTGCATTGTTTCCTCAGTCGCCTTGCGTTGCCAAGTTTCTTGTTCCCTCGCCCCCGCCGTGGGGGAGAGGGCAGGGTGAGGGGGTGACTACCATTAGGACGCCAATGGGATGGGAACCGAATCTGGCAGCCTGACGAGGGTGGCCGGCGAATTGGCAACTTTTGCTTGGCCCAATCGCATTGTCCAGCGCTCGGCGGGCTGTCCATCGACGCGTTCCAAGCTGCGAAATGCAAATCCGACTGCGGCGAATGAACGACGCGACGATTCGTTTTCGGGCTTGATCAAGGCATCGATCTCGAGGCAAGGGTATTGGGTGCCGATTCGATCGAGTGCGGCGCCCAAAACGACGGCAGCCAAGCCACGTCCGCGAAACGCAGCGTCGAGCAGTAACCCAATGACCGCGCGACCGGATCGGAGATCCAAGCGAACGCAGCCGAGTGCTGCGCCGGATTCTGATTCGCAGACGAACACGTGGCTATTTTTGTCCGCGAGCTTTTGGGCAAGCCAGCTGCAATGTTCGTCAAACTCGTTCGGGCCCTCGGAAAACGACCAACGTCGAACAATGGGATCACGCTGCCAGTCAAATAATTGCCGCGAATCGTCGGCGTTCGCTGGCCGCAGCCGAATGAGTGGCCGCAGCATTCGATCCACGACCCGATTAGTACCGCGACCATCGACAAGCCGTTTGGCAGTTTCAGCGATCGCACGTCGTCGATCTGCGGCGTGAAATAGCTCCTGAATCTCGTTTGCCAATTCGGGATCGCGCAGGTCGGCTTGCTGACCGAGATACACGGCCGCGCCTAAGCGACCAAGCGATTCAGCAACCGGCAGCTGATTGTCGGCGATCGCGACAATGAACATCGGTACGCCAACCGCAGCCAATTCAAAGCAAGTCGAGCCCCCCGCCGTCACGGCAATATCCGCTCGGCTCATCAAGCTCGCCATATTGGACACGTTTTGACGCCAACGAACTTGCATTCGATACTTGGAACCGCTCGGCAATGACTGCCGGGTCGAGCAGGAACCCACGACGACATCAACGTGCAATTCGGGATCATTCAATGAATCCAACGCCGCTAATGCGCGCGACGTCATGTCGTTGGGATCGGCTCCTCCGAATGTAACCAGCACGCGCCGGACCTGCGGCGCAACATCCGATTGGCAACGCGCGGCATCGCGGAATTCATCGCGCAATAGCGCATACGAGGGACCGATGAGCAACTCTGACGCGGATTCCACCGAATAGAACTCCCGTTGTGCAAACACGTTCGTGTTTAAGATCGTATTCGCGCGCACGTGCGTCGGACCATCATCGTCGCGAACGACCAGCAAGCGGCCGGACGTCGCCAGCACTTGCTGCTGAAACTCTACGCCGAACGCATATCCGTCGACGATGATCCAATCGGCTGCCAGGGACCGGGCAATCTCGCTGAGAGCCTTAGCGTCTGCCTCGCTACCCGGCTTCGCTGTCGTAGGTTGCACAGAGCATCCGACCCGGACCAAGCGATCACGCAACGGATCGGGCAAATCGCGACAGGCAAAATGAACTGTGCCACCCGTCCGCAGCCAGGTTTGGGCGATGGCCAAGCAACGCATGACATGTCCGCTGCCAATCGTCGGGTCGGCATCGGCGCGAATCAGCAAGATGGGTTGAAATGAATTCACTCAAGCTACCTTTTGGGAAATATGGGAATTGAGTTCGCGCCATTGCGGATGATGCCGATACGCAAATAGGCAATCGCGCCAAGTAAAGTTTCGTTCACCGAAGGTCGCGTACATTGCTTGCACGAGTTTAAGATCCGCTGCTTCGTCGACGGTCCAACGCAAGCCCGACCAGTCTTGATCGCTGATCACCGAACCGATCCGAAAGCTCGTGGAGTTCTCGTAAATCGCCAGCGTGACGTGTTCGCGAACGCGCGGGTCGGTCGTTGAACGGTCAATCTGTTCAAGCGTGGACCGAGTCACAACTTCGACGTCCAATCCCCTGGGAAACGTGCGCCGTGGGAAAAAATTACTGGCGCAATTCAACGTCGCATCCGCCTGAATCATCGCAACGGTCGCATCGACAACGGACGGATCGATCAAAGGACAATCCGCCGTGATCCGCACGATCAAGTCGGCGGCGAACGATTCGGCTGCCCTGGTAAATCGATCGAGCACATCTTCGTGACTACCAGTAAAACAGTCATATTTCTGCGAGTCGCAGCGTTCGACGATCGGCCGATCCTGCGGCAAGTCCGAAGTCGCCACGACGATGCGGTCGAGCGTTTGCGATCGCCGCAAGCGGCGTAGAATTTGGTCGAGCATGGGACGGCCGCCCAAGTCGCACAGGACCTTGCCGGGCAAGCGACTACTGCCCATGCGGGCTTGAACAATGCATACCGTGTTGCGCTGGTTCATGCGACTTTCGCCCAGCGTTGACATTCTTCAAGTTTTTTTACGACCTCGTCTACGTGCAAGTCAGACAATGCGGGGAAGATCGGCAGCGAAAGGATTTCAGTACTCGCCTTTTCTGCGACCGGGCACAATCCCGCAGGCAGCTGTAATCGCTTTTGATAATACGGATGCAAGTAAACCGGCAAATAGTGAACGTTGACGCCGACACCTTGACCGCGCAGCCAGGCCAGCGCCGCGTCTCGATCGACGCCACAATGGGCTCGATTCCAACGGACGACATAGAGATGCATGGCGTGTTCGGACAACGATCTCCGTTCGAGCGGCTGTGCGAAACGTTGGCTGGCCAATCGCTCATCGTAAAGTTTGGCCAAATGCTGACGCCGTTCCACCCAGCGATCCAGCTTCTTCAATTGGCTCAGCGCCAGCGCGCAATGGATATCGCTCAAGCGATAGTTGAACCCCAATTCGCACATCGAGTACTTCCAACTTCCGGCGATTTGGCGCTGGCGAAAGTCCAAGTCGATGCCGTGGTTGCGAAAACTGCGGATCCGTTTAGCAAAGAATGGGTTTGCGGTCGCGACAAAGCCGCCTTCACCACTCGTAATTGGCTTGACGGGATGCAGGCTAAAGCAACTAAGGTCCGCGAGCGTGCCAATTTTTTCACCGCACAAAGAACCGCCCAGCGAATGGCAGGCGTCAGCCACCAACGTGAGCCGATTTTGGCCTGCCAATTCTCGCAGCGCGCTGTAATCGCAAGCCGCTCCGGCATAATCGACGGCGATGATCGCCCGCGTTCGCGGCGTGATCTTCGTTTGTACATCGGCGAGGTCCAAGAGGAGTGTTTCTGGCCGCACATCGGCAAAAATCGGCGTGCCGCGCTGATACAAGACCGCGTTCGATGTCGCGGCAAACGTCATCGCGGGAACGATGACTTCGTCCCCAGGCCCGATCCCGATTGCGTGCATCGCGCAGTGCAGCGCAGCCGTCCCGCTATTGACCGCTAAGACGTGCGGAGCGCCAAGATACTCAGTTAGCGCCGCTTCCAGTTCGCCGACTTTGGGACCAGTTGTCAGCCAGTCGGAATGCAAAACATCGACGACTGCTTGAACATCCGACTCATCGACCGAATGCCTGCCGTAGGGGAGTTGGGACATGAGCGCTTCCTTGCGGGACTTGGGACTACGCTGCATGCAATAGTGGGCGCGGGGCCGTACCGTTTTCGGACGGGCACGTCATTTCGATCATGCGAACTAAGTCCGCGTTGGTCAGCCAATGTTCATTGGTGTCGCTGGAGTAGCTGAAACCTTCGAGACAAGGTCGGCCTTGTGCGATATACGCCGGAACCTGCCGCGTCCAGCTTCGGCGGACGGGCTGAATCACGAAATGGTCATCGAATTCCAGCGTCTGCCGAGCTTCATCGACGGGTACCATGCATTCGTGGAGTTTCTCGCCCGGCCGAATGCCGACAATTTTCGTTTCACAATCCGGGGCGACCGCCCGCGCGATCTCCAGAATGGTCGTGCTGGGTATCTTGGGAACGAAAACTTCGCCGCCGGCCATTCGTTCAAAGGACTTGAGCACAAATTCGACTCCCTGGTCCAATGTGATGATGAACCGCGTCATCTCGGGATGCGTGATGGGAAGTACGCCGAACGATCGCTGTTGTTGAAAGAAGGGGACGACGGAACCATTGGAGCCGAGTACGTTGCCATAGCGAACCACGGCAAAGCGCGTTCCCGTTTCGCCAGCCAACGAATTGGCCGCGACGAAGAGCTTGTCGCTACAAAGCTTCGTCGCACCGTAGAGATTGATCGGATTGGCCGCCTTGTCCGTCGAAAGGGCGACCACCTTTTGGACTTGGCTGTCCAAACAAGCATTGATCAAGTTCTCTGCGCCGCCGATGTTGGTGTGAATGCACTCTTGCGGATTATACTCCGCCATATCGACGTGCTTCATCGCTGCAGCATGAACGACGAAGTCGACCCCGCGGAGGGCCCGCCGCAATCGCTCGGAATCGCGAACGTCGCCGACGAAATAGCGGATCTGCGGGTACTTGTCCGCGGAAAAGTTTTGTCGCTGCATCGCGACATGTTTTTGCTCGTCGCGACTAAAGATGATCAGCCGCTTCAAACGCGCGTGGGCCAGTAAATGCGCCGCACACGATTTGCCAAACGAGCCGGTGCCACCCGTAATTAGGACGGTTCGATCCTTGAGCCAGAACATCCGTGTTCCCTCGCGTAGAAGATTCCTTGACGGTCAAATCACCGTAATCCATCCTCGCCAAATCGACAACACGAATCTGAAAATCCTCCCGCAGCTCAACCTCGCCTCAATATTTGTCCGCCTAAGCATGCATTTTGCGATAAAGCGAAATCAGGCACTGGCAGAGCCAGTGGCACACAAGAATTAGGGCTGCTTTCCGTGTGCCACTGGCTCTGCCAGTGTCTTTTTTGTGCAATGCCGTGTAAGCCATCCTGTCTAGAATGCTATCAGCTCGTTTTAAAACGATTGGTTCGAGTGATTTTCCATGTTTCCTTGGTTGCTAAAGAATCGGCGGCAGCGGTTACTCGCCAAGCCTTTCCCCGAGCCTTGGAAGCAATGGCTGGACCGAAATGTACTGCACTATCGCTTGATGAGCGAATCAGAACGCGCCAGCCTGCGGGCCGGGGTGCGCATTTTCGTAGCAGAAAAGTACTGGGAGGGCTGCGGAGGACTGGCGATCTCCGACGAAATGAAGGTGACGATCGCCGGCCAGGCCTGCTTGATGCTCTTGGGAATCGAACATGATTTCTTTCGCGCCGTGCAAACGATTTTGGTCTACCCGACGAGTTTTCGAATTCCGGGCGAGCACGGGCGATTCGAGGGGCAATCACACCATCGAGGACCGGTGATTTTGTCTTGGGATCAGGTGCTCGCCGAAGGGAGCGATCCAACCTCGGATGACAATTTGGTCATCCACGAATTCGCCCATCAACTGGACGAAATGGATGGCTACGTGAACGGTACCCCTTTTCTGACGAGCCGCGAGCTGGCCGATCGTTGGCATACTGCCATGACGACCGAATACGAGCGACTCGCGCGGGCCATCCAGAACGGCGAAAGCACATTTCTGGGGGACTATGCTTCCAGCGACGATACCGAGTTTTTCTCGGTCGCCTCGGAGCGATTCTTCATGCAACCCGAAGGCTTGCGGCGACACCATCCTTTGCTCTTCGAACTCCTTGCCGATTTCTATCGCGTTGATCCGATTCGTTGGTTTTCGCCGCTACACAGGACCTCGTAAACGCTTGGGGATTCTTCAGCTCGTTCGTTCGTTGAATTTCGGGGAGAAGGAACAGAAATACCGCAACATCAAAACGCGCAAGCGAAGGAACAGCAGAAACCCATTTTCGTATGCAATGTAAATTCCGAACACTGCGGGCAAATGCACGGCAAAAGCCCACACCACATCCCGCTTGCTCAGTTGACTTGAGGTAGCGAAACGGACAGAATCTTGGGCAACGGTCTGCGATTGAGGTTCAGGTTGTATCCACAACCTTGAACGATGAAGGTCATCTGGAGATCAACCATGCGTTGTCGATTGTCGGTGGCAGCCTTGACGATTCTTGTTCCGCTTTTCTTTCTCGCGGCGACAACTGCCGCCCAATCAAAAGACTCGGAAGATACCGTTCAGGAGGAAACCTTTGCGATTCCTTTGCAGCCGAATCAAGATGATTCCGCCGAAGAAGCATCGGCAAAGGAACAGGATACGGCAGACGATGACGACGATGCCGAAGCGGCCAAGGACGACGGTATGACCGCCGAACTCGAAGCCACGCACCAAGAAGTCGACTCGCTCAAGCCGAAGCTCGATGGCGAAGCGGTCCAATTGAATACGTTCGAACTCGACGACCAAGGAAATATTTGGGCGTGTGTCAGCATTGCACAAAAAGGCCGTGGCACGACCGCGGAGACAGAGTCGGCGGAGGATGCCGACTCAGCGTCGACCGACGCAGCTCCGACTGCCAAAGGATACGTCATGGTTTACAGTCCAGACAAAGAGCTGATCCGCCAGATCGCAGTTCCCTTTTCGCCAACCGCAATCGACCTCGATCCATCGAACACCGTTTACGTCGCGGGCGAGGGAAAAGTCTGCAAAATGACGACCGCCGGCAAGATATTGCAAATGTCCGAAACCCCGAACATGGCAGGGAAAGATATCGAAGCCCTGAAAAAGGAAGCCCTTGAAGATTACAAGAAACAAATGGAGCAAACCGTTGAGAGTTTCGCCAAGCAAAAGGAACAATTGACGGAAAAGATCGGCAAGATCGAGGAAGTCGAGGAGGCCGATCGGACCAAGCTCCAAGTCGCGCAACTTAAATCGTTCCAGCAGCAGTTGGAAAGCATTAGTCAATTCTCTGTGCCTGAATCACTCGACCCCGCGCTGGCCGACCATTTGATCTCGTCGAAATTCCGCGTGCCATCGCTTTGTGCAACGCCAAATTACGTCTTTCTCACGACGGCGGCAAAGTCGGGTTTCGCGTACGCGATATGGCGCGTGGACACGAATTTTGAGAATCCCAAAGAACTGATTCCGCAAGTCTCGGGATGCTGTGGCCAAATGGACGTCGAGGCCGACGAAGAACACTTCTACGTCGCAGACAACACCAAATTTTGCGTCACCGTGTATGACATCGACGGTGAAAAAATCGATTCGTTTGGCAAGCGCGCTGCGAAAAACGACAACGGCTTCGGCAGTTGCTGCAATCCGATGAACGTTTGCTGTGCCAAGAACGGCGACATGCTCACCGCCGAATCGAGCATCGGCAAAATCAAACGATTTGACGCCGCAGGCAAGCTTGTCGCGTACGTTGGCCGGGCTCGCATCGGCGCCGGTTGCAAGCACGTGGCGCTCGGTTTTGACTCCGCGCGCGATCGCTACTACATTCAATATCAGGACAAGAACCAGATTTGCATTTTGGTGCCCAATAGCGAAGCGTCCGAGGCCCTGGTCGAACAAAAGACAAAACAGGCTAAACTCGCCGAAGCATCTCAGCCCTTGATCGGCCGCTGGGTTCGAACCGAAGAAAAGAGCTCTAACAAGAAAGAACAAGCCGAAGGCGACGATGCCAACGATGACGCTGGCGAAGAGAAAGCCGAAATCGCCGTCGATTTCGAGAATCTGACTTCCCAAATTGCCGAATTCGAGTTTTCCAAGGATGGAACTTTGGGACTTAAGCCGCGGCAAAAAGGTGGTTTCTTGGCCAACTATAAAGGTTTGAAATGGCTTCCCGAGGGACTGGATTCAAATGGCGAATTGTCTCTTGGAATTGAACACGATGACGTGATCATGTTCCGGGTAAGAGCCAAGCTGGTGTCGTCCGAAGAAGTCGAAGTCTCATTTGGTTTCGACGGCGCGGGAGGCGCAACCAAGTCCGAATCCTTCCGACGCGAAGACGGCGGGAAATAATCGCTCGACTTGCCGCGCTCGATCACGGCGACAGTCGCACTCCCGGTAGGCTCACGCTACGTTCCCCGATGGCGACGTTGCGCTGATTTTCCCTAGATTCGCGGTTAACCCGAGCAAAAAGCGTTAGCAGCCTGCGTTCGCATCGATTGAGGCTGTCGCCCAGAAACCGCTTTGGCGATGTGCTTAGATTTCCTCGAATCGCATCGGGTTCGAAAAACAAAAACAAGGTCTGAAGCCCAAAGTTGACGCTCAAATTCAAGAAGGCGATTCATTCGGAGAGTTGTGCCGCAACAGCGACTGAAGGGATCAAACTCATGGAGCGGATTTTGGAGCTACTTGAAAAGGTACGGCTATGACTACGACCATGCTTCATTTGTCCAACTCACGCAGTTCCCCATTACGCTTGTATCTCGAACCGTGGGCAGAGGAACTGGATTTGGAGACTAAAACAACAATTACGATTGAGCAAGAACCGGGCACGGATGATGGTCGGCTTGAAATCGAAGCGATTGAGGAAGGAGTCGTTTTGTATGGCAACATAGGCTGCAAGTTACTAATTAAACTTAATGGTGCGATAATCTGGGAAAGCTATGATGCTCCAGAAAAATCGTAACGACTTTTCCCCAATTGGTTTAGCTGGAGTTCTGCACGTCCAAGGGTCCATCCAAGGGGGTCAGACCTTGTTTTTTGTTTGGTCACGAACGGGGGGCAGGGTTAGGTCGCCGCTAAACCTCATGATTCTCTGGCGAGTTACACTTTTCTACTGAGCCGGTCATTACCTAATCTCGAACACGGCCGTCGCGGGCGTGGGGTCTATATTTCCTACGGCATCGACCGCGTTGATCCACAGCCCGTATCGGCCCGAGTGCAGTGGCAATATGTAATGCCAGCGACCCTTGTCGGAAACGTTCAACTGGATGGATTCTGCACGAGGTGTCCAGGTACTTCCGTTCCAATATTGCTGGTTGGGAATATCGCGCAACGTGACGCGCACCGATTCAGGTTTGACGTTGTCCCAAGCCGTTCCTTTGATTCGTGCCTCGCGGTCAAAAACTCCATTGTTGATGGTCTTTTCGATCGCCGTTTCGGGACAGTAATAATCGACGTCGATCCATTGGGTATTGACCGTCGGCGATTCGTTGCCGTCGCTATCGGTTGCGAATGCCGAGATCGCGACGCGCTGGACTCGTTGCAATGGATCTTGGTGAAGCTTCAACTCATAGCGCCATTCCGTCAGGAGTCCGCCGGGACGATTGATTCGTGCGGGAACGCGTATGCTTTCCGATTGCCAACGGACGCCGTTCCAAAAGCGTGATCCCTCTGCGTCTTGTATTACCAAGTCGACGCGCTCAACCGACTGGTTATCGTCGGCGTATCCCCTCATTTCCGAGTCCATTGCGATTTTCGCGGAAAGTTTGTATTCGGGTAAGACGACAGTTGCGGTTGGCGGCACATCGACATTCTTGATCTGCCGCATGGTGTCGGCAAAAAGTTGCTGCTTCGCTGCGTCCAATGTGTGGACTTGGTTTTCCAATTCCCATGGATCGAGCTCCAAGGGGTAGTATTCGGTACCGCCATCCGCCCATTGGACATAGAGTTCGTTAAACGATCTTAAGGCAGTAAACGGACGAACCCAGGGTTTCCCGAGCCACTTTGCCGATTCCCAACTCTCGATCAAGATGGGTTCCCGCCACGTGCTCGGCTCGTGCGATTCGGGCGATTTCAAGAGCAGCGCAAAGGACTTTCCGTCGACGAACGACGGGGCCTTTCCCCCCGCCAACTCAACCAGCGTCGGGGCCACGTCAATGTGGGCAATCAAATGGCGCGCGACCTGGCCTTTGGCAATGCCGGGCCCGCGCACGAAAAGCGGTACGTTGGTGGCCCTTGAGTACGGCAAGCATTTGCCGAAGAGCCGATGTTGGCCGGTGAGGAATCCATGGTCCGATGTGAAGATGACGTAGGTATTCTCCAACGCACCGGTCGCCTCAAGGGTCGAAAGCACGCGACCGACCATGTCATCGACCGACTTAACGGCCAACATGCGATCGCGAAACATCCGATGTGCCCCCTCGACCTGTGCATCCGTCATCAGCGGCACGTCCGCAAAGGAAGTTTTGTCGCTGACGTCCGTTTCATTGAAATCGGGCGTGATCGCTTGTCGTAAGTTCAGCCACGAGTCGCGGTAAACTGGTTCGACTCGCTTGTCCGGACGATCGGCGTCGTGGGGAGCGATGGGTGTCAAATAGAGAAAAAACGGCTGCAAGTCTCGGGACGCATCGCGGATGAGCTGGACGGCATCATCTGCTTCGACGCGGGTCCGATATCGATCCGCACCCAAGATCGCAACGCGCGGAGATGGATTTCCCGAATTAATAAAACGCCCCGTCCGAAAATACTTGTTTCCAAGAGAGTAGCGGAAATCATCCCAGCCCGCCGGGACTTGGAAATCAAAATTGTGGTGAAGGTATTTTCCGACGAGCATTGTGCGATAACCCAACGCTTGTAGCCAAACGCTAATGTCGTCCCGCTCCATCCCGCGATTCTTGTATTCCGAAAAGCTTCCCGAAAAGCCGTTAGCAAGCGGCGCCGCCGGATCGTTAACGCGAACGCCGGTGTTGTACGCATATTGACCACGGAGAAAACTCGCGCGAGATGGGGCGCAAATGGGAGTTGTCACGTGACAATTGTCAAAGCGAATTCCCTCGGCCGCGACGCGACGGATGTTTGGAAAATGGGCTAGCAGTAAGTCGTCGCTGAACATCCCGACATCGGCGTCATCCAACACGATGACTACGAAATTGGGCTGGGACGGAAGATTTGCGCCATGCGCTCGTTTCAAACTTTCGCGCGCGGCAGTGGCGGGCGTTTCTCGCAGCCCCTCCTGGGCATTTTGAACGTTTGAATACAAATACCCGACGTACACGGCACCCAAGCCAGCGATCAAAAGGCAAATCTGAATCAATCGTTTTTGTTTCATTTCTTCGCAAAAGCCTTCACAAGTACTAGGCTCAAAGCCTAGCTTGATGAACTTGTCGCTCGATTATGCATCCACCGTTTTACCTTGGCAGCCAAGCGCGCCAAAGCAGCCTTGCGACGCTGTCCGTAAACGACATGGCCCCGAAACCGCCCCTCAAACAAGCCGCTCGCCTTAAAATACTTGAACGGTTCGCCGTGGGTTTGAAACCAGTAACCGTAAATAAGCGCACCGGTCTTGTCCGCGGCGGGTGGAATCTCCGCACCGATCAACTGCATGGCTTCGGCGTGCGAAGCCGACGAATAGACACCGGGGAACCCTCGGTAAAAGCAGGGGCCCAACAGGATCGATGGCCGATCCCAATAGACGGCTTCAATCCCGATGCTCGACCCGAATGTGACGACCTTTTCACTTTTGTGCAACAACGCATAACTGTCGATCGGGTCGCCGGGGGGAATGACCGTGACTCGAGGTCCTGACAAAGCCAGCATGCCGCGCAAATACTCGTTCTTCACTTTTCTCAAGTTCGGATGAACGCGAACGTACAAATGGATCCGATTGTCCAGCGAGTCGAGTTCCGCGATGATCCGGCGCATCGCATCCACCTGATCCGCGTACAGCGGATTTTGCCAACTCTGTCCGATGGAAACGAACTCGTCCTCGGATGAAGTAAAAATGGCAACATTGCGCGCCGCCGTGTTCCAATCCTTGGGCAGTCGACCGCGGGTTTGGTTTTTGACAAACGAATGCCAATTCCGTTCGACTCGATTGACCCGGTCGGTGAACCAAGTTGCGGCCGTGGTTTCTCGTTGGGGATCCGATTCTGCGTTTTGCCACGCGTCCTGCATGCGTTGTTGCATGTAATCAATGTCGTGCGGCAAGCGGTTCTTAAAAACTTGAAAATGGTTTACGTCGCAGCCGCGTTCGTGAATCCAACAGTCGATTCCGAGGGCCTCGCACGCTCTCAGCACAGCGCGGGTCGCGGCAAATCGACCGTTAAAGACGTAGACGCGATCCGGCTGTTGCCGCCGGCAGTACTCGATCACCCGTCGATACGTTGCCAGCGCCGCCCGCACCAGCCGCTCAATCAAGTCGCGATGGACCGACAAGTCCGGCTGGGGATCGCGGCAAATGGAGACGAGCGATGAAAGGACCGCAAATCCGATATCAAATTGTTCGACGCGATAGGACTTCAGCGCCTCGATCGAAGCAAAAATCGCTGCGGGAATTTCGTTGCGTTGGATTGGACCGCCAAGCGAGATTAGCGCGACGCGATGATCCAACAGTTTGCGGCCCGCTTGCCGTCGCCCAATGCACGAATCACAGCGATTGGCTGCGCGACTGGCGTTGAAGTCGCAGCACGCCAAGCCACCTTCACACGCCAACATTTCAACCTGATCGCCCTCGTCGATATGACGCTGCGCGATCTCCAACTCCGTTTCAAAATGCGGAGCCACGGTCGCCAAGGGTGAAATGATGACTATCTTCATCATTGGCACGACTCTCCGCCCGCGACGCCCATCGCCGCGGGCCGAAGACCACGCCACCATCGATTGGTTTTCGTTGCACTCGCTCCTTGATTTGGCGCCGTGTTCGGCTTGAAGACGCGGTTCCACGTAAAAGCGTCCGCCTCGGCATGCCGCACGACATTCGCCGGATGCCGCAACACGTCGATTTCGCAGCGCGGCAGATTCGCCCAAGGGCTTTGGATGTCCGTCGTGTGCGTCGCCGACGGCCCGAATCCCAAATTCGTCACCAAGTTGCAATTCGGTAGCGCCGCGAGCCCGCCGTCGCGCCACAGGTTATACATCCAAGGAAAATCCCACGTGTCGATCGCCCCGCCGTGCTGACGATCAAACGTCTCGTTCCAATATTCCTTTTCGCTTGCGTCGCAACAAAGATCCGACAGCCATCCGTTGTGCTTGGCGCTCGGCCAGCTCGAGATGTCAACGTCGAACCGCTGCCAAGCGCGCCGCCAGGACGCCCATCCCCAGATATGCGACCATTTAGAGAAGTAATACGAGTAGGGCGATCGCTCGATTGGTTGAAAGTTGTTGCCGCTGATCATCATGACGCGATCGTCATCCGCATACCGTGCTAACAACGCTTCGCAGAAACAAAAAAAACTGCTTCCCGGCAGGCAATCGTCCTCGAGGATGATCAGTTGCTCACATTGGGAGAAACCCCACGAAATTCCGGTCGCCATGCGCTGCTTGCAACCTAAATTCGATTCGGCAAAGTTCGTTCGGAGGTCACACCGCCAATCGATCGATTCCAAGACTCGGCGGGCAGCCACAACCCGTTCGAGATCGCCTTCATGATCCGCCCGCGGGCCGTCTTGGACGACGAGCAATGTCTTGGGACGCTGCTGCCGAATCGCTGCAAATACTTGCTGCGTTAGATCGGGGCGATTGAAAATACAAAACAACACGGGGGTTTGCAGCGACATGTTCGATCATCCGCGGCGAACGATTGAATGCTAGCGATACGCGAGGGGTCGGGGCGGTCAAAGTAGAACAATTATCGCGATTGCCACAAGACGAATTTCACGACCTTTACCCATCGCGTCGGATCTGGTACATCCTGGTCCGATTTCGTTCTATTTCGACGTCAGTCCCAGTGCCAGGATCAGTCGCATGCTGAGTCTATTCCGCCGCCGCAAAACCCAACCCTCGTTTATGTCTGGCTTGCGACAACAATTTCCCGACGCCCGTTTCGAGGATTTGGAAACGATCGATGCTGTTCGAACGTATACGATGACTTCAGCCGAACGCATCTTGGCATTGTGCCAAGCGGTTCGTTACCTCGTTCAGAATCGAGTCCCCGGCGACATCGTCGAATGTGGCGTCTGGCGCGGGGGCAGCATTATGGCGGTGTTGCGCACGCTCAAGCAATTAAACGCCTGCGATCGGCGCGTTTGGTTATTCGACACGTTTTGCGGGATGCCATCGCCGACCCCGCGCGACGTCGACTTCGCGGGAAAAACCGCGGGCGAGCTTTTGCGTGCTCACTCCAGTGACGATCCGCAATCGATTTGGTGTCGCTCGTCATTGAGCGAAGTTCGCGGCAACGTCGCTCGCTGCGGCTATCCCGACGAACTGATTCGCTACATCGTCGGCCCCGTCGAAACGACGTTGCAAACGGAACGACCCGACCACATCGCGCTGCTCCGCTTGGATACCGATTGGTACGAATCCACGCGCATCGAACTGGACCGCCTGTTTCCGCGCCTTGTCCCGGGCGGCGTGCTGCTGATCGACGACTACGGGCACTGGCAAGGATGTCGCCGCGCGGTCGATGACTATTTCAAGAGCCAGTCGATCTGCATGATGCTGCATCGCATCGATTACACCGGCCGAATTGGAATTCGCCATCACGCAGCTTGACGTGATTTTGCCTGGAACCTCCCTCATGAACGCGACCCGATACCAACCGAAATCGAACAGGCTCAATATAGGGTGCGGCGATCATTTTCATGCCGACTGGTGTAATTTGGATGTCCGCGCCGCGGATTCGGAGGTCATGGAATTTGACATCCGCCATGGATTGCCGTTCGCCGATGAGTCGTTCGACGTCGTCTACCATTCGCATGTGCTGGAGCATTTGACTGCCGCGGATGGCGAACGGCTGATGCAGGAATGCCGCCGTGTCTTGCGGCCGGGCGGAGTCCTGCGAGTCGTCGTTCCGGATTTGGAGACCATCGCGGCACTGTATTTGGAAAAGCTTCGCCGCGCCGACGCCCATCGCGAGGAGACGGTCGCCGATTATCTGTGGATGAAACTCGAGCTGCTCGACCAAATGGTCCGCGACACGTCTGGAGGGTTGATGGGCCAATACATGGCCGATCCGAACATCGTCAATTCAGAGTTTGTCCGCTCGCGGATCGGCAACGAATACTGGCGCTGTCGCCCGCCAAACGAATGCCCGGAGGTTTTTCGCGAAAGCACAACCGAACTGAGTTCCAAGGAGCGATTGCGACGAGTCTTTCGACATCTGCGCGAGCAATTGGCGTGCAAATTGGTGCGAATGATTTTGGGACGCGCCGGCGAATCGGCTTTGGTATCCGGCCTGTTTCGCGAACAGGGCGAAATCCATCGTTGGATGCACGATCGGTTTTCGATGAATCATCTCTGCCAGCGATTGGGCTTCTCACAATTCCGAATTTGCGGCCCGGAGTCCAGCTCGATTCCGGATTTTGCCAGGTATCAGCTCGACGCGAATCGCGGTGTTGTGCGCAAGCCCGATTCGCTGTTCATCGAATGCCGCAAGCCAGTCATGACCGCCGCTGCGCGAGCCGCGTAGGCGCGCCGACCTAGTCCTGAGTGGCACTTCTTTCGGTCGCACATTCTTGAGTTGGCACGCCTTTGGGTGGGACGTCCCTGAGGCTTTGCGAAGGGCGTGGCAGCGACACCAATTGCTTCAACCACGCCCATCAAGGATTCTGAGGTTGTCCGGGACTTCAGACATTGTATTTGCTGCTCGAGAAGGCGTTCGTTGACTTTCTGTTTTCGTATTTGTCCCCAACGAGCTTGCCTCGTTGGAACAAACGATTCATCGGCTAGTCCCGTCTATCATCCCAATTCCGACCCCAACGGGCTCGTCCCGTTTGGTGAGCGAGAATGCGGACGCACGGCCACTAATGTTGCACGGGTGCATCACGCTTCCCCGAATCTAGTTCAATCTAATTCACCTCACGAGGCAAGCTCGTGGGGGTCTATGTCTGTAAAGATCATTAGCCTTAGCCGGCAAATCTGTCGTTCCAACGGAACAAGCCCGTTGGGGACGTTGAAGAACGTGCAAAACACAATCCTTGGCAGAATTACACGCATTGAATTCCCGGACACCCTCATCGAAGACTCTGGCGTGTCACCCTCTTCCATGCTTGATCTTGCCAAGGCGCAGCGTCATCATGGTCGTCAGTTCTCGGGATAAACTTGTTGCCCAGGTGCCGCATGAAAAAATTTAAGTCGAATCGTCGCGAGTTTTTGGAGTTGGCCGCTCGGTCCGGAACTTGTGCTGCCGCCATACCCTATTTTGTCTCCCCAGCGGCCCTCGGCTTGGACGGCCGCGCGCCCCCCAGCGATCGAATCGTAATGGCTTCGATCGGTTCCGGCGGCAAAGGTCGGCATAATACCGGCGAGTTTCTCAAGCTGAGCGACGTCCAATTCGTCGCCGTCTGCGATGTCGACTCCAAACATGCCGACGAAGACAAACGACAAGTCGACGAATTCAACAAGAACACCGATTGCAAACCGTATGGCGATTTTCGCGAAGTCGTCGCCCGCGATGATATCGACGCGGTTCACGTCTCCACTCCCGATCACTGGCACGCAGTCGCGTCGGTTGCCGCGATTAACTCGGGCAAGGATGTGTACTGCGAAAAGCCGCTGGCCAATTCGGTGTCTGAATCGATTGCAATCCGCGACGCGGCCCAACGCCGTCAGCGCGTCGTGCAAACGGGGAGCCACGAGCGGTCCAACGATAAGGCCCGCTTCGCCTGCGAATTAGTCCGCAACCATCGAATCGGCAAACTGCAGACGATCGAGATCAACATGCCCTGCGTAGACGAGCAGCATCACAAGGATGTGATCGCCTGGAAGGGAGTTCCCGACCCCCAGCCGGTCCCGCCGCAATTGAATTGGGATTTTTGGCTCGGTCATACTTCTGCCGTCCCCTATCACGAACGCCGCAGCCATTTTTGGTGGCGATTCATTCTGGCCTACGGGGGAGGGGAGATGACCGACCGCGGCGCCCACATCATCGACTTGGCTCAATTAGCTAACAACTCCGACGACACCGGCCCCACCGAGATCAGCGCAACCGGCAAACGGAACGAGGGAAGTCTTTACGACGCGTTCATGGACTATGAATTCGAAAACGTGTTTGCCAACGGCGTGAAGCTCATTGGCAGGAATCAAAGCCCGCGCGGGCTCAAGCTGATCGGTCCTGACGGCTGGATTTTCATCAACGTTCACGGCGGCGAGACCGAGGCCAGCAATCCAAGTTGGCTGCAAGAAAAACCGGAGTCCTTCAAAATATCGCTCGACCGCAGCCTCGGCCACCATCGCAATTTCATCGATTGCGTCAAGAGCCGCCAACAGCCGATCGCCCACGCCGGCATCGGCTGTCGTACGGCGACGATCTGCCATCTCAATAACATTGCCATGTTGCTCGGCCGCAAGTTGCGTTGGGATCCCAAGACCGAGAAAATTCTCGACGATCCCGAAGCTTCGAAACTGCTCCTTCCGACTTTCCGCGAACCGTGGAAGCTATAATCCAGCGAGCATCGCATTGGCTGGGTATCAATACAAAGAACTCCCGATTTCGTTTCGCATTGCGCAACGGAGTATGCTGATAGCGCTGATTTCTGGCTTATATCGCCTGTCCCACGGATTGGCCAACGGGATTGCCGTCTTACGTAGCGCGTTTCTGATATTCCTTGCGGCTTGTATTAGTTCCGCCATGTTGGCGATGTATTACGTGGTCATTCGCTACCCGTTTCTGGGTATTTTATATGCAACTGATGGCGATCTATTTCATCGCAACTATCGGTCGACTCGGTCCACGCGAATTCTAATTCGAGTATTGAACTGTGTCGCGATCATCATGTTTGTATTGCTGCCCGTTGGATTGTTGTCGAAACCGGTATTTTCTATTTTTGATGCGGCACTTTGCGTCTATTCAATTATTTTGGTTGCGTTTTTATGGTTTCTCGCGTTTCGCTACGACCGAATCTCACACCCGACAATCGCCACCTATATTCGCGCAAGTTTTGGCATTGGGATCGTCCTGTTTCCATTGTTTATTCCCGCGATAGTCGCCGGAAGCTTGCGTTGTAGCTCGATGCTTAAACGCATTGAATCGGGTGCGCCGCCTTAGCGAGGATTCTCGGGGGGGAAACGCGACTTAGTGCAATTCTTATTCTCCATCGATCAATGCAGCGTCAAATGCCTTCGAATTTTCCCGACAACATCCCGGTCCTGAAACGATTGTTGGTGGTCCACAAACCTGACCCGGGAGCGCGCGAGTTTTTGGAGCGCGCGCAGACCCAAGCGAAGGACGGAGTTGAAGTGACTTTGGCCGTACTCGATGGCCGGGAGAGTCGCAAATTCTTCGGCGTGCCGATGGCCAAGCGCGGGATTCAGCCGGTTTGGCTGCAAATCACCAACCATAGCCAAGCTGCCTATCGTTTGCACTTGGTCGGCATCGACCCGAATTACTTTTCATCCTACGAAGCGGCCGCGGCGAATCATTTTTCCAGCGGCAAGCGACTACTGAGTTACGGATTATTGGCTTGGCTGTTTCTGCCCCTGTTGGTTTTGCTGCCGATCAAACTAATCAGTGCGTGGCGGGCCAATCGCAAAATGGACGCCTTTTTTCAAGAACACTCGTTTCACTTGCGGCCGATCACCCCGGGAGGTCGCCAAGAAGGATTTGTGTTCACGCAGCTCGATGCGGGCAACAAGATCGTTACGGTCCGATTGTTTGGTTCGGAGGGGAGCAAGGAATTTCTCTTCTCGGTGGCGGTGTCGGACATCAATCCGGACCACGTCCATCGCGATTTCGAGGACATGTACGCGCCGGAAAAGTGCATCGAGTGCGATGTCGACGAACTTCGGCGGCGGTTGGGCGAGTCGCCCCGCGCGACGACCAACGGCCGCGGGTCGCGCGAGGGAGACCCGGCGAACTTGATCGTGATCGGCGAATTCACCACGGTGCTCAGCGCGTTTGGCGCGCGGTGGGACGAGACCGAGTCTATTACGTTGGCCACGTGTTGGCGAACGTTTCGCGCGTTCGTATTCAGTTCGGAATATCGCTATTCACCGGTAAGCGCGCTGCACATGTATGGACGCAGCCAAGATTTCGCCTTGCAACGGATTCGCAAGTCGATCAACGAACGATTGCATTTGCGGCTCTGGACCACGCCGCTTCGCTTTCGTGGAATGCCGGTTTGGGTCGGTCAGATCAGCCGCGACATCGGCGTGCGGATCACATGGCGGACCTGGAATTTAACAACGCACCGAGTGGACCCGGATGTGGACGAGGCCCGCGATTACGTCGTCGAAGACTTATTACAAGCGGGTCGGCTGGAAGCAGCGGCGTACTTCGACGGAGTTGGCTCGTGCGATCGCTCGTCGCCTCGGCGGAATCTAACCGGCGACCCGTATTACACCGACGGAAAACGGGCCGCCGTCATTGTTTCCAGCGGGCGAACGACGCCCAAGTTCATCGCCTTGTCGTGAGACCCGCGGCTATTCGATCAGGGTGGGATGGGCGTACACATTGGGGATCGTGTTGGAGGTATCACTTAGATCCGGGTGTGGCGACAGTTTGCCATCGTACGACTTCGTCTTCTCAAACGTGATGTTCGTGCCCTTGGCCCCTTTGAAATTTGAACCGACGACTTGCACGAGTCCCCACTCGACAATTTGATACTCGGCGTTATTTCCGTTGCCGTTGCCGACGGATTCATAAATGGGCATGTACCTTGTTTGCCCATGAATGGCCTCAACGGCGGCTTTCAAACCAGACGACAATCCAGTGTCCGCCTGCACCGTTATCGGCTGGGTCGCATCAAGGAATCGATTGTGTGGAATTCGCCCGTCTGCGGCTAGCGCGTCCAAATCTTTTTGTCGCAGCCCGTTGCGAATCTGATCCGATAGTTCCGAAGTCGAGTTATTGGTTTCACCGATATCGACGGTACCCCAGTTGCCAGGTATCGTCTTTCCCTGCGCGTTAACGACATGACCATTAAAGGTTTGAAAACGGTCTCCCATTTCGGTCGCATCCCAAACGTCTTTGTGCAAAGCAAATGGCATTATGCCGTCGCCGGCCGTGAATGTGCTGGCCCGTGGCAAGACGGCCGTAGCCGTTGCCGTGACGTCGCAATCCGCAATGCCAATTATTCGCGCAAAGAACAGCCGAACGGCGGAATTGGTTGTGCCATCGCGTCGTACCGTTACCCGAACCGTATCATACGTTCCGTCATTCAACAGACTCACGCTGGAATAAATCGTACTCGGGTCGTATCGACCGATCTGAATGTCGGAATCATTAACTTGAAATGCATTAATGTCATGTACGTTTTCTTGGACATACGCCCGAGCCGTCGCTATCGCTTGGTCAGTGTTCTGATTTCCGTAGTCGTCCGGAACCAACTCGCGCACGGCGGCCAGGGCCGCTGCGTCGGCCGCGGATTGCAGTTCGGTGCGAACTTTGAGCAAATAGCCGCTGTCGAGTGCCAAAGCCAAAAACGCGATGATCGGAATGAGCAAGATAGCCACATTCACGACCACGACTCCGCGTCGTTGCGATTTTAACTGTCTGGACATGGGTCGTTCCATTGGGGTTGAACTGGAGCAAATCAAACGATTAATCTCGGCGCATGGTGGTTGTCGACGAGTTCGAAGCGCCATCCAAAAAATTCATGGCGCTGGTACGACGGATAAGTGAGAATCCGACCTCGACGTTGACGGAAATGCTTTCTCCCGAAGCGATCGAGGATATTTCATCGCCTGAAATAGTATTGCCACTGCTGTCCCTGATCGTCACGGAAACACTATTGTTGGGAATTCCGTTGGCCAGCAGGTATTCTTCGACTTTCGATTCGACGGTCGACGTTGATTGGGTGTCCTGACGCGAAGCCAGCCGCGCTGCCATTCGCGAAGCGCTACTTACCGACTGAGAGACGTTAATAAAATGACCGACTTCGATGACGCCCAATACGGCTATTGCCAGCAGCGGGGCCGTGAGAGCACATTCGACGACTGCGGCGCCGCGACGCAGCGCGCTCATCTTATGCCGCGGAAGTGATCGGACAGTTCTCTGATGGAGATTCTTCATTCTTGGCCTTCTACGAGGGCACGCTATTCGCGCTCCATAGTCACTGCGACGTGGAGTTGCGAATCCCCCAAGATCCAACCGGGCAAAAGAGATATGTCGACGTAGCTTATCTCGATCGTCGTCGTGATCGGGGTCTGTGATTCGATTGTCGACAGATCCGCCGGGTCAAATTCAACTCTCACGTTGGTCGGATCATTTTGACCATATACGATCCCTTCGAGCCGGTCACGCAAGTTCGCTTCGGCCTTTATTGTGCTACGCGTCGTGGCCAAAGTCGCCGTGCGGCAACCTTCTCGCGCGGCGTTGGTCAACGCCTGCTGCACCATTGTGACTCGCGATAGCTCGAAAACCCCAAACACCAGCGCCAGAACGACGGGGGCAACAAACGCAAACTCAACGGCCGTTACGCCATTCTGTCGCTGGTGAAGATTTTTGCGTCCAGATTGCCTTGTCACGAGAATCACCGATTCGTTAGCCTTGAGAATTTGCTTCAGTCAAAGTGCGGGGCGATCAACCGCCACCAACCCCGTTAGTAGACGATTCAAAACAACATTACGTCATTTCCGCCGGACGGGCCGTCAAAAGAGCGAGTCTCCCTAAGTTGGCGGCTGCCCCGAGCGCCAGAATCAGAATAATCGGGCCATTCATCAAGCTTTCGCTTTGGGCCACCCCCTCGGTTGGATTACAAAAGTCAGGAGCAGGTGTTTCCTCGCTGGCGCTTCAGGCTTTAAATGTCCGCGCATGCGCGCGTTGTCCGGCGCGAACACAACAGAAAGACATGCGACGTAAGGTCCCAGGTGTGCTATTTGAAAGCAGGACCATGCGAAGTCGCGCTAATATGCTTAAGAGTTACTGCAACGTCGGGTCCGTGAGTTGCAAATCGTCAGCCAAGGGACGATGCGGAAGAAGGCCAGAACGCTCTAGCTCAGCGTGATATGCCCGTGCGGCTTCGGCAGCGGTGAGTTGGTCGTCGGCAACGGCTCGCAAAAACCGAACAAATGAAAGTTGGTCTTCGGCTTGGTTGATCTTACGCCCAAACAAGGCGGCCCGCGCGCCGTACTTCTTCGCTTCCTCAACCAAGCGAAATGCGTCGTGCGTTGTCCCTGCCGCGCCCCCCAATACACCCACGATCAACGAGTCGTCGTAGTGGCAGAGCGACTCTAGTGCCGCGGGACCAAAATAGGGTATTTTCAGAAAAATCGGCCGCGCCGAGCGAACGACGCCGGCGAGCAAACGGGCAATCGAATCGTTGACGAAGCGGGGCACATCGGCGATCGGATGGGCCGGAGCATTGGGCGCAAAGATTTCCAAAAAATGGCGGAGCCCCGCCGGTTCCGCCGCGCCGCGAAACTCGCGATATTGTTCCAATGACTCCCGATCCAAGGCCGCGTCGTTGTTAAGCGTCAGCGAATATAAACCCAAGTCAACTGCTCCAGGACCGGCAACGGTCGTCGCAGAACCAAACCGAAGTTGGGCAATTGTGGACGTGTAAAAACCGCGCGAGGGCTGAGCCGAGTAGACGCCGCTTTGGGATAGCCAAATGTCCGTGGCATCGTTGGCCCGCGCCGCCGGTGTGACGGCACTTTCGGCAAACAGCCGTTCGTCGATTGCTAGTATCTCGCTACTACTGGGACTCATCAGCATGATGTCGACCAGCCCTTGGCGCACTATTTCGCGCATCAGGTCTCGGTATTCGGCCAGCGAACGAAAGGGCTGCCGCGAATTGGCACCGCCCGGTCCCGGGGCCGCCAGACCCGCTCCCATGTCGGCGTCCTTGGCGTCGGCTAGAATAAAATCGCGGCACGAACGATCGGCGCGGATTCGCGCGAGTTTGGCATCCAGCGATTTTTGAGACGGCGCGGTAGGCACGAGATGGTGGAATCCAATATTGCGGCCGAAGTCGTCGTGTGCGGTTTGGCAACGGTCGACATTGTAGCTCGACCCGTGAAACTCGACCAACCCGTCGGTCCCGGTGCCTTGACGACCGTGGAACAAATTGAGGCAACCACGGGCGGGATCGTCTCCAATTCGGGAATCGCCCTGAGTCGCTTGGGAGTCCGAACCGCCGCCATCGCCTGCGTGGGCCGCGATGCATGGGCGGATCTCATTCGGCGAAGATACCAGGCCGAGTCAATCGATGCTCAAGCCGTCCTAACCAACGATTCTGCTCCGACCAGCGCCACGGTCGTGCTTGTCGACCCCAAGGGCCAGCGGAGTTTTCTATTTTGCCGAGGGGCCGCGCCCCAACTTTCAACCGAACTTGTCCAAGCGCAGCGGACCCTGTTTGCGCAGGCTCGTTGGATGCTGCTCGGATACTTTTCATTGATTCCCGAATTCGACCAACAACTTCCTCATATCGTCGAACAGGTTCGCCGAGTCGGCTGTCGGACGGCATTGGATTGTGCTGGGACCGGGGGTACTGCCGCCGCGTTGCGGCCCATTCTCCCGCACTTGGACTTGTATGTTCCGAGCTACGACGAAGCGGTCGCCCAAACGGGTCGAACGGACCCGCGCCAGATCTTGCAGCAGTTCCGCGAATGGGGGGCAAGCCAAATCGTCGGCTTGAAACTTGGCGCGAAGGGGGCGTTGCTGAGTCCAGTGCCGGACAAGTTTATCGAAGTCGCCGCGGTTCGGCCTCCGGGACCCGTGATCGATACGACGGGAGCCGGAGATGCGTTTTACGCGGGACTCATCGCCGGACTTGTTCGCGGCAAAACTCTCGCCGAGGCCGGACGGATCGCGGCTGCTACCGGCGCGGCCTCCGTCACGGGACTCGGCGCGTCGGCAGGCTTGTTATCGTGGCCCGAAACGTGCCGATTGGCTGACGTGTCGGAATTCTAAATTCAACGCGCCGAGATCCACCACGCCCTTCGAGGACTCAGGGACGTGCCACCCAGAATTGTGCCACCCATTAAAAAACCCGCGGCGCGGGCCACGGGTTTCTTATTCAATCGGTTTGGTCTTTCCTCACGGGACGATTTCGTAATCTTTCAAATGAGTATTGGTTTTCGCGAATTCGACAAGTTTCGACTTGTAATCGACTTCCGGTTTTGTCACTTTGAACGAGCAAGTTTTTGCACTAGTGTCGGTCTCAATCTCGACCACACCATCAATTTTTTCTAAATCGCTTCGGACCGAAGCGGCGCAGCCACCTCACGTCATGTTGGGAACTTTTAGGTTCACCAATGTCCCCTTGACTGTCGAAACCGCATTTCCATTGTTGCCGCCGGAGACGGCGGCATTTTCACATCCGATTGAACCGCCGATCAAGGCGGTCGCCATTGCGGCCAAAAAAATTCGCTTCATTGTTACCTCAAAATGAAAGAACACGAAAACCAAAACCACTCTGATTGTAACGTAAATCGCGGGAAAAACCACGTGACTTGGTTCGCCTGCGCTCGTGGACGCCGAATGGCGCTTGTTGGAAATCTCGCTTTTCAAAATCGAACGCGATTCGTTCCCGCGAATCGTCGGACGACTTGGGCCCTTACTGCCGGCCGATAGAATGGACGCAGTCAGAGTTAACAGCCGAGTTCGTCGAAATCGCTTGTTACAGCGCGTGTTTTCGGATTGGAATCTTGATGATCGCTAATTTGGTCACCCAAGTTGAAACTGCACGCGCGAACACCAATCGCGCGGCGTTGGCTGAACTGTTTCCTGCCTTACAGTACGGCCGTTCGGTGAATTTGGGTTCGACGCGAATGCACTATATCGATGCGGGGCAAGGCGATCCGATCTTGTGCGTCCATGGTAACCCGACATGGTCCTTCTATTGGCGAGCAATCATCAATGAGCTGAGCTCGACCCATCGCGTAATTGCCGTTGATCACATTGGATGTGGCCTCAGCGACAAACCGCAAAAATACAACTATTGTTTGCGGCAACACATCGAAAATCTGGTGCAACTCATCGAATATTTAAACCTTACCAATATCACTCTGGTTGTCCACGACTGGGGTGGACCGATTGGCGTCGGAGCGGCGTTGAAAGCCCCCAAACGATTTCGCCGCTTGGTTTTGACGAACACGGCCTGTTTTCCGCCGCCGTTTATCCCGTGGCGCATTTTGGCGTGTCGCATTCCAGTTTTGGGCACGGTTCTCATACGCTGGGCAAACGTCTTTGCCCGCGCCGCCGTGACGATGGCGACAACTCAGAAAGGCGGATTGAGCGACAAGGCCAGGCGCGGACTGCTGGCTCCGTACAACAACTGGCAGAATCGAATCGGCGTCGATCGATTCGTATTTGATATACCGGTCGCGAGGAAAAACGAGACTAGGCAATTGCTTCAAAAAATCGAAAGCGGCTTGAAGACACTCTCCGATAAGCCTTGTTTGATGATATGGGGAATGCGCGACTGGTGTTTTCGATCGGAGTGCTTGCGACAGTTGCAAAGTCACTTTCCCCAAGCCCAGACCATCGAATTGGCGGAGGCCGGCCATTACGTAATGGAAGACGCCCCGCGCGAAGTCGTCGCGGCCCTGGCCAAGTTTGTGGCTGTTTTTCCAAGTTCTTCAGCGATGGCCAAACCGTGACCGATCAAGCTCGTTCATTGCCCTCGATTGGTGAATGCACCGCACTCGCCTGCGCTTGGGAAGTCATGGCGCCCAAACCTGGAAACGTGCATCGCTCGGCAGATTTTGAAGCGTCCACGCTACACGATTTCATCACCAGCGCGATTGTAATTGCCCCTGTCATGCAGCGGGCGTCATCGCTGCGGATCGGCGAGTTAGTGCTCGAATCCGTTGAAGCGACGGTGCATTGGGTTGGAACGAACACGAATCTGGGGTTGGTATTGCTACTGGCGCCATTGGCCAAAGCTGCCGCCGCAACGAACGGAATTATCGATTCCGTAGCTGTAAATAAAGGGTTGGACGACATGGGCGAAAGCGACGCCCAACAGGTCTACCGCGCTATCAGTCTTGTAAACCCCGGCGGATTGGGTTCGGTTTCGCGCTGGGATGTTGCCGACGAGCCACCCGCCGACTTGATGGCGGCGATGACGTTGGCCGCGGACCGCGACGCGATCGCCCTGCAATACAGCAATGGTTTTGAGCACGTACTTCGCTTTGTAGCTCCGTTACTGATGGAACAATCCGCCCAAATGCGAATGGCGGATGCGATCGTGTACACTCAAATGCGAACGATGGCTGAATTGCCTGACAGTTTGATCGCCCGCAAATGCGGTCCGGCCACGGCCCAGGCCGCCGCAGTGCGTGCCCAGCAAGTCTTGCAACTGGCGGTCGACAGCCCGGATTATTTTGCCGCGCTGGCCGACTTTGATTTTTGGCTGCGGGCCGATGGCAATCGCCGCAATCCGGGAACCACCGCCGATTTAATCGGCGCTGGATTGTTTGTGGCGCTGCGAAATGGCATGATCAAACCGCCGTTGCATTGAATCCGACAAAACAATTGGGATTGTCTCGTGGCGGATGCTGCCAGCATCCGTACCAACGCTGGCGGCGTCGGCAACGATATTTATTATTGCGACGATCCTGAGTCTTGTGAGCGGTTGGGTGAGGGTCTTATGAATCGACGATTCCAAGTCTCGCTCTGCAAAGAGCAACTCACGTTTAGTGCCGCCCATTTTATTACCTTTAATGGCGACGTCTGCGAGTCGTTGCACGGACACAACTTTGGGGTTCGTTGCGATGTCGAAGGGCCACTTGCCGGCGACCGCTATGTAATCGACTTCATAGCGCTCCGCGACGAGTTGGCCAAGATCGTTAGCGATCTGGATCATCGTGTGCTTTTGCCAACGCAGCACGGCTTAATCTCGGTCGAATCGTCGGCTAACGAGGTCGTCGTCCGTTTTCGTGAACGGCGTTGGATATTCCCCGCCGCGGATTGCCGAATCTTGCCGGTTGCGAACACTACGGCAGAAGAGATTGCTCAGTATATTGGCGATCGACTTATCCTAGCGCTGCGAATTCGCCTGGGTTCGCTCGATAGCATCGAACGACTGGTCGTGGGAGTGGATGAAAACCAAGGGCAGTGGGGAAGTTGCGTTTTGATCGACAACACCATCGGTGGTAACGATTCTGCCGGTCGAACCGCGTGAATTGAGTGCCTGCGGGCACCGATCCGTGATTTGCCAAACGCATTACATTGGATCACCACGCCCTAGGGTCAAAATGGATTCGGCCGGAAATGGGAACCGTTGCATCGAGCGGCGTGACGTAAGCTTGAGTAGCGAATGGTGCATCAGAAGCTGGGGTTCCTTCGCCTGCGCTGTTTTGGTTCCCTCTCCCCGAATATGCACGCGAATGCGGGTGAACCAATATTTTGGACATTGCCGCGTGCAAATTGGGGGAGAAGGAACCGGAAAAGCGCAACTGTTACCCCGATTTCGTCCAAGTTTGAGTGTGAGCATGGGCATTGAACTTCTCGCAGACTCAAGCCATCCTAAGGCGTCGCCCGGTCGATCCCGTCGGCGATTGCGCGTCCTGCATTTGATCAACGGTGAACACTACAGCGGCGCCGAACGTGTCCAAGACTTGCTGGCGCTGCGCCTGCCCGAATTTGGATTCGAAGTAGGTTTTGCTTGCTTGAAACCAAATCGTTTTGGCCCGATGCGGCGCTCGCAATCGACGCCTTTGTTTGATGTCGGCATGCGCAGTCGATTCGATTGGAGCTGTGCCAATCGCCTGGCGCAAATCGCCCAGCGAGACGGATATCAGATTCTGCACGCGCACACCCCGCGTTCGCTGATGGTGGGTCGCCAAGTGGCGCGGCGCCTCAATTTGCCGCTTGTTTATCACGTCCATAGTCCGGTCGGACGCGATACGTCGCGCAGTTTCCGCAATCGAATCAACCAATGGGCCGAGACCTGGAGCCTGCGCAGCGTGGACCGAATGATCTGCGTTTCGCAGAGCATTGGGCGGTACATGCAGTCGTTGGGACACGATCCAAGCAAGATTTCGGTGGTTCCAAACGGCGTGCCACGATTCAACCAAAAGCGCAGTCGAGAAAAAAATTCGACGACTTGGACCCTTGGTACGGTCGCACTGTTTCGGCCGCGGAAGGGAATCGAAGTCCTTGTGGATGCGATCTCGCTCCTCCAGGATCGCGGCGTTGACGTTTTGCTGCGGGCCGTCGGACCGTTTGAGACTCGCGACTATGAACGCGAAATCCTCGGCCGCGTCGAGAGTCTAAAAATCGGCGGGAAAATCACTTGGACCGGATTTTGCAAAGAGGTCGACGCGGAATTGCAGCAAATGGACGCGTTCGTGTTGCCAAGCCTATTTGGCGAAGGCCTTCCCATGGTCGTGCTGGAGGCCATGGCCGTCGGCTTGCCCCCAATCGCCAGTCGCGTCGAAGGGATTCCCGAGGCCGTTCGCGACGGAATCGATGGCTTGATCTTTGAACCGTCGAACCCGCAAGATTTAGCGGCGAAATTGGAATCGTTAATTGCCGGCTGCGTCGCGTGGGAGGACTTGAGTCGTAATTCGCAAAATCGTCAACGCGAGTTCTTCTCGGACGAGAGCATGTCCCGCGGTGTCGCCGACGTCTATCGCGACCTGCTGGTCGAGCGACGGTTATTCTAGTGCGCATTTGGGATGAATAGCGGATCGCCAAGGAAATTCTGAGACCGAAGACACTGGCAGTGCCAGTGGCGCACAGAAAAAAGAGCCGCTGCCTAAAAAGGGCTTTACGCGGCTTTGGCGCGCGGCTGAACGCCGGGATGCGTCTTGCGGATTAGTTTTTGCGAGAGCGATTCTTCGACCAAGCTTACGAAATTTTCGGCGTAGTCGACAAACCGATAGTCTTGGAGTACCCGTCGCTTGGCGAATTGGCGAATGCGATCGGCTTTGTCTGGCTCTTGCGAAAGGGCAATAATGGCCGCCGCGGCTTGTCGGTAATCGCCATAAGGAACGATCAACCCTGCGCCGTCTTGCAATGCTTCCACCGCGCCCCCCGATTGGTCGAAGGCGACGACTGGCAAACCCACGGCCATCGCTTCGTGGACCACGCAAGGAAATGGATCGACGCGTGACGATAACAGAAACGCGTCAGCAGCGACGAAATAGGAATCGACTTTCGTGCGCTCGCCGATGAATTGAATCTGTCCCTGGGTGGCCGTCCGCCCGATGTCCAATTCGATGTAGTGGTGGGGCGAATGCATCCAGCGCGGGCCGTCGCCTACCCACACGAAATGAAAGGGCCGCGACGATGGATTGGACGCGACAGTTTCGCGGGCAATTGCTGCAAAATGGTCGATTCCCTTTCGCAAATCCAACGTCCCGCAGCCTAAGACAATGAACGCATCGTGCGGCAAATTGAGCTCTTGGCAAATCTGCAGCCGGCTATCGTCGCGATTCACCGCCATCCCGAACTGGGGATCGAGCAGTCCTTGTGGCAAGATCCGCATTTTCGCGGCATCGAACGGCGCTTTGGCAAAGACGCTGTCGCAAACCGTGCGCACCGGGAACACGATTCGATCGGATACGCGATACACGGTTTCGAAATCTTCGACGCGATAGGATTGCGGGAGCTCGTGGATCAAAAAGACGATCGGCAATCCCAAGCGTCGCAGTTCGTGGGCGATGAATCGCGATTCCATCGAGTTGCAGATCGCCAAATTCGGTTGACCGTCAAATTTGTGGTGAAACAACTTCGTCATTTTGCGTTCCAGCGTTTCGCTGAATTCGCGCGGCAAGTTCAAACAATGGACGGTCGAATAGCGTTGAAACTCGCCATAGAGATGTCCACTGTTGTGCAGCACAGTCTCACAATTGACGTGGGTCTGCTCCGCTATGTACTTGAGTAGATTCAAGACAATCTTGGGGGCACCGGTTCGCGTGGCTTCATGCGATACGAACAATAATCGCGGGATCGGCGGCAAATTGCGATTGGCCGCAGATCCTCGACTAAACCTTTTGCCCCAGCGGCTCGCCAAAAAACGCACTAGCGCGACTCCATTCACAGCCAATAAACGCGAAACGAAGAGTGATAAAATGGACAACTTCCAGCGTACGAAAATCGCAGCGCTTGCGTTCCAATTGTGTTTCAAGCGGCCGAACGGTAGCCGAAATAGGGCCACCAGAAAAGTCCAAGACGCGCAGATTGTTGTGCGGCCATGCCGTGCCAGCAACATTCGCTGTCACTGAAGCCCGCAGTGCAGCCGAGCAACAAAGACGAGAGTGTCCTGGAATTCAATCATTGCCTTTTCAGACTGCGCAGTTTGCAATGCCAATGTGCCATAAGCCGCGCATCCGTCATTTCGGGCTGAGACCCGGAATCCATCTTCCACGGATGGGAATTAACCGATGTTGAGACGATTCGTGAGCCAAGGCGTTGAAGGGAAAGCGTGCCTAGGGCGGAATCTGTGCACAAGTAAGATACGTCAAATCAACGATTGCTTGGCAATTCTCCTTCCGTGGGCCTGGATTCCGGGTCTCAGCCTGGAATGACGAAAAGCACGCCGCCGCACGCGCCGAATTCCAGCACATGCTCAGCAACAAAGATGGGTGCGAACGTCGCGTGCAACCTAAGTCCGCACTTATACGTACCGGTTCAGAATATTCTCAAGCAATTCCTGGCGACCGCTAGTATTAGGGGCTGCTTCGCCCTTGCCGAGCATATAGGTTTCGAGGGTGGTCAGGGAATGCCTCCCTTGCTCAATTTCGCGGCCTATCCCCTGATCCCAACTCGCGTACCTCTCGGCGAGCATTTTGTCCAAAATCCCGTCTTGGCGAATCTCACTGGCGATCAAGAGTCCACGGGCAAAGGTGTCCATGCCGCCGATGTGGGCGTAAAAAAGGTCGAGCGGATCGATGCTCTCGCGGCGGACTTTCGCATCGAAATTGACTCCGCCCGCATTCAAGCCCCCGTATTTGAGCAAGGTCAGCATGATTTGCGCGGTGAGATAGACGTCGGTCGGAAACTGATCGGTGTCCCATCCTAAGAGCAAGTCGCCGTTATTCGCGTCGATCGATCCCAAAGCGCCCTGCATTGCTGCGTATTCGAGTTCGTGCATCATTGAATGTCCGGCCAGCGTGGCGTGGTTGGTTTCCAAATTCAACTTGAAATCACCGAGCAAATCGTAGGTTCGCAGAAAATTGATGCAGGCGGCCGAATCGCTGTCGTACTGGTGCTTGGTAGGTTCCTTGGGTTTGGGCTCGATATAAAAGACGCCCTTGAAACCAATCGAGCGAGCGTAGTCGACTGCCATGCGAAGAAACCGGCCGAGGTTGTCGACTTCGCGTTTCATGTTGGTATTGAGCAGATTTTGGTAGCCTTCGCGACCGCCCCAAAAAGTGTAACCTAGACCGCCCAGCCGATGGGTAATTTCGATCGCCTGTTTGACCTGGGCTGCGGCGAACGCGTACGCATCGGCGTTGCAGCTGGTTGCGGCACCGTGCATGTAACGCGGATTGCTGAACAAGTTGGCCGTTCCCCAGAGCAATCCAATCCCAGTGCTTTTTTGCAGCCCCGCCACGACATTGGCGATCTCGTTGAGTTGGCGATTGGTTTGCGCCAAGTTGTCGGCTTCCGGCGCAATGTCGCGATCGTGGAAAGCGAAATACGGCGCGCCGAGCTTCGACATGAACTCGAAAGCCACTTCCGCGCGGCGTTTGGCGTTGTCCATGCTATTACTGCCGTCGTCCCATGGCCGGTGCAACGTTGGAGCCCCAAAGGGATCGCCGCCGGTCCCTCGAAACGTGTGCCAGTAAACGACGCTAAACCGGAAATGGTCGCGCATCATCTTGCCTTCGACGATTTGATCCGCGTGATACCAACGAAATGCCAGGGGGTTATCGCTCTCGGGACCCTCGTATTGGATTTTTTGAACTTGGGGAAAAGCGATCATGGAATTGAACCTGAGAAAATAGAACGAGGGACCACCATTGAGTTGTGATTGTGGCGAGTTGCGGGAATCAACTCAACCGCCCATCCAACAATTAAGAAGTAAATGCAAAGCCGCGATGGCGCAAGGTCGCAAAGGTGGGAAAAATAAAAATGGTCGACCCTTTGCGTCCTTGCGACATTGCGCTAAATTCTCTGCGAAGACCTCGCTAACGCTTCGGGTGGAGTGGGCGTCATCCGATGAGCTTGCGGAGGACCCAATCGGCCAGGCGCGGTGAGAATGCCGCAATCGCGAACAGAATCCGCGCGCGAAAGGGCATCACGACTTCGGCACGCCGTCGTTCGCACGCAACGACGATTCCGCACGCGACGGTACCTGCCGATAGTCCTTCGATCCGAGCGCCGGCGCCGGGCTGAAGCGCGTGACCGGGGAGCTGCTGTCCGCCGCCGTTGTACCGCAAGCCCGCGTCGTCGCGTTTGATCGGGCCCGGGCAAGCCAATAGGTAATGGACGTTGCGCGGGCCTTCGATCCGCAACTGTTGCGTGTAGCCGGCCAACGCAAACTTGCTGGTCGTATAAGGAGCCAAAAACGGCCACGCCGTCTTGGAGGAGAGCGAACCAATATTGACCAAATGGCCTGCCGATTTTTCCAGGTGCGGCACGACCAGTCGGGTGCAAGTAATCGCCGAAATCAAGTTGACTTCGAACAGTTCGCGATAGTGTTCCGCGGAGGCTTGGGCGATGTCGATTCGGATCGAGCGCCCGACATTATTGACCCATGCATCGATCCGCCCATGCTGTTGGATGATTCGGTCAATTGCTTGACCAATTTGCGATTCGTCCAAGACGTCGGCAACCAGATATTCACCGCTGATTCGTTCAGCGTTCAGTTCCGCGATTGCCCGTTCGAGGTTTTCTTGGTTGCGGCTAATCAAGATGGGCTTGGCCCCGCGGCGGCCGAACTCTTTTGCAATTGCCAGTCCTAGGCCGGCAGAACCGCCAGTGATAGCGACGATTTTGTCTTTCCACTTGGGCATGAGCAACTTCGATGACTGGGTTTGTCCTATTGTCGCAACCGTGCGCATTTCGCCAACGGGGAGTACAAAGCCTTACTTTTTGAGAAATGCCAGTACCACCAAGCCATCTGACAGCGAATCGAACTCGTCCGATCGAATAAAGTTTTCCGGTCAAATTGCCGATTTCGATCAAGTGAACAGGGGGATTTACATCGTTCGATCGAATTACGTCGGCTTTGCGGAGCGCGGAGATTCCCTATGAGCACTCGTTTACTGGGCACACTTTTTGTCTGGGCTTTTTGTGCCACGATCGGATGCGCCCGTCTCGGCGGCGGTCTTCAAACGAATACTCCGCCAGTCGCACTTGGAACCTATACGGTGCAAACCGTGGGCGGGATGTTCGGCAACAAGACCAAAAATTATCCGCTCCGCGAAGGGACGACGGCGCAAACGGTCTTGGAGGAGTCAGGGCAATTATCGTCGAATCGAAATTTCGAAATCGATATTCTGCGGAAGACAAATTCGGAAATGGGGGTCGTCAAGTTACCGGTGCAGTTTGACGCCGGCAAACATCGTGTCAAATTCGAAACGGACTACGCGATTCATCCCGGCGACCGCATCCTGATTCGGCCGCTATCGTATTCTCCGTTCGACCAAGTTACGCAAATGATGGGTGCAAAGAACTAAGTCGCGCTCGACGGCGTTAACTCTTCACATCGTGCTCGTACTCAGCGAAGCGGTACTCGTACTCGCATTTTCCTATTCCGCGCTTACAGCCGTTGAAAAAGATTATCGTAGTCCGCATGGGACCCGATCCAAAACCAGTCGTTGGTGTCGAGAATAATTTACGAAACCTTCGCGTCGTGCGTGAATTCATAGTCGATCCGGATCATGCTCCTGCGCTGAATCAAGCAGCGCCCCACTTGGGTCCCGCAGCTCCTAAGCTGTCGTCGGTGTGATGAGATTGCCGCCGTCAAAGCGGAAACAAATCTGGTATGTGCAAAGGGTGATTGCGTCTAGATCACGGCCAATGATGCGACCGAGCGGCAAGTCTGATAGAACGCCATTCATGCTCAAAACCCTGAGTATTTACGCGATTCTTTGCGATATGCACTGGCCAGCAGTCGCTGGCGGCAATGGCTTGCCCTCGCTCTTGAGCGTGGCTAGCCATTCATCGACGATCCGGCACAATTGCGCGTACACATCAGCTTCGTCGTCTCCGTGGCAACACGGACCGACGATCCCCGGGCATTGGCCGACGAAGCACTGATCCTCATCCGACCACTCGACAATTTTAATATACCGAGCACTGTCGTTCACGGTCGGGATTCCTCATCAATAGTATAGTCGCTACAGCGGAAAAAGACCAAATTGCACGATTGCAGCGGCGAGTGCCGCGGTACGGATCTTCGTTCGGCGGGCGTCGCTGACGTATCTCATCCTGGCTTGGCGAGTTTGCTTTCGCCGCTCCAATCGCCGACAATAGAAACTGGTCCAAAGTCGATCAGGTAGTCGCTGGCAGCGCGAGTTGTCAGAGGAAAGTCCGGGCTCCGTAGGACAAGATGGTCGGTAACGCCGACCGGCCGCAAGGCTAGGGAAAGTGCCACAGAAAACAAACCGCCGAACGCGCGGCTTCGGCCGCGGCGTGGTAAGGGTGAAACGGTGAGGTAAGAGCTCACCAGCGAGCGAGGCGACTCGCTCGGCTTGGTAAACCCCATCTGGAGCAAGGCCAAATAGGCGGAAGGCAAGGCAACTTGCCGCGTGACGGTCCGTCGCGCCGAACCGTCGGGTAGGCTGCTTGAATCGCTCAGCAATGGGCGGTCTAGATAAATGACTGCCACGGCATCGCCGAACAGAACCCGGCTTATCGATCGACTTTGGACTATTTTTTTGGAGCCAGTTCGGCCTTCCAAGCCTCGATGGTTTGTAGCGCTTTCAGCGGCGTTGCCCGATCTGTGTCGAATCGTTGAATCTTGTCCAAAAGCGGGTGGCGCGAATATTCAAACAGGGTCAATTGAATCTTGCCGCCGGACGAGGCGCTGGCTGCAGTCGCAACGTCCGGCGAATGCACGCCCGAATTCTGATCCGTTTCTAGTTTGCTCAAGATCTGATCGGCCCGCTGTTGCACCCAATTGGGAATTCCAGCCAGTTTTGCCACGTGAATTCCCCAACTTTTGTTGGCCGCTCCGGCCACGATTTTGTGCAAAAAGACAACCGTGTCTTGCCATTCGTGGACCGAGACGTTGAAGTTCCTCGCGCCGCTGAGCGCTTTTTCAAGTTCAGTCAGTTCGTGATAGTGCGTGGCAAACAGCGTGCGGCATCCGATTTGGTCGTGGAGGAATTCGACCATCGCCCAAGCCAGCGAAACGCCGTCGTAGGTGCTGGTACCCCGGCCGATTTCATCCAAGATGACCAAACTGGCTGCAGTGGCGGTGTTCAGTATGCGGGCCGATTCAGCCATTTCGACCATGAACGTGCTTTGGCCCTTGCTGAGTTCATCGCTTGCCCCGACGCGGGCGAAAATCCGGTCGACCACCCCCAAGCGGCACGATTTGGCAGGCACGAAACTTCCGACCTGGGCCATCAACGTGATCAATGCAACTTGTCGAATGTAGGTGCTCTTGCCAGACATGTTGGGACCGGTAATCAAATGAATCCAGCCGTGCTCTTCATCGATCTGCGTGTCGTTGGGCACAAAGGTCCCCAGCGTTTCGCTAATGTCCAGCACCGGATGTCGCCCGTCGACGATATGAATTCCGCGATCGTTGTCCACGATCGGCCGGCAGTATTTGTGCCGCTCGGCCAATTCGGCCAATCCGCATACGACATCGAGCGTCGCCAGAACTTCCGCGTTCTGTTTGAGCCGATGGGTGTGGGCCTGCACTAGCGCCCTCAGTTCACCAAACAACTCACATTCGAGTTGTTTCGCGGTTTCATCCGCGGTCAGGACTTTTTCTTCGTAGACTTTGAGTTCGGGAGTAATGAACCGTTCGCCGCTCTTGATCGTCTGTTTGCGAATGAATTCGGGAGGCAGTTTATCGCGGTGTGTATTGGTGACTTCGAGGTAATAACCAAAGACCTTGTTGAAGCCAACCTTGACGTTCGCGATGCCCGTTTCGCGCTGGACTTGTTGCTGGTAGTTTGCGATCCATTGCTTTCCACCGGCGGCCAATTCGCGTAGTTCATCTAATCGCAAGTCGAAGCCATCGACAATGAACCCCCCATCGCGCGGCGAGAGAGGGGCGTTGGGCACGATTGCCGCCTGCAATTTCTCCTGCAATTCGCTTGCCAAGTCGAGATCGGCATCGAGTCGGTTTAATAGGTCGCTATTTCGGGCCGCCAATTTCGACTTAAACTTTGGCAAGGTTGCCAGCGTCTGCCCAATAAACGCCAGATCGCGGGGCGTGGCTCGCTGAGTCGTGACTCGCGCCAGCAATCGTTCGAGGTCGTAAACCGACTTAAGCCACTCGCGCAATTCCGCCCGAGACCGACCGTCGTCAACCAATTCTTCGATTGCATCCTGTCGCTGACGAATCCGCTCCACGTCGGTCAACGGCTGCGAAAACCACAACGCGAGCTTGCGCGAACCCATGGCTGTGACACACCGATCGACGACATTGATCAGCGACCCGATTCGGGAATTGTCGCGAATTGTCCGCGCAATTTCCAACGATCGCCACGTGGCCCGATCGATTTCCAACGTCGAAACGGTGCGGTAGGGGATCAGCGAATCGACGTGGTCGAGCGACGATTTTTGGGTTTCTTTGAGGTATTCGAGAATTCCGCCGGCCGCGCGGAGAGCCGCATCGTCTTGCGGTTCAAATCCAAACCCGTCCAACGTAAGGGTCCCGAATTTCTTTTGAAGCGCGTCGACGGAACGGTCGAGCGCCGTCGTCCACACCGCGCGCGTCGTCACCATCCACGCCTCGGCCTTGAGCCGCGCAATCCATTGCGAACCCTCGACACACAGAACTTCGCGCGGGGCAATGCGACTCAAATGATCAAGCAACTGCTCGTCGCGGATCGTCGCCGCATAAAAAATGCCGGTGGAAAGCTCGATCCAGGCCAACCCAATCCGCGCGTCGTCACCGGGTCGGTCGAGCGGAACATCGCCACAAACCATCGCCAGGTAATTCGCTTGACGGGGATCGAGCAACGCATCGTCGGTCAACGTTCCGGGTGATACGATCCGGGTGACTTCCCGTTTGACTATTCCCTTGGCCAATTTGGGGTCTTCGACCTGTTCGCAAATGCCAACCCGGAATCCGGCTGCGATCAGTTTGGCCAGGTAGCCATCGAGCTGATGGTAGGGGAAGCCCGCCATCGGAACCGCCGACTCGGACTTGTCCCGACTAGTCAGGGTCAGGCCCAACGTTCGGGCCGCCGTTTCGGCGTCTTTGTAGAAGAGCTCATAAAAATCTCCCATGCGAAACAACAACAGGGCGTCGCCGCAGACCAATTTGGCATCGTCATACTGGCGCATCATGGGGCTTTTGGACATTCCGACATCGTAGCAATAGAATTTGCCCAATTCGAGACGGAGGTTGTGAGGACAATTCGGCCAAGGAAACGCCACTTCAATCGTAAAATCTTGACATGCATGCGGAATTCGCCCTGCGCAAACTTTTCGCATCGTGTCGACGTAGATAGATTTTGAGGATCGTGGCCCGCAAATTGGTCGAATCCACACAAGAACCGCTCTGGCGTTGACGGTGTCGAGTTTGCCAAAGCCGTTCGTTGACAAGACATCGCGAATCGGACAAGTCTCGCCGGCCCATGGCCTTCGAGGCCAAGTCGACAAAAAAATCGCCGGGTTGGAACTAACGATTTCTCATTTCCCAGCTGACCGGACTATTTGCGACGGGAATTGGTTAAAAACGCCTGAAATTTTGCGATCCGGTTGAGAATCGGGTTGGATTGCGTATATTGAGTGGAATTAAACAACGGAACGAGTTCGACTTTCAGTTTCTGTGGCAGTCTGCTGACGGCTTCGCAGCTCTGACTTTTTAGAAGTGCTCTTCGTTTGGAGGCAATTGTGGATACGCTCCCATCTACGGATATTCAGGGACAGCCTAATCCGTGGGCAAATATGTTTGAGCCTGAGCAGGCCAAATTCAGCTTCTGGGGTCTGCTCGCCCGCAGGAAATGGTTGATCTTGCTCTGCGTGGTCATCAGCCTAGGGCTTGCGTACCTCTATTTCACCCAGGCCCAAGAGCGGTTTCAGTCGACCGCCAAAGTTCGTATCCGGCCGCGCAATCAAGCCCAAGTGACCCTGGTCCAAAACGACCAAATTCTGCCGGGGCAAGAATCGCTTCTGAAGCGGCACGACAAGGATATTTTAAGCGAACGAACCGTCGCCCGATGCTTTGAACAATCGGCCGAAATCAAGCGGATGAGCATTTTTGACGGACTCTCCGATGACGAGAGATTGCGACAAGTTTTGAAAGATCTTGAAGTTGATCGAGACAAGGAGGACGGCGAAGTCTTCGAGTTGGCTTTCACGGCGACCAACGCGATGGATGCCAAGACGATGCTCAATAGCATTTTGTCCACTTACGAAAAGGAATTAGAGCTCCAATTCTCGTCGGAATCGGATCGCGTCGTCACGACGTTTAAGGGTGTTAAAGCCTACCTCCAAGAATATATCGATATGCGCCAAAAGAAGCGCGACGAAATCTATGAATACGCTAAAGCGAACGAAATCTCCGACATCGTGATCGATTCCGGCAACATGACCATCCACAACGCCATCGTCGGCGAAGTTCGGTCCAAGGTTGAAAACTTGCAGAGAATTCGCGCTCAACTTCGAGCGGAAATCCAATGGATTCACGACATGCTGACGAGTCAGGTGGGCGGCGATGGCGATCAAGCCGCCGAGGGTGCCGCAGTCATTTCGGATGCCGCAATCCAGGAGTTTGCCGCCGATCAGACCCCACTGAATCCAAGTGAATCGAGTTTGGGCTCTGGCGAAGCGACGACACCAATCACACCTGATGATACGGCCGTTGCAAGCGGCATCCCTCAGGAGACCGCAGGCGACCAACCAGCGATTGAAGTTCCAGCGCCCGCAGTGAACTCGGGCGACGAATCCTCGACAGCCGTTGTCACCCAAGATCCGGCCCCTTCGTCCGACGATCCAGCCATACCGCCCAGTAGTGTACCCGCTGCACTTAACGAGCAATTGAAGATTGTTGCCCAATTCGCTAAACAAGAACTCGACGAAAAAGATCCAGTCCCGGAATGGCTAACGGAGATCTTCGAGGAACTCCGGAAGCCCAATCCTGCAGCGAGCGGCTTGGTGCTGACGCTCGCGATAAATCGAAAGATCGACCGGACCACGGATTATAATGCCCGTTTTGATCCCAACTCGCGTTCCGCCACGGAAAAGGCTCGCGAGGAAATGGAATATCAACAAAAAATCGATCAACTGTTGATCGATCGAGAATTCAAAATCCTGGACCTTGGCACAAAACACCCGGACATCAAAGTTCTCGACGCGACCATCGAGCATTATCGACAATCCATGGCCCGCTTGGATGAATTGAACAGCGGGCAAACCCCCGAGGAATTGCCCAAGCCCTTTTCGGATGAGCAATTCCTGGGCGCATACGTCAACGAGCTCGGGCTGAAATACAACGAAGTCGTCTCGCAACTTCCCGGGTTGATTCAAGACTTCAACGTTCACTATGGCAAGGCGGTAAAGCAGTCTGAAATCTCGCGGCAACTTAAAGACGCCGACGATGAAGTCCGAATGTTCCGCGAGTTTTTACAACAAACGTTGGCGACCCTCGCGCAAATCAATCCGCGTTATATCGAACAAGGATACGTTGACTCGGACAAAGAGGGCTTCGTGTTCGTTCGCTTGGACGAACCCTCCCTTGGCGAACGAGTTTGGCCCGATCTACTCATCCTCATGGCGCTGGGTGCCTTTCTCGGTTCGATGGTCGGATTCGGGTTGGGATACCTAGTCGAACTGTCCGACAAGACCTTCCATAACCCGGATGAGATTATGAAACAGTTGAGCATGCCGTTGATTGGGCATATTCCGGTGATTCAACAGTCGAAGCGCCACGTAATCGAGAATTCGTACATCGATCCGTCGATTTGCGTCTACCACCGACCTAAAGCACAGGCCTCCGAAGCATTTCGCGCGATTCGCACCGCGTTGTTTTTTAGCACGAAAGGCAAGACAAATTCGGTCATCCAAGTGACGAGTCCGACGCCCGGCGATGGCAAGTCAACGATCGCGGCGAACTTGGCCGTGTCGATCGCCCAATCCGGCAAACGCGTCCTGCTGCTCGATGCCGATATGCGCCGTCCTTCCATCCACCATTCCTTCGGGATCAAGACCCAGGAGGGATTCCCACAAGTCCTGCTGGGCGAGAAGTCGTGGCGAAGCGCAGTTTACGAATGCGAAGAGATTCCAGGTCTTTCAATTCTTCCCTGCGGCGCCAAGCCGACGAATCCCGCTGAACTGATCTCGACGCCGCGGGTTGGGGAATTGATCGAGGAAATGCGACATCATTTTGACTTCATCATCATGGACACGCCGCCCGTGTTGGCGGTTACCGATCCCTGCCCAGTTGCGGCCCGCGTTGACGGTGTGATTCTCACGATTCGCATCAAGAAGAACGTGAAGATCAGTTCGGATCGCGCAACGGAAGTCCTGCATTCAGTTGGCGCCAACTTGATCGGCGTGGTCGTCAATGGCGTGGGCAACCAATCCGGTTACGGCAGCCAATACAGCTACGGAGCGTACCGCGCCGGCTACCAGTACAACGGGTACGGATATGGCTATGGTTACAGCTACGGCTACGGTGGAAAACGCGGCGACGATGAAAAACCGTCGCGACCGACGCCGCTGCGCAACCTGCAAGCCCCCGCGTCTAGCGATGCTGGGATTCCCACTTAGTTCATTTGACCGCTCGATGGTCATTGCGAAAAAGCCACGTGTTCCCGCGTGGCTTTTTCCATTTTCAGGCCGAAACCGACATTTTCAGTCCGGTTGAATCTTGCTAATCTCCGGCCCCTGATTCACTCGCTGGAACATGGGTTTCGCCATGAAAATCGCCTTGTCCATATTGGTTCTTATTTGCTCGGTCTGCCTCATGTCGTCCGGCTGCATCAAAGGGCCGCTCTGGCGTACCGGTTACATTTCGCCTTGGGCGCAGCAACGCTGGGCCGAAGAGGAACAGATCGCGCCAACGTTATTCGCCAAACGCGACGAACTTGCCGCGATGGTTCGCTCGGCCAACAAGGGAAGCCCGACGGATCGCGAGCGGACCGCAGCGCAATTGGCTCAGATCGCACAAAACGACCCCATACTTTTGCTTCGACTGGAAGCGGTAAAACTTCTGGGAGATCTCGATACGACCGCCGCGCGAGATGCGCTTATGGTCGCGGCCAAGGATCCACAATCCGATGTCCGGATGGCTGCGGTCTACGCCTGCTCGAAAGGCAGCAATCCGGAATCGGTCCCAATTTTGCAAGACATCATCGGCGGCGATTCCGATGTGGACATTCGACTCGCGGCCACGCGAACTCTCGAAGGTTATCGAGGTCCCGAAGCCGTTCGAGCTCTGGCCTTGGCCCTCGATGACCCTGACCCGGCCTTGCAGTTGCGTGGCGCCGATTCGCTGCAAGTGGTAACCGGTAAGAACCTCGGGCACGACGTTCGGGCTTGGCAGGAGTATGTGCGACAAAGCCCACCCATCGACAATTCTGCCGACACGCTGCGAGTCGCGGAAGATTCGAAGAACTTGGACGCGATTACTCGCTGACCCAATCTGATTCGCGAATTCGGGACGATCACTCCCAGCCGAATCCCTTGTCGCATCTCATAAATTGTCTAAATTCAATGCAGTCGCTCCGAAATTCGATCTCTGCGGGAATTCCTTGTCGATGACAGACTCGTCCAACAACGACGTTTTCGTCCCGATGGTAGAGACCGCCATTCAGCTCGCGCAGTCCTCCGCGGCGGATGCTGTATTCCTCTTGCTGGATGACGGCGCCCACCGCGCCGGTTTCGCGGACGGCCAACGCTTTCAATGGCTCAAATCGAAGCTCAACCAGGTAATGATCGTCGTGGTCGGCCATTCCACCGAGATGCTGCAATGGGCAACCGAGCACGATATTCCGCGAATCAAACTGGAAAATCCCGAAGCGATTATCCATGATCGGCTGACCCAAGCGATTTTGGACGGGGTGGCCGCCGAGTATCTGCGACCGGGTGCCAACGTCGTCGCGGTTTACAGCGGCTTTAGCGTCGATCAATTCGACTCGATCAGTGTGGTCCAGTTGACCAAGCACTTGGGCCGGCTGACGGCCCGCGATCTTCAAAAGCTGGAGACCAAAGTCCCGCTCGATACGCTGAAGCGCGTCGTCGAAGTGGCCGTCGAAATCGGTCGCGAAGGCCGCGAGGGCAAGCCCGTGGGAACGATGATCATCGTGGGAGACCACCGCCGCGTGCTCGAACAAAGCCAACCCGTTGGTTTCGATCCGATGAAAGGTTACCCGCGTCGCGAACGCAACCTGAAAGATTCACGTGTGGTGGAAGGCATCAAGGAAATCGCGCAACTCGACGGCGCCTTTGTCATTGCAGCCGATGGGACCGTGGAGTCGTGCTGTCGCATTATTGACACGGCACCCGTCGAACTCACGATGACCACGGGGCTCGGGTCGCGACACTATGCTGGGGCCGCGATCAGCAAAAACACCGAAGCGATCGCCGTCATCGTCAGCGAATCAAGCGGCACCGTGCGGATCTTCCAAAACGGCGAAGTCGTGCTGCGGATTGAGCCGATGCGCCGTGCGATGAAATGGAATGACACTCCCCGCCGCCGTTCGACCCGCTAGAACGCGCACTAGAACCACCGGATCTTGAAATAGCTGACGAACGTAAGCTTGGGACGGTCTTGCCCCAGTTCAATGTCGACTTTTTTGTAGGTCCCAAATACGCGATCCCAAAAATCCACCAAGATCCCAAAATTGTGGTGCCACATTCTTCTCGAGTGGTGCAGATGATGCACAGGTTGTGGCAACCAAAAAACCAATTCCGGTTTTTCATGTTGTACTTGGTGCGCATACGCGGCCAGAGCAGCGTACACCGTGCAACCCACCGCAAAGCCGATCCCCGCGGCAACCGATACCAGAAATCCCAACCAAAGAATTGCCAATCCCGGCAAGATGTAGTCTTTGAATTCCAGCAGCCAACCTTGTCCCTGACCAAGCTGATGGTGCTGGGCATGGATCTTGTGAAACAATTTGCCGGCATGCATCAGTCGATGGACGACATACTCCACCAAAGTCCCCACGACGAGGGCGAGTGCGAAGGCAACAAAGATGTGTATCCAGAAAACCATCAGTCACGGCCAAAGATTGAAATAAGTGCCGAGGCAAAAACAAAAATCGTTCCCTCGCCCCCGCTTCGGGGTAGAGGGTAGGTGAGGGGGCGTTTGTATCTTCAACTTGGTTGAAAGTACTTGCAGTTCAACCAAAAACGAAATGGAAACGACTATCGACTCAACTCGGCACGATTGCGCCGTCGCGGCGCTCAACAGTTGGTGCCATTTTCGCGTTGTTCGTCGGCAAAATCAATTGCTTGGAATTCGCTTTGACGTATTTTGACTGCTTCCAAGACTTCTTGCGGAACTCCAATGTCAATTACGCTGACTTTTCCAGCCAGACTTCGACCCGGCTCGCGCAGAAAACACGGTTTGAACGAAACGAAGGTACAAGTAGCATCGGCCTGGATGCACTCGCTGTTGGGCGTTCCCGCGTCGCAATCCAAGCCGCTTGGAATATCCACCGCCAGTCGTTTGGCGTTGGATGCATTGATCAGACGAATCCATGCTACCAACGGTGCCCGAACGGGGCCGGCTACCCCCGTCCCCAGGAGTGCATCGACAATCCAAGCGGGACTCTGGCCTACGCCATCCAAGAGATGCCGGGCTATTTCGTCAGAGTTAACGCCGGCCAAACACGTCAGTGACAACTTCGTTTTCGTCAAGATTTCGCAGTTCCGGCGTGCATCCTCCGACATCGAATCGGGTCGTGCGCTTAGCAACACGCGAACACAAACTCCTGCATTTCTCAGGTGTCGGGCGATGACCAAGCCGTCGCCGCCGTTGTTGCCCGCTCCGCAACAAATGACGACTTCACCGTCGATTCCCATTTGCAAGAGTTGCTCGGCGCATCCGCGGCCCGCGTTCTCCATCAGCACCAAGCCACTCATGCCGAATTCGCCAACGGCAATTTGATCCACCATCCGCGAGTGCTCGCGGTCCAATACGAGGGGGGAATTGGACATAGGTGAGAACCGCGTGAACATTTCCCAAATCCAAAATCGTGAGCTCTATGAATCAGCCGCAACGCGCTAGCGTCTGGTTATTTGCAAATTTGTTTATTGTAAAAACCGGGGGCTAGCGCCCAGCGGCTGATGTTTTGGCGTTCAGTACGACGGTCGTGTATGGAGGCGAATAAAGCATTGGTACAATAGCAATTCAGTTGTCGCTTGGCATTAGCCAATAGATTTGGTAGCGATGAATTGTTTGTCCCACCCGCGATTCGAGGTCGGCGCAACATTGCGTATTGCGATTGTTGGAATTTAGTTGTTTGGGATCTGTTCTCTCTTGCAGGCGCAATCGCGAGTATTTACCGATAGCACCGGCAAGTTTCGGCAGGAAGCAACCCGCGACCGCGTCGAGGGCAATGACGTCTTATTGCGGAAGTGACAACTGCGCGGCCTCTGTCGAGGGAGATCCTCGACTCCCGCTGGCAGAGCCAGCATGGATCAAACGCATCGCTGACGCCGCATCTTATTCTTGGCATGGGCCTTGCGAATTTTCTCAGCGAATTCCGGGCTGATCCGCGCGATTCGGCATTGGCGCAGGTCGAGTGTCTCCCGCGTTCCGTCGACCTTTTTCACGAGCAGAAATGGAATGCATATAGCGATCACCTTCAGCGGTTTCCCACCGTCGGTTGGCATCCAGTTCAAGGGGATCATTTCGGGGCGCGAGAAGGCCACCGGCTCGTGGCACCACAAGAAGCTGGGGTATTGTAGCGTGACGTTCATCACGACGACGAAATCCCCAACGCTCACGTCGTCCGCGGCGATCGATTGGACTGCGGTATGTACTTGTTGGATCATGGCTTTAGAAAACGAACGGCACAACCAAATTGGTATGCTGCGGACTCGTGTGTCGAATTTGGGCCGGCATGGCCAATTCGACCAAGAACTTTTGATTTTTTGCGAACCGTTTTCGTTGTGATTGCGGGATTAGTATTAGGCGCATCGCCCCCTACGGCTCAAGGTACGCGAATCCATCAAGGATCGCAGATGGATCTAATCATTGCGTTCCGCGCGAGTTGAGCGGAGGTCTAGAGGTCCGATCAGCCCAAGATCTATTGGCATTTGTGGCATCCCAATTTCCGGCAAAGTACAATCGGGACGCCAGGTGTCCGCCGGATGCCACGCGGTGTACGTATACAAAATCACTGGTTTGACGTGGAGTCACAACATGATTGGTAACCCAACGAATCAACGCTCGAAATCGAACATGCCCGGTCGGATCCGATCGCCCCGCCGCATCGAAAACGACCGTGAGCGTTTGGCGTTAGAGCGACTCGAGCAGCGGACGCTGCTCGCCGGAACGCCGGCACTGATCGACATCAGGCCGGGCTCTGTTGGATCCGATCCTCAAATTTTCACCAACGTCAACAACACAGTCTTCTTTACTGCCGACGATGGAATCGCTGGCATGGAACTTTGGAAGAGCGATGGAACGGTTGCGGGGACGATCTTGGTCAAGGATATCAATCCTGGCAACGCAAGTTCTACGCCGGCGTTCTTGACCAACGTCAATGGCAGATTGTTTTTTACTGCGAACGGCGGAACCAGCGGGCTCGAACTTTGGAAGAGCGACGGAACCAGCGCTGGAACCACGCTGGTCAAGGACATTCAAGCCGGGGTCAACGACACGAATCCACAAGCTCTCACCAACGTGAACGGCACGCTATTCTTTCTAGCAAATGACGGCATCAGCGGATGGGAACTTTGGAAGTCCAACGGCACTAGTGCGGGAACCGCGTTGGTCAAAGACATCCGATCCGGAATCGATGACGGAATTCCGGACGAGGGCCAGGGACCGAATCTCTATAACGTCAATGGCACGTTGTTCTTGCGAGCCAACGATGGAACGAGCGGAATCGAGTTATGGAAAAGTGATGGGACGGCTTCCGGAACCAGCTTGGTCAAGGATATCAATCCCGGGAGTATGGGCTCGTACGCGTATCATCTTATTAATGTCAACGGCACATTGTTTTTCGGAGCAGATGATGGCACGCATGGAAATGAGTTGTGGAAGAGCGATGGAACTGAGGTAGGAACTCTTTTGATAAAGGACCTCAAGCCAGGAAATGATGACTATTCGCCCTACGCACCCATTTCATCGGATCCGAACCGGTTTGCCAATGTCAATGGCACCCTCTACTTCCTTGCCTACGCCTTTACATACGGTTATTCGCGCTACACGAGCACAGAACTTTGGAAAAGTGACGGAACAGAAGGCGGGACGGTCCAGATCACAGAGTTTGAAAGTAGTCCATTTGGAGGAACAGTCGTTCAAGTCGAAAATCTGACGAATGTCCAGGGTACGTTATTCTTCCGGACCAATTACTTCCCTTTCCGAGATGCCAGCTCCAATGCACTTTGGAAGTCAGACGGAACTTCGATCGGAACGACGAGCATCATTTCTGGCTCCGGAACAGCTTCGGGAGCGATTGCCAACCTTAACGGGAGTGTCTTTTTTCCTATAGACTCCTCTTCGAGCGGTATTGAACTTTGGAAGAGCAATGGCGACTCATCTGGCACGTCGCTTGTGCAGGATCTGTTCCCCGGTGGATTTCCCGGTCCGTTCGGCAATTACTACGGAAACGATTCAAACCCTTACGGACTGACCCCCGTCAACGGCAGGTTGTTTTTCCGAGCTACCGATGGAACGCATGGGCGCGAGCTCTGGGTCATGGACGGCGGCGGTGAACCGACAGTCCCAAATCCCAGTGTGAATGATCTCGGAATACGTGGGCCAGGTGTGACTGGTCCCGGAGTTCGGGGACAAGGTGTAATAGGCCCCCACGTATCAGGCGCCGGCGTTGGTCCGCCGACACCGCCTTTGGAACTGGGTCTGATTGACATTGTGGCGTCATTTGGTGCGTCGGATCCTCGCTATATCACCAACGTCAATGGCACGATTTTTTTCAACGCTTATCGCCCCGACATCGGACGTGAATTGTTCCGTAGCGACGGCACGCCCAGTGGGACCGGTCTGGTTCTGGACATTTTGGCCGGCGCCACTGGCGCCGTTCCCGAAAAACTAACCAACATCGGCGGCACGTTATACTTTACGGCTGCCGACTCGTCGGGCCGAGAGTTGTGGAAGAGCGATGGCACCAGTGCCGGGACCGTGCGCGTAAGAGACATCAATGCCGGTACCGCTGGCTCGGCCCCAAAGCAATTAACCAACTTAAACGGGTTGTTGCTATTCTCCGCATTTTCAGCCGCCAGCGGTTGGGAATTATGGCAGAGCGATGGCACTGAAGGAGGTACGACCCAAGTCGCTGATATTCATCCCGGTGCTGGTAGTTCCTCTCCTGGCTACTTGGTCAATGTCAAAGGGATTCTGTACTTCACCGCTTACGATCCGATTCATGGAGTCGAACTATGGCGAAGTAACGGGTCAACGTCGGGTACGAAATTTGTCAAAGATATTCGTCCCGGCGCGATTGGTTCGGTCCCGCGAGATTTGACCAATGTGAATGGAATTGTTTATTTCAGCGCGAACGACGGGTTAAATGGTCGCGAGTTGTGGAAATCGACTGGAACAACCGCGAATACGTTACTGCTGAATGATATCCGTCCCGGGCTACCTGCCTCCAATCCCCAAGACATCACGAACGTAAAGGGAGCCTTGTTCTTCGTCGCCGAGGATGGGACGCATGGAGCAGAGCTTTGGAAAAGCTATGGCGCGGCGCCTAGCACGACGCTGGTCAAGGACATCCACACAGGCCCATTAAGTTCCACGCCGGAGAATCTGCTCAACCTGAACGGACAACTAATGTTTGCCGCAAATGACGGGACGAGCGGCAAGGAATTATGGCGGAGCAACGGCTCGGCGAACGGTACGGTTTTGGTATCGGACATCAAACCGGGTTCGGGGAGTTCTCTTCCCGCCAACTTTGTCAATCACAACAGCACGTTGTTTTTCTCGGCAGACGATGGAACGCACGGGCGAGAACTGTGGCGCAGCCCCGGCTTTGTGTTCGGAACAGCGCTTGCCGCCGATATCAACCCGGGGGCGTCGAGTTCCAACCCGACACTTCTGACCTCTGGAACGACGACTCTGTTTTTCAGCGCGAGCGTAGGGACAAGCGGCACCGAGTTGTGGACGATCAGCAATCCGACCGCTGCCGGTAATTCAACTGGATTGAGCGTGGAGAAAGGTGGCGCAACACAAACCGTGCGTCAACCCATCACACCATCGTCCGCCAGCCAGCGAGTGACACAATGTTTCAACGAGTTGGCCACAAACTTGCGTCGCGGGCAATTCAATTTGCTCGTAGCGCCCAATGCAAAAACCGAAGACGGCATCCTGAAAGCCGATCGTACTACCGAGATCCAGTTCTATTGTTTGGAAACTGAAGTTTCTGCCGGCGCTTAGTTCGCCATCCCACCAATCGATCGCCGACCCAGCGACTCGGTCGCGGCGTCGTTCTTGTAGGATCAAGCGATAGGTGGTTTTTTTAGGAGCCGATCGCCCCACTTCGTTTATCGCCTAGCCGAGGGCGACGGCAACTTACACCAGTTATACGCCGGCGCCCGCGGCTGCGTTAAACGAAGAGGTCAATGGCGTCGGTTTGAGGGAAGGCGTGCGCTGCGACGGACGTGCAACTCGCTCTCAAGAAAAAGAACGACCACGGTTGTGCGCCGTGGTCGTTCCGCGAGCCAATCGCTCTCAAGACATGATTTGTTAGGGGAGATTGCAATCCGTGGAAGTGGAGAAGGCGGCTTCCTCGGGAACGCCACATAAGCACAACGGCATCGGGTCGATGAGCCAAGGCGCACAGTTGCCCGGGCGATAAAAGCCCAACGCGTATTGGCATTCGTTGATCGGATGATGTTTCATCTGACAAGGCAAGGTTACCATTCGAACGAAGAAATGCGCCGTGGACTTGATCGGCTGCAATACCGGCCCGGCCGAATGTCCGTAGCGTTCCAATTGCTCGTCCTCAAAATACAGCGGCTTGTGGCAGAGATCGGATGCCTTCCAAGTGTAGGTTTGTTGAGCCCAGCAGCGTTCGGTCATTCCCATATCGCCGATGGTGCACTCCGTCGGTACGCGCCAGACTGCGGCGATGGCACCGAGATCGGCGTCACTCAAGCGGGCAACCGAAATGTTTTGGCGGCCGCCATCGGTCTCGACAATGACATATCCTTGACGCACATCGATCAACTTCCCTTGCGCCAGCACATTGCCCAGACGATCCGACCACGTGCGCGTGAGCAACGATTTGTCGATGTCTTGTTGTTCTAATTCGCTCGGACGAGGGGCGCTGATATTGATATCCAACGATGTAATAGGCTGATTGAGCAACTCCTGGCGATACTCGCCGCAAGTCGATTCCTTTTGCGCGCCAATCTGCGGATCTTGATCTCCGTTCGCTTGAGGTTTTTCTTGGAGCGGGTCGCCAAGGGATTGTTTTTCTTGATAGCCGGCAGTGATACCGCGACGTTTGCCCTTGCTGGAGCGGCGAAGGGAAGCAGAGTCCGCAATGCTGTCGCCGTGCTCGGTGCGCAGATTGGGCTTTCGATCAGAATATGGATCATCGATCGGAGCGGCGAGCGGCGGATTCGCTTCTGAATCGTCTTTAATCAGGATCCCTTGAACGCGATTGTCCTCTCCCTCGTCCACCGACTTGCGATAAACGGCATTGTCGGCGGGAACTTCGGATGCGGGTCGGCGGTGGCTTTGATCGGCCGACTGCCAACGAAGGCCGTTTTCATCGTCGCCGTACAGGTCTTCGGATCCCGAAGTTCGCAAAACGTTTTGCAACCCGACTGGTTGCACGTGAACGGGAGGACTGAATCGTTGCGGCTCGTTTGATTGGGCAATTGCGGTTGTCGCGGCCACGGCGAGCAGACCGTGAGTGCCCCACCGATAGGCAATCGAGAGCCAACGCCGGGGGGCAGTTTTTTTGGGGTTAGTCCGTCCGCGAACTTTCGGCGCTGTAGTTGGGCGACTCTTGTGTGATCGCGATGTCATGGGGGTGACTCTCTCTTACACTCGCCGAAGAAACTTGTATGAATTGCGCCTCGGTGCGCAACTGTTCGATCGTTTGGGTACCGCAGTATCCCATTCCGGCTCGCAAGCCTCCGGCCAGTTGGTAGACGAAGTCGCCCAAATTCCCCTTGAAGGGAACGCGACCTTCGACGCCTTCTGGAACGAATTTTGCAAGTCCGTCGTCTCGACTTTGGCGGTATCGTTCGCTGGAGCCTTTGTACATCGCGCCCAGCGAGCCCATCCCTCGGTAAACTTTGAAGCTGCGACCCTGGTACAAAATCATCTCGCCCGGGCTCTCGACTAGACCGGCGAACAAGCCGCCGATCATCACGCTCGAAGCCCCGGCCGCGATCGCTTTGGTGATGTCTCCGCTGTAACGGATTCCGCCATCGCCGATCACAGGTATGTCGTGTTCATCCGCAACTTCGGCCGCGTCCATGATGGCCGTGATTTGCGGAACGCCCACCCCGCTGACCACTCGCGTCGTGCAAATCGAACCTGGTCCGATCCCGACCTTGACGGCGTCGGCACCGGCATCGATCAACGCGCGGCAGCCTTCGGCTGTCGCCACATTGCCGGCGATCACGTCGATATCCCAACGACTTTTGATCGCTTTGACCGTTTCGATCACATTGCTCGAGTGACCATGGGCGCTATCGACGACCAACACGTCGACATCGTTGTCGATCAGCCGTTCCGCCCGCTCCAAATCTTTGACGCCAACAGCGGCGCCAACCCGCAAGCGACCTTGCGCATCTTTGCAAGCGTTTGGGAACCGCTTCATCATGTCAATGTCTTTGATCGTGATGAGGCCCAATAGTTTGTTAGATTCGTCAACCAGTAAAAGTTTCTCCACTTTTTTATCCGTTAAAATTTTCTCAGCTTGTGCAAGCGATACGATTCCCCTCGCCGTCACCAACGGGTCTTTGGTCATTACTTCCGAGATTTTAGTTTGTAAAGATTCGAGAAACCGCAAATCTCTGCGCGTCAATATTCCGACCAAAGTTCGATCCGCTAGCACAATCGGCACACCCGAGACATTTTGCTGGTCCATGATCTCCCGCGCGTTGCCCACGGTTGCTTCGGGGGGCAAGGTCACCGGATCGTCGATCACGCCGTTGGCGCTGCGCTTCACTTTGTGGACTTCTTTGGTCTGCAACTCGATCGACATGTTCTTGTGAATCACACCCAAGCCGCCAACCTTTGCGAGCGCAATCGCCATGGCGCTTTCGGTGACTGTGTCCATCGGCGAACTGAGAAGCGGGATGTTGAGGCGAATCCGCCGCGTCAGCCGCGTGGTGACGTCGACGTCCGCCGGAACGATCTTGCTCATCTGCGGCGCCAGCAAAACATCATCGAAAGTGATGGCCATCGATCGAATCGTGCGCTTCATTGCCAACCTCAAGGTTCAAGGCCGCCGCCCCAGACGGAGACTTTCGATGATCGCCAGGACGACTCATGCCCCTAGGGAATTCTTCGGCTTGTGTGCCACTGGCTCTGCCAGTGTTCGGCCACAAAAGGAATGGAGCATTATGGGGCCGGAATTGCGGCTTGACAACGACCGTCGGTAAGGCGGAACTCACCACTCTTTGTTACATTGAAGCGCTGGGAGGTTGAATCACTCTTCGCGCGAACTTTCGCTTAAAATGCCTATCCGAATCGAACCGAGCAGCAATTAGTTATCCCCGCGAAGGCGGGAATCCAATTTCGGTCTGCGCGATATGGCAATTCCTCCTTCCTTGAAATGTGGATTCCGGGTCTCAGCCCGGAATGACACAAGCTGGGTTGGACTCAAGTTGAGGTCGATTTACTAAGTCGAATGAACAACGATGACGGCCGATCCTGAAAACATTTTGTCCGTATCCGAGCTGACACTGCAGCTCAAACAGGTGGTCGAATCGTCGTTCGTCCGCGTTGCCGTTGCGGGCGAAATCGTCGATCTCACGACCTCCAGTTCCGGCCATGTTTATTTTGTGCTCAAGGATAAGGCGTCTCAAATCCGGGCCACGATTTGGCGATCGACAGCACAGCGGCTCCGCTTCCAGCTTGAAGACGGCCAAGAAGTTGTCTGCCGCGGCGCGATCCAACTCTATGGCCCGCGGGGGACATATCAACTGATCGTCCACCAGCTTGAGCCGTTTGGAATCGGCGCTCAGCAATTGGCGTTTCAACAACTCTTTCAAAAGCTCAAGGCCGAAGGGTTGTTCGATGCGCAGCACAAGAAATCCTTGCCGAATTACGCGCGGCGGATAGGAATTGTCACCAGTCCGGCTGGGGCCGCCATTCACGACGTCATCCAAGTGATCCGTCGCCGCTGGCGCGACGTGGAGCTGTATCTATTTCCGACCCAAGTCCAAGGGGACACCGCGCCACCGCAGATTGTCGAAGCCATTTCGGCGGCCGAGCGGATGCGGCCGGCTCTTGAGGCCCTGATCGTGACTCGCGGCGGCGGCAGCCAGGAAGACATTGCTTGCTTCAACGACGAACGCGTCGTGCGGGCCGTATTTGTTTGCCGCCTTCCGGTCATTTCCGCGGTCGGACACGAAGTCGACGTGACACTTTGCGATTTGGTTGCCGACGTTCGAGCACTGACTCCCAGCCAGGCCGGCGAACTGATCGTTCCCGACGGACGTCAGATCGCGCACCGGCTCGAGCAATGGTCATCTCGTTTGCGGTCGGCGTTGACGCGCCGCGCCGATCAAGCCAGGGAGCGACTGACGGCAGTAACCAGTCATCCGACGCTGCGGCGGCCGCTGGATCGAATTCAATTGGCTTGGCAGTATTGTGATCAATGCGGTGATCGGGTCGCCCGCGGGTTGGTGCATTCGTTTCGCCGCCATCAATCCAAAGCCGCGGAGCTTGCCGCGCGTCTTCAAGCGATCAGTCCGATCCAGGTATTGTCGCGCGGCTATAGCCTGACGCTCGGTGAAGATCGACAGCCGCTGACCGATGTGGAACAAGTTCGCGAAGGGGTCTTGATCGAAACACAACTTTCGAAAGGTCGCCTCCAAAGTCGAGTCGAGCGGCGCTGGACAGAAAACACTCTCCCAAATGATTCATAGCATTTGAACCAATTCGAAAAACAGTTTCGTTCCATTTTTCCGGGAGAGAGGGCAGAGTGAGAAGGCTTTTGGCTCACGGGTTAGCATTTAGTCGGGACCAATAGTTATGAGCAAAAAACAAAAACCGCCGGACGAAATCGTTGCGGAGAGCTTTGAGCACCATCTCAAGCAATTGGAATCTATTGTCCAACAGCTCGAAACCGGCCATATGGACTTGAGCGAGTCGTTGAGAATCTTCGAAGCCGGGTTGCGGCATTTGCGGCATTGCCACCAGCGGTTGCACGAAGCGGAGGAGCGGATTGCACTCGTGGTCAAAGTCGAGGCGGACGGAACAGCTCGCCTGAAGGATTTTGCGGATCCGTCGACCAACGACCCGCCGCGAAGCGGCGCTGCGAAACGATCGTCCGAACAAGAAGCCGACCGGTTGTTTTAAGGTTCGCAATCGCCGTCAGAACCACTGCTATGGATCGTTGGACGATTGTTTGTAGCCCTCTCGCTCCGCGAGAGGAAAGCGATTTCTCCATAAACGCGTAACCACTCGTCGGGACAGCTTTCATCACGCGGAGCGTGATGGCTACTATGAATAAGAATCGGTACCATTCGATTCCTGCGCTATAAATACAAGTTGATTTCTGGTACAGTGGAGGTTGGCGATTTGCTCCCACAAGGCTTTGCCATGGCGTTAGGCTCGCTCGAAACAAACTTGATCAATATGCAGGCGTTGCGTCAAAGGATTGACGATCGCTTGGCGGAGCACGTGCGGTACAGCCCCGGCTGCCCGCGCCGATTGCAAGAGGCGATTCAATATTGCCTGCTTGCCCCCGGCAAGCGACTTCGTCCGCTGATGGTCTTGCTGGCCCATCAAGCCTGCGGCGGTCGTCCGTCCGATGCGCTCGGTGTGGCTTGTGCGGTCGAGATGATCCACACCTATTCGCTGGTCCACGACGATTTGCCGGCGATGGACGACGACGACCTACGGCGCGGTCGACCGACCTGCCACATCCAGTTTGGCGAATCAACCGCAATCCTCGTCGGCGATGCGTTGTTGACGCAAGCGTTTGAGGTCTTGGCCACCGAAGTGCGGCCCGCAGGAACTGCTGTTCGCTGCATCCAAGTCCTGGCCACTGCTGCTGGCGCCTGTCATTTGATCGGTGGCCAAGCCGCGGATTTGGCGGCCGAAAACCGGCAGCTTACAATAGAGGACCTGGAATCGATTCATGTTCGCAAGACCGCCGCATTGTTTTCGGCGGCGGCGTACCTGGGTGGTTTAACGGCGAGTGCCGACGCAGTTCGGACCGCGCATTTGTCCGAGTTCGGACGACTGTTCGGCTTGTCGTTTCAAATCATCGATGACTTGCTCGACGTGCATGGACAGGAAACGCACATGGGGAAGGTGGTCGGCAAAGATCAGGGGCGGGGGAAATCGACCTACCCGCAACTGGTGGGCGACCGGAATAGCCGCGAACAATCGCAACATCTGATCGACCAGGCTTTCGGACACTTAGAAGTTTTCGGCCCAGCCGCCGACCCGCTACGAGATTTTGTTACACGACTTGTCGACCGCAAACACTAGTCAGACTCAAACTATGTCGAACGTATTATCCCAACTTCGCTCGCCGCTCGAACTGCAATCGATGTCCGTCGAACAGTTGAATGGCTTGGCCGGAGAGATTCGCGAAACGCTCTACTCGCTGTTGAGCATTCGGCCCGCGCATTTTGCCTCGAACTTAGGTGTCGTCGAGTTGTGCCTGGCGTTGCACAGCGTGTTCGACTTTAGCCGCGACCGGCTGATCTGGGACACCGGACACCAGATCTATCCGCACAAACTGATCACGGGACGCTACGAAAAATTTTCGACGATTCGCACCAAGGGCGGATTGATGGGGTATCCAAACCCTCACGAGAGCCCTTACGACCTGTTCATGACCGGTCACGCGGGATGCAGCGTTTCAACGATGGTCGGTCTCCACAGCGGCGACAATCTCCAAGGCCACTCGGACCGCCGCGCGGTAGCTGTCATCGGCGATGGAGCGTTGCCGTCCGGGATCGTCTTTGAGGCATTCAACCACGCCGGCGAATTGAAAAGCGATGTGCTAGTCATCCTCAACGACAACGAGATGTCGATTTGTCCCCGCGTCGGCGGGTTGGCCAAGTATTTGGATCGGCTGCGCACCACGTCGTTTTACAAGGGGCTCAAGTCCGAGGTTGTGGGGATACTCAATCATGTCCCGCTGTTCGGCGATCCGACCGAGCGAATGCTGGCTCAAATCAAGGAGGGGGTGAAGGCCGGATTATGTGGTGGGATGCTGTTCGAAGAATTCGGCTTTCGCTATTTCGGTCCGATCGACGGACACGACGTGGCGCTTCTCCGCAAATATTTGAAAATGGTCCAGCAGCTTGAAGGACCGATTTTGTTGCACGTAATCACCAAGAAGGGTTTTGGTTTCGAGCCGGCCGCCGAGGACCCCGTTTATTTTCACACTCCGCCCACATTTGAACGGCAAGGCAATCAAGCGTTGGTCAAGTCCAAGTCGCCCCGCAAGGCATACACCGACCACGCCAGCGACGCGATCCTCGATCAGCTCACGCACAATCCGTTGGTCACCGTTCTCACGGCCGCTATGTGCCAGGGGAATAAGCTGGAGACTATCCGCAACCAGTTCCCGACGCGATTTTTCGATACGGGCATTTGCGAATCGCATGCGGTTGCCTTCGCCGCGGGCCAAGCCAAAGCCGGCATGCGGCCGATCGTAGACATTTACAGCACCTTCCTCCAACGTGCGTACGATCAAGTCTTCCAGGAAGTCTGTCTGCAAAATCTCCCGGTCGCGTTCATGTTGGACCGCTCCGGGATTACTGGTCCCGACGGCCCGACGCATCACGGCACGTTTGACTTGGGCTACATGCGAGTCTTGCCGAATATGGTCGTCATGGCGCCCGGCGATGCCAACGATGTAGGGGCGATGCTGGATTTCGCCTTGCAGCACAACAGTCCCTGTGCGATCCGTTATCCCAAAGACAACGCCAGCGATTTGTCGCGACCGCTTCAGCCGATCGAGTTGGGCAAAGCCGAGATTTTGGGCTGGGGCGTGGACGCGATCATCTTATGCGCTGGGACTTTGTTGAACGATTGCGTCAAGGCCGCTGAAGCTCTGCGGGCGGATCAGATTCAAGTCGGCGTCGTCAACATGCGTTTCGTCAAGCCTCTCGATCAAGCCGTCGTGCGGCGGGCGCTGGAGCAAGCTCGGATCGTGCTTACGGTCGAGGAAGCGATGCTGATGGCGGGCTTCGGAAGTGCGGTTTTGGAATTCGCCTCCGATCACGGCATCAAGTCGTCGCACGTTCGCCGCCTTGGTATTCCCGATCATTTTGTTGAACACGGGGAGCGGGCCGAATTGCTTCGGGAATTGAATTTGGATGCGACGGGAATCGAACAGACGATTCGAACTGCCTTGGGATGTTTGACTCCGACTCCTCACTCTGCGTTGAGAACCGTCCATTGATCGAAAGCTCGACCTCCGCGGTGCAGTCTGTGGTGGGGGAGGCCCCGCTTGCGTGGCTCGGTCGTCGCCCGAGAGTTTTGTTGCTTGGGTCGGGAGATCGACGACCGGCGATCACCGACGGCATCGAACAGCTTCGACCGAGAATCTCTCAGCGCTGCGATTTGATATTGGAAGATTTTAGTTTTTCCGCAGATCTGACTTCGGTCGAAGCGGATTTTGCGATTGTGTTCGGCGGCGACGGATCGATCTTGCGCGCGGCGCGGCGGATGGGACAGCGGCAGATTCCCGTCGTCGGTGTGAACTTCGGCCGGCTCGGTTTTCTGGCGGATTTGTTGCCCGAGGATTTGGTGCCGGCGTTGGAGCTGATCATCGGCGGCTCGTGTCAGATCGTGCCGCACCTCATGTTGCGCTGCCAGATCGTTCGCAATCAGCGCGTGATTGCCGACCAACTGGGATTGAACGAAGTTGCTATCATGAGCGGCCCCCCGTTTTCGATGCAGCATATTGATCTTTACGTGGACGCTGAATTTGCGACATCCTATAGCTGTGACGGACTGATCATTAGTACGCCCGTTGGTTCGACCGCGCACAGCTTGTCGGCCGGGGGTCCAATTGTGCGCAAGGACCTGCGCGCCTTTGTAATCTCGCCGCTAAGCCCACATACCTTGACGGTGCGACCCGTCGTCGACTCAGCGGACCGCGTGTACGAAGTGGTCGTTCGCGATCCCAACCAGTCGACGCACGCGTTGGTGGACGGACAATCGATTTGTTCGTTGACGGCCCAAGATCGCGTCCGCGTCGTACAGGCGGAGCCGGTGTTTCAGATGATTCAAATACAAGGACAAACCTACTACCGAACGCTGCGCGAGAAATTGAGTTGGGGCGGAGCGATTCGCGACGCCGGCGGCTAGGAAATAATCAACAATCTAGATCGTTTAACGCCAAGCCGAAGCCGCCGGCCTTCGTCATCATGATGATTGAGCCGGCGCCTTCGGCTTGGCGCTAAACGAGAAAACAAATTTCGTGTACAACGGATTTCTTTTCGCAAGGATGCGCTGATGAAAATCTTCTTCTACTTTTTGTTCTCTTTTGGCCTCGCGACGTCGCTGGCCGCACAAGAAAAAGACGATTCCCCGTTTTCCACGGCGCTCGATCGGGCGACGAAGCAGGCCACGCAGCAACAGCAATTTCAATTGCGTTATCAATTCCCCGCCGGCCAGCAGTTTCGCTGGAGCGTCGAACACGTCTCGACCAACAAAACCACTATGGCGGAGACGTCCGAGGTCATGTCGTCGCGTACCCAATCGACGACCATCTGGAAAGTCATCCATGTTGACTCGCTTGGCCAGGCAACCCTGGAGCAGACCATCGAACGCGTCAACGGATGGCAGAAAAACGGCGACCAACCGCCGGTGAGCTACGACAGCGCAAAGGATGCCATGGCCCCCATCGAATTCGAATTGATGTCCAAGAAGGTTGGTAAGCCGTTGACGACCATTTTGGTCGACGATTGCGGCGCCACAATCGCTGGCGATACTGAGTCGCGCCAATATCGTTTTGGAACGGGCAGCCCGTGGGTACCTTTTCCCCAGGAGCCTATCGCCGTGGGACACCGATGGTACGCACCCGATGAATTCGTGGCTTTCAACGAAGACAAGAGCATGAAACGCATTAAACTCCGCGTGCAATACGAACTCATCGAAGTCCAAGACGGCTGCGCGCGGATCCGCTTCAATACCGAGATTCTGACGCCGATCGAAGATCCCAAAATCCGGTCTCAGATTTTGCAGCAGATCACCCACGGCGAAATGAAATTCGATCTTGCTCGCGGGCTGATGCTGGGAAAGAAAGTAAACTGGAACGAAAAGGTCCAAGGATTTCAGGGGGCCAATAGTCTGTTGCACTACCTCGGTGAATACAACGTTTCCTTTGTCAATCCAACTCCCGAATCCGACGCCGACAAGCCGGCCACCATTGTCAAAATTAAACCCATAAAGATTCGAACTCGCGACGACGGCCCCGTGCTGCGAAGATAAGTTGAGAGTTGAGAGTAAAATAAATTCCCTCCCTCGCCGTGGGGAGGGTTAGGGAGGGGGGTCTTCATTCTCGGGCGAGATTGAATACTTGTTGATACGCTGGAGGTTGGGACTTGGTTGATGTTTCCGTCGCCTTCTTGAGGCGAAGGCATGGCGGTACAAAACAGTAGTCCAACAATCTCCGCGCTGAGAAACGCCATGCGATCCCGATCAACGAGCGTGTGGTATTGGGTTTGGCTGGCTTCCGGCGGCTTAGTCCTGCTGACCTGGATCGGAACAACCGATAAAAGTCCCGGGCGAATCTTGCTGCAAACGATCCTGTTGGCTGCTCTCGCGCTGGCAATCGCGATTCCGCTGGGATTATGGTGCGCCCATCGGTGGTTATTCGGAAGTCGATTGGAGCGCTGGCTTGTCACGCTGATCGTATCGCTTGCCCTCGTGCCGTTGTGCTTACAAGTGGCGGCCTGGGAATCCATCCTGGGCAAGATTCGCGCTTGGATCGTTTCTCCAAATCAACCCTGGGAGTTTGTCGTTTCGAATTGGTGCATGGCTGCTTGGATTCACGGCGTCAGCGGAGCATCCTGGCTCACGATCTTTTTTGTGGTTGGGTTTTGGACTCGTGGTTGGGTGCTCGAGCAACAAGCGTTGCTGGATGCAAACTCAACCCAAGTCTTCTGGCGGATCACGCTTGTTCGAATGCGCCCGGTGTTGTTCGCGGCTGCCCTCTGGATGCTCGTTTTGGTCGCGCGTGAAATCGCCGTGACTGACATCTATCAAATCGGGACGTATGCGCAGCATATCTATTTGGGATACGCGCTCGATCGACTCCCGTGGTCGATGAATCTCCCCGAGGATCAATCGATTTGGGAGTATTTGGGGTTCGTACGACAATTCGCGCTGGCGGGCTGGCTGATCGCTTCGGCGCTCTTGGCGTTCCGACTCGTGGCGGGAGAATCTGGCGACGAGCCGACTCGACCTCGAACAGAAGTTGTTCGCCCATCGCGATTTAGCATGAATATCTTGACCACGGTGCTCTGGCTGACCATCTTCGTTGCACCGGCCTTCAGTTTGGTCTACCTCGCGGGCACGTCAACCGTTTTGGAGAATCAGCACGTCGAGCGTTTGTTCTCGGTCGACCATTTAGGACAGACCTTGGCCAAATCAGCGGCAGACTACCGGTGGCCATTGTATTGGTCGTGTGCCATCGGCGCGGTCGTAGCGATCGCCACAACTTGCTTGGCGGGGCCAAGCGCGTGGATCGCCGTCCGCCACAAGGTGTTTGCACGTTGGTTGTTTTTACCGGTGGTTGCTGCCAGCATGACGGTCCCATACCCGGTCATCGGAATCTTGATTGATAGCGGCTTTTCCGCCATCCCGCTTGAAGCATTTCGCCAACTCTGGGACAGAAGCATTCTGGGACCGGTCATCGCGAGTACCAGCATCGCGATTGGGCCCGTTGCCTTGTTGTTGTATTTGGCGATGAAACAATCCGTGAAATCTGTTATGGACGTCATGACGATTGAACGCATCGATTCGAGGCGATTGTTTTTTCAAGTGGGTCTTGCAGCCAATCGCACTGCGTTTGTCGCCGCGCTGGGAGTTTCATTCCTCATCGCCGTGGGCGACGTCGCGAGCAGTTTTCAAGTCTTGCCGGCGGGCATCGACACGGTTGCCCGATCCATTCTTGGACAACTTCATTCCGGCGTCGACGACATGACGGCAGCCATTAGTCTGTCGGCGTTGGTGGTTGCAAATCTCATCGCGATTGTGACGGTGATCCTGTTCTTCCGAGTTTCCGGCCTGCCCAATCGCAGGCGTTGAACTTTCGAGGTGAGCTTTGCGGCAAATGTGCCAATCCGGAAAGCAAAACTGTTCCCTCGCCCCCGTCTTCGGGGGAGAGGGCAGGGCGAGGGGGCGATTGGCATCTCGAAAAGACACCAAATCTCGAACGCCCAAAACAGCCCGTCGACATTCCGGGCTGAGTCCCGGAATCCATATTCCACGGATGGAGGAATTACATTTCCCGGCACACCCGAATCCGAATTCCCGACGCCGTCATCGCTCGCGTTGTGCTACAGATTTTTCCAGCCGCGAAGCGGCGGCAGGGGATAGCCTGGGGCGCCAGCCCCAGGTCCTCGCCGCAAGAAGGGAATTTGAGCCGCGAAGCGGCGGCATGAGTTGCAAAACCATGCCACCGCTTCGCGGTTCCAAACCAATTTCTCGCTTGCGAAACTGGGTCTGGCGCCCCAGACGATCGCATAACTCCGCTTCGCTGTTCACGTCAGAAACTTGCATTGAACAACGACGCCTTCGCTTGGGGAAGAACCTTTGCGGGAACGTCTATGATCTGCTCTGCACAGTTTTGTTCGGCGTTTTGAGATCTAATTGGCTGCCAACAATTGCGGGTCTACTTTTGATTTGCTGTTGGACGGCAAATTTCGTTTACGCAGACGATTGGGTTTTTGCTCAACGCGCAGCCGACGGAGGTCACTCGACGAAACGTGTTTCCGGACGTTTGGTCGCGGAATCGGACTCGACCCTGTTAATCCAATCCGCTGACCAACGTCTTTGGCGCTTCGCTCGAAGTGATACCCTGGAGCGCGCGAAGAACTCCAACGTGGAAACGCCCTTGGATCGGGAGCAATTGGCTGCATTGTTGCGCGATGCGTTCCCCAACCAGACGCTAGTTCATACGGACCACTATTTGATTTTCCACGATGTCGAGCCCGACCAAGCTCGCCAAGCCGAACGATTGTTGGAGCACGTCTACAATGCTTACTTCGATTTTTGCGGCGAATTGAAGCTCCCGGTGGCCGAGCCAAATTATCCACTCGTCGTCCTGCTCTTTCGCGATCCCCAACGATTCACCGACCACTTGGAGAGCGAATTGGGCGCCAACGCTGCCACCGTGGTCGCGTTTTACAGCTTGTCATCAAATCAGGTTGCCGTCCGCATCGATCCGGTCGGAGCGGTGCGCGGCGCGCATTATCTTGTCTCGCAAAACATTCCACTCGATTCGCGCACGACGCTCGCCACGCATTTGGTCCACGAGGCAACGCATCAGTTGATGTGCAATTCGGGATTGCAACAGAGAATGGCCGAGTATCCGCTGTGGGTCAGTGAAGGGTTAGCGGCATATTTTGAGCCGGCCGATCCCTTCTCCCGCAACGGCTGGCGCCGGCCGGGGGGTATGAATACCATTCGTTTGAGCCAACTCTCGTCGATGTTGCGCGATACGGGGCGGACCGACATTGCTTGGACTATCGCCAGCGACGAACAGTTTCGGCAAACATCTTCCGCAAGCGAAAGTTATTCGTTGGCCTGGGGGCTGACGTATTTTCTACTCAAGCGGCATCGATCCGAATACGCGGAGTATTTGCGGAAGCTGTCACAATCTTCTCGGTTAATCCCGAACCCCTCGGATCAGCGGCTCAAGGATTTCGAATCCTGCTTCCGCGCCGATATCACTCAGATTTCGCAACAGCTCGCAGAGTATATTGCCGGACTTTGATTGTTTCACGGCAAGGTGAATGCGACGGTTGCGAAATCGCCTTTGGCCTGCCGCTAAACAAAGTGAAAAACCATTGACGGCGTCGTCCAGAGGAACGTTCTCCGATCAAGTCGTCAAATTTTCACGGCTTGAGATGTGATGTCGACGGCGAATGCAATGCTTGATTTACGTCGGCTTGCGGACCTATCGACAGTGGTTACGATAAACGCTCAACTCGACGATTTGTCCAAGGCCATTACGAGAGACGAACATGATGCGACCAACGAATGCAGCGGGAACCAACCGCCGAACTTTCATCAAGGCGACGGCGGCGTTGACGACGGGCGCTCTTGCCGCAGCGGCGCGGCCAGCCCAAGGTTATCATCACTCGGTCGACGATACTTTGAAAGTCGGACTCATCGGCTGCGGCGGCCGCGGTAACGGAGCTGCGGTCAATGCCGCAAACGCCGACGCGAACGTCAAAATCACGGCGCTTTGCGATGCATTTGAAGATCGCATTCAGGCATCGCTCAAGGCATTGAACGAGGAGTTGAAAGACAAATGCCAAGTCGAAAGCGACCATTGCTTCTCGGGCTTGGACGGATACAAGCAACTGATGGCCAGCGATGTCGACGTCGTGTTACTTTGCTCGACGCCTTATTTTCGACCCGACCACATGGAAGCGGCCGTTCGAGCCAACAAACACATCTTTTGCGAGAAGCCTATCTCGACGGACGTTGCAGGGGCACTCCGCGTTTTGGAAGCCTGCCGCCAAGCGGAAATGGCCGACCTCAACGTCGTGTCTGGACTTTGCTGGCGATACGATCATGCGGTTCGCGAAGTCATGCGTCGGATCAAGGACGGCGCGATTGGCGAAATTCGCAGCATTCAAGAAAACTACCTCACCGGAACTCTGTGGCATCGCGGAAACAACCCGGAATGGTCGCCGCTGGAGTACCAGATTCGCAACTGGCTGTACTTCACGTGGCTGTCGGGCGATCTGATCGCCGAGCAGCACATCCACAGCTTGGACAAAGGAATGTGGCTCATGGACGACGAACCTCCAGTTAGTTGTTACGGCACAGGTGGTCGCCAAGTCCGCGTCGAAGCGGAGTGGGGCAATATCTATGACCATTTCGCTTGCGTCTACGAGTGGGCCAACGGCACCAAGATGTTTTCTCACTGTCGGCAAATGCAGGGCTGCATGAACGACACGGAAGACTATATCGTCGGCACGACCGGCCGGGCGCAAGTTCTGCGAAACGTTATCGAGCCGTCGAAGGGTTCGAGTTGGACATTCCAGCGCACGCCCGACATGCCGGATATGTACGACTCCGAGCATCAGGAGCTATTTAGCGCGATTCGATCGGGCAAGACGATCAACAACGGCAAGTACATGTGCCATAGCACACTTGCGGCGATCATGGGCCGCGAAGCCTGCTACACAGGACAAAAGATCACCTGGGACGATTTGATCAAATCCAATTTGAAGCTCGGCCCGGACAAATTGGATTGGAACGTCGTGCCCGAATGTGAAGTTGCTGTGCCCGGTCGCACGACGTAGCTTTGGAAAAACTGGGTTGCGTTCGCCTGGCTCAAAAAATAAAAATTGAGTTTTCGCGCCGCGTTCGTGGTCTAAACTGAGATTCGGTGCGCCACTGGCTCCTGCCAGTGCGAATTGCCAGAATGCACTGGCAAAGCCAGTGGCACACAATCGAAGAATCCAGATTTGGTGGGGCACTGACTCGGCGATCCCATTCTGGTTCGCGCGGAACACAATATCAAAACGTCCGAAGGTAACGAAAGGCCCAGAGCATGACGCGCAGTAGCGGTGACGTGTATTACTCGGAATACTTGCAACTGGACAAGATTCTGCGCGCCCAGCGGTTGGTCAGTGCTGAATCCGGCACGCCTGCCCACGACGAACTGCTGTTCATCATCGTCCATCAGACCTATGAGCTCTGGTTCAAACTAATCCTGTTTGAGTTGAATTCCGTGATCGAAGTCTTCGACGCCGAGTGGATCGACGAAAAGCGAATGGGGGCCGTGATCGCGCGGCTCGACCGGATTCACACGATCCAACAGACGCTCGTTCAACAGATCGACGTGATCGAGACGATGACGCCGATGGATTTCTTGGACTTTCGCGACCTGCTCGTGCCGGCTTCGGGATTTCAAAGCGTGCAATTCAAGGAAATCGAAATTCGACTCGGACTACAACGCGCGCGGCGGCTCCGGGCGGATCAAGAATTCATTGCAACGCGGCTTTCGCCCGCCGATCAGCAAGCGTTGTCGGAATCCGAGGGGAAACCCAACTTGTTCGATCTCACCGAACGCTGGCTCACGCGGATGCCGTTTTTGAAATTCGCGGGTTTCGATTTCTGGGAAAAGTATCGCGAAGCCGTCAATCAGATGTTGGGATCGGATGAAGCGATCGTCCGCAAGAATCCCGCGATCAGCGAACGCGAACGTGAATTTCAACTTGCCGCGCTAGACGCGACTCGTGCATCGTTTCACGCGTTGCTCGATGCGACGGAATACGATCGACTGCAAGCCACCGGCCAAATACGGCTTGGCCGACAGGCCTTTTTGGCGGCGATCTTCATTTATCAGTATCGGGATGAGCCGATTCTGTTCTTGCCCTTTCAATACCTCACGTTGCTCGTGGAAATTGACGAAATGTTGACCCGCTGGAGGGCGCGGCACGTGATCATGGTCCAGCGAATGCTCGGAACCAAGATAGGGACGGGGGGTTCGTCGGGTCACGACTACCTCCGGCAAACGACTGAACACAATCGAATCTTTATCGATCTCTATCATTTGTCGACGTATTTGATTCGCCGCTCAGCGCTACCCGAACTTCCCGCCGCCCTCCGCCGCGAAATGGGCTTTCAATTCGGCGACGACGCCGTTTGAAAGACCATCGCGATTCTTGAATCACTGCGGTACAATGAACGTCCCGTTCGCAATTTAACGAAAAATAAATGGACGATTGTTGAGCAATAGGAGACTTACCATGGCCGTTCGCATTGGCGATGTCGCGCCCGATTTCACCGCGGAGACGACCGAAGGCACGATCCAATTCCACGAATGGATTGGCGACCACTGGGCGATCCTCTTTTCCCATCCCAAGGATTTTACCCCGGTCTGCACGACGGAACTCGGCTACATGGCGCGGCTGAAGCCCGAATTCGACAAGCGTAACACCAAGATCATTGGCTTGAGCGTCGACCCGGTCTCCGACCACAAAAAGTGGGTTGGCGACATCAAGGAAACCCAAGGTTTCGCGGTGAACTATCCGATGATCGGCGATGCGGATCTGATCGTCGCCAAGCATTACGACATGCTCCATCCCAACGCCAGTAGCGGGCCGCGAACCGCCGCCGATAATGCGACCGTAAGGTCGGTGTTCGTGATCGGACCCGACAAGAAAGTGAAAGCGATGCTCGTGTATCCGATGAGCACCGGCCGCAACTTCGACGAAGTCCTGCGGCTGCTGGACTCGGTGCAACTCACCGCAAAGCACACCGTGGCGACGCCAGTGAACTGGAAACCTGGCGACGACGTCATCATCCCGACCAGCATCTCCGATGAAGACGCCAAGCAAAAATACCCGCAGGGCTTTAAGACCCACAAGCCGTATTTGCGAACCGTAAAGCAGCCGCAATAGAACGGATCCTCTGTTTAACCGCGGCGCTTCGCCGCGCTGGGCGACATCCGCCGTGGGCCCATTCCAGCGCCTGAAGCAGGCGGTTAAACAAAGAGAATTGATTACACGCCACAAGCCGTGTCCTCGAATCAACACCTTGAGATTGTCTCACGGAGACCGAAGTTGTTCACCACTCAAGCGTCGCTTATTTTGCGTTACGGGCTTGCACTCGTCTCCCTGACCGTTTTTCCCTCGTTCAGCGATGCCCAAAACCAGCGTGAAAAGAAGGTTCGCGACGATAAGATCAACGTCGAAGCCGACGGATTTTGGATTTACAACGACTTACCCAAAGCGTTTGAGGAGGCGACGTGGAGCAAAAAGCCGTTGGTCGTTGTGTTCCGCTGCATTCCCTGCGAAGAATGCGTCAAGCTGGACGACGAACTTTTGAAGGAAGATCCCGAATTGCATGCTCTGCTCGAGAAGTTCGTCCGCGTGCGCGTGGTTTCCACAAATGGACTCGACCTTTCGCTGTTTCAATTCGACTATGATCAGTCGTTTGCAGTCTTTTTCTTAAACGCTGATAGCACGATTTATGGCCGCTATGGGACTCGATCCCATCGAACCGAATGGGCTGACGACGTGTCGGTGTCGGGATTGAAAATGGCGTTGTTAGGTGCCCTTAAGCTTCATGCGGATTTTCCGGCGAACAAGGACTCGCTGGCCGCCAAGCGTGGACCGAAACCGCCGTATCCCGTTCCGGAAAAATTCCCAAGCTTGATGAAATACTCTTCGACCCTCGACTACGAAGACAAAGTTGTCCAAAGCTGTATCCATTGCCACATGATTGGCGATGCGATCAATGAGCAGCAGCGCAACAGTGCCGAGGGGATGTCTGTCAACGCCCTGTTTCCTTTCCCGCATCCAAAATCGTTGGGCTTGATCCTCGATCCAAAAAAGTATGCGACGGTTTCTCGTGTGATCCCCGATTCGCCCGCCGCGAAATCAGGATTTCAAACGGGCGATGTCATCGAATCGCTCGAGGGTCAACCGCTTCTTTCGATCGCCGATGTCCAGTGGGTGTTGCATCAAGCGGGCGCCGATGAAACTAGTTTGAAGGCCAAAGTCGTACGCGACAACAAATCCCTCGACATCGATTTCCTTTTGCCCAAGGGCTGGCGCGAACGCGGCGACATTTCTTGGCGGGCAAGTACTTGGGAGTTGCGACGATTGGCGCTCGGCGGGTTGCAGCTTCAAGACGCCGATCCGCGGCCGAGCGAGATCCCAGCCGGCAGCATGGCCCTCGATGTCAAACACGTCGGCCAATACAGTCCGCATGATGAGGCCAAAAAGGCCGGCTTTCTGCCTGGGGACCTGATTATTTCCTTCGGCGGAAGGACCGACCTACTTCGCGAAACCGATATCCTGGCGTATGCCATGCGTTCGCAGGGCGCCGGAGATTCCATTCGCGTCGATGTTCTGCGCGAGGGAAAGAAAATCGAATTCGCGCTGCCGCGAAAAGATTGATGGCGATTAGGCGGCACCCTGGTCCCGTGAAACTTTAGCGGAACTCGCCAGAGTTCCGGTGCGCATCGCTGCGCCCGGCCCAAAGTCTGGCGACTTCGGCTACAACAAAGGCAAGCGCAGGCGACATCACACCAGTTCGAGCGGAGGCAACCGCGCATCGATTGCCTGGTGCGCTTTGGCACGATCGAACTGACTTGGATTGTCGATTCCTTGAATCAACTCATCCAAGATCGCGGCCTGGATTCGTCCCCGCTCTAATACGAGTTGGTAGGGAATTCGGTGAAACATCACCATCGAATAACGCGGAATGAACTGCCGGGGAAACATCCGTTCGAGCTCGAACCCAATTTGCTTTTTGAGTTGAAAATGGGGATCGCGCACACCGTCGCGCATCTCGACGAAATTCTCTAGCGCCATGGTCGCGATCGCGTCGGCGTTAGGTTTGCGCAGTGCCGCGAATTCCCGCATCGCTTTGCTCCAATCCCCGCGGCAATTGTCGAGAATATGAAACCACTGCCCACAGTCCTCGAACCCGCAGTTCATTCCTTGGCCGTGGAACGGTACGATCGCGTGCGCCGCGTCCCCGATGAGCATGGCCGCGTCGCGAAAGGTCCAAGGCCAACAGCGAACCGTGCCCATCTGGCCGGTCGGATTCGCAAAGAAGTCTTCGATCAAATCCGGGATCAGGGTTAAAGCGTCTGGAAAATTCGTCTGAAAAAAATCATGGACATCGCTCGGCGTCTGCAATCGGGCGAAACTGTTTTCGCCTTGACGCGGCAGAAACAACGTCACCGTGAAACTGCCATCGAGATTGGGGAGGGCGATGAGCATGAACCCCCCCCGCGGCCAGATGTGGAGCGCCTCTTCTTCCAATTGAAACTGACCTCCGGGTCCGGCCGGGATACTCAGTTCTTTGTAGTCGTGATTAAGAAACTCTGTTTCGTCCTGGCCATTGATCCTGCGAATAAGTTCTTGACGCACCACTGAGCCCGATCCATCGGCGCCGATCAAAAATTCGAAGTTCACGACGTGCGACTCGTTGGTGATCGAATCCGCGAGCGTGATCGTGCGCGAATCAAAATCCATCGAGCGGAGTTCCCGATTGAATGCGAGTGTCGTATGAGGAGCTTGCTCGACGGCATCGAGCATAATCCGGTTCAGTTCGCCGCGCGAAACCGAGTAGATCACTTCGTCCGGCCGCTGCCCGTAGGCAAAAAATTCGGTGCGGCCGTCGGTGGCGTGAACCCGTCGTCCGCGCATCGGGATCAACAGCGGCTCGACTTCGTCGAGCAGTCCGGCCAACCGCAGACCGTGGATTCCTCGCTCGGCCAGCGCCAGATTGATCGATTTGCCGGCGGAAATCCGAGCCCTGCGCAGATCCGGCCTCTTTTCATAGATCGAAACGTGGTACCCGCGGCGGGTTAGCATCGTCGCTAACAGCGAGCCTACCAAGCCAGCACCGACAACGACGACGCGCTGCGGTTTCGTCATGAGGTGCCTTTCCAGACGTCGCGCAGTCGTTCGACGAACTCGAAAACATCGACAAACGAATTGTAGAGCGGCGTAGGCGCTGCTCGAAGCACATCCGGTTGACGATAGTCGGTTGCGACGCCTCGATTGGCTAACGCCTCGTGTAGCCGGAGGCTTCCCGGTGGACCGACGGTACTGAGCGAAAGCTGACAACCGCGCCGGTGCGGATCGCGCGGCGTAATGACGGTGATCTGCTTGGCAAAATGTCGGTCGAGCAATTGGAGCAAATAATCGTTGAGTTGCAAGGACTTCTGCCGCAAGCGTTGCATTCCACCGGCTTCGTCGAATACTTCCAGTGCCGCTCGAACCGCAGCCAACGAAAGGATCGGCGGATTGCTTACCTGCCAACCTTCGGCCGTCGGAATCGGCGTGAACCGACTGGGCATTTCAAAACGCGACGCCTTGTCGTGCCCCCACCATCCGGCAAGCCGTGGTAACTTGGGGTCTCGAATGTGCCGCGAATGAATGAAACAACCCGCCACCGCACCGGGTCCCGAATTCAAGTATTTGTAAGTGCACCAAACTGCAAAATCGACGTCCCAGTCATGCAATCGAAGCTCAACGTTGCCGGCCGAGTGTGCCAAGTCGAAACCGACCACGATCCCATGTCGATGGGCTGCGCGCGTGATGTGCTCGATGTCGAACGATTGACCCGTGTAGTATTGCACTCCCGGAAGTAAGACCACCGCAATTTCGCCCGCTTGATGCTCGATCCGTTCGCACACGTCGTCCTCGCACAACAACAACTCGCCGCTGCGCGGCGCGCAGGCGACGAGGGCTTCCTGCGGATTGAATCCGTGCCAACGAATCTGAGATTCCACCGCGTACCGGTCGGATGGAAACGCGCCCGCCTCGATCAAGATTTTATGCCGCTGGGTTGTCGGCCGGTAAAAGGTCGCCAGCATCAGGTGCAAATTGGTCGTCAGTGAGTTCATCACGACCACTTCGTCACAAAACCCTCCGACAATTCGCGCCATCGGCTCGGTCAAAAATTCATGGTAGGGGACCCATGGATGCGGGCCTTCGCAATGGCCGCGTACCCCCATCGTCCGCCAGCGGTCGAGCGCTTCGAAAACAAATGCTGCCGCGCGTTTGGGCTGAAGACCGAGCGAATTGCCGACGAGATAAACTTCGTCCTGTCCTTCCGAGGTTTGCGGAATATGAAACTCGTCGCGAAAATGCCGCAACGGATCCAAGCGATCCTGCTGCGCGGCATATTCCCGCGTTGCGAAATCGGTTGCGTCGTTAGTCTCGGTCGTCATCAGCTTGCAAGGGAAAAAGTAACGGGCGGGCGGGAGCCGCATCCGACGCCCAATCGGGGAATTGCAAATTCAACACGTACAACCCGTCGTCGATGTGATTCGGAATAAACACCAATTCCGTGATCGAACGGGCACTCCGCGTATCGGCTGCTAGGTCGTGCGACCGCTCTGCGACATTCCAAAATAAATGATGGTTCGTCAACAGTCCATCGTCATGCATCCGGTCGAGGGATGGAAAATCGACCAGTAAATGCTCAAAGCCATGTTCCAAAATCCACTCCATGGCTTCGACCGTCAGGAAGGGCGGGGCGATCCCAGCACCGTATTGATATTGGCATTTGGCTTCGTCGTTGGGAAGGGTTCGCAAAATGAGGGCGGCGACAGATGCCGTTCCGGCCAATGTCAAAGCTTCCATTTCGGCTTGCAAACTCGCCGCGGAAATAACCCGGTCATCGGGATGAAGCGGAGGACGATACGTTTCACCGATCGTGGCTCCCGCCCACGTGGTGTTCACCGAAGCCAGCGCAGCAATCATCAGCGTCGGAATTTTTACGAGCGGATTGTCGGCGACCGAGTCGACGATATGACCGACATGCTCGACGTGAGTTCCGTTGCAATGCGGAATAATCGAGATTTGGTCGACATTACAACTTCCTCCCAGCCGCGTCGAGCCAACAAATCCTCCAAGGCGAATGGGCTTTCGACTAGCGCGGTCGGCGCCAAAATGATTGATTTGTTGCTGATCAAAGCTCTGCCCAACCCCAATCGAAAAGGGTCGGCTCAAATCGGCCTTGTAGCGACGCATTCCGTGTTGGAAATGGACAATCATCCGCAGTCGTGACAACAAAAGCCTTAAGAAGTTAGAATCTTAGCTTGACGACCTATTGTGATCGCGCGGCGCGTATTCGCAAAGTACGCTCGTCGCACGAAAATTTGGGAACCTGAATAGAAATGCAAGTTCAGAATTTGATCGCGGGTCAATTCACGGAACCACGGAGCGGGGAATGGTTGGACATTTTCAATCCCGCCACCGGCCAAGTATTTGGGAAAGTCCCCAATTCCGATGCTGGCGATATCGATGCGGCGGCGAGCGCAGCCCAATCCGCGTTTGCGGACTGGTCGGCGCTGGCAGCCGCCGATCGAGCGGTCCACCTCAACCGGTTGGCCGATTGGATCGAACGAAACTTCGAGGAACTTGCGCGGGCCGAGTGCGACGACACGGGAAAGACGTTACGCCAAGCGCGGACAGTCGATATTCCCCGCGCGATCGCCAATTTGCGGTTCTTCGCGGCACTGGCCCAGACTTGGAGCAGCGAAAGCCACTCGACGCCGAACGCGATTCACTACACGCTGCGGCAGCCTTTGGGAGTGGTCGCCTGTATCTCGCCTTGGAATTTGCCGCTTTATTTGTTTACTTGGAAAATTGCTCCGGCCCTCGCGGCGGGCAATTGCGTCATTGCAAAGCCGTCGGAGATCACGCCGCTGACCGCATACTTGTTGTGTCGTGGGGTTCAGGAATGCGGTTTGCCCGCGGGCGTTCTCAACGTCGTTCACGGAAGCGGGGCAACGGCCGGTGAATCGCTGGTAAAACACTTGGCGGTTCGTGCGGTTTCCTTTACCGGCGGCACGAAAACAGGAAAGCTCATCGCCTCGCTGCTCGCGCCCCGCTTTGTGAAAGCGTCGCTCGAATTGGGCGGCAAAAACCCCAATGTGATTTTCGCCGATTGCGATTACGAACCGATGATGCAGACGACGATTCGATCATCGTTTGCCAATCAAGGCCAAATTTGTCTATGCGGTTCGAGAATTCTCGTCCAGCGTTCGCTGTACGCTCGTTTCCGCGACGACTTTGTACAGCGTGTGAACAAAATGGTTGTCGGTGATCCGCTGGTCGAAACGTCCGATCTAGGTGCCGTCGTTTCCAAGACCCACCTCGAAAAGATTCTTGGATGCGTCGACTGGGCTCGCCGTGAAGGGGGCAACGTACTGGTTGGCGGAGACATCGTTTCGGTCACGGGACGGTGCCAGTCCGGTTTTTTCATGCGGCCCACCGTCATCGAGGGCTTGAACGCTGCGTGCCGCACCAATCAGGAAGAAATCTTTGGCCCTGTCGTGACACTTCAACCTTTTGACAACTTGGACGAGGCCGTCGAACGGGCCAATGCCACACGCTACGGACTTTCGGCCAGTGTCTGGACGCGAGACGCGGCAACGGCGTTAGCGTGCGCTGAGAAAATCGCGGCCGGCGTCGTCTGGGTCAATAGTTGGCTCGTGCGCGATCTGCGGACCCCCTTCGGCGGAATGCGCGAATCGGGGTTGGGCCGCGAAGGGGGAGTCGAGGCCATGCGATTCTTCACCGAAACCAAGAGCATTTGCTTGCCGTCTAGGTGACTGGCGCGCGCTGCTCCATGATCTATACTGGCGTCGATTCCGCTAGAAGGATTTGCCGAACGGGTGATTTCGCGACACTGGCAAAGCCAGTGGCACACGGAAAATCGATTCTGTCTTGTGTGCCACGGGCAATGCCCGTGTTGTTTTGGGAACAACTCACTTGGAGCGTGGGATGTCGGATTCGAAATTGTATTCGCACGTTGCGCCCGAACCCGTGGGCGCTTATCCGCACGCGCGACGGGTAGGAAACCTGCTGTTCTTGTCGGGAATTGGGCCGCGCGAGCGCGGGACAGCCATGATACCGGGGGTCACGCTGGATTCCGCCGGCAATGTGACGGCGTACGATATTGCGGCTCAATGCCGGAGCACGTTCCAGAATGTGCGTGCGATTCTCCAGGAAGCAGGTTCGACCTGGGAACGGCTGGTGGATGTGACCGTTTTCCTGACGAATATGAAAGACGACTTTCTGACGTACAATCGACTCTATGCGGAATATTTTCAATCAAATCAGCCGTGCCGCACGACGATCGAGATTCGGTCGCTGCCGACTCCCATCGCGATTGAGCTCAAATGCATTGCAACCATCGACTAAGAGGTGACCGATGAAAATCCAACGACCGTTCAATTTTAAGAAATGGATCGATGATCACCGCGACTTGCTCAAACCGCCTATCGGCAATCAGTGCGTTTACGAGGCGTCCGAGGACTTCGTCGTCATGGTCGTCGGCGGACCAAACCAGCGCAAGGATTTTCATTACAACGAAGGGGAAGAGTTTTTTTACCAGCTCGAAGGGGACATCTCGCTTAAAGCCGTCGAGGACGGAAATCCGGTCGAGATTCCCATACGCCAAGGGGAGATTTTCTTGCTTCCGCCCAAAGTTCCGCATTCGCCGCAGCGACCGGCGAACACGATCGGTTTGGTGATCGAGCGAACTCGCAAGACGAGCGAAACGGATGGCCTGATGTGGTTTTGCGATCAGTGCCACGAAAAAATTCACGAAGAGTACTTTAAACTGCAACAGCCCAAGGACATCGTTGTCAAAATGAAGTCCCTGATTGCGAACTTCAAGGAATCCGAAGATCTCCGCAAATGTCGCTCGTGTGGTTCCGTTTTGTCGCTGTAGGTGTCATGGGCAATCCTACTTCCGTTCAAATCGAATTGCCGGCAAAACCCCGGATCGATATCCACACGCATATTTTGCCCAAGGAATGGCCAGACCTCGCAGACGATTTCGGCTATGGAGGCTTTGTCCAGCTCGTGCACCATAAGCCAGGATGTGCCCGGATGGTGATCGACGGCAGGGTCTTTCGCGAAGTTCAGGAAAACTGCTGGGATGCAGCGACGCGAATCAAGGATTGCCAAGGATTCGGCATCGATTTCCAAGTCCTCTCGACGGTCCCCGTCATGTTTAGCTACTGGGCGCGACCGATGGACACTTACGATTTGTCCCGAATACTTAACGATCACATCGCCTCGGTCGTCGGACAGTATCCGCAACGATTTGCGGGATTGGGCACCGTGCCGCTGCAATCCCCGGACCTGGCGATTAAAGAGCTGGAGCGCTGCGTCCACGATTTGGGTTTGCGCGGCGTCGAAATCGGATCGCACGTCAACCAATGGAATCTGTGCGATGACCATTTGTTTCCTTTCTTCGAAGCCGCCGCGACGCTCGGCGCATCGATCTTTGTCCATCCCTGGGACATGATGGGCCGCGAACGGATGCCCAAATATTGGCTACCTTGGCTCGTCGGCATGCCGGCCGAAACGTCGTTGGCAATTTGCAGCTTGATTTTCGGAGGCGTGTTCGAGCGATTGCCAAATCTCAAGATCGCATTCGCGCACGGTGGCGGCTCGTTTCCGATGTCGATCGGCCGGATCGAGAATGCGTTTTATGCCCGGCCGGATTTGGTTGCCGTCGACAACCCGATCAATCCGACCGAATACTTGGGCCGATTTTACTTGGACACACTCGTTCATCATCCCGACGTCTTGCGCTTTTTGATTCAGCTCGTCGGCGCCAACCGACTGGCCCTCGGTTCCGATTACCCGTTTCCATTGGGGGAAGCCGAACCGGGCAAAATGATACGCGAGATGACCGACCTCGGGTCTAGCGTGCAAGATCGGTTGCTCGGCGGCACCGCGCTGGACTGGCTGGGAATCGAAGTCACATCGGTCGCGTAACGCTTCGACGGTTGCTGGTTCCGTGTGGGAGAAATCTTATCCCTCCCCTCGGCGGGGCTTTGCCCAGAAAGTGATTCTTCAGCACTGGCAAAGCCAGTGTCGGCCCGGCGGTTCGGTCCCGAAAAACACTGGCAGAGCCAGTGGCACACAATGCCAAACTTCGATTCCGCCCTGGTTCTCATGCTCTGCGTGGGAACCCGATGTCTTGCCGGCTCTGCCGGCGGAATGCGAGGCGGAGCCCCGAAGACAGTGCGTTCCCAGCCGGGAGCCTGGGAACGAGGGAACTGAGAGGCTACGCCAATTGTTTTTGGATCGTCGTTCCGTCTTTCGTGGTTCGGACTTCGAATCCGGCGCCGATAATCTTCTTGCGAATCTCGTCGGCTTTGTCGAACTGCTTGCTGGCCCGGGCCGCATCGAGATCGCGGCACCATTGAATCGCCTGAGATAACGCGTCATCGGCTCCGCCAATTGGCCGTTGCTTAAAATCGAGCCCTTCGTGAATCGGAGCGACGGCCAGCACGGAATTCATCTTCTTCCACACGCCGAGTGCCACTCGTGCGTCAGTTGGTTCGCTACTCGCCCACGGCAAGACGACGCCGAGGGCACCGGCGATGTTCAAATCGTCGGCAAGTGCCGCGGCGAACTCAGCCAACACGGGGTGACTCAAATCGACTTCTGCGCCGACGCCATTCGACTTTTGTTCGAGCTTTTGCCGAAACTCGGTGAGTCGGCGTACGATGACCGCGGAATCGGACAAGCCTTTGGCGGTAAAGTTCAAATTCGAGCGATAGTGCGACTTGATCAACTCCAAACGAAGTACCGCCGGATCGACGGCTCTGCCAGCGACTTTGCCTTCGAGCACGTCGCGGACGGTGAAAAATGTCCCATTCCGTTTGGACATCTTTTCCCCCTCGACCATCAAGAATCGTGAGTGAATCCAAAACCGCGCGAAAACGTCTTTGCCAGTCGCTCCGCATGTCTGCGCGATTTCGCATTCGTGATGTGGAAAGATTAAATCCTCGCCCCCAGTGTGGATATCGATCACCGGTGATTCGAGAAGCTTGGTCGCCATCACCGAGCATTCGATGTGCCAGCCCGGATAGCCGGCACCCCAAGGCGAGTCCCATTTCATAATGTGCGCAGCGTCGGGCTTCCAGAGCATGAAGTCCGCCGGATGGCGCTTGCGCAATTGATTCTCATCCGATACTCGCCCCCCGGCACCGCTTTGTAAATGATCGAGCGAGTTTCCACTCAGTTCACCGTAGCGCGGAAAGCTTTGCACATCAAAGTACACCACTCCGTCCGACGCGACATAGGCATGCCCGCGCTCAATCAATCGTTTGATCATCTCGATCATGCCCGCGATATGATCGGTGGCTTTGGGCATTCGCTGCGGATACTCGAACGCGACCTTGTACCCAAGCTGTCGTGCGTCGTCGAGAAAAACGTCCGTGTAGAATTGTGCAATTTGAAAAGGATCGTTGGGGTTTTCGATCGCGCCATCGGGAACTTTTCCCGATTTTTTGTCTTCGCGAATACGCACAGCGGCTGCCTGCATGCGGTCTTCGCCAGCTCCGTCGGCGTTGGCGTCATCGGTCATATGGCCAACGTCGGTGATGTTCATTACGTGTCGCACGTCGAATCCCGCAAATTCGAGAAATCGGCGGAGCAAGTCCGTGAACAAAAACGTTCGGAAATTGCCGATGTGGGCGTAGTCGTAAACGGTGGGGCCGCAACCGTACATCCTGACGATCCCCGGCGTGAGCGTTTGAAACTCTTCGAGTTGATGGGTAAGCGAGTTGTAGAACTGGATTTTCATCGGAGCGTTTCCTTGGATTCCTTTCGCCGTCATGTGCCGAATTTATCCGGTTCCCTCGCCCCGCGGCGGGGCTTTGCCCAGAAAATGATTCTCCAGCACTGGCAGAGCCAGCGGCACACGGAAAACAGCTTCTATTTTGTGTGCCACTGGCTCTGCCAGTGCTGATTTTGGGCAAAGCTCCGCTGCGGGGAGAGGGTTAGGGTGAGGGGCTTGGTTCTCGATGAGTGTCTTAAGGGAACAGAAATCTAATCCAAAGTCGTCAGTTTGTTCAAGTCGGATCGCCCACTTATCAAGATGGCGATTTGCGACCAAAGGTTCAGCTTTTTGTTTAACCGGCGAAGCCGATGCTGCATCGTCAGCGATACTTCGACAGCCGCTGCGCGGGTTAAACAAAGAGCGTCCGGCAATCTTCCGTTCCATGCACTTGGTCGAGACATCGGCTTCAAACTACATACCCATTGGCCAGCATCCATTCGTAAAGCCACGGATGGACCCACGGATTGGCCGTTGAATAATGGGCCGAGGCGACGCTTATCGCCAAAAGGACAACGGCCAAAAACCAAAATAGCCTTCGCCGCGAGGCAACTTCCAAGGCCGGTATCATCCAAATCAACCAAAATGGATACAGCCAAAACATCCAACGCAAGCCGCTAGTCATCCCGCCGTAATTTCGATCCAACTCAGTCCGCGTGAGATAAAATACGAATACCACCACCGTCAACGCCAGCGTCGCCAGACTCAAGAACTTGACACCGTAACGACTTTGAAAACAAAGCGGCAGGACGCCGAGCAAACTGAGCAAGAAAATAGGAGTCAGCGACAGCACCCCATGGTGACCGACCGTCATATGCACCAAATATTTCGCTTGGTCCGATTCGCCTTTATCGACATCTGATTTTCTTGAATTGTCAGAACGCCAATAGCTGCCGGGGTATTCGTACCAATTGTCCCAAAGCCGTACTTTGAATTCGCCATCGCGTTCGTCGCGCTCGATCGCAAGTTGTCCCGGACGATCCTCGTTGACGACCCATTGCGGCGACTTCGATGAACTCATCGCGCCAGTTCGCTTGGTTATCGTGGCCGCCGCATCGATTTCGACGCCGACTCGGGTTCGCTGAGTGCTGATCGAGTCCAAAAGCTCGGTTGGCAGCAATCCCTGGTCGAGCCGTTCTGCAAAATCGCCGCTGACGCTGGCAATCACTGCTCCGTCGGAGCGGTGGGCATAAGGCGGCCGCCATTCGCCGTGCGCTAGATAGTTGAGACCCCAAAAGCTTGCCGCGACAAGAATCACTCCGCTCGCAAATCCAGTCAACGTCTTGCCGACCGAACGCGAAAACGCAATCACCGAGCAAATCGCCAACCAGCCGGCCGCCGGCAGTTCTAACGTCGCCGCCAAACTCGCGCATAATCCCAACGCAAGATAAAGCCACCAGCCGGCCTCAATCCGCATGATTCGCAGCAGGACAAGCACACTAAGCGCAACGAGCACCGCAGCCGGCAAGTGGTTGTTGAGTGTTACGCTAAATGTCGTCAGAAACGTTCCGAACGCGCCACTCGCAACGACAAAACACCGGCTCACCGCATTCCCAGTCAAGTATTCTGAAATCCGCCCGAGACACCAAACAAAGAGCCCCAAGCCAATCGCGTTATTTATGATCAGCATCAGCCGAACAACAGGAAATAAATCTCGCTCGAGCGTCCAACCACTAGACTTTTGAATCAGCCAATATTGACCGGCGAGGATTGTTGGCCAAAGCGCGGGCTTGCTGGAATAGAAATGCATTTGACCGTCGGAACCGATGTGCCGCACTTTGTCGATCGTGTCCCACCAAGCCCCGTTTTCCCCGTCCAGGACCGGATCGATGGCAAACGTGCCGTAATCGACCAAGGACCGAACCGTGCACCATCGACTCCGGTCATTGGCGCTCATGAACGGGACGTCGCGATTGGGATCCGGTGAGCGGCAAGTCCAAATGTTGGCGACAACGTAGCTCGTCGAAATGGCGATCAGCAGCCAAGTTACGGCGCGCGTGACCCGATTGGTTTCGCTCGGTTGCGCTGGCAAGCCATATTCCCCAGGGTACGACACATGAACTCCTTGATACTGTTTGAATCGCCCAGCGAAAAATAGTCATTCCCGCGGAGGCGGGAATCCTGCTTTCGATTGTCTGTGTATGGTGATTCCTCCGTCCTTGGAATTTGGATTCCGGGTCTCAGCAGGGAATGACACCAATTGTTGTTAGTTTTGCTGCGTTGCTTGGATTTTCGGCGGCCCGTCGATCCGGATTATTTCTCCGTCGGTTGGGGCGTTGATCGAGTTGACTTGTTGGCCGGGCCGCGACTTTCCCGAGTTCGCATCGCGGGTCGATTGCGAAATCGAGTAGTGTGACCGATCGTCATTCCGTTCAGCTACCAATAACTCGGCTAAAAATCCCAGCGCGAGTAAATGCACTCCGACCAACAACGCCCCAAGGGAATAGTAAAGCAGCGGGCGCTGGTGAACCGGTGGACCCTCGAGATAAACCATCCTGAGAAGAACCCAATACACCGCCAAATACAACATTCCGGCCAAGCCGATCAACGAGGCAAAAAGCCCTAGATTCCCCAAGAATCGCTGCGGCCGATGATTCTGACTCGAGAGGAAGCCAATCGTGATTAAATCCAGTGACCCTTGGATGAAACGCGACAGGCCGTACTTGGATTTGCCGAATTTTCGCCGCCGATGGTCCACCTCGACTTCGCTGACGCGCCAACCGCGCGACGCCGCAAGCACCGGGATAAACCGATGCCACTCGCCATACAGCCGCAAGTCGTCAAACATCTTCCGCCGCAGCAATTTGAACCCGCAGTTGTGATCGTGCAGCTTGAGCCCACTGACGCGATTGACCAACCAATTGAACACTTTGGAAGCCAGACGCTTTCCGATCGGGTCGAGGCGCACGATCTTCCAACCAGTGACGAGATCGAATCCTGCGTTCGCTTTGTCGATGAATTTGGGAAGCTCCGCAATATTGTCCTGCAAATCGGAATCGAGAGTTACGATCCAATCGCAAGTTGCCCTGCGAATCCCCGCCGCCAGCGCCGCGGATTTGCCGAAGTTTCTGCGAAACCGAAGCCCCAGAACCGAATTATCTGCGCCTGCTATTTGCTCGATCGCGGTCCACGATCCGTCGGTGGATCCATCGTCGACAAAAATCGTTTCAAATTCAAAACCGTGCCGCCCCGCGGCCTGTCCGATTTCCTCGTGCAATTGCCGCAACGAATCTTGCTCGTTGAACACCGGGATGACGACAGAGAGTTTCATCGCAATGCCGTTGGCGCTGTCCGACGCTTTAAGGGAAAACACATTTTTGCATGGTCGGATTTAAATCTTCTGCTGGTGTGCCACTGGCTCCGCCAGTGCATGGTCGACGGAGCGTACAACCTCGTTCCCAGGCTCCTGCTTGGGAACGCACCGTCCGCGAAGCTCCGCCTCGAAATCCGCTGGCGGAGCCAGCAACGCATTGGGTTCCCAGGCAGGAGCCTGGGAACCAGCGATTCTTCGTTTAACGGCAAGCCGTAGGCGTCGGTTGCGCTGTCGCCTTGGGCTTGCCGTTAAACGACTTGAGTCCGCCAAACCACGACAGCTCAGGTCGCCCTCAATCGGCGGCCCAATTGGATTATACCAACGATCGATACTTCAGCGATCAACCAAATCAGTCGGATCACAATTGCGCAGGCCAATGCTTTCGGCGCGCCAAACTTGGGGCTGAGCAGCGGAACGATGACCAATTCGCGAACGCCAAGCCCTCCGGGGATCAGCGATGCGAAACCGAGAACAATGGATAGCGTCACACATTCCAGGGCCACGGCGTAATCGGACCAATTCGCCTCTGTTCCCGGAACGGCTTTAAGAACTGCCAACAAACTTGCCGCAACCAGCATCCAGCCGACCGCCATCTGAAGCCAACCTCGGGCAATCACCCATGCGCTAAGTCCGTGAATATCCGGCTGCTTCGGGCCACTCCCGGTCACTTTTGAAATTCGTTTCAGCACAAACCCAAGGACGGGGGGCGACATCGGTATTACGGCGCAGATCGCAGCCGCGATTGCAAGGGCCTCCAACCATACGTGTTGCGGATTGAGCAATGCCAACATGAGGCTGCCAATCGTCGCGCCGACGGCCATCCACGTCAGTGTTTCGATGAAGACCGACGTGACGGCGATTGGTGCGCGGACGCCGGGACCTGCGACCAACATGGTGCGCATGACAACCACCATCGCCTTGCCCGGAACGTATTTGCCAAGCTGACTTACAAAGAACGCTCGAAGCGAATGGCCGAGCGTCGGTCGCTGGCCCAACGCCACAAGGACTTGGTGCCAATAAAGCCCTCCCGGCAAAGTGCCCAACGCATATAGCACACCGGCGACCGTGATCCATTCCCACCGCACGCCCCGCAAATCGAGTTTCGAAGTCTGAAGATCGCGAAATACGCCGCGCAACATCCATACCAATCCGACGATTACCGCAAGTGCGATGAACCACTTGAGACATCGTAACCAACGCTGACGATTTGATTGTTGTGTCATGTGGGATCATTCGCCAAGGAGCCAATTGCAAATTGACAACTGCAAAATGCAATTTACAAATTGACAATTGCAACATTCTCTTGTGTGCCACTGGCCCTGCCAGTGTTATCCGTACGAACGGTTCTGAATAAAGCACTGGCAGAGCCAGTGGCACGCAATAAACAAGATCAGGATAGGTCCGGTCGTGAGGAATCGCAGCCTGGGCACTCCGCCCTGGGGGCGGAAAACGCGTAAAATAACAGGTCTGGAGGGGCTCCAGAAGATCGATAAGTCGCTATTTACGCACAAGCGAAAAAGCAGCTACTATGAACACTCTCCATCAACTCGTCGAAACAGGAGTACCACCAGTGAAAACTCTGGCGTGGATCCTCATTGCTGTATCAGTGTCGCTGCCGGCGACGTTTGCCCGAACCCAGACGAACGGTTCCCAGTCGGCGACAACCGACAACGAGCCAGTCATGTTCACATTAACCATCGACGAAGAGATGATGAAGGCCCTCCGCGAGGGACAGTCGCTCATGAGCACGATTCCGGCGTCGATTCGTGGCAAAGTCGATCGGATTCGCATCGAGTTCAAACCGGCGGCGGCGCCAGCGTCACAGCCATCGCAGAACAATAACTCGATTCTGAATCGCAACACCGATCTCGGAACGCTAAATCGATCCGGTGATAATACGCTGGGGCAGCAGACCGGAATCCAAAGTAGCCCACCGCCACCGCTGCGTCCCCCAAATCTGAACAACGGACTGGACCGATCGAGTGGCAACCCACAACAGGAATTCGCAGCGCCGAAGCTTACCGATTCCGTTTGGAATCGCGCACCGGCTTCGGCTGCCCGATCATCCAGTTCGCTGACGCCGATTGATCAATCCACGCGAGGCTGGCTCTTTCAGAATCGCAGCGACTCGAACGCCACTGTTTCGACCAACTCCAATCAGGGAGGAATCCTGCCGTTACCGCCGCCTGGTAACAATTACCCGTTGAACCGCACGGCGTTTGAAGATCCGCCTCCAGCCGCTGGCCTATATTCAGGCCCCCCAGCCTATAGCCGCAGCCTTCCGGCACTCGACACGTCGATAAACTCCTCCGAAATTTTGGCCTCATCTCCAATCACCAATTCATTGGCCGCCGATAACACTCCAACCGTTGGTTCGAACCAAGTACTTTCCAAGCCGCCGGCAGCCGAATCGAGCGGTCGGCAACCGTTGGCTTCGGGCGACGCGGCGGATGCGCGGCGACAAGATCGGACTCAAGTCTACGTGTTCATGCTGCTCTTGTGCTCGCTCGGCTTGAACGTATATCTCGGTTGGATCTCCCGCGGTTTTTACGTTCGCTATCAAGAACTCGCCGGTGAACTGCGCGAAACGTTCACCCCCAGCAGCGCGGCTTGAGATTCAGGCATTCGGTGAGACCTTCGCGTAGGGTGCGTGCAGCCGACCGTGGTCCGAATGGTGTGTCACGCCGCCTACGTTTGGGGACCCGCAACCCTGGTTTTCGAATACCTGCCTACCCTTGGGGCTCGCATCGCGATGCTGTCACCAAGGCTGGGGCAGTTTGATCCTGGAATTTGCGGCCCATTTCGCTCTTTACTTGATCGAGATTTACGGGCAGAATACGCGGCCGTCGTTAGCGATTTCGATCGCTTGCGGGATTTCATGGATGGAGTTCTCGCCGGTCACCGACCCAAAGCAGCAAGGAGTGCTGAAGTGAAACGAATCTCAATTGCCGTCACCATTCTGGCGGTTCTGGCAGCGACCTCGACCCCGTCTTCGGCGTTGGCCCAATCTCAACTTTGCCTGGTCGACATCAGCAAGATCTTCAAAGCCCACGCAACTTTTAACCAGCAAATGGCGACGTTGAAGAACGAAGCCGATCAATTTCAGGCTCAATTGCAACAGGCACAGCAATCACTCGCCCAAAAAACCGAGGCCTTGCGCAAGCTCGACGCGGCCAGCCCTGACTACAAACAAGCCGAAAATGACCTCGCGCAACTCACCGCCAAGTGGGAGGTCGACCGCCGGGCCAAACTTCGCGAACTGATGCAACGCGAATCCAAATTGCACTTCGATACATACGTGTTGATCAACCAGTTCATTGGGGAATACTGTGATCAAAACAAAGTCCCCATCGTCATTCGCTTTAGCAGCGAACAAATGTCGCTCGACGATCCCGAAACGATCATGCAGACGTTTAACAACAGCGTCGTCTATTATGCGCCACGGCACGATATCACCGATCAAATCATTCAGCGGATGGCGCAAGCCTCGCCGCCAGCGCTTAAATAACGCGACGTCCAACGTGCCGACATGGCTCCACGTTGAAGGGTCTTACCTTGAAACTCATTGCTCGAAACCAACAGACGATTCGCCGGCCGGCAGCGGTTTCGGGATACGGTTATTGGAGTGGACTCGACGTGACCGTTGAGTTCCGACCGGCGGCCGCCGACACGGGTTTGGTCTTCGTTCGCCGCGATCTTTCCGGTTCACCTCGAATTCCCGTTTGCATCGGAAATCGGTGCGACGTCCCGCGACGAACCGTACTCGCCGAACGCGGCGTGTCGGTCGACATGGTCGAACACGTTTTGGCGGCACTGTCCGGACTTCACATCGACAATTGCGAGATCTGGGTCGATCGGGCCGAATTGCCCGGTTGCGACGGTTCCAGTCAACCCTACGTTGAAGCGTTGCTGGGCGCCCGGATCGTTCGGCAAGAAGCCACGCGGCGTCAAATGATCGTCTCCCATCCGGTGCGTGTCGGGGACGAGCGGAGTTGGATCCGCGCCGAGCCGGACTTTGGCCAGTTGACCATCGAATACAACGTGGATTATCCCGATCATCCGGTGATCGGATGCCAGTCCCTGCGGGTCGACGTCAACCCTCGGACTTTCGTCGAGCAACTGGCCCCCGCGCGGACGTTTGTGCTCAAGGAGGAAGCCGATTGGCTGCGGGCCCAAGGATTCGGGCAACGCACGCGCTACCAAGATTTGCTCGTCTTCGATGAGCAAGGACCGATTGAAAATCAGCTTCGATTCAAGGACGAATGCGTTCGCCATAAGACGCTAGACGTGATAGGGGATCTCACGTTAGCTCCCTTTGACATCGTCGGCAAAATCACTGTGTTTCGCGGCGGGCATCAACTCAACGCCGAATTGGTTCGGCAGTTGTTGGCCGCCTGCCAAGCTTCACCTCCGCTCCTCAAATCCGCCTAGTTCTACCCCCACGGTGCCGCGTGAACAGAATCATCCCCTTCAATCCTGATGGCCAGTGGGTCGATCAACCCCGGGCGACCCCCGCCCGCATCTCGCAATACGCCGTCGTCGATCCCAAGGCCGAAATTGGGAACGATGTTGAGATCGGCCCATTTTGCGTGATCGGGCCCGATGTGAAAATCGGGCGCGGGACCGTGCTGCAGAACAACGTGACGATCACCGGCCGATCCACGATCGGCGACAACAATCGGATCTGCGCGGGCGTCGTGATCGGCAGCGATCCTCAAGATTTGTCCTTTCGAGGGAGCGACACCCAAGTCATCATCGGCAACAGCAACTTGATTCGCGAGAGCGTGACGATTAACCGTGGCTCGGAGAAAGAAGAGGGCATCACCCGCGTCGGAAGCAATTGCTTCATTATGGCCGGGTGCCATGTGGCCCACGATTGCTCAGTGGGCAACCACGTCGTCATGGCCAACGCCGCATTGTTGGGCGGGCATGTCCACATCCACGACAACGTGACGATCTCCGGCGGGGTCGGGGTCCATCACTATGCATCGGTCGGCAAATTCGCGTTTATCGGAGCGCTGAGCCTGGTCTCCCAAGACATCGCCCCGTTCATGTTGGCCGCGGGCAATCCCGCCCGACCCACCTGCGTTAATATCATCGCGCTCAAGCGCAAGAGTTTTGGCGCTCAAGTCATCCGCGGGTTGCACGACGCACATCGGCTGCTGTATCGCTCGCGAGTCGGACTAGAAAACGCCCGCGAGATCTTAGACAACGACGGATTGTTGTCCACGGAAGTCCAGCACATGCTCGATTTCATTCAAGCATCGGCGGAAGGCCGCCACGGTCGCGGACGCGACAAAAGGAGAGCTGTTGCATGAACCGCTTGCGAGTTGGTGTGGTTGGGGGCGGCCATCTCGGCACCATTCACACGCGTTTGCTCCTGCAACATCCCGACGTCGAGTGCATTGGCATTGCCGATCCCAACCCGGCGGCTTGTCACCGCGCCGAACAATCGTTCCGCGTCGGCACGACGCTCGATTATCGCAGTTGGGAACAAGACCTCGACGCGGCCATCATCGCCGCACCGTCGCAAAATCATTACGAAATCGCGGCGGAACTATTGCGTCGGGGTGTTCATTTGCTCATCGAAAAACCGCTCACGACTGCGACTTGGCAAGCCGATCAGTTGGTCGAGCTGGCCCAGCAAAGTGGGGCCATCGTGCAGGTCGGACACGTCGAGCGATTCAACCCGGCTTGGAATGCCGTCTGCCATAAGATCGGCCGACCGCAATATATCGAAGCGGTTCGACATAGCGGATATTCGTTTCGTTCGACTGACATCGGCGTCGTGTTCGACTTGATGATCCACGATCTCGACTTGGTCCATTGGCTTGTCGGCTCGCCGGTGAGCGACGTGCAAGCCTTCGGAACGACGATTTTGAGTCGCGACGAAGACTTTGCCCATGCTCGTTTACAGTTCGAATGCGGCACCGTCGCGAACTTTTCGGCGTCGCGTTGTAGCCCGACGGCGAGTCGCGTGATTCGGCTGTTCGGCAGCCAAGGCTTTGCGACGATCGACTTGGCCAACCACTCGGCGGAGATCGTCGAAATTTCTCCGATGGCGACCGTGGTGCGGCTCATGGGAGACGATTTATCCGCCGAGCAAAAGCAAAAGTATCGCGACGAAATGTTTTCCGCCGTCCTGCCGCGTTCGACGCTGACCGTGGAACCCTGCAACGCCATTTTTGAGGAACAGAAGGACTGGATCGAGGCGATTCGAAGCGGTCAATTGCCGCGGGTCGACATCTTCGCCGGCCGCCACGCCGTGGCCCTTGCCGAATCGATCACCCAAGCCATCAGCCGCGGCGCTCAGCTCGAGCATCCCTCGGTCCTGCCACTCAATCCGAGCACGCTACCGATGCGCAGAGCGGCATAGACGAGCATTCTCAAGTCGTAGAGAAAATCCGAAAACCGGAATCGTTCCCTCGCCCACCGTCGGCTGAAGAGCGCCGTGTGAGGGGGCCAAATTCGTTCCCTCGCCCCGGCTTCCGGGGAGAGGGCAGGGTGAGGGGCATTTGGGTTTCCGGACATTCGCGCAACGCAGCTGCGCAATTCTTTTCGGGATGTTTGGCCGTTCCTCGCGATTTCGCATTCCCTACCCCAACGGGGTTGGATCGCAAAGCCCAGGGTCGCGCAACGCACCCTGGGGTTCACAATCGCAGCCATCAGACCAATCCTGAAAGGGTTGGATCCTTGCCCCGGCATCGGATGCAACCCCTTCAGGGTTGGGGATTGATTTACCATCCATGTCCCAGGGTAGCGATCCGATGAATCGGATCGCACCCCTGGGCTTTGGGATGCAACCGCTTCGCGGTAAAGAATCGAATCCAGAGAAGAATCGCGAGGCATCATTAGCAACGAATCAATTCGTCTTGCAATTTTGCGCGGACGCTTGGGCGATTGTAGGAGGACAAAACTTTCTCCCTTGCGTTTGGATTAGCCCCTGGCGAGCATTCGACGGAAACGGCTTAACATGCTTACCAAGGCGTGAAATCCTTGCAAGTGGCGACTATAATTTGACTTAGGACAAAATGCATTCCGCGCTTTAGGCTGCTAATGTGCGGTCGAACGGGTATTATGCGGATCTGTCTAAAAGCAGGTTTGCAGAATTATGAGGCGCCTCCGATTTTTCATTATTCCGTTCCTTCTCTTGGCTCTTGGAGGCTGTGGGAAGGCTTCTCATCCTAGCGACGACGTCCTGCTCCGGAACTTCAAAAGACACGAGGCGGACTTCGAGCGGTTGCTCACGATGCTTCGCGCTGACAAGAAGCTGAAGAACGTTGACGATGGCTGGGCTCAGCCAGAAGACCCATCTTCCATCGGTGTCATGCCCGAGCGGATACGGTCATATCGGAAGCTTTTCTCGACGCTTGGCATTCCAAGGGGTTTCTGTGCATTTCACGATCCCGAGCGGTTCGAGTTTATCGCGAGCACTCGCGGTCTGAGCATCACTGGTTCAGCAAAGGGTTACGCTTACATGCAAGACAAGCCCGATTTGGTAGTCACAACCTTGATACGTATTGGTCGGCAGATGGGCAGTCATTTACGGCTTATCGCCACATCAAAGGGAAATGGTATCTTTTCTATGACTATGAGGATTGATAGGACTTCAGCGGACGCGTGATGCTGGCATTGTGGGAGTTCACGTCTTGGCGTCGGTTCCCAGCGTAAACGTTGAACTCCAACAGCCGCGGAGCGGCGAAATCGACTAGCCGTGGGTGCAACCCACGGAGACGGTGCGCCAACGTTTCTGGTAGCCGCGTAGGGGCGGCACAATGATAAGCAATCGGCGGGTCCGATGCCCAAACATGTCCAAGAACTGAGCGCAAAAGAATCGTGTCGCCACTACGTGGCTGAAACGGCGTAGTGTTGACCCTTTCCGTGGGTTGGCACCCACGGCTAGAAGAATATCGCCACTACGTGGCTGGCGAATTGGATCAACTCAATTGCTGGCCAACGCATCGCGAGAAAACCGAGCCCGCAGTCGCCGAGTGGCGTAGAACGGAATTCATTCCGTATTGGGCATTCGAAACGGAATGAATTCCGTTCGACAACCCGCTAATGGGATGTTGCCGTTGCAGCTGCCGCCTGGGATTCGCGGAGATGTTCGAGCAGGATTCGGCGGACTTCGAGAATGGTGAGAGGATGGCGATGGATTTTGGCGTGCTCGGCTTGGACCTCGATCTCGGATTGGGCCTCGGAGGCCGTGGCGCTGACCAAGGAGACGACGCCGTCACCTTCAATCGAAGTTCCGAATGCTTGGGTAATCCAGCTTTGGTCCTCGACGTGGCCAACGATGTTGTGGTAGCGAACCGACTCCGGTCGAGCGGCGTTTTTCATGACTTCAAAGAATTTTGAATCCGGCGAAAGCGAATCGATACTGGTCTTTGTCGCGAAAAAGCCGTCGTCGCGAATGGCGGCGGCGTTCTCGCGAATGATCTTGTCGGATTTCGATTCCAGCAAGTCCGGGATTTGGAAAAACTTGCGGCCGAGCCATTGCGTCGTCGAATTGGCGTATTCGCTCCCCATGTGCGGCGTGCCGATCGTGATCACACGCTTGATTGCGGGATTCGGATCGAAAAAGAATAGGGACTTGAGTTCGCTCAGGCTCTCGACATCGCCTTGAAGCGAGTCAAACGGCTTGTCGCTGACCATATGCCAGAAATCTTCGCCGCTTTTTAGCGTTTGCAGTGCGGAAACGAGTCCGCCCATACTGTGGCCGACCAAGACCATATTGTTGAGGGCTTGGCTTTCGTTCCAAGGATCGAGCGTCTTGTTGACGCTGGCTAGATCTTCGCGCATCTGCTGGGCACTGACCCAGAATGGCTGCCCGGTTGGATACAAGTAGAACCAAAACTGGTAATTGGCGCGGATTTCCTCCATGGATCTCAAATCGTTGAACATCTCCGTCCAAGTCACCGGCGTGGACCACAGACCGTGAACAAGTACAACGGGGATCTTGTTCGGGTCGTACGGCTCGAGCATATACAGCCCGGTGAACGTGTTGATCAAATCGGCGTTGAGCAACGAAAACGTCGGTAGGATTTCGGTGTTAAGCAGTGGATCATTCAGGAAATAGGCTAACGGCGTCGTCATGTCGCTTTCCAAGGGAGCTATCCGCTGACCGACTTGGATCGAAGTCTTCTGCAGCGGATCGTATAAGTGCAAGACGCAATGCCGGCGATTTTCGTCGTCGCCCGATGCTTCGCCGTGACAGATTTCCAAAAACGCGGTGACCGAAAAGGCCAACCCCGGCGGATAGAACTGATCCCAGGGGCGCGGAGTTTCTTTGGTTTCGCGCACGCCGATCAACGGAACGCCCAAACCGTACGTGCTGTATTGATTCTTCAGGCCCTTGGTGCGGTAATCGGAAACGAACTCGAATCGACTCAGGTCTTCCGGTTCCCAGCGGCCGTTAGTTTCAATGACAAAGGCAATCGGCATGCCGTACGAATCAATAGTATGCGTCTCATCGGGCCGCAGTCCCCCCTCCCGATTGATAATTCGCAATAAGCCTTCGAGCGACTGGTTGTATAAATCGCAGGACCGACGGAATTGGGGATCGTAGGCGTTCCGCATATCGGGCAAGTTAGGATCGAACAGATAGCGGTATGCGTGAATGAGGGATGTGGCCAACATTTTGCTGGCCCGATCATCGTTCCCCATATGGCGAGCGGATTCGCCTTGAATGAACGCCAATTCCGACAAGACGTAAATGGACTCCAGGTTTGGCTCGGCTTGGGCCAGTTCGATCACCGCTTCGATACACTCGTCTGGGCTTTCCGCATACCTCGCCTCCAAGTCGTAACGCCGCAAGAACTGGAGAACGCGCGGTGGCGGTTGGGGCACGCCGCGGGTCAGCAATTGCCATTGCGGCGTGATCGAAGCTTGCTTTTTCTTGACCGTGATCGTTTGCGCGTGAGCCAAACTGGCGATCCGCGCGAGCCGTCGCGCGGAATCGATATCCCAAGACCGGCACCCGATCAGCGATAGGACAATCACCAAACACGAAACGGCGATCATCCCGGGAAGGGCCAGGCGCGTAATGGCCATGCCCGATCTTGTCGGTGGTTTCGAGCGTCGGGAATTATCTATAATGCGAATCAAGGCATTTGCCCGAGGAAGTACAATGCGCGCGGCGTCACATCATGCGCAGAGGCTGCGCGGGTTTTGTGCGAGAGCTATAGGGGAAAATCGCTGCTAGCGTCAAGCGAGAATACGCGTCGATCCCGTCCGCTATCACATGCAAAATCCATTCTTGATACCAGCTTGGCCGCCGCGCGACGAGGAAATCGAGAAGGCGGTCGGGCGTCTGCTTGCCGACGGTAGCTGGGGATCGTACAGCGGTGCGGCGACAACCGAGCTTTGTGAACGGTTGCAAGCTTATTTTGAAAGCCCCTTCGTCCGGTTGTGCAGTAGCGGCACGATTGCAATCGAAGTGGCGTTGCGCGCAGTCGGCGTCGAAGCCGGCGATGAAGTCATCTTGGCCGCCTATGATTTTCCGGGAAACTTTCGGGCAATTGAACTCATCGGCGCGGTTCCGGTGTTGGTGGATTTGTCGGAAAACGCGCACACGCTCGAACCGATGGCGGTCGAAACCGCGATTTCGGCCCGGACTCGAGCGTTAATTGTCTCGCATTTGCATGGACAAACCGCGCCGCTCGATCGACTGGTTTCGATCTGTCGTCGGCATGGAATCGCGATGGTCGAGGATGCTTGCCAAATCCCCGGGGTACGATTCGACGGGAAACGGCTGGGGAGTTTCGGCGATGTCGGTGCGATTAGTTTTGGGGGCAGCAAGTTATTGACGGCGGGTCGCGGGGGCGCGATTCTCACCCAAGACGAACTGTTGTTTCAGCGGGCACGGATATATTGCGACCGAGGAAACGATGCGTTTCCACTGAGCGAATTGCAGGCCGCCGTTCTTGTACCGCAGATCGACAAGCTGGATGAGCGAAACGCGGCACGGCAGAAAATGGTTCGAATTCTCTTAGAAGAATTGGAGCGAACGTCGGACTTGGTGATTCCGCTTGATCCGCTGATCGAATCGGCTTTCTATAAGATACCCTTGCTATTTCCGGGAAGCCCACAGCACAAAACAAAGTTCATTCAGATTCTATCTGAGCAGGGGATCGACGTTGGCGAGGGCTTCCGCGGATTCGCACTGCGTTCGGCGCGGCGCTGTCGCAAAATCGGCTCGCTGGCCCACAGTCAATCGCAAGTTGCGCGGACTTGCCTGTTGCACCATCCCGTGTTGCTGGCGGATGAACCCACCGTGCGAGAAGCCGCTCGTCGCATCGCAGCCGCGGCTAATCGCAGCAAAAATGCCGAATGAATTTGGCGTAGAGCTCAGTGGCTAACGACAATTGTTCGATCGAGATCCACTCGTCGATCGTGTGGGCTTGGGCGATACTCCCTGGGCCGAACACGATCATGTTGTCCAGTTCTGAGAAGACGCCGCCATCCGTGGCGAAGGGTACGGTTTTGGCTTGAGGGCGGTGGGCCAATTGCAACGCTTGTGTGACGAAGTCACTGTGGGGATCGATGAACATGGGCGCTGACCATCGATCCAGTTCCAACGCCAATCCGTTATGTTGTGCGGATTGTTTGACTCGATCAATTAATGGATCCAAGTTCATGTGCGGCATGGGGCGGAAATAGACCGTGCAGACGGACTTGGCGGCGGTGACGTTCGGCGCGGTGTTGTTGTCGTTGATTCCGATATTCCACGACAACGTCGGTGGATCAAAGTGATTGTGGTGCCATTTGGTGTCGTTTTCCGTCTCGTCGTGGATCGCCTTCATCTCCGCCAAAAAGGGAATCATCGCCAAATTTGCATTGCGGCCAGACTTGATTGCCGAGTGTCCCGCCCGGCCTTCGGACGTCGCGCGAATTCGAAAAGAGCCCTTGTGGGCATAAACGACGTCCAGCGATGTCGGTTCGGCGACGATGCTCTTCGTGCCGCCGGCGACCATTTCGCGAAAGAACTTACTTTCCTCGACAACGCAACGGGCGCCGGTATGTCCGAGTTCTTCGTCCGCGGTCACGACGATATATAGCGGACGCTTGATTTGTTCGGCGCTAAAAAACTGCGCCGCCGAGAGCAGGCAGGCGATTGCGCCCTTCATGTCGCAGCTACCGCGACCATATAAGCGCTCGTGGGCCATCGCCGCGGTGAACGGAGAAACTTTGGTCGTAAACCATTTCGGCGCGGGGACGGTATCGGAATGTGCGAAGAATGCCAGCCCGCCTCGTCCTTGGCCTTTTTTGGCAACCAAGTTGTACTTCACGACTCGATTTCGATCGCGGTATTTAATCTTTTCCAGCACGAAACCGTGTTTCGTAAGTTTCGCCTCCAGGTACTTGGCGATCGACCGGTTCGTTAGATGGCTCGACGAATCGAACTCGATGAGCCGTTTCAGGTATCGCAGCGTCTTCATGAGGACCAGGGAGGTCAAAAACCTAGGAGCGGCGTCAAGGCATTGATTTCAGAATAAGCCGAACCGCAGGCGATAGCAAGCAACTTGCCGCACCGACTTGGAGACTCTATTTTGATAACTGCCACGGATCGGAACCATTTCTTCGCAGACCATGCCGCTAGAACGCATTCACTTTGTGACCGGGCGACTCGCCGAATCGATGCTCCGCGAGGTGCTCGCGGAGCTTCCCGCTAAGTGTGGATTTGAAGCAACCATCGACGTTTTGCCGATCACGGTGGCGGCGCTCATGACGCCCGAGTGGATCGCGCGACACATCCGTGTCCCGCCGAATACTTCGCGGATTATCCTGCCGGGATATTGCTCGGGAGTATTGCAACCGTTGCAGGCGGTCGTCGATTGCCCGATCGAATTTGGTCCGAAGGACGTTCGTCGTTTGGAGCAGTTTTTCGGCCACTCGGCAGGCGCATCAGATTATGGCGCATGGGATATCGAGATTCTCGCGGAGATCAACCACGCTCCGCAAATCGCGAGCGAGAGCTTGGTTACCCAAGCCGAGCAACTTGCGGCCGAGGGTGCGGACATAATCGATTTGGGCTGCAATCCAGGGGTGCGCTGGCTGCAAGTCGGGGACGCGGTGCGCTCGTTGCGCGACCGCGGTCTGCGTGTATCGATCGACAGCTTTGACCCGCTCGAAGTTCGTGACGCGGTCGCGGCAGGAGCGGAACTCGTTCTTAGCGTCAACCAATCCAATCGCGCCGCGGCCGTGGATTGGGGTTGCGAAGTGGTCGTGGTACCGGAGCAGCCATGCGATTCGACCTCGCTTGATGAAAATGCGAATTGGCTCAAAGATCGCGGCGTATCCGTTCGCCTTGACCCGATCTTGGAACCGATCGGAATCGGTTTTGCACCGAGTCTATTGCGCTATGCGGAGATTCGTCGGCGATGGCCCGACGCGCCGATGCTCATGGGAGTCGGGAACTTGACGGAATTGACCGATGTCGATTCAGCCGGAGTCAATATGCTGTTGGCGGCCGTTTGCCAAGAATGGTCGATTCACAGCGTTCTCACGACGCAAGTCATTAATTGGGCGCGGAGTAGTGTCCAGGAATTTGATGTTTCGAGGCGGCTGGCGCGATTCGCGCAACAGCACCGAACTCCGCCCAAGCACATCGACTCGCGTCTGATAATGCTGCGCGATCCGGACATTCTCCGCTATAATGACCGGCAATTAAAGGAACTTGCAGGACAAGTAAAAGACCACAATTATCGCATCTTCGTCGCGGGGAGCGAGTTGGTCCTTATCGGCGGCGGCGAGATGCTTCGCGCGGCTGACGCGTTTCAACTTTTTGACGAATTGATGGAGCGCCCCACAACGCACGTCGATCCTTCGCATGCGTTTTATTTGGGCTTCGAATTGTGTAAAGCGGCGATTGCCCGCCAGTTGAGTAAAGACTATCGCCAAGACGAAGCGCTCACTTGGGGTTTATTGACCGAAAAGGAACCCGAACGACACCGTTTGCGCAGTCGGCGAAAGCATGAATAAGTCCGGGACATCGCACGACGCCAAAGCAGAAGAGACCTTCGAGGTCGTTGTGATCCGCCGATTGACTCCAGCTCCCGACCCCGAAGCTTGTTTTCGCAAGTTGGCGAGCCGGCCGGATTGCATTTTCTTCGACAGCGCGCTGCGCCATCCAACGCTCGGCCGTTTTAGTTTTTTGGCGGCGGACCCATTCGATCGCGTGGAGTTCTCAGCGGCGCGCGACAATCGGTTCGTCGAACTTCAAAGGCGAATCGAACAGTATCGACAGTCTGCGTTGCCTGGGCTGCCACCCTTTCAAGGCGGTTTAGCAGGTTACTTGAGCTACGATTTGAATCGAACACTCGAGTCGATTGCAGCGCCGCGATTCGATGAGTTTAAACTTCCGATACTTTCGCTCGGCTTGTATGACGTCGTGGTTGCGTGGGACCACGAACTGAACGAGGCTTGGTTGATTTCCCAAGGCTTTCCGGAAACTGACCTCCGCTTGCGGCGACGACGGGCCGAGCAACGAGCGAATGAAGTTTTGGGCTGGCTTTCGCAACCACTTTCGCCAACAGAATCTTTTCGTCCAGCAGCCGATCGGCTCCCATTAGCCGAGCTTGCACCCCAATCCGCTGCCGGCGCGCTCACGGGACTGTTGAGCGACCTTTCCGCTACGGAATACTTGGCGGCAATTCGCCAAGCTGTGGATTACATTTGGGCGGGCGATATTTTCCAAGTTAACTTGGCGCAACGGCTCTTGTACCCGATCGGCTGCGATCCAGTCGAATTGTATTTGCATTTGCGACGGGTGAATCCGGCGCCTTTTGCAGGTTATTGCGGGCTTGCCCAGCATCAAATCCTGAGCGCGTCTCCGGAGCGGTTTTTTTCGCTGCGACAGCGCAATATCGAAACGCGCCCGATTAAGGGAACTCGGCGGCGGACGGGTTTTCCCGAGTCCGATCTGGTTTCCGGGTATGAATTGATGACCAGCGAAAAGGATCGCGCGGAAAACGTCATGATCGTCGACTTGTTGCGGAACGACTTGTCGCGCTGTTGCGACGATAACTCGATTGAAGTCACTCAGCTTTGTGCGCTGGAGCGGTTTGAAACAGTTTTGCATTTGGTTTCCGCGATTCAAGGCCACCTGCGAGACGATTGCTCTCTTGCGGACCTCTTGACGGCAATGTTTCCCGGCGGGTCCGTCACTGGCGCCCCGAAAGTTCGTGCGATGGAAATCATCGCCGAGCTGGAGCCGACCGCGCGCGGACCCTATTGCGGTTCGTTGGCGTATTTTGGCTTTGATGGCTCGGCCGACACGAACATTTTGATTCGGACGATTACCGCGGCCAAGGGTTGGTGGCAAATGCCCGTGGGCGGCGGGATCGTAGCAATGAGCGAACCTCAGCGGGAGTACGATGAAACCTGGGCCAAAGCCACCGGGCTGTTGAGGGCGATTTACGAAAGTTCGCAGTGACATGATTCTGTTGATCGATAATTACGATAGCTTTGTCCACAACCTCGCGCGATACGTTCGGCGATTGGGATTCGCCACGCAAGTGATTCGTAACGACCGCCTCTCACTGCCCGAGATCCGGGAGTTCACCAGGTGCGTTGAGCATCGCGCTGTGCGCGGGTCTCCTGACCCCGCACCATCAACGACGACGAGGAGACCTTCGGTCGAGCCCGGTGCGGAATCGGACGACCCGCGCTCAGCGCGGCTCCAGGCCATCGTGATTTCGCCTGGTCCTTGCACGCCGAACGAAGCGGGGATTTCGTTAGCATTGATTCGCGAGGTGGCCGGAGAGATTCCGATTCTGGGAGTTTGCCTCGGCCATCAGGCAATTGTGCAGGCATTTGGTGGCGATATCGTTCGGGCTGAGGAGCCGGTTCACGGCAGAACTAGCTTGATCCATCACGATGGCAGCCCGTTGTTTGCAGGAATGGCCAATCCGTTTCACGCATGTCGGTACCATTCGCTGATCGCGCGGCGCGAAAGCCTGCCGGTGTGTTTGGAGATTACAGCGTGGACTGACGACGGCACGATCATGGCGGTCCGGCATCGATCACTGCCCGTGGTAGGAATTCAGTTTCATCCCGAATCCGTGCTCACACTCGACGGGATGACGTTGCTGGAAAATGCTTTTGATTCGTTGGGGCTACATCGAATTCAAGCGACCGCGAATTAGGTTCGTTTAACGCGACACCGACTTCCACTATCCCTTTTTCGAATCTGCATCAAATGAGTGCAGGATCATGATCTTCTGCCAGATTTTTCGCGACAAGTCGGCGGCTAAGGACTCGATGTCGTTGACAGCGGAGACCATCTGCGGGTCATTAAACGTACTGACATATTCGGCGGCGATTTTGCCGGTGAGAGCCAACATCTCGGAGCAATAATCCAAGTACCGTCGCAACTGAAATCCATCCATCTTGACTTGGGGGGACGATTTCGTGGCTTGGTAGACCTTGGACTGGGCCCGCTCGGGATCCTTCGTGAGCTGGTGCATGTCGATGATATGTGCGATCGATCGGAGTTCGTGAAGGGCCTTGAGTCCCTGGCGACGTTTGTAACGTGATTCTAGCGTGACGAGAAAAAAGATCGCCGCGCCGACGAGGACAAGCTGGTTGGCGAGCGACTCGATTCCTTGGATAAGATCGGGCCAGGCGATCGGGCGACCTTGCCAATCCAAGAGCAACAGCTGTGCGACCGAACCCGACACGATCAGGGCGATTACGAGCGTGGCAAAAAACCGCAATCCAAGCATCGGGCATCCGAGCCATTGCGATTTCCGTTCTGCGCGGCGGGCTACGTGCAAAAGTTGCTCGCAGACCTTGGCTAAGCCAGCGCCGGGGAAGCGGTCATTGATTCGTTGCAACAACCGTTCGATCGTTTGCTCGATCAATTGGGGTTGCAGTTTCAATTCGCTCATGGTCGCGATCCGCGCCGGATTCACTCGTTTTTCTTGGGAGGCTCGTCCGAGTCATCGGCGAGTTCTGCAACCGCCGATTCTCGCTTGAGGAGGCAACTGGTGATGAGCCAACCGTCGTCTTTGGATTCCATGACCCAGCCGGTTGGACCGAGATAGGGGGCAACAGTTGCGTCGTAGTCGGGCATTTTGGAGGGGTCAAACTTTTTGGCTTCCACTCCCTCCTTTTCTGCTTCCTCGCGGGCCGCGGTAAGGATCTTTGCAAGGATGGTATTGGCAGATTGAATTTTATCGCTGCGGATGAGTTCGTAGTTGACCTCGAAAACGCGATCCAATCTTGCGAAGTGCCGCAGGCTGACTTCATCGGGGGTCGCAAACTTGTCGAGCATTTCCCGAATGCGAATGAAGTCCGCGCTCTTTTGCAACGACTGCGGTTTTGCTGTCACGATTCGTTTGAGGTATTCGAGGTCATTTGAGATCAGGACATAGCCCTGCTTAACGGCGACGAATTTTTGTTCCATGACGTCACCGCTGCCTCCCGCGTCGGCTTCCTCTTCGGCTTCATCGCCAAAGATGTCGCCGTCATCCTCTTCCTCGGTGATCGCTTCGGAGTAGATTTCAATGTCCTCCACGACATCGATCTTGAGCGCACTACCAAAAAAGTTCTTGACCTGTTGGCGCACGTCCTCCTCGTCTTTTCGAATTCCGACTCCGACCACTATCTTTTCGCTATTAATGTCGATCGGTTTGACGACTTCGCTCACGATCGAAATGCGATTGTTGAGGCATTCGACCAGTTTTCGAACGTCGACGTTGTTCGACTCCTTGATGTTTTGCACCATTCTCTCGAACGATCCTTCGTCCGTAACCGCATCGACGACGTGAAAGATGTTGTTGACCACTTTGTCGAGATTCCAGGTAAACGTCACATAGGAGGACGCGGTTTCCGGAACCCAGGCCTCGGGTTCAAAGACAATCTTGTCGCGATTGTAGAAATCCAGGATCGCGGCAGACTTGGGATACTTTTTATCGCCCGCGTCTTGATCGGCAGGAGCAAAGACAAAAGTACGGTGGATCATTTCCTGTTGCCCGGTCGCCAGCGCCAGTTGCCCGGAAACGCCTTTAATCGCATCGAACCCGGAACTGCTTACGATCTTGGCAAAGTTCGTCGAACGTTGTTTGGTGTCCGGGTCTTGATCTTCCTCGGCGATGACACGGGCCAAGTCGAGGTAACCGAACGGGTCGACGAACCAGCGCACGTGAGTTGGGATATCGTCCGAATCAATTTTTGATCGCTTAAGTACTTCAATGAACACTTCGTCTTTGGCGAGGGTGCCATCCGCGGGCGCTTTCGCGTCGGTAGCTTGGGTGATGACATGGCCGAACAGTTCGCGGTTGTTAGAGGAGATCAGCCAACCGCCGGCAATTGCGTGGAAGGCAACGCGTTCGTTAAGGACTCCTTCCCGCAAGGGAAAAGTCCATTTGGTTGCTTCGACCTCGCCGAATTTCTCCACGGCCGAAGCGACGTTGTCTTTTCGCAGATCGGCGGCGGCCTCATCGAGCAGCTTTTGAGCTTCTGGTTTACAGCGCGTCACGTTGATCAGCATGATCAATCCGTGTTTGTTGCGCTGCACGTCTCCGGCTGCATCGCGCGGCAAAATGCCCGCCAAACAAATTTCGCCCGTGTCGAGACTTTCGAATTTGGAGAGCTTGATGCCGTGCCGTACTCGGTCGTCATTGAATCTTGCGCGAATCTGGTCGCGCAAATCATCCATGAACGGTTTGAGTTTCTCGTCATGGGAAAGCTGACCCAATTGCGTCGTGGCGAATGCCTCGTTGAGTGTTTTTGGGTTTGGAACAGAAATCCATGCGCGGGTGGAATTGGGTAGCAGTTGTTCGCTCGATTTTTCGCCGCCGGTTTCCTGGCCCCAGCTGACTGTCGAAAAGATCAACCAAACGGCACAACCAGCCAGCGCTAACCCGATTCGACCCAATATCTTCACGAATGACTCCTTGGCTGCGGCGTTGGCTTGGAACGAGCGTTCCTGGCGTTTTTTTATCGACCGGCCAACTGAACGGAAACACGCTATCTTCGTTGATCGCCATGAATTACGTAAACTGAATAAACCGGCCGTCATGATATCAAAGTGTCTGGCCAGATAAAACTCGGAAACGGGCCGCGCGGGAGTCGATTTGCACTACCTTTGGGCTCTGCAGGGCGTTTCCGCGCCAGTCAAAATCACTGGAATTGCGTTGCCAAAACCGCGACCGTCCACGTTTCGATTCAAGGGACTGAAGCTATGAAATTGTCCGAACATGAAACCTATTCGAATCCGTTGATCACGCGGTACGCCTCCAAGGCAATGACTCAGGTGTGGGGTGAACAGCGAAAAATTGGAATCTGGCGGCGACTCTGGCTGTATTTAGCCGAGAGCCAGCGCGAACTGGGCCTCGACATATCCGAAGTCCAATTGGGCGAGATGCGGCGCTATTTGGATCAAATCGACTTCGAACGCGCGGCGCAATACGAACGTGAACTGCGGCACGACGTGATGGCGCACGTCCACGCATTTGGCGATGTCTGTCCGACCGCTCGACCGATTATTCACTTGGGTGCAACGAGCTGTTATGTCACGGACAACGCGGACTTGATTCTGATTCGCGAGTCGCTGTTCCTCCTCGCGGCGCGGCTGGCTCAAGTCATCGATTCGCTTGGGATGTTCGCGTCGAGACACGCGGAATTGGCTTGCTTGGCGTTTACGCATTTGCAACCGGCCCAGCCGACGACCGTCGGCAAGCGCGCCTGTTTGTGGAATTATGACTTAACGTTGGACCTCGAGCACATCGAGCGATTGTTGGCGGACTTAGCGGCGCGCGGCGCCAAAGGGACGACCGGGACGCAGGCGAGTTTTCTGCAACTGTTTGCCGGAGATCACGACAAGGTCAAACGGCTTGATCAAATGATCGCGAACAAAATGGGCTTTGATCGCTCGCTCCCGGTTACGGGTCAGACCTACACGCGAAAGATCGACGCTAGGCTGCTGGATGTCTTGTCGGGCGTTGCCCAGTCGGCGCACAAAATCGCCACGGATTTTCGACTGCTGGCGCATCGAAAGGAATTGGAAGAACCGTTTGAAACAAATCAAATCGGCTCCTCGGCGATGGCGTATAAGCGCAACCCGATGCGGTCCGAGCGCATTTGCTCCCTGGCCCGATTTGTTTTCAGCTTACAGACAAGCACGGTCCAAACGGCGGCCAATCAATGGATGGAGCGGACACTCGATGATAGCGCCAATCGACGCCTGGTTCTCCCCCAATCGCTGATGGCGGTGGATGCGATCCTGATCTTATTGAACAACGTCATTTCGGGCTTGGTGGTCTATCCGCAGGTGATCGCCCGGCATCTGGACGCCGAACTTCCGTTCATGGCCAGCGAGAATATTCTGATGGCGGCGGTTGCCGGCGGGGGCGATCGCCAACTGTTGCACGAGGCGATTCGCCAGCACAGTCAACTCGCGGCGGAGGAGGTCAAGCTTCAGGGCCGGCCCAACGATTTGATCGGCCGATTGCAGAATGACCCGCGATTTCGCGGCGTTGACTTCGGCAAAGTACTCAACGCGAATTTATTCGTCGGTCGGGCCCCCCAGCAAGTTGCCGAGTTTACCAGCGAGTTCATCGACCCGATCCGCGCACGATATCGCGAACAAATGGTCGCCGAGGGCCAGGTCAACGTGTAGTTTCTTCTGTTCTTGCTCAGGCTTCAATTGCCTACGAAGGCGCGTTTTGATGCTGGCCTTTTTGGTTCCCTCTCCCCGAACCTGGACGCGCATAAAAGTAACAAAATGCGATTGACATCGTCGCGTGCAAATTCGGGGAGAGGGTAGGGTAAAGGGCCAAACCGCAAATATCCGCCCCCTCATCCTAACCTTCTCCCCCATTTTCAACGCGACGATACTTTTCGTAATTTCAAAACTCCATGCGCGTTGAACGTGGGGGAGAAGGAACAAGAAGTGGGCACGGTCAAAGCAACAATTAATGGACTAAGGAAACGGAATTACCTGATCCATGACCTCGGCCATTGCGTTGCCGGCCGCGCGCTGTTCGGCGATCTTTTTGTTGGAGCCGCGAGCTGCCGTGAATCGGCGCTGACCGACGATGGCGCACACTTCAAACGTCTTGCTGTGATCCGGTCCGGCCTCTGATACCAATTCATAGCGCGGGGATTGACCAATTTGCCTTTGACAGTACTGCTGGAATTCCGATTTGTGGTTGCGTTCCAAATCGCCGATCACCGCCGAGTGAACTTCTTTTTCGAGGTGCCGCAAGATAAATTTTTTGGCGACCTCAAATCCCGCGTCCAGGTAGATCGCCGCGATCGTCGACTCAAATGCGTTGGCAAGTACCGAAATCGGAATCGCGTTTTCGCGCGTGACCCCTTTGCCCATCACCAGGCATTGATCCAATTGCAATTCGCGACCCAGTCGCGCGCACGTTTGCCGACTAACCAAAATCGACTTGATTTGCGTCAGATCGCCTTCATCCCAGTCGGTATACCGCTCGAATAAAAACTCGCACACCGTAAAGCCCAGGACGGCATCGCCGAGAAATTCCAACCGCTCATTGGAATCGAGTCGGGAGCCCGAACTCGAGGCATGGGTCAAGGCGGCGAAAAACAAGTCCTTGTTGGCAAACTCGTAGCCAATTCGCCGCTCACATTCTTGCAGCCACGCCAGTCGAGTTTGTTTTGGTTCGATTTCGCTCATCGGAATTACTCAGACGGCAATAATCGTGGCAATCTGCCCAGTCGTCGCCATGCTCAACAGGGCGGTTGGTGCATGATCTGGTAGCGATGTCGTCTTGTTGAGCACGTTAATCGGACAATCGGGGTCTGGCGTATCAAAATTTAAAGTAGCCGGCAGCGTGCGATTTTGCATCGCGCAAACGCTGGCGATTAGCTCGACGATTGAAGTACCCGGGCCGAGGTTGCCAAAATAACTCTTGGGAGCAAACACTGCCGCGTCGCCGACGGCTTGGCGGATCGCCTGCGCTTCGTTGGCATCATCTTCGCAAGTGCTAAGTCCATTGGCGTTAAAGTGCCCGATGTCCCCGGGGCCGACTTGGGAATCGCGAAGAGCAGTCTGGATGGAATCGCGGATAGAATCGACGAAATGCAACGATTTGGGTGGGCAAAAGCGTCGATCCATTCCCAGGATTTGGGCATGGATTGTCGCGCCGCGAGCTTGGGCAAAATCTGCGCTTTCGAGCACGATCGCTCCGGCCCCTTCACCCAAAACGACGCCATCGCGATGCGCGTCGAACGGTCGCGACGCCAGGGTTGGCTCGTGGATTCGTCGGCTGAGCATATTCCATCCGCGATAAATGAGGCTGGTCGTTTCCATGGGAGAACCGGTTCCCCCGACGATAACGGCGTCCGCGGCTCCGCGCTGAATGATGTCGACGGCTTCGATAATGGCCAATTGGCCGCTCACTTCGGCTTGGCAGATGGAATTGCTGGGTCCGCGCGCGTCGTAGGCAATGGAAATATGCGAAGCCACCATGTTCGGGAGATACTTCAGCATCCACAAGGGCATGATGTCGCGCATCGAGAACTCGCCCCAGCGCGCGTGATCATAGCGCTGGTCAACGATGCACTTGCGAAAGACTTCGGCAACTTCGAGTGGATCGGCGTAGAACGTTTCCGAGCCAAAGACGGTCCCCAGGCGATCGGGGTCGCATGACTCGGGCGTGAGTCGGGCATGTTCGACCGCCATTTGTGCCGCGGCGTAGCCGAATTGAATTTGCGGACACATGACCTTCAAACTTTTCCGCGGCTTGACATACACTTTGGCATCAAACGCTCGTACGTCGCCGCCGATTCGCCAGGGCAATTCCGTTTCCGCAAACGCCTCGCGCACGCGAATGCCGCTGATTTGATTCCGCAATGAATCCCAGAACGACGTGATGCCGATGCCGATGGGCGAAACGACCCCCATGCCGGTGACGACGACATCCAAGAGGGGCTTCATTCACGTGACTTTCAACAGAAACTGCCGATGCAGCCTTCATTTATAGCGTTTTAAACTGACGACCAGCAAGCCACCGCGTTAGCGACGTCACGATTAAGTCAAAGCGATTTGTCGTAGATCCGAAAGGTGTGAGTTCGCTTGGCACCGCCCCGTTCCAGCGATTTGCGCGACAAATGATTGGACTCGAGTACCCAAGAGAACTCGCCTTCGTCGATACCCCACCGAAGGGCGTCAGCGACCAATCGTTGTAATAAGACCAGTCCAATACCCCAACGTTGATATTCGGGGACCACGTTGGTACTCACCAAGCGAATCCGTTTAAGCCTTTTTCTCCCCAGCAGCAGCCGCAAAAAACCAAATGGAAACAACCGGCCGTTAATCTTTTTGACCAATGGATTGTAGTCGAGCAAGCCAAACACGGCCCCGATCGGCTTGCCGTCAATTTCGGCGAAGGTCGTTAGATTCGGAACGATCAAGTATTTGAGACCGGCCGCAATGTGCTTCAGTTCTTCGGTCGAAAGTGGCACAAATCCCCACTGACCTGGCAAGGCACTGTTATAGATATGCAAGAATGCATTGATGTCTTGCACGAATCGCTTGGGATCCAGTGGTCGCACGCTGATCTTGAACCGCCGGGTCGCCTCGCCGCTGACAAAGGCGAGGGTGTGATCTAGTTGCTCGAGCATCCCGACGTGGCCCCAGAAGGAATACAAGTCTTGGGCTTTGTCGAATCCGTATTCGTCGATTAGATTTCCGTAGTAGGGCGGGTTATACGTCATCATAAATGTCGGCGGCTGATCGAAGCCTTCGATGAGCAACCCCCATTCGTAGTTTTGCGACGGGTTGGCGGGACCTCGAATCGCTGTCTGGCCGCGCTCGCGAAGCCAAGCAATGGCCGAATCGAATAGCGCTTCGGACACGCGTGAATCGTTTACGGATTCAAAAAAACCAAACATACCGCGGCGTTCGTCGTAGTACGTGTTGTGGGCGCGATCGATGATCGCCGCGATTCGGCCCACGACTCGGCCGTCGCGGAGGGCATAAAACGTCTGGATTTCGGCGGTCAAATAGAACGGATGCTTCCGATAATTGAGGAGCTCAAGCTGGTTCAACCGAAGCGGCGGAACCCAGTTCGGGTCGTTGCGGTAGTGTTGCCAAGGAAAATCAAAAAACCGCTTGCGATCGCGGCGCGAGGACACGGAAATGACTTCGATGCGATCGGAGGACATGCAATTCCTAATTCGTTCATGAACCGAACTTAATGCGCCGCAGATCAGTAGTGCATTGTCACTGCTTCGTTGTAGGGTCAGCGGATTATTGTGGCGGCAATCAGGCTTCTGGACAATTCGGCATTGTCTTGGCGCCCGACGTTCATTGGGAAAAACCGGTTGCCGCGATACAATTTCCAAAACGCCCCGGGCGCGATCGTCGTCCGTTTGTATGCGCTTTCGGCGCGATCTTATTGTTGGTCAACCGATGAAAGTATTGGTCACTGGTGCGACGGGTTTGTTGGGCAATAACCTGGTCCGCGAGATGCTGCGCGTCGGCGTCGATCCGGTTTGCCTCGTGCGAACCAGTTACGATCCGCGAACTCTCGTCGGTCTAAACGTAACAATATTAAGCGGCCCTTGGGAAAATGAGGCCTTTTTGCGCCAAGCCGTTTCTCAGGTAGATGCGATCGTTCATTCCGCAGCTATGCTGCACATCGGTTGGCGCCACGTCGAAAAATCGATCGAAACCAACGTCGGGCTTACGACGCAATTCTCCAAGTTGGCGGCGGAGCAAGGAATCCGCATCGTACACGTATCGACTGTGGATACGCTCGCTGCAGCGCGTCCAAGCGAACCGCAAGCGGAAACTGCGTTGGAGCCCTCCAAGCCTGCAAGTGCTTACGTCATCTCTAAACGGCTTGCCGAAGCCGCGATCTTGCGCGAAGTGGAGCAAGGACTGGACGCTGTGATCGTCAATCCGGGATTCATGGTCGGCCCCTGGGATTGGAAGCCCTCCTCGGGACAAATGATGCTGGCGTTGTCCCGACGATACATGCCATTGGCACCCGCCGGCGGATGTTGCGTGGTCGATGTTCGTGACGTGAGCCGCGGAATTGTCGCGGCCTTGTCGATCGGCCGAAGCGGTCAGCGCTATATTTTGGGCGGACACAATGTCACCTACTTCGACTTGTGGCGGGAGATTTCCGCGGTCGTCGGTCGACGACCGCCATTGGCCCGACTTTTCGCGCCGTTCACGTGGCTCGCAGGCAGCGGCGGCGATTGGTGGGGACGTGTCCGTGGCCGCGAAGGACTGCTCAACTCGGCGACCGTTCGCATGGGGCAGATGTATCACTTTTATTCCAGCGAGAAAGCCGTTCGCGAGCTGAACTATTCATTTGGTTCGTACCAGACGGCGTTGCGCGACGCGTGGGATTGGTTCGTCGCCCACCACTACGTAGCGGGCAAACGCCGACGTTCATAGGCATCGTAAAGCTCGAACAGGGCCTCGCGCACATTGGGGACGTGACGATCGTAGGCTTGCTGAATATCGTGCTCGTCTAAGTCGACGGAGTAATCGGCGAGCAATCGTTGAACCAAATTCCGAAACGCTGCGGACGACAAGAAAGGCCGGCTCAACGTAGGCAATTTCAAGTCTCTGTGCGTTGTGATCAGCAAGCCAATTCGCTCCCGAAGAGAAAATCCGCGAATGGCTCGCCGCACAATCCAGCTCAAACTGTCGAAGCCGTCAATAACCCAGACGACCGGCTTGCCGTGCTGGGGTGGCACGTCCAGTGGTTTTGCGATGGGCGTGGCGGCAATGACATTTGAGCCAACCAAGCCCATTGAAGACTCTGGGCGTGACACTCCGATTGAACTGATCTGACACGAATATTTTGGCCGCGGCCACTCCAAGCTGCTGCCGACCAAATCCCTGATCGACTGCCACCCGCGATCGACGCGTGGCGGCACCTGAGTCCAATGGACTTCGGCGCGTTGCTCCAGCAGCGGACGCAATGCCCAAAGCAATGTCGACTTGCCGGAACCATGCGGTCCGACAACTTGGCCACTGAGCCCGAAGCGTTCGAAGCGAGCGAAGATGTCGGGTAATGCGTCACCGAGCTCGACGACGAAATCGATTGCGCCTGGCCGGATAAACTTCGTCGAAAACGGATTGCGCGCGAGATGGGCCGCAACTTGGTCTCGCATTAAGCGCCCCATCGCGGCTCCTGAGTGAGTTCGCCGGTTGGTTCGGGATCCACGGATTGCTCCAAAAGTTTAGTTTGGCCCAAGCCGAAAGGCTGATCAAATCGGAATTCCTTGCCGCGATCGAAGAATACGCAGACTCGAATCACCCAAATGATTTTGATCAGCTTGCCGTTGTAGGACAGCGGACTGTTCGGCAGCTGTGTTTTGAATCGGTACAACGTCCCCAGATCTCCGTCGCGCACGTCGGCTTTGTTGCGGCGATCAAAAAAGTGTACACCCATGTCCTCTTCGCCCTTGCCTTCGGTTAACCAAACCACCGAGGTCTCGACCGCTTGAAGTTCGATCGGTTCCTGGGCATTCACGCTGCACTCACACTCGAGCAAGTCGCCCGGACGATAAGCGGGTTTGGGGTTGCAGATCTTAAGCCGAACGGTGGGTCGGTTCATGCAGATACCCTCTCCGCCGCTTGCGGGATGACAATCAACGGAAAGCGGCGTTCAATCAAGGGCCATCCCGTCACCGTCGCGACCAAGCGAATCTGCCACTGAATACTGTTGTTCTTCGAGCGAAAGCTATGCATCGCTGCAGAGGGAACGCTGAAATCGACGGCCGTTTGAAAGACCTGCGTTTCCTCGATACTCACACCGCGTTTACGAAAAACAAGTTGCCGATAGACGATTTGCGATTCGGTTCGAATATCGGTCCCTTGGCGAAATGTCGCCTGTTCTTCGCAGATCAACGCCAGTTCCAGCAAACGCAATCGAAGTCTCGCGGGTTGCGAGAGGAAAAGCGTGTAGGAACTCCCGGCGACCAGCGGCAGATTGGATATCTCCAAATCCGTTGGCCCAACGGCCGTTTGCATTAGGAGCTGTTTAAAGAACTGCGCTAACAGCCAAACCGTCGCCAATGTCAACGCGGTCGCAAGGATAACCCCGACCCAATCGGTTCCGCCGCGCATTGTCGAATCGATGACCAACACAATCAGGGATGCCGCAACCATTGCGCAGAACGCGCTAGCGGCCCCGACTGTCAACAGCGACCAGCGGGTCGAACCAAACGACCGCAAGCGAAAGCGAAGTCGATCGCCTCGACGAGACGACAAATTAAATTCCTGCGGAATCGACGGAAGCAGCGGCGTCTCGCTCGTCAATTGATTTAGCAATTCGACGTCGCGCGCCCGCGAAACGATCGCGCCGCGGCGCTCGGCGGAAGCCCCAACTCTCCAGAGGACCGCCATCATCCGCAACACGCCGATGGTTGAGAAGGCAACGATGACGAGCAACGACACACTGAACACGAACGGTGAAAAATACCAAGCCTCCCTGGTCGAGAGGCGAACCTGAATGACGAACAGCACGGCCAAGGCGACGAGTCCGACCAGCAGCAGAGCGGTGGCAAACGCGACTTCGGCAGCGACGGCCCAACGCCGTGAGCCCGTTTGCCGCAGTCCTTTCTTTTTGCCTAGAATCTTAAAGAGATATTTCATCGATATCGCCGCTACGCCGATCGGTTGATCCTATCCCCATTATGAACAGAGGGTCAACTTGAATCGAGCGGCGAACGGCACACGCCGCGAATACGCGGGATCGACTACTGGGGCAGGCCGTTTTGGCCGGGCCGGAAGAATCCGATGGACTCCAGCGCTTTGTAGACTTCGTCGAGCGTCTTTTCGCCAAAATTTGAAATGCTGAGCAATTCCGTGCGGGTTGTATTCAAGAGATCGCGAACGGTGAAAATACCGCGCTCTTCCAAACAGTTCGTGGTGCGAACTGTCAATCCAATCTCGGCCGTGCTCATCTCCAGTTTCAGCTGCATGTCGCGGCGTGTTTCTTCGGCGGCGCTCAACGGAATGCGAGTGCGAGTCATCGAGAATCCCTCCCCAACCATTGGAATCTGACGTGGAACAGAATGACTTGCCCGATTCATGCTCCTTGTTTTGAATCGCGGATACTATAACAATTCCGCATCACTTGAACATCAGGTTTTCCCCTGTTGGCCGCTAGCACCTCGTTCCCCATGACGTCCGCCAAAAATCCATTTCCCTCGCTCAACGAAGCCCAGCGAGCCGCGGTGACGACGACCGAGGGGCCGCTGCTGGTCTTGGCCGGACCGGGCAGCGGCAAGACGGCGGTCATCACGCATCGCATCGCCCACCTGATTCAAAACGGCGTGTCTTCGCACGAGATCGTCGCGTTGACCTTTACGAACAAGGCCGCGGACGAGATGAAATCGCGAGTCCAAAAGCTGGTTGACAAACACAGCGTTTGGATCGGCACATTCCATAAGTTTTGTGCGCGACTGCTCCGAACCTACGGAACGTCGGTTGGCATCGGAGAAAACTTTACCATCTACGACGTCTCCGATGCTCGGGCGGCATTGAAAGAAGCGTTCGAGGTCGCAAATATCCCCACCAGGCATTTTTCGGTTGACCAAATCGGCGGCGAGATCGCCCGAGCCAAGCATTATGCCGTGGACAGCGAGTCGTTCGCCGCGCGGCCCGGAAACGCGCTGGACGCGATCGTCGCCAAAATCTACCGAGCCTACACGCAGGTGCTGCGAATGGCCAACGCGGTCGATTTCGACGACCTTCTGTTGCAAGCGTTTGTCTTGCTGCGCGACAACCCCGAGCTGCGTCAAACGCTCGACGAGCGCTGGCGCTACATTTTGGTCGACGAATACCAAGACACCAATGCGACCCAATTCGCGATCGTTCGGGCCCTGTCGCTCGATCACCCTAATTTGTGCGCGACGGGCGACCCCGATCAGTCGATCTACGGGTGGCGCGGCGCCAATTTGGACAATGTCCTCAAGTTCGAGCAGAATTTTCCATCCGCCAAGGTCATACGTCTGGAGCAGAACTACCGCAGCACCAAAGCCATTTTGCGGGTCGCCGATCAACTAATTCGAAACAACGTGCACCGTTTGCCCAAATCGCTCGTCACAAACAATGACGAAGGCGCTGCCGTTCGCTTGGTGGCTTACCCCAATCCTCAGCATGAAGCGTCCGACATCGTCGAGTGCATCGCCACGGGCATCCACAACGGAACCCGCCAAGCCAAGGATTTTGCGATTCTGTATCGCGCCAATTGGCTCTCGCGATCGTTTGAGCACGAGTTGCGGCTGCGGCGCATTCCGTATTTGATCGTCCACGGACACGAGTTCTATGAGCGGAAGGAAATTAAGGACATTTTCGCCTATCTGAATCTGCTCAATAATCCTTCCGATCAAATCGCCATGCAACGGATCATCAACGTTCCGCTGCGCAAGATCGGATCGGCGACCGTCGCCAAACTTAAAATTGACGCCCAAGCACATCGGATTCCCTTGTTGGCGGCGGCCCGCCGCTGCGGCTTAAATCCGGATTTGAGCAAACAAGCCGCGGCCAAAGTCGCTGGTTTCGTAGCACTGATCGATCGACTGGGCGAAGTCCGCACCGAGCCGTCGGTTCAAAGGATTATTGAGAGGGTCGTCGACTTGACGCGCTACCGAAATTACTTGTTGGAGGACGGCAGCGAGGAAGGACACGAACGCGCGGCCAACGTGGATGAACTAATCGCGGCGGCCGCCGAGTTCGACGAGACCCATCCCGACGACGGCGGACTCGAAGCATTTCTCGAAATGTCGTCGTTGGTCCAAGACGCCGACGAATGGGAGTCCGATGGGAACGCCGTCTCTTTGATGACCCTGCACGCGGCCAAAGGTCTGGAGTTCCCCGCCGTTTTCGTCGTGGGTTTGGAAGATGGGCTTCTGCCGCACGAGCGCAACTTGCATTCCGATACCGAGCTAGAAGAGGAGCGGCGTCTGCTGTTTGTCGGCATGACGCGTGCCGAAGACGAGTTGCAACTGAGCCGGACCCTCTCGCGTTTTCGCCGCGGACAAGCCTGGACGACGATCGCCAGCCGCTTCCTGATGGAACTGCCGCGGGCGGAAATGGAAGTCGCCGGACCGACATCGTACGAGTTCTTCGGCCCGGACCATGAGGCTGCGGACGACATTCCCGACGACGAAGTATACTCTGATGACGGCGACTCTGTTGCAGAAAAACCCGCTCCCTATTCACGTTCCGTCGCAACGAATTTCAAACTAGTCACCGCGGCGCAGTTGCTGGATCAAGCTCAAGCCACGCCCGAGTTTCCGCGGGCATCGGTCGAGTCCTTTCAAGCCGGCATGTTGGTGGAACACCCGCAGTACGGCAGCGGAGTCATCAAGGCGCTAACCGGCAAGGCCAATAAGCGAGTGGCGATCGTCTGCTTCGGCGATCAGGAAAGAAGTTTCAGGCTTGCCCACGCGCCGTTGAAGCAGGTTAAAGAATAGTTTTCAGTTTTCAGTTTTCAGTGTTCAGAAAAAAGACAAGAATCGGGGTCGATCATACTTCGAATTTCTTGCTGAAAACTGAAAACTAATACTTGGCTAACATCAGTTGGCTAATTTCGCCAATCGCTTGGATTGCAAAACGCCGCCGCTCAGGGCTCAGTTCCTCGATCTGGATTTGTATTCGATCGGCGGGGAGCGCGGCCGCGACGCGCTGCGACCATTCGACGACTACCGCCGCACCATTCTCCAGCGATTCGAAAATACCCAGATCTTCGAATTCGTCGACCTGCTTCAAGCGATAGGCGTCCGCGTGCAGGAGCGTCAATCGTCCTTGATAGACGTGGCATATCACAAATGTCGGACTCGAGACTTCGTCGGACGAGACGCCCAACCCTTGGGCAAGACCTTGTACAAAACAGGTCTTGCCACTGCCCAAATCGCCATCGAGCCCGATTAGAATTCCACCGTCGAGAATGGCTCCAAATCGACTTCCAATGCGACGCGTGTCGTCGGGCGATTCGCTGATGATTTCCAAACGAGATATTGCGTCGCTCATGGCAACTCGCCTGATTGGCCGTGCGAGTATCCGCGAACTTCGAGAATTTTTTCCGAACGGTCCGCCTGCCGCCCGAGAATTCCGGGCTGTTCCCTGGTTCGACCGATCCGCGTCAATGAGTTTGAAAGGTGCTCGTCCGCAAGCATACGCGCGGCTTGTTCTGGGGAGACGACCACGACCAGCTCGAAATCTTCACCGTCGTACAGTGCATGATCCAACGACGATCGATGATCGGCCATTTCGCGCGCTGCGGGCGAGATTGGAATTTCTCCCAGTTCCAATAATGCGCCGCAACCGCTGGAGCGCAGAATGACTCCCAGATTAAACAGAAGACCATCGCTGACGTCGGTCGCCGCGTGGACTTGGAATTTTGAGGCGATTTCGCGGGCCAGGTCACAGCGCGGTTCAAAGTCCATGTGCTTGCCTAAAATGCTCCCGCCCAAGCTGCCGCTGACCAGGATGTCGTCGCCGATCTGAGCTCCCCGGCAGAGCCAAGGTGTTCGATTCGGTTCAAGTATTCCCAATGCCGTAATGCTGATCGTCAACGGCCCCAGCGAGAAATTCGTGTCGCCCCCGGCAATAGCGATTCGCCATCGCTGACAAAGATTGCTGATTCCCGCGTAAAGTTCTTTCACTTGATTCAGAACGGTACCTTGCGGAAGTACCAATGTGATCACAATTGCCAGTGGCACGGCTCCCATTGCCGCGAGGTCGCTGAGATTGACCGCGACGGCTTTGTGCCCGATCCGCCGCCAAGAGTGCTTGGCGATTTCGAAGTGAACCCCTTCGACTACGGCATCGGTCGTGACGACGATTTGCCGGGCGTCAATATCAATGACGGCGGCGTCGTCGCCAATTCCGACGGATAGCGGATACCGCGCGGGAAACGTCTGTTTCAGCCAATCGATGATTTTTCGTTCCATGCAACGGTCCGATTTGGGCGAAAAAAGTAAATATATCATCGGCGGGGTTTTGCCAAATAACGCCTCACCTGACCGCGTGTCATTCCGGGCTTCCCGGCGCGGCAGGATGGAATCCAAGTTCCATGGAAGGAAGAAGCTAGACGGTGCAAAAAATGCAGTCAGAAAATGCTATCGCCATGCGGTGACTTGGGATTGGCTTTCCATTGACTAACGGATATTTTTCCCGCCTTCCGAGGTACGACACCTGCGGTATTAACGCGCGGATATGTCGCCTTCTGGTTTCGCCCGACTCGAATTGTCCAACCCATTTGCAACGCCGTAATAAGGCGTCGAATTAAATTCACCCATGTCCGACACATTGCCTCCGATCATTCCATGGTATCAACGACTGGGGGGCGTTGCGTTCGCGCTCGGGCTACGAGGCGCTGCTCGGATGCTCGACTGCAAGATCGCCTACCACGACAAGTCATTCGACCCGCGGTTGCCGGAATTCTATGAAACGAGCATTGGCGTATTCTGGCACGAGTACCTGGCGTTGCTAGTCGGCCTTTGGGCGGATACCCCCGTCACCATGCTGGTGAGCCAACATCGCGATGCCGAATGGCTCAATCAAGCCGCGGAACGATTGGGTTTTTCGGTCGTTCGCGGCAGCACGCGGCGGGGGGGCTCTCGCGCCATTCGTCAGCTCCGACAACTTTGCAAAACGAACACGCTGGGCATTGCCCCCGATGGACCGCAAGGACCGCGCCGTTCGATGTCGGTTGGTCCGGTGTTCTTGGCGTCTCTGTTCGATATGCCCATCGTGCCGGTTGGCGTTGGACACCGGCGGCCGTGGCGTGCCAATACGTGGGACCGCTTTGCACTTGGCAAGCCGTTTTCGCGGGCCCGCGTGATCTGCGGACCGAAGATTCGCCTTCCCAAACGCCTATCGCGCGACGACATGGACGACTTTCGAAATCATATCGAGCGAGTTATCAACCAATTAACGGAACAAGCCGAAGATTGGGCTAATTCGCGTTACGACATTCGCGGACAGATGCGCTTTCGCCGCGGACGATTGTCGGCGGACGCCACAATCGACGGGCCATGTGATTCGCAATCCATTTCGAAAGCGGCGTGAACGAGCACGAAGGGCCGGGGCGGGGTCCGGAGACGCGCACAGCGCATTCGGGGTGGCACGCCCTGAGGCTTGGCGAAGGGCGTGGCTGCACCAACCGATGATTGAACCACGCCGGGCGTGCCACCCAGAATGCACGCGCTCTATCCCATTGCGAGCGTTCTGCGGCCACGATAAAACCGGGATCGCTGCAAAGCTTTGCACTCAGACCACGCCCCACATTCCAGCCGTGATTTGAAGCCCTCGATGAATCAATCCGCCGCTTTTCAATGCTTATATGTGACGCAAAACGACGGACAGGTTCGGCGCGCGATCCGCCAACTTCAGCCCCACGAGCTCCCCGCAGGCGACGTCACGATCCGCGTCGCCTATTCGTCGCTGAATTACAAGGACGCTCTGGCCGCAACCGGACATCCGGGAGTTGCCCGAACGTTTCCATTGGTTCCAGGCATCGACGCGGCCGGGGTCGTGGTCGAAAGTTCGGCAGCACGATTTCCGGTGGGGCAGCAAGTTTTGTCGTCGCACGCCAAATTCGGCACAGAAGCTTGGGGAGGATTTTCGCAACTGGCGCGCGTTCCGGAGGATTGGCTGATTGCGTTGCCGCAGTCGCTTTCGATGTTCGACGCAATGGCTTTGGGAACGGCAGGCTTTACGGCGGCGCAATGCGTCGAGGCAATGCTGGCCCATGGGGCCGTTCCCGCGAGCGGAGAAATCGTGGTCAGCGGAGCAACCGGAGGTGTGGGAATCGTGGCTGTGATGCTGCTCGCCAAGCTGGGCTTTCAAGTCGCGGCGTCGACCGGCAAGCCCGAGCGGGTCGAATGGTTAAAAAAGCTGGGCGCGACGCGCGTGATCGACCGCGAGTCCATCAACGACAAGTCCCAACGGCCGCTGCTTTCGGCTGTCTGGCAAGGCGCCATCGACACGGTCGGCGGGAATACTCTCGCCACGATCCTTCGCGCCACCAAGCTCGGCGGCTGCGTGACCGCGTGCGGGCTGGTCGGCGGCCACGATTTACCGGTTTCGGTCTATCCGTTCATTCTTCGCGGGGTCACCCTCTGCGGGATTGATTCGGGCAACATTTCATCCGCGCAACGGACGAAGATTTGGAATCGACTGTCCGGCGAATGGCGTTTGGAAAACTTGGCCTCGATTTCAACGACGGTCGGTTTGAGCGGACTGAATCCAAAGATCGACGAAATTCTGGCGGGCAAGATCGTTGGCCGAACGGTGGTGGATTTGGAACGCATGTGACTGAGCCATGCGTTCGCAGTCTCTCCGTGTCTTCAAAAATCGGTCGATGGCCATTAAGACCCTGTCCAACTTGCCTGGATGGTGAATTGGTTTGAAAACTAAAAGCCGACAACCCAAACAACCTCGCCCTGACTTATTCCAAACGAACAATTGACGGACTTGACCCGACGCACCCGACTCTTAGACTATGGTGTTTGTAACGATCAAGTTTGCGGGCGTGGCGGAACTGGCAGACGCGCATGGTTGAGGGCCATGTTCTCGTAAGGGAATGGAGGTTCGAGTCCTCTCGCCCGCACTCGTGGCCCTCCACCTTTTCCGGTGATCGCTTCATGCGTACAAGCGCCGTTTGTTTTTTGCGCTTGATCCTGATTGGTTCGTTGTTGTTGGTTGGCGCCTGGCCGATACCGGCAATCGTTGCCCAGAAACCCGCACCGGATCGAACCGGCGGCTCTACGATCGAGCTTTGCGTCGGGAGTGGCCGGGTCCAAGTTTGCTCGGGTAGCGACGTTTGGGCCATCTATGATTTCACCAGCTACGCCAAGCCGATTTTGTATCCACTCAAGGGCCCTGGCGAGTTCGAAGTTACGCGGAATTACCCGATGAAGCCCGGCGTGCCGGGCGAGGCGAACGATCACGAACATCATAAGTCGCTTTGGTTCGCACACGGCGACGTCAACGGCTTGGACTTTTGGAGCGAGAAGGCTCGGATTGCGACCGACGACGTCAGCCTGCTCAACGATGAACTCGGCACGTGGCCTGGGATTGTCGCTTCGAGCCGCTGGCTGGACGGCGACAAATCGATCTTGAACGAGCAAGCCACGTTGCGGTTTGCCGATCGAGCCGACGTTCGATTTGTCGATTTTGACTTTGTGTTGACCGCCGCTGTGGACGTCCGCTTCGGCGACACCAAGGAAGGGACCTTTGCCATACGCACACATCCCGCGTTGCAGCTCAAGCGCGAAGACGATTCGCTGCCGGTCGGCCACGCCGAAAACAGCGCCGGCCAAACGGACGGCACGATTTGGGGGCAGCCTGCGGAATGGGTCAGTTACTTTGGCCAGATCGACGGCGTCGACCTGGGGATTGCAATCTTTGATCATCCGCAGAACTTGCGCCATCCCACGACTTGGCATGCCCGCGACTACGGCTTGGTCGCCGCCAATCCATTCGGCCTTCACGATTTTCTCAAGCAGCCCGAAGGCAGCGGCAACTTTGATTTGCCACAAGGCAATCAATTGCGTCTCCGCTACCGTCTCGGGATTTATCGCGGCGCATTTGATCGCGAGAAAATCAAAAGCTGGTACGGTGAATTCAGAAATCAGTCGGTGCAAATCAAATGATCCACGCCAAAACATCTGGCGCGAGGATGCCATCGTCAACCCGAGGCGTCAGCGAGGGTAGTAAACTTGAGGATAACCGTTCTTCGCTAGCGCTGCGAGTGGGAAAAACCTCGCCAAAATTCTGGCTTTGGCGGGCGAAGGTCGATAAGATAATTGGGACGATCGAAGCTTATCATGGAACTGCCATGGCCGGAAAAACGAACTGGGGTCGACGCGAGTTTTTGGCCCTGTCTCCCTGCCTCGTATTGGCGGTTGTGCGAGGGGAAAGGACTTGGGCGAAAAATGCCGATGACGCCAACGTCACCGAAGCGTCCGAACGCGCCGTCCGACGCGGCTTGACGTGGCTGCGAAAGACATTTAACAAGGACAGCGGCTGCGGAGTCGATATCAATCAACCGTCGGATATCGGCTGCTCCTGCATGGTCGGCTTGGCGATGATGGCCGCCGGGGGAACGTGTTACGAAGGAGAATACCAAAATGATTTGCGCTCGATCCAGCGGTTTATCCTGAACCGCGTCGAAAACATGCCGCCGCACAATATCACGTCGGGTTCCGGGACGCAAATTCAGAATAAGATTGGCCAGCAGGCCCATTCGTTCTTCGCCTCGTTGTACTTGAGTCAAACGCTCGGCGAACAAGCCGATCCCACCCCCGTTAGCAACGCACTGCGCAAAGTCACCGGCGTCATCGTCAAAACGCAGACGCCCAGCGGCGACTGGGGAAACGAATCGTGGGCGCCGATACTGGGAACGGTCATGGGTTGGGTCAGCTTGCGTGCGGCGAGTTCGGTCGGCGTGACGGTCGGGACTGCGCCCGAGAAAACCGCCCAACACTTGATCCTCAAAATGTCGGCCAGCCTCACCGAATCCCAAGGCTGGATGCACGAGCTTTACAAGAACGCGTCGGGAATTCGCGTCTTGTACGATATGGAAATGGAAAACGACAAAGTCGCCAAACGCGCCTTTGAAGACGTTTTGAAGTTCGTCAAGAACGACAACACGCCGTTTACTCAAGCTGGCGGCGAAGAGTTTTTGGCGTTTCATTTGATCACCGAAACAATGCTCAAGCGGGGTGGCCAGCAGTGGAACGATTGGTTTCCGGTGGTCCGCGACAAACTCATCGATGTGCAGAACAAAGACGGAAGCTGGACCGGGCACCACTGCATCACGAGCCGTACTTTCTGCACCGCCGCGTCGATCCTGGTGCTGACTTCCCCCTACCGCTACCTGCCAATCTCGCAAGCGTAATGCCGATTGCGTTTTGTCGCCGGAAATGATGATACATGTAGGGTGGGACGAGTCTTCGAGTCCCACCAAAATTCGCCATCGCAATGTTGGCATCCGTGGTGGGACTCGAAGACTCGTCCCACCCTACAAGATTCGCAGTTCGACGCCGGACTGGGCGTGTCACCCGGAATGTGGAGACTTTATTACACCAACTTACCGGCAGTGGTCTCGGATCTCAGCTGTTCGATCGCGTCGCGGCAGGCGGCCTCAACCGCGGATTGCCAATTGGCGGAAGCGACAGCGGCAAACTTATTGTCGCGGTGCGCAAACAGGATTGCCCGCGACGAATTGATGATCGCCCCCAATCCTTGCGAGTCAAACGCACCGGCCGCGTCTTGCGCCGTGCCCCCTTGAGCGCCAAATCCCGGAACCAAAATCCACGCGCTGGGCATACGGGCACGAAGTTCGGCAAGTTGTCGCGGATACGTTGCTCCGACCACTGCGCCGACGATTCCGTACCCGCAGGCGCCTTTGGTTTGGGCCGCCGCGGACTCGACTTGATCGGCGACAATTTCAAAAACACGGCCGTCGCCGGTTTTGAGATCTTGAATATCGGCTCCGCCGGGATTGGAGGTCTTGACCAATAGGAAAATCCCCGTCCCGCGCTCGCGCGCAGCCGCTACGAACGGCTGCCAAGAATCAGCGCCGAGGTAGGGATTCACCGTGAGCGCATCGGACAATGGAACGGAACCAGCCAGTCGAAAGAAGGCTTCGGCATAGGCTTCGGCGGTCGAGCCGATATCGCCTCGCTTAGCGTCGGCAATCACGAGCAACCCACGTTGGCGCGCATACGTGATTACATTTTCCAGCGCCACCGAGCCCGCCGCACCAAACTGTTCAAAGAAAGCCCATTGCGGCTTGACGGCCGGAACTAACGGGGCAATCACGTCGATGACTTCCCGACTAAACTCGGCAATCGCCTCGGCAATCGCTCGTGGCGTGGGATTAGATCGGTTTTGGTGAAACGGGAATGGGAGCAAATCCCAACGGGGATCCAAGCCGACGACCAACGGCGTTCGCTTGTCTCGCACTGCGGCAGCCAAGCGATCGGCAAAGTTTGTCGGCGTTTCGTTCAGAAGCGCACCCTCTCAAGTCATTTGCAACTGGTGATAATCGATTGTGCCTCACAACCTGTTCGTCGACAAGCCTCGGGACGGTTCACCACGCCCTTCGAGGACTCAGGGACGTGTCACCCTACCGTCACGGCGTGCCGAGGCGATACTCCGGGCGGCTATTCGAGCTGCCACTTGGCTCGCTCGCAGACCAACTTGGCCCAGTAGGGGTGCTGCCGATCGGCACGTCGCCGCACGTCTTCCAAGAGGACTTGGCGACTCGGCTTAATCGCTCCACGAAAATCCGCGCCGCGGCCGCTGATTTCCAAGAGCTTGGTGAAATCAACTAAGTCCGGCAGCAGCCAAAGCGTGGCGGTGCTCCCCTTGGCCGCTCCAACAACGAATTTATTCTGGGCGCGCGAGAATTTGCAGTCGAAATGGACCGGAAGGATTTTCTCCTTGGGGGGCCACTGCGTCGGGAGCACGACGTCTTCGGCCGGAATGTGATCAACTTCGGCCCACCAAAATCGGCGGGACCAAGGCCGCAAGGTGCGACCGGTAAACTCCTCCACTAATACGTTCCGTCGGTGGCGGGCCATCCACACAAAGATATTGGGGATTTCTTCGGGAAACGATTCGGCCAAGCGACCTTGGTATTCCACCACCGTGACATCAAAATTGGGGCTTGCCATCCACTTGTTCCAAACAAGTTTGTTGTGTTCGATGCGGCCCACGTCGTGTTGGCCCGTCACAAATAAAAACGGCAGGTTATTGTTCGATGCAACTTCATGAGTACGAAACGCGTATTTGCCTCCCTGGCCCGCAAACGCGGATATGGGAACGACCCCGGCCCAAATGTCCGGAAAGCAAAGTCCAAGATCCCAGGCTGCATCGGCCCCCGCGAACTGACCGGTCAAATAGACTCGATCGGTGTCGATCGCAAAGCGCCGCATGGCGTCGCGTAGCGACTTGAGCACGGCCATCTGTTCCGCGGCCGAATAGGAATATTCGCGTCCGTCCGCTTGATTCCATTCGGGAGAGAGAACGATGTAACCGTGCCGCGCGGCTTGACCCATCGCCATTTCCAATTTTGGGTTGTAAGCTCCGGCCCACCATTCCAACTGCGACTTGAGACTTTGTCCTTCCGAATGCAAGGCGACAATGCACGGATAGCGGCGATAGCGATCGTATTCGGGGGGCAGCTGCACGAAGTACTTTACGGCGCGAGGAGCGGGATTGGCGGCAGGACCGGGTATCTCAACCGTCAATTCGATCGGCTCCTGCATGTTGACCTGAGCCGACAGCTCCAGAGGAGGCGTCAGATTCTGCACGATTTTTGCCAAGTACTGCGGGTCGCCGGCTTCGATCGTTTCCAATTCGGTCAAGATCGCCTGCCGTCGCGGTGCGTCCTCGGTCGTTAGATACTCGATTGTTAATCGCCGCGCTTCGACCAAGGCCAACGCGACCGCCATGTTATCAATGGCCGCACCACTGCCGATGATCCAGCCGCTGAGCGCGAACGCGATCTTGGGCGACGAGGTCATCTCGGCGTCGGGGACCAAGCGGACAAAGGTCGCCAACCGCTCGAGATTGGTCGAGTTGAGTTCGTTGCAAATTTCCTCGACCATCACGTTGACCGCTGCGGTCGCTTCGTCGCCAAGTTTACCGTCTTGAATCAGCAGGTCTCGTTGTTGTCGGAGGAGCTGTTTGGCGGATTCAATATCCGCAGCCGCCGTGTTGACGGCTGTTGCCATCGCCAGAATTTCCGCCAAGATTTCGGCGGAGACTTCGGGGCCTTTGATCCGATCGGTCATCGCGATGGCAAGTTTGGTTTGGCCGTTGTCCAAACGCGTGCGAATTTCCGACAAGACTTGACGGGCGAATTGTTGGCTGAGAATCTGTCGCTTTTCCGCGATTTCCGCGGTGAGGTCCGGGAAGTCTTGCTGCACGGACTTGAGTTCCTCGTTGGCATCTTGATAGCGCTTCGCTTGAATCAGCAGGTCCACAATTTCCAAACGCTTGGTGATGCTATTGGGATCCGCGATCTGCCGCCGCAGCAGTTTGATCAAGACATCGCTCGGCAAGCTGGACGTCGCGATTCGCATGACCCAGTCTTCGTCTCGCAACGCGGCCACACGGGTATAGACCGGAGTGATCTCGGTGATTCCCTGGACGAAGGTGCCGCCGCCGGTGTTGCCGCTGCTGGTAATGACTCGATGCCCGAGGTCATTAAACGCTTCGGCCCCCATGAGATTTCCGAACCGCCAAGTTTTTGCTTGGCCCACCGACAATTCTTGCCACACAGCGATCCGTTGAAACGGATGTTCCGCTGGGATTGGGTTTTGGGCGATTTGTTTATAGTTGAAGAAAACTCTGCGTAGCCCGTCGTCGACCAAGGCGATTGCGTGCAGGCCTGGTTCGATCGAAGTCCCGCCAATAGTTTCGCTGTACTCGGGAATTGTGGCAAACAGGCCTTCATACTCCAGGCCGTTTTTTAGTGTGACGACTTGATGTTGGGCTGCGACGGGTTGAATCGCGCCGAAAACGATCATACCGGCGAGCCCCAACAACAACCAGTTCTCTCGTTTCATTCGCTCAATCTCCCGTGCGAACCAATTTTGATCCGCCAGCCCCAGATACTGTCGACTAATTCTTGGACCGACGGGGCTTTTGAGCAAGCGGTTCTTGATTCGCTCCGTGCGCAATATGACATCGGACGAATTCGTATAAAAGCCCGATTTGCAGGGCATCGCCCTCAACCTGAAATGCTGACACGTCCGGGCAGTCGAGTCGTTTCGGTCAAACGGCCGGTTGTTTTGCGATTTTTTCCCCTAGGCAAGCCGGCGCGGTCCAAAAACAATAGAAGCATGCCGATGACGTAAGTAGAGCAATCGATATCCGTTTTGACCGAAGGTCAGGTTTTCGCCGGGATCATGGTGCATGCCAATCCGTTTTCACTGCCCTAAATGCCATATCCGATTGAGCGTTGCCGAGCGCAAAGCTGGACACTCGTCGCCTTGCCCCAATTGTCGGCAGGTGATCACGATTCCGGCGGAAGGACCGCCTCCGCTGCCCGCGACGACTCTCGAAACCTCGTCGGCCCTGGCAACCGCGGAAAAATCTGAACCTCCGTCCGGCACGTCTCACGCTCGTCCCCCAACGTCGGACGCTTCCGAATTCGTCGACCCACCTGTAGCGCAATCACAGGCTGTGGGCGCATCGCAGCAATCGCCGGCTTCCAACGAAACGTGGCAAACCGAAACCGCAATCTACGATGTCCCTCCTCGTCCGGCGCTGCCGAGCCAATTGGCTTCGGACGGAACAACGACCGCGTTGCCGAATACGATTTCGCTCCCACGCTGGACGGTTTATTTTCAAGGTGGTTTGTTAGCCGTCGTCGCGACGACCTTTTTCCTATTGGGGATGATGCTTGGCCAAAATTCGAGCGGCACCGCAGAACGCTCGAGCGAGACGTACGATTGTCAGCTCACCGGCCGAGTCGTTTTTAACCGAGGCGCGACCAAAGCTCCGGACGAAGGGGCCGTTGTCATCGTCGTGCCGAAAGATGGGAGTCTGCAAGATCGCGTTCAAGATCACGCGGGCTTGCGGCCGGAAGAGTTCGAGGCGATCGACAATCCATCGATTGCCCAGATTGAAGCCGCCGGGGGCCGAGTCGTTCGAATCAATCATGAAGGCGAGTTTGATCTCCCGTTGCGCGGCCCACGCGAATACTACGTGTTGATCATTTCCCGGCACAGCGAACGAGCCGCGGAGGTCGAAATCTCTACGTCGACGAGAGCGGAACTAAGCGGCTACTTTTTTGCGCCTGATGTGATTGGCCCAAAGAAATACTATCTGACGACGTTAGTCCTCAACCGCCGAAGTCAGAATCTCCCAACGGTGGAGTTTTAGGACCTGCGTGCCATCGCGGCAAGAACGAAGTAGAATGCAAGCGCGGACCCTTATTCGGCTGCAATGGAGGAGGTGGAAGACCAAGCCGAACGCCCGTACATCGAAGCATCGAAGCCGATCCTGGAAGCGATCGCCAAACGCGATTACGAAAAACTCTACACGATGATGTCAAGCCATGCTTTTGCGAAAATCGACTCGGATCAGTTCGGGCCTGTCTTTGATGCCCAGGGCAATGCAAAAAAATCCGAAACCATTCTCAACATGACCAAGGAACAATTCTTGGAAATGATGGGAGAAATGGAAAAGCGGCTCGCGGTGCCGAAAGAGGTCGATCATCTGTACGTTCAAACGATCGATCCCAACGAACTCGACCGTACTTCGCGTTAGTGCCAGTCTGAGCGACAAAGTCCATGTCCAATGCTACACTCGTCGTAGCGCTTCGATCGGGTCGAGTTTCGCGGCACGCCAGGCGGGGTAGATGCCGAATACGGCCCCCACGGCGATAGCCACGACGACGGCAACGAAGGGAAAGATCGGAAGTATTCGCGTCGGCAGGCCGGAGAACCAAGTCACCGCGCCGGGTGTGCACATTCCCAATCCAAGGCCAATCGCAGCTCCGACGGTCGAGAGCATCAGCGTCTCAAACATGAACTGCATGACGATGTCGCGTTGTTTGGCGCCGAGCGCCCGGCGAATTCCTATCTCCTGAGTTCGTTCGCTGACCGTGGCCAGCATGATATTCATGATCCCAATGCCACCGACCAACAAGGAGATCGCCGCGGTTGATCCCAACACGATGCTGAAAATGCGTTGGGTTGCCTTGGCTTGCTCCAATAAGTCCAGCGGAATGGTAATGCTGAAATCTTTTTTGGGATGGAATTTCATCAACAATCCTTCGAGTGCCGCGGCCGTGGCCTTTACTCTGGCCAAGTCGTCCACTGCCAAAGTGACTTGGCTCAATTCCAGAACCTGTCGGCTAAATGATCCCTTTTCGAACTTGAAGAGAACGGTTCCCATCCGAGCATGGTCCGTTGCGAGCGGAATGTAGACGTCCAGGTTGTAGTCTTGGGCCGACAAGCTGGAACCTATTCCCGCGGACGGATTTCGCCAGCCGGTAACACCCACGACTTGAAAGTACTGTCGATTGCCGATGAGGATCGAACGGTCCAGGGGATTGCGGTGCTGAAAAAGTTTCTCCGCAACATCGGCACCGATCACGCAGACGTTCGTACGGTGCTTGGAGTCGGATTCGTTGAGCCCTCGACCGCGAACGATCTTTAGGCCGTTGGCATCAAAGTATCCCGACTCGACGCCCGCAAGCCGAATATTGAGCGATTGATCGGCGTAGCGGCCTTCGTAGTTAAACTCGCGCTGTGGGGTCGCAGCGGTCACACTGGGAATGGTGTCCAGAATTCTTTTGCAATCTTCGCGCGTGAGCCCGTATTCGATAATGAATCGATCGGATTGTTGATCGTCACTGCTGGCTGGCGGTCGAACACTGCGGACGATGACATTTCGAACTCCCAGCGACGCAATCTGCGATTGCACTTTATCGCTGGCCCCTTGGGCGACGGCCAACATCACAATCACGGACGCCACGCCGAACACCAAGCCCGACACAGTCAGCAGCGACCGCAGCTTGTGCAGCAGCAAACTGCCGACCGCGGCGCGAAGCATGGTGAGGAAGATGACCATGGTGGTGACAAATCAGGTAATCGGTGGGAACGGCCTTGTCGCCTTTTGCTCGGCAAAAGGACGTTCTTTCGCGGAGAGGCTGTGCATTTATTCGTACGATGGCCTTTCCAGGCCGTCGATCAACCGGAAATCGACGGCCCAAAAGGGCCGCGTTACATCCAAACTTAATAAATTCACAGCCTAGGACCGAAGGACGACTAACATTGCAAATTGAGAAACGAGAGCTGCGCAATCCTATTTTGGGGTTTCCGCGGCTGGCGTTTCGGTTTTTGCAGGAGTTGATTCGGCAGGCGTTGATTCGGTTTTTGGTGGGGGTGTTTCGGTCGCGGCAGGTGCTGCTGCTTCGGGAGTTGATTTCGAATCGGCAGGTGCGACAGCCGGCGCGGCATCCTCCTTAAATAAGTCGTCGTCGTTGGCGGGAACGGCCTCGGTGGATGGAGGCTTTTGTTCGAGTGTCGCTTGGTCCGCAGCCGGCGGCGCGTTAGGGCTCGCTTGGCCCGCCTTCGGTTCAGGCGCAGGCTTTTGCATGGTGCGTTCTTCTTCGCCAAAGTCTGCAATGCCGCGCTGATGCGCGTCGAGTGCGACGACGTCGTTCGGTTCAAGCCCCGACTTAATCTCGACAAAGGACTGCGTGGTGCGACCGATTTCGACAACGCGACGATCAAACTTCGAGCCGCGCTGGGCGTAAGCGTACGATGTTTGAAAATGTTCGGTCACGGAGTTAATGGGAATAGCAACGATGTCCTCGTAAGAGCCAACGAAGATCTCAACTTCCGTTGTCATACCTGGTTTCAGCCGAACGTTTTCCGGTATCTGATCGATCAAGATCAAGACTTGGTACGCTTTGGCCTCGGAAAAATAAGCCGAACTGGCCAATTGCGAAACGCTTTGCACGGTGCCATTGAAGACTTGGTCGGGATACGCGTCGACGCGAATGATGGCCGCCTGTTTCTCTTTAACTTTGTTGATAACTGATTCGTGGACATTGGCCGTGACTTGCATTTTCGTCATGTCGGGAATGTAAAACACATTTTGTTCGCGGCGGACGGTTGCGCCTTCCTTGATCCTTTCGTCGGCGTCCATCCAAGGGTTGTTGGCGTAGGCGATCGTCCCTTCTTTTTGGACGACGATTTCGCATTTCTTGAGAACTTTTTCCAATTCTTCGAGCTGTTGTTTCTGCAAGTCGCGGCTGGTTTTGGCATTCGAGAGTTTCATTTGCGCTTTTTTGGATTCGGCCTCGGCGGTGGTTTTGGATCTAGCCAATTTCCGCGTGGCTTCTTTCGCTTGGGCCTCCAACTCGGTCATTTTGCGCGGGGACTCGAAATTCAGCAGTAGGTCCAATTTGCGTTTGCTGCTTTCGACCCCATATTCCGCGCTATCCTTTCGCAATTCCAACTCGCGAAGTTGTTCGGGTGAGCGAAAGCCTCGTTTGATCAACGCGCGAATGTTTTCCAAATCGTCGCGCGTTTTTCTTAAAATCGCTTCCTCCTCGGCAATCGTGCTTTCGTAGTCCAGTTTAGTCATCGTCAACTCGCCTTCGCGATATTTTCTGACGTCCATCTCAGCGAGGGTCAGCGCGAGTTCGGCCGCCGCGATATCGCTTTCGTTCTTATTATCCTGAACTTGAACCTCTTGCTGAGCCTGTTCGACTTCTCCTTCAGCTTCGTTGACTTTGACCTTTTGCTGGTCGACCTCTTTCTGTGTCTCCGATGCATCAAAGCGAACGACGACATCACCGGCTTTGACGTGGGTTCCTTCGGGGACGATGAATATGATCTTGTTTTGCCAGCCGGGAAGTTCGCAGCGGCCGTAGACGGTATTTTGACTTTCCAAAGTCCCTTGCTCGACGACCGAGTCATGGATCGTTCGTCGCGACACCAAATGCGTGAGGACGTCGGTGGCGCCTGGCGCGCGATGTGCAAAGAAGCGCCAGCCGACGTAAACGACGACGGACACTGCCGCCAAGACGAGGGCCCAAACCAAGAGGGTTCGAAGCAACTGATTACTTGGTCTGCTGGAGGAAGAGTGCGGGACGTTCGACGTCCTCATCGCCAAGTCGGAGAACGGGGTTGGAAGTTGGTGTTCCGTCGATGGGTTGGCGGACGGCGTTGTCGGAATCAAGTGCGGGGTCGGGCTGTGTTTCGTCGCGGCCGGATGGGTCGGCGGATTTGTCGGAATCTTGGCCGGAGTCGAGGATTGAGTCGCCATCAGCTATTCCTGGATTTTCGTTTTCGTTGAGCCATACGCCGCTCTCGTCGAGTTGCAAGATTTCCAATTCCACGAATAACTGGATACGACCACTTTCATATTCTATCCAACTCGATATTAGATTGTTTTTCGAGCCGAGCAAGCCTTGTAATGCTTGCAACAGATCGCGGGTCGCGTTGGAATTGGGTTCCGTGGTGATTCGCAGGTTTAATTGGGCTTCTTCGACTTGTCGAATCGCTGTGATGAGTTGTTGGCGAGCGACCTGAAAATTGAGTTCGCTTACTCGCAAATCGCGAATCTGTCCGCGAATGAGGACGGCAACCCGGTCCTTGGCCTCCATGAATTGGCGACGCGACTGTTGGTACCCAATCTGGGTGGCGCGGTAAGTATTCTGTTCGCTGAATCGATTGAGCGGGCCATCGAATTGCAGTCCCACGCGGTATTGGGCGGCCGACGCGTCGAACGCTAACGGATTGTCGTGTCCCGGTTCGGTTTGCAGTGTGGCATCCGCCTCCAGGTTTAAGTCGCTTTGGAGGGCGTCGGCCGCCACTTCGACTTTGCGAAACGCGTCGGTGACCATCGCCTGTTGGTTCATCAAATCGAGTCGGTTGGAATACGCCAGGTCGACGGCGGCGTCTTGGGCAAGCGTGAATTCGGCGATATCGATTAAAAACAATCGGATTTGAGTTTGTGTGACATACAGCGTGCCGATCTGTTCGTTCAAGCGCTTGCCGATTTGTGTACTCAACCAATCCCAGCGGGCCTGTTCGGTCATCGCTTCGACTTCCTCGGGCCATCGATCTCGCCCGGCTGCGTCCGCTGCAAGCTCCTGTTTCAATTCGAGAAGCGTCGCCGTGATCTGCTCGGCTAATTCCGCCTGTTGATTCAAATCCAATTTTGTTTCTGCCGATGCCGACGGGGGCGGACCTTCATTCAACTTTTTTTGCCAGCGGGCCAACTCTTGCTCGATCAACGGCAGCAGGGCTTCCATCGTTCGGGAGAATTCTTGCAATCGCTTCGTCAGCTCGCGAGTTTTTTCCAGGGGGACGACTTCCGGGGGCAAGTACTGTACGAGTTCTTGGAAGAGAACCTGAATTCCATCTTGTGCCTTCTCCAACTCAGGTGCGGTCAGCTCAAACGCGTTCAAAATCGTTTCGTCGAGCGTGACGTCGATTTGCGGCGGGAATCCTAGCTCAACTTTGAAGGCGTCGATGGCGCTGGCCAGTCCTTGTTCAGAGCTGAACAAATCGATTCGACCGCTCAGGTATTGCTGGAAGACCTGGTCGACCTGGATTTGCGAGACCATTTTTCGCGCTTGAAGCTCTTGGTGCTCGCGCAGATTCAATTCCAAGCTTTCGACGTTCGATCGTTGATTGCGGACGGCTTGGATTTGGGAAAGCAATCCCAAGTACGACCGGGTGATTCCCAGATAAAACACGCGGCGGAAGTGGGCGAAGTCGCGAACCACGTACAAGAAATCGCGTTCGGTTTGCGTCAAGCCTTCGAGTCGCACATGTCGAAAGGCACCGCGCAGCAGCGGCTGAGTTAACACCAGCGCCAAACTGCTGGCGGCGCTCGTCCCACCACCACCACCCGTCCAAGTAAACGAATTCAAAAGATTCGCGGCGATTTGTCCGCCCGCGGCGAATTGCTTCGAGGCCCTCAGAGCATTAGCCCACGAGCCGCTTGGCGAACCGAGGTCCGCACCGCGCGCGGAATACTCGATACCGCTGCCACCCAGCCATTGCAGCACAAATTCAAAGCGATTCTCGGCGAGTCCCAATGCGGAAAGATAGACTTGTTCAACTTGAGTTTGGTAGGTTCGGCTATGCAGCAGTCCCAGAGCCACCGCCGTCTCGCGGCGGATATCGACGGAACCATCGCTGCGGCGCGGCAAGTACTCGAGCCACGCCTCCGACTCGATCGACGACGCTACGTCGATGCACTCGTAATATTTCAATGGCCGACCTTGGAGGTCGGTCATCCAATGCGCGGCTCCCAAATCGTCCGGCGGGCGCGCCGCGCAATCGGGGCAATCGGGGTCGGCCATCCGTGAGCGGTAATCGGGTTCAACCGTTCGGTCGGGTATGTCCCACTGCGCGTCGATCTCGCGCGACTGCGTCAAGAAATAGGCATCCCAGTCCGCGTTTTTCCTGTACCAAGTGCGCGAGCAACTCGGCGTTCCAAGAACGATAATGCACGCCGTCCAAATGGCGGCTCGCCTGCGGTGGAGAACCCAGCGGGTGCGCATTGTGGACCGTTCACACCGTAGTTAACGTTGCGATTCAAGGCGATCGACGGCCACAATTGCGGGAAAAACTGGCTGCCTTCGCTGCGAGATGTCCCCAATTTCCACTTCTGCGCCAAGATCAATTGCGAGCGGTACCTTGAAATCGTGCACCACTCTGCACTGTTTTGCGGATTCTTTTGCTTCGTCTAACGGCAAGCCGAAGGCGACGGAGACGCGGTCGACTTCGGCTTTCCGTTAAACGATCTGGATCCGTTAAGTGGGCTCGCTAGCGAAACGATTGCTAGCATGGACTATAATCGCGTTAACCCCACGCATTCGAGTCGATGCCATGCTGAAATTCCAGTGCCCGCATTGCCAAAACGCGCTCAGTCTCAAGCAACCCAAGTCCGGACGATTTCGACCGACCTGCAACGGATGCCAACATACATTTGAACTTCAGATCGCCGAAGATTTGAAGACCTTCTCGGTGCGAGTCCCGGAACACCCGTCGGCTTCAGTGTCGGTGCCTCGGCCGGCGGCAACGCTTAATCAGACCCGAGAGGATCCGCCGGCGAAGGCGACGTTCAAGGCGGACGAGGAAACGCGTATGGAAATGCCCACGACGCGAGCCCAAGAATCGAGCGCGGTTCAGGCATTTACGCCGCGAACAACTTCGGAGGGCCCCCCCGACCGATTGGGTGGCTATCGACTCTTGAAGGAGCTTGGCCGGGGAGGGCTAGGAGTAGTCTATTTGGCGCAGCAGTTATCGCTCAACCGTCACGTAGCGGTGAAGCTGATTCAGACTCAGTTGGCCCGCAGTTCCACGGCGGTTTCGCGCTTCTTCCGTGAAGCTTACGCTGCCGCTCAACTGGTCCATCACAACGTTGTGCAAATCTACGACTTGGGGCAAGAAGGCGAGACAAATTTTTTTAGCATGGAATTTGTGCAAGGTCAGAATCTGGCCGAGCTCATCAAACAAAGCGGCGCGTTGGAGCCGCGACAAGCCGCCGGGTACATCCTCCAAGCCGCCCGCGGCCTACAGTTCGCACATCACCAGGGAATGGTCCATCGCGACGTCAAACCCGCCAATTTGATGCTCGACCATCACGGCGTGGTCAAAGTCGCCGATCTGGGACTTGTCAAATTGCCGGCGATGGCGGACGAGCCGATCGAATCAACTTCCGGCGAGTCGTCATCGGGATCCATCCAATTGACGGGAGTCGGGGCAACCGTCGGAACTGTCAATTACATTTCACCGGAACAAGCCGACAGTTCATCCGAAGTCGATCATCGGGCCGATATCTATTCGTTGGGGTGCACGTTCTACACCCTCCTTACGGGTAAACCTCCGTTTCAGGGTTCAACCGCCCACGAAGTTTTGGCGAAACACAAGTCGCAGCCAGTGACCCGCCCCGAACTCATTGCGCCGCGAGTCGATCGCCGGCTTTCGGACGTCGTGATGAAAATGGTCGAGAAGCGTCCGGAGAATCGCTACGCCAATCTCGGCGGCGTGATCACCGATCTGCAAAGTTACTTGGGAATCGCTGGCGACAGCGCCTTTGCTCCGACGCAAGAGCAGGTTCAAGAATTAGAAGCCAGCGTGAAAGCGTATTACAGCCAACCGCTGGCCCAAGCGCGGACGTATCTCCCAATCGCATTTGGAGTTCTCGGCCTGATCGTTGCGGGCGTCGCAAGTCTGATGAGTTTTCGCTGGGGGTTCGCCTGTTTATCCGCCTTCGTGGTTGGTCCTCTGGCGGCGTTCCTCATGGCGGGCCTGCGCCAACAGAGTCGAGTGTTCGACAAATGGCGCGAACTCGTTGCGACCGGAGGGATCAAGCCTTGGATCATGGCGATCGCAGGCGGTCTGTTGTTTGTGGTGGTTTTGTATGCCTTGGGAATGCTCGGCCCGTGGTTGGTCACCAGCGTTCTCGCCGCTGGTTTGGGCGTCGGCTATTACTTGGTGATCGAACAGGCCCTGGCTCAGGAACGCGCTAAACCATTGGACGGCGTGCGGCAATGGCTCCGCCGCCAGCGCGTCAGCGGTGTTGACGAAGCAGCCCTGCAACGCTTTGTTGCGAACTACAGTGGCAGCAATTGGGAGGAGTATTTTGAGGATTTATTTGGCTATGAAGCGTTCCAACGTGCAAGGCTTGAGCTCGCCAGCGGATACTCGGGACCTCGACGCAAACGCTTCCGGCCGTGGCGTGATGCTTTAATTCAACGCCTCGAGCAGCGTTTGGAAGTCCGTCGCAAGGAACGCGACGCCGACAAACTTCGCTCGATCGAACAAAAAAGCCTCATCGCCTCGGGGATGCCTGCCGAAAAGGCCGCCGAAGAGGCCGATCGCGTCTCGCAACTCTGGGTGCACGAGGCTACTCAATGGCGGAGCGCGGCCGCGCTTTACCAAGCCAGCCAAGCTGGCCAAGCCAGCGATCCGCAAGCGGCCGTCGTGGCCAAACGTGCCCGGGTCAAAGCCATGTTGGCGGAAGCTCGCAGTGGTGCCGGCCGAGCCCCCCGCAGCATACTCGATCGGTTGCAAAAACCGTTGGATCTATTCCTAGGCGCTCACATCCGCCTAATTCTGGGGACGCTGCTGATCGTCGGCTGTGCGATGTGGATTCGCCAAAATGGAATGTTTTCTAACGTCACGTCCGCGGTCACATCCGCGGTCAATGCCGAAAACTTTGAAGCCGCGAGGCGCTCGTTGCAACAGAGCCTCAGCGACCCGGACGCTGAAGTGGCTGTCATAACTAACATTGACCCGATCGAACCGCTCTCCTTTCCGCTCTTTGGCGAATTGGTGAGCAATTTCAACTCCGGCATTGCCGGATTGCTGCTCGTGGTCAGCGTGATCTTCGGCGGCTGGCGCGTCTCGCTGGTCGCAATACCGTTGGCGGCCCTCATCTGGCTCGGCCCGCTCGCGGGCCTGCCGGGGTTGCTGAAGTAACACCACGGATGTCTTGATTCCTGACATTCACGAAAACGCCCACCCGCCGTCATTCCGGGCTGAGACCCGGAATCCAACTCCACGGATGGGCTGGTGTCGGAGATGCTGCATTCATGTTGGCGGACTGGATTCCCGGCTGCACGGGAATGACGATGTGTGGACGACGAGGCGCGGCAGAAACGTGGAATTCGAAAACTACCTATCCGATCAATTCGCGTTTGTGCTTTACATAATCCCAGATCACGAACCGATCGAGGTCGTTGCCCGACGTAAAAATGACTCGGCCTTGCGCGGATTCCGCCAAGCGATAGGCAAATCGAATGTCGTCCTCGGATTGCGACCAACTTGGAATCAAGAACAGATTGATCGTGATTCCTTCGCGCTGACATAACAGCGCCTCGCGAATCGTGGCTTGCTCGGTCGCCGGATGTGGCGGGTACAGCAAGTACAAATCGTTCTGGTCAAAATGCGCGGTGGGCAAGCCATCGGTGATGACAATAATCTGTTTGTTGGCGGCGTCCTGAGCGGCGAGGAGTTGCCGCGAAAGCCGCAGGGCGTGTTGCAGGTTTGTAAAATGGGGATGCACCATGTGCTCGCTGACGTTCTCGCGACTCATGTCGACTTTGAGTTGAACTTGAGGCTGAAATAGCGTTACGGGTTTGGGCATTAGGTCGATAACATCGGCGGCTTGGCGAACCTTGGCGAAGGTGTACATCTCCACCAGGCCCAGAAAATCGCCGGGATATTCCGAGTGGATCAGGCCGTCCAGCGCCAACGCCATCCGCTTGACGTTAATGTATTGCCCGTCATAGCGCATCGAGCCGCTCATATCCATGACCACGACTGTGGCGCATTTGGGATTGTTGCGCGTGCGATGAATGACCAAGTCGTCGGCCGTCAACTGCAGCGGCAGATCGCCAGCGCCTCGAACCATGCCGTTGATCATCGATTGGACGACGTCGAGGTGGCTAATCGAATCGCCGAATTCGTAGGGTTTGGTTTGAGTCATTTCCACCGCCCCTTCGCCGACGATGTCGCCCCGATGCCGTCCGCTGCGTCCTGCCTTGAGCTGATCAAAAATCCGAACCAACAGCTTGTTTTGAAAAATGCGCATCGCCTTGGGCGTCAGCGACAACCTGCCGTCGCGATTCTCCAAGCCTTGTCGCTCGGCCTGCTCGCGAATGTAGTTGTCGATCGTGCGCTGCATTTCTTCCAACGCCTGCATATCCGTCTGATCGACGAATTCCGCCAATTCATCGAGATCGATGAGCGCGATTTGTGCATTCTCCTGGGCTTCGTCGAGCTGCTGCAGCAATTCGTCGATCTTTTCCAGCAGCCGTTTGACTTCCAGAGCTTCTTCGATTGTGAGCGGCGTTTTGCCAGTGAACGTGTACTTTGCCGCCAATTCGTCGACCTGATACATGTTGCCCAAATGGTCCATCAGTGTGACGAGATGCCGGGCGAAATCGCTTGAATCGTCGCGCTGGGCGTACCAAAGCTGCTCCAACTCGTAAAGCTGCTCTTCCCGCGTCGCCTTGGCGTAGGTCTTGGCAAACTCTTTTGGCGATAACCCCGAATTGATTCGTTCTCGATACTCGCGGCGGGCCAATGATTGAACTGATTCGGTTTCGTATTTTTCCAGGAGCTTTCGCTTGCGCTCGAGCAAGATTGCGCGGATCATTTCGATGCTCGGACCCAAACCTGCGATTTGGCTAGGATCGATTCGCACGGCCCGAGCCAACTCCTCCGGCGTCAGCCTTTTGTAGCTGCCGAACCGCAGCATTTGCTCGAGCAACGGAGAAACGACGTCGGGCGGCGGTGCGGTAGGGCTTGGAAAATGCACGGGATCGTATTTTTGGTACGTGTGCAGGATTCCGCCGATCTTGCGCTTGCTCATGTTTCGAACGTCGTAATGCCGTTTTGTTGCGATCGCGAAATCATGTCCTTGGCATACAGTCCAGCCAAAACGAACTCAATGCAGGAAGCCCGCACGGCCGGATCCCCGGACGCTTTGACTTCAAATGCCTTTTCCCAAATCGGTGGAACCCGCGCCACGCGGCCGGCGTATTGTTCGGACGGAATCATATCGCCGACTTCGATTTTGACGCCCTTTCCAAAGATCTTGGCAATCTCGTCCAACCCGTGACGAGTCACGTATTCGTCGAAGACGACCGCGATCGCTTCGGCAACGATGCCGTCCAGGACTTGGCGCTCATTCATTTGATGACTTCCCATCAAATCGAGTTCGAGCTTACCCAGCGATGAGGACCGTAAATGGGCCAAGTCGCTGATCCGGGGCACGGCCGGTCGCTCGTTGAGAACAACGCCACGCTGTTGGGCGCTGGCAACCATGGTCCGATAGTTGGCGATGCTGAATCGCGCGCTGACACCCGATTGTTGATCGACGAATTTGCTTTTGCGGGCCTGAACCGTGACCTGTTCGCAGATCTCCTTCATGAAATAAGGGATGTGGACGGGATACTCGCCGTCGACTTCGATCGTAGCCTCTTGCTCGAGAATCTGAATCCCCAAGTCGCGTTCGCGCGGGTAATGGGTCTGAATCAACGAGCCGATTCGGTCCTTCAATTGCGGGATGACTTTGCCGCTGCGATTGTATGTCGTCGGGTTGGCGGAAAAGAGGATGAGCACGTCGATATCAAAACGAATTGGAAACCCTCGAATTTGCACGTCACGCTCTTCCAGAATATTGAACAAACCGACTTGGACCGATTCGTCCAATTCCGGAAGCTCGTTGATTGCGAAAATGCCGCGGTGCATTCGCGGAATTAACCCGAAGTGCAGCGCGTGCTCGGCCGACATGCTTGTGCCACCCATCAATTTGGCCGGATCAATCTCGCCGATAATGTCGGCGAATTTTGTTCCTGGCGCCAGCCGTTCGCCGTAGCGATCTTTCCGAGCCCACCATTTCACGGGGACATCGCGCGGCCGCCGGGAATTCACAAAATCGCGTGCAATGGCACTCAACGGTTTGAGCGGGTCCTCTCGAAAGGCGCAATCGGGCACATCCAGATAGGGGATCTGCGGATCCAGGAACCGAACCAGCGACCGCATCAGTCGGCTCTTGGCTTGGCCCTTCTCGCCGAGAAAAAGCATGTCGTGACCCGCCAAGATCGCAATGTTGATCTCGGGAATGACCGTGTGTTCGTAACCGACGATTCCGGGATACAATTCGTCACCCGAAGACAGCATTTCCAAAAAATTACTGCGAATCTCTTGCTTGACCGATTTGGACTCCCAGCCCAATTCGACAAGCTGTTCCAGATTGGCCGCTAATTCCGACGTTTTTTGCATTATTTCCCCATAAATTCCGCAAAGGATGTCATGTCGTAAATCGCATTATACGCCGATTGCCTGCGAGAAAAGAGTTTTGCTATGCCGCGTTTCGCTCGGTGCACGGCCTCCTTCTCCGGCGCAGTTGACACGAATGAATTGCACGGCACGTGCGGTCGCGAAGGCTTTCCTGCAACGACTTCGAGACGTTGTTTGCCTGCGCAACCGCGAATCGAGCCGCTTGACACTGCTCGTCAATTCACGGATTGGCACGAATCCCTTGTGCCAGCCGTCAGCGAAGCAGTTATTCTCCCTTGTCGTTGACGAATTGACCCAAATAGGTCAAAAAACGCGATTGTGCCTGCAGCAAGCTAACACAGGGTGCTCACGGGAGTAAAATAAACCGACGATTGTCACAATCCTTTCCGATGACTGGAAACCAATTCCACGTCGACACTTTCGCTGCCGGTCCACGATCCTTTTGTTGCGGAATGGCCGATGCACGAACATCAATTGCGATTCGGTTTGATCGCGGTGAAGTTGGGTTGGATCTCCGACGTCCAACTTGAGCAAGCGCGCACGACCTGGATGGCGCAACGCCAACAGTCGTTGGCAGAAATCATCGAAGGCTTGGGCTGGATCTCGGCCCCACAGGTTGCTCGAATTCGCCATCTCCTGGTGCGCGATTTCGCGGAAAATCCAAATTCTGACCGCGTTGCTTCTGGGGCCGCGGGGGATGCGGAGTTGATAGAAATTGAAGGCAAGGCCCGCGTCTCGAAGACGGAACGGACGACGACCACGATGACCGGAACGGACGAATGCAATCTCGATGATAGCGCGGCCGATTTTGACTTTGATTTCGATTCCCGACTCGACGGCGACGGCGAGGATCACGGCGAAATCGAACACGAGAGCAGTTGGCGCCCCGCGATACCGGCCGATTCGCGCTATCAACTGGGACGTTTGTACGCTGAAGGGGGATTGAGCCGCGTGTGGATTGCGCACGATTCCAACTTGCATCGCAAGGTCGCGCTAAAACAAATTCGCATTGAACATTCCGAAAATCCGAAAGCCTGTCGGAGGTTCCGCAACGAAGCCCAAATTACGGGACAGTTGGAACATCCGAACATCGTCCCCGTTTACGAGTTTTGTCCAGCCGGCGAAAAATCTGCGCACTATTACACGATGCGATTGGTCAAGGGAAAAACATTGCGTAAAGCCTGCGACGAATTCCACGCGAGCCTCAGCGCGGGCATCCATCGACATCTGGACAGGGTTCGATTATTACAGGCTTTCGTGAGCGTTTGCCAAGCGATCGCGTACGCCAATTCGCGCGGAGTAATCCATCGCGACATCAAACCAGAGAACATTGTCCTGGGAAAATTCGGCGAAGTCGTCGTCTTGGACTGGGGTCTGGCCAAGACCATTGGTCCGGCTGAAGAGGCCGATGATTCACACGATAGTACGTCGCAAAACGTGATTCTCGCGAATAATCATTCGTCGGAACAGACCGCAGAGGGTGTCGTGCTCGGCACGCCCGCGTACATGGCTCCCGAGCAAGCTCGTCCGGAGTTGGGCTCCGTCGACGATCGGACCGATGTGAACGGCCTGGGATCGACCTTGTTCGTCATCTTGACCGGTGTTCCACCCCACCAGGGGAAGTCGGTGAAAGCGACCTTGGAGCATGTCGCGACTCTGCCGGTACGCCGCGCGCGCGACGTTAGCCGGTTTGTTCCTTTGGCGTTGGACGCCATCTGCGCCAAAGCGACCGCGTTCCACCCAAGGGACCGATACGCAAACGCAGCCGACATCGCGTCGGACGTACAAAGGTACCTGGCCGATGAACCGATCAGCGTTTACGAGGATACCTCGCTGACAAAGGCTCGCCGCTGGATCGAGCGCAATCGCGTGAAGTTCTTGATCGGAATGTCCATCCTTCCAATGATCACTCTTGCTTTGGCAGTCTGGTGTTTGCTGCTGCAATGGCAACTTGGTGAATTGGTAACAAAACGCCTGGGGACCGGGCACCAGGTTCGAAGTGTTGACAATCGCAATGGCACGCCTCCGCGGCCGATGGAATAAGCAGGCCATGTCTTGCCTATGCACCCGCGAAAGTGTGTATCTTGTAACGTGTGCACTTTACATCGAAGGCATTCTTCCATCAGGTTTTTCGTCGATCCATCGTCGCATGAAGCCCAGCCCTCCGAAATTCATTTACTTCGACCTCGGCAACGTCCTGATCAATTTTTCGCATCGGCGGGCGGCCGACCAAATGGCGACGGCGAGTGGCGCGTCGGCCGATTTCGTCTGGCAACTGGTATTCGAGGGCTCGATGCAGACGCGACTTGAAACCGGCCAATTGGACTCGCGCTCGTTTTGCAGTGAATTCCGCGCGGCGACCGGGAGCCAAATCGTCGACGCTTGTTTGCTCAAAGCCGCCAGCGACATTTTTTGGCTCAATGCCCCGGTCGTTCCGATCGTCGGACAACTTGCGGCGGCAGGATTCAGTCTGGGACTACTGTCGAACACGTGCCAGGCTCATTGGGATTTCGTCTGGCGAAGATTCGCATTACTGCACTATTTTTTTCCCATTCGCCTGCTCAGTTTTGAATTCGGAGCAATGAAACCATCTGCTAGTTTCTTTCGTGCCGCCATCGACGCGGCTGGATGCGAGCCTGCTCAGACCTTTTTCGTCGACGATCGAATCGAACATGTTCAAGCCGCGCGGTCTTGCGGCCTCGATGCCATCGTCTTTACGAGTGCGCAGGATTTAGGCCACCAGTTGTCTAACCGCGGCGTCAGTCTCAACTATTGAGGCAGATGCTTGCACCCTGGATGAACAAATTTTTCTTGAATTACCCCGTTCAAATTGCTACGAGTGATTATTCTCACGCCCTGCGAAGTCTAGAATATCGACAATCGTGGCGGCGTATCGAGCAATCGGCGGAAGGGGATGCGAGATGACGGGCTTTTGGTTGCTGTTGGCATTGGCTTGGACCAACGGTATTTACGCGGTGCAGGATGGCGAGCGGATTCATCCGATTTTGCCGAATGCACAACAAGCGCAGGGCGAGCGGATGCTGTTTGGTCGTGTGATTGGTCCTCGATCGGCGTACAGCAATCTCCTTCCCCAGCCGAGACGGGCGCGAACGAATGGGTCTTCATTGATTGAGTTTGGGGCTCGAAACTTATTGAATCGAGTCCGTCCATTGGATCGCGATTCCACGCGGCCGCGCGACGACCGTGTCCGGATCACCAACGTCGAGATTGTGAGCGGCGAACCGTTTGGCATTGGCAAAGTGACGTTTGAGCCGGGGATAGGCGAGACACTCTTTGAGCTGGTGGATGGCTTTCAACTCAGCGACTCGGAGCATCGCGTTCTTTATCCCGTCGTATCGCAACGCTTTTTGGATCGCGTATTGGACGCGACCGAGGCCGGTGACGATCGTCAGTCGAGCCGTTTGACGGTTTGGTTCTTGGTTCGCGGGGATCAGCCGTTGAAATTGCGCTTGGCGGGCAAGGAAACGGTTGAATTCGCAGCCGAACTACAAAAGCTGCGGCCGAACGCGTTTCGCCGCTTGGCCCGACAATGGTGGCGGGAATATTCCGACCAAGCCCGCGCCAAGACTGCCAACGGCGAATTGCCGCCGCTCGTCGAAACGTATTTGGTCGCGATGCTCGCGCGGCGCCTGAGCTTGGAAACAGAACGAATCAGCTTGCGTTCCTCGAAACGCAATCCGTTTCGGCAGACGATGGACTTGGTATTCGATACCGAGTCGCTCAAGTCCGATCTCATGTTTGAGCTGATGACGAGCGATGCTCCTCCAGCTCCCGAAGTCCAACCGCTGCCTGAGCCGATTGCCTGGTCACCTTCACCGCGAGTGGCGTCGGGAATCGAAGTTGCCGTCGAGCCCATGGCGACCGCCGTCCCGCGCGAATGCTTTTATCTCCGATTCGGCAGTTGGCAAAACCAGTTATGGCTTAAGCGACTGCTGGCTGAGTATGGAGGCGATTTGAGTCGGCTGATCCAGTTGCGCGGTTATAAATCGCCTGGCGCGGATCGGATGCTCGACCAGCTTGCGCTCGAACCGGGAAAGTGGGATGACTTGTTTGGCGGCAACGTCATTGCGGACCTCGCGGTGGTCGGCACCGACACGTACGTCGCCGATGGCGCGTCGATCGGCATTCTGTTTCAATCGAAGAATGATTTTTTCAAATCCAATTTGGACAAACGCCGGGCGCAATTCGCAGAGGACCAGGCACAACAGGGCGTCGCTTTGCAAGAGCTTTCCTTGGGCGGTGCATCGGTGACGCTGCTTCAATCGCCGGACCATTCGGTCCGCTCCTATTTCGTATCCCATGCGGAGTTTCATTTGGTGACGACATCGGAGACGCTGGCCAGGCGATTCTTGGAGACCGCGTCTGGCACCGGGCGATTGTCGGATGAGGCGAGTTTTCGCAATGCCCGGCGAACGAATCCAGTGGACCGCGACGACACGTTGTTTTTATTTGTGTCCGAGTCGTTTTTTCACAATTTATTGAGTCCCAAGTACCAGATTGAACTGCGCCGCAGAGCCTACGCGCGCGCCGCGGAAAACGTCCGGCAATGCGCGGTCTTGGCGGCGACCGGCGAAGGACTTGACGCAACCGACCCTGAACTATTGTTTCGAGTTGGGTTTTTGCCCCTTCATTTTCAGCTCCCAATCAACGCCTCGGCTTCGCAGCCCGAAGTCAATCCACTCAGCGACGTGTCGCTGCCACAGGTGCATTTGCCCGTGGCGGACGTTGTCATCGACCGCGTGAGCGGGGCCGAGGCGCAGTGGTTTAACGAGCGGGCCGCGTTCTTCCGCGAAAAAATCGGCCGCTTCGATCCCCTGGTCATCGCTCTCAAGCGGTACGCGGTCGACGACCAACACGAGCGCCTGGCGATCGATGCCCGGATTGCGCCTTTTGCTCCCCACAAATACGATTGGATGGGAACCCTGTTGGGTCCTCCCACGGCGGACCAATTGATGGGCTCGAATAACGACGTGCTCAGTTTGCAGTTGAGTCTTCAACAGGATTTTCTGGGACTCGAACGAAATAACAACTTTTACCAACTGTTGATCTCGATTCAGAATGAACCAGTCGCGCTCGACATTTTGGATCCGCGCCGATTTTTGAAGACGGCCCGTTCACTCAAACAAATTCCTGGATACGTGGTCGCTTGGCCGAACCCTGGCATTTTGAACAGCGTGCCCTTGGGATTTCGTGGCCAACCGGATGAAAATGGTTATCTCTACTCACGACTGTTGGATTTGTGGCGGCTGGAATTTAATGGCTTCGCGGCGCTGGCGTTTGATCGCGAACGGTTGGAAGCCATGAAGTCGTTGTGGCACACGGTGCCTGGCGAACGCTTGGCCCAAGCCCGGTTGCGGATCGGAAACCTATCCGATTCGCACTTGAGCGATTTGGCGAGTACTTATTTCTTTTGGCGAAGTTGGGAGTCATCGCTTGCCAACGTGCGGCTCGTCAATCAGCTTACCCAGCAGTTCGGTCTCGAACCTCAGCAAGCTTGGCGGGCCGCCGAGCAACTGTTGGAGGTGAAATTGATGTGCCCGCTGGGAGGATCGTACGAACTGCGCGAAGTCTCTCCGGCGCGGTGGGCCTGGCATTCGACGGCTTGGCCGGATGCCGACGCCCCGCGATTGCCGGAGAATTATCAAGCTGCGATCTTCCAATGGTTTCGCGGAATGTCGGCGGACGTGATTCAAACCGACGACCAATTCGTCGTGCACGCGATTCTGGATGTCCACCGAAACGAATCCGCGGACCCTTCGCCGTTGCCGTCGTTTGATTTATTCAAGGGGTTTGAAAAAATCGGGTCGCTCTCCGAGTATTTGCTTAGCGATCCGACCGCAGCGCCCAAGCAGCCTGCGACTCCTGTGAAAAAACCGTGAACAACGCGATCGGCCCGCGCGACATTGCATCCCCTCCGAGCGGTCGTGGGTCGCTTCGCTACGACCGTGGAACCCGACCTTTTACCAAACGCATTCATCGGTTAATCTGATCCGGTTTTCCGGCCCCCTCGATGCGGCCACACTTCGTCTTTTGCGATCCTGGTACGTCTGATGACCGAAATTATTATTGCGTTGATTGCCTTGACCGTGATGGAAATCGTGCTGGGCATCGACAACATCATCTTTATCACCATCCTCGCCAGCCGGCTTCCCAAAGCTCAGCAACCGTTGGCGCGTCGTTTGGGCCTGATATTGGCCCTGGCCATGCGATTAGTGCTGCTGTTCACGCTCTCGTACGTCGTCAACGAGATGAACAAGACGCCTTGGTTTCATTTGACCGATTTGGGGATTCCGGAATCGCTCTTGCAGCGCCTCGGTTCGGTCGACGAAACGTCGGCGAATGCGGGCCATCATTTGAGCACCATCAACGCCGTCACCTTCCGCGACATGATCCTTTTTGTAGGCGGGGCATTCTTGATTTGGAAAAGCGTCCTTGAGATTCACAAGCAATTTTCGGAAGAAAAAGAACCGCTTCCCAGTCATACCCAGTTCGCTAGTGTAATCATTCAAATTGGGCTGCTCGATATCGTGTTCTCGCTCGATTCCGTGATTACCGCGGTCGGTATGGTGCCGGCCGATCAGATTTGGATCATGGTTGCAGCGATCGTCATCTCCATAATTGTGATGCTGCTTTTTGCTGGCAAGATCGGCGCGTTTGTTGCGTCGCACCCGACGATCAAAATGCTCGCCCTAAGCTTTTTGATCCTCATCGGGGTCGTTCTCGTCGCCGACGCGATTGGAGCACATTTGGACAAAGGCTACATCTACTTTGCCATGGCGTTTGCGATTGGGGTCGAAATGCTCAACATCGCGTTTCGCAAGAAAAAGGCTGCGGCGACCACGAAAACAGGGCATTGATCGCCGATGAATTTGATTTCACGCCGCGGCGACTGCGAAAATGGCTTCCGGGCCCAATCTCGTTGCCCAATCGCCGAATACCTGTGCGCGAGTCTTCATTTTTTGGACAATAGGAAACGTCCGCGACGCCGCAAGCGCCGTTCCATCGGCTCGCGCCCGCAGCAAACCGTGTTCAAGGAGTATCAATGCGTTCATGCTTAGCCACCGCGTTTTGCTTTGTTGGCATCCTGGCCGCGTCGTGGCAGTTTACCGCTGCCCAAGAATCGCCCGACATCGGGGCAGAATCGACGTGGCAAGGGACGTTGGACTTGGGGGCCGCCAGTCTGCGGATCCAATTCCAGTTCACTCGGCAGGAGGACGGAACGTACGCCGGAAAACTGGTCAGCCTTGACCAAGGCAACACAGTGATCGAACTCGACTCGGTTGAAATTGTCGATCGCACGCTGACGCTGGCCTGCAAAAAATTGAACGTGAAGTATACGGGGACGTTGGACAAGACAAACCAGACGATAAGCGGGACGTTTACCCAAGGCGCCGATTTACCGCTCGACTTGGTCAAGGTGGAAGTGGCCAAAGATCTGAAACACATCGAGTCCTGGAAGGGATTTCTCAAAGCCGGTCCCCGCGAGTTTGATTTTCAGATCCGCGTGTTCCAAGACGAAAACAAAAAACTGCACGCCAAGCTCGACAGCTTTTCCGAAAACCTCGGCGACTTGGGCCTTGAGATAACCAAGAGCGACGAAACATCGTTTGACTTCAAGCTGCCGATCACCAAGGCAGCGTACGTCGGCAAGTTCAATGCTGACAAAAACCGCATCGAGGGCAAATGGCAACAAGGGGGCGGCGAGTTTGATTTAAACTTTGAAAAAATCGGCCTCGCAGCGACGCGCTCGGTGACTCCGCCGAAACGTCCGCAAAACCCCGAAAAGCCACTTCCCTACCGCGAGCGCGAAGTGGAGTATGAGAACGCGGCAGACAAAGTCACACTGAGCGGCACGCTCACACTTCCCAAACCCCCGGGGAAGTACCCGGCCGCAATTTTGATCTCCGGCTCAGGAGGACAAGATCGCAACGAATCGCTGCTCGATCACAAGCCCTTCCTCATCTTAAGCGATCATTTGACTCGGGCCGGTTTCGCCGTGCTTCGCTTTGACGACCGGGGCATCGGCAAGTCGACCGGGGACCATGCCACGGCGGATACGCGTGATTTTGCCCGCGACGTCGCGGCAGCCATCGACTTCCTAAAACAACAGGTTGAAATTGACCCGACAAAAATTGGCCTGATCGGCCACAGTGAAGGCGGCCTTATCGCGCCCATCGTGGCGACTTCACGCAACGACGTCGCATTCATCGTGATGCTGGCGGGCCCCGGTGTGACCGGTCGAGAAATCGTGCTGAATCAAACGGGGCTGATTGAGCAGGCGGAGGGAGCGAGTCCTGAGGTCAGCGCAATCAATCGGGAATTCCTGGCCGTGACCTTTGAACTCATGGCGAGCGATAAGACCAACGATGAGATCAAGTCCCTATTGCGAGTTCGCTTTGAAGAACTCCGGCAGAAGTTGCCCAAGGAAAAACAGGCCGAGATGACCAGCGCGGTGTTTGAATCTTCGGTCACCCCGATGCTGTCCCCTTGGTTTCGCTACTTTCTGACATACGATCCGCGCCCAGCGCTCACGAAGGTGCGCTGTCCAATTCTGGCGCTCAATGGCAGCTTGGATCTGCAGGTCGATCCCAAGCTCAATTTGCCCGAACTCAAGACGGCGCTGGCGGCCAGCGGAAACAAGGATATTCAAGTCGTCGAATTGCCCGGCCTCAACCATTTGTTCCAAACCGCAAAGACGGGCTCGCCGACCGAGTACCGCGCGATCGAGGAGACAATGTCGCCGAGCGCACTAAACACGATCTCGGACTGGCTTTCCAAGCGATTCAAGTGACGAGTTGGAACTGTTATTATTGAGATTGTGTAACCTTTTAGCCGAGTCGCGTAGAACGGAATTTATTCCATTTTCGGTACCGGAATCGGAATGAATTCCGCTCCACATGCAAAGCTCGCCACTCGGCCAAAGTGTGCCGAATCTGTGATAGAATGGAGCGAGGCCGTTTTCGGACCAACTCGAGGCGATTTGATCAACGAATGTCCCTGGATGCCACACGCGCGCTGGAGTCGGATCCCCTGCATTGGTATCGCTGCCTCTGCGGCAATGAAGTTCCGGTAACGCCCCTCACAGGTGGGACGTGCGACAAATGCGGCCGGCAAATCTCACCGGAGAAGATCCGTCTGGATTCAGCCCTGGCGATGACGCTGAATCAATGCCATTCGCTGCAGACAAACGCAAGCAAAATCGAGTCGGATAACGCCAACGTTGCACAATGGATTGGTCGGCGATTGGGGCATTTTGAGATCATTGAACCTCTGGGCCAGGGTGGAATGGGCCAAGTCTTCCGGGCTTTGGACCATGCGCTGCAGCGTTACGTAGCGGTCAAAGTTCTGCGGCGCGGAAAATCGCAAAGGGACGACAAACAAATCGAACTGCTATTGCAGGAAGCCATCGCACAAGCCCGCGTCAACCATCCCAACGTGGCCACCATCTATCACGTCAGTCGCGATGATGGTGATCCGTTCTTGGCCATGGAACTTGTCGATGGCGGGACTTTGGCGGCGCGGATCAAGCACGGACCGCTGCCGTTTAACGAAATCGCTTTGATCGCCAGCCAAATCGTTGAAGCGCTGCGGGTCTCGCTGCAATTCGATATCATTCACGGCGATATTAAGCCGAATAACTTGCTCATTAAGAAATCTGGCGACATTAAACTCTCCGATTTTGGGATGGCCCGCAGCGCCACCAAGGAAGAAGGCGAGTCCGACTTAGGCGGCACTCCCAATTATTTGGCTCCTGAATTGCTGCACGGGGATCAGCCGTCGGTTCAATCCGACATGTATGCGTTGGGCGTGACGCTCTACGAACTCACCTTTGGTCGGATCCCCGTGGAATTGACGGGATCGACGTTCAAGGAATGGATTGACTCCCATCATAATTCCGCCCTGGTGTTTCCCAGCCCTTGGCCGGAACACCTCCCGGTGGGCTGGAAAGTACTGCTTATACGATTGTTGGCAAAATCACCCGCGGACCGATTTCCGAAGTACGAAGATGTCTTAGGAATGCTGAGCAAACTGCAACCGCGGCGAAGTCCGTCGGCTCGGCGACTGCCGCGCTTGGTGGCAGCCGCAATTGACTACTCGATCGTCATGCTGTTATGGATACCGGCCATGGTCTTTGTAGAATTTCTTCCCGCACGATGGTTCATCCCCGGCGCCCTAGAATTCGTGGCGGGCGTCCTTGCGATGCTCATGCTGTTCGCGCCGCTGCTGAGCTATGTGGTTTTGGTCGGCTGGTGGAAGCAATCAATTGGGCGGAGCTTGATGCAGTTGCGCGTGGTGAATCGGTTTGGCTTGACTCCGTCGACTCGGTTGATTGTGACGCGTACCAATCTGCGTATGCTGCCGCTCTGGATGTTGGCGTTACTGCCGGCGGTCGCAAATGCGGGCGTCTTGACGGCGTTTTTAAGCATCACGTTGGCCGTGACCGCGATGGTGTGGTTGCTCGTCGATCTGGCGATGATGCTGATTCTGGGACGGGGCAAAAGCCTCCACGATTATTTCGCAGGAACACGGGTGGTCTGGGACACGAAATAGCTCACGGCAAGTGCCCCTTTGATTGCCGTGCGACCTAGTTCATAATGTCCGCGTCGTTTTCACGCAATTCACCGGTTTCGCCATCCATGCTCAACTCGCTAATTCTCGCAAACGAACAAACGTCGAACTGGCTGACTCCGGTCTGGTTGGTTGCGCTGGGATTGGTGGGTGGATTCCTTGTATTTGCGTTGATTTGGAGCGCCGTTTTTTTTCTTTCGCGCATTCCGGTGATCAACCGATTGCATGAGTCGCCGCGGACGAGAATCACCCTGGGCTTGGTACTAGCGGTCGCGATTTTTGGGCTCGGGATGTGGATAGGATCTCGGGCTGGCTGGTGGCAAACCGAAGATCCTTGGGCCGTCGCCGCCAATGGCAAGGAAACAGTGGAAGAAAGCCCGGCAGATGCATCGGGAAGCCTTTTGCTAGCCGGGATCCTGCTCGCTGTCGGTTCTGCAATCGTCGGATTTGGTTTGGTGGCAGTGAGTTCCTTTCGGCGAAGGGAGGAAATCCTGCGGGCACCGACCGAAGGAATGTTTTATTGGCTCAATTGGCTCTGTGGAGGCGCAGCAGCGTTCGTGCTTTTGGGCCTCGCCTTGTGGTGGACCGGCGGCTTGGAAATTTTCACGATCGTCGATAATCCAAGGGACTTTTTTGGCTCGCTGACGCGCTTGCCGTTCACGGGCGTTTTTGAAAAACAGTTCGAAATTGCGGTTTCCTCGGAAGGCGACGCCGGGACACCGATCGCGATTGCCTTTGACGGCCGCGAATGCCAGTGGATTCAGTTTTTTAGCGACCAACCATTGGATATCGCCGCGGAACCGATCACCCCCGACCTACCCGTTCGCAAATTTTTCAGCAACGTGATGGGGAAAAATGCGCCTTGGCTTATGCAAGTCTACGGCGAGGACGCATCGCCGATTCCGCGCGGGCCGGTAAAGCAGTTCTTTGTTGTCAATCAAGGGGACGGTCCCGCACTCCTGCAAATCCGCTGGAGAACCCAGCCGGAAGTCGTGCAAGTTATCGTGATCCCGTTGCTTGCGATATTCGTGGCGGGGCTTTACACACTAGGTCTATTACTCGAAGCACTGGCCCCCAAGATCTCGGCCGTCTCGCTGGCCACGTTCAAAACCGAAGTCTCACAACCAATCTTCTTGATTTTGATATTGTTTGGAGTCCTGTTCATTCTGGCGTCGGTCTTCATTCCGTACTTCTCCTTCGGCGAAGACATCAAGATGTACCAGGACGCCGGGTTGACCGTCATCCGCGTACTCGGAATTTTTTTGGCGATCTGGGCCGCCAGCAAGTCGATCGCCGAGGAAATCGAAGGCCGAACCGCCTTAACCGTGCTGTCCAAACCGATCGGCCGAGTCCAGTTTGTCGTCGGCAAATTCCTAGGCATCGCGATGGCTGTCGGCCTGTTGATCCTGCTCCTGGGATTGTGGTTTACGATCTGGACATCGTATAAGCCGATTTACGATACCGTCGAAACGGCGGAGCGCCTCTTCGATTGGAAAGTCTGTTTTGCGTACGTGGTCGCAAACTTTCCGGCGCTCATGCTGATTTTTATGGAATGCGTCCTTTTCGTGTCCATCAGCGTTGCGATTTCAACTCGAGTTGGAATATTGCCGAACTTTTTGATTTGTTTCGCAATCTATGTCTTGGGGCACCTAACGTCAAGCATCGTGGCATCCAAGGAAGTTGGGAGCATCGAACAAGTCGTCTTTGTGGGCCAAGTGATCTCAATTATTTTCCCGGTTCTTGACCATTTCGATGCTTCGACTGCCATCATGACTAGTTCGGTTGTCCCAATTATCTATCTCGGATGGGCCACGCTTTACACGCTGCTCTACGGCACCATCATGTTGCTGCTGTCACTCATCCTTTTTCAGGACCGTGACTTAGCCTAGCCGTCGGCCGGGCTCTTGGTTTTGTATGCCTCTGGCTCTGCCAGTGCTTTGCAGGAAAGCGAAGTCATTGCGGAGCGCAGATTTCTGCGAGTACAGGTTTCGGCTTGACCCCTTCGCCAGCCGCTGCTAACTATCGGCGACCAAAAATCTTCGCCGCCCCAAGTGCTTTGCCCATGCCCATGCTGAGCCGATTCGGTTCGCCAACGACCATTCGCGCCGCGACGCTTTTGAGTTGCGGCCTGCTGGCATGTGCCGCTGCCGAAGCGCAACGCATTCGCATTCCCGATTCGCAATTTCCCATTTCGCCGGCACTTCCACCGGTGACGCCGACACAGTTCAGCACGTTACCGCCGATCCAATCGCCCCTCGTGCAGGGTACAAATCCTGCGGTGATATCGCCTCCGCTGATGCAGTTGCCCCCGATCAATCCCCAATCCGGAACGACTTTGGCGCCGGGCTTCGATGTGTATGGGGGAGGGGGAGCATCGGTCCCGGTTGCGCCGTTTCCGCAAGGAGCTGGGGGTAGCGGAGCGATGATTTATCCTCCAGCGAACGCATATCCCTGGGTGGGAACGGACGCAGGAATTAGTGCGTCGCCGCCGCCGTCGTTCGCGCCCGCCAATAATTCTCCAAGTATTTATGGTCCAGCATACGGTGATGCGAATTGGCAATCTGGCAATGGCGCTTGGCCCAACAGCGCCGAGACTTGGCCTAATCAAGCTTGGTCCCGCGTCAGCAACGAATGGCTGCCGCGTTTAATCGAACATCCGCGATTGAGGCACACGTATTTGTATGGCGAAGACGGCGACGATTTAGGAATCCACGACGCGGAACTTGCCTCGACACTGACGTTTCCAGGGTTTTGCTTTCTTCGCCAGCCTTGGCGTGTTTCGCCGGGGTTCATTTTTCACTTTTGGGATGGTCCCGATACCGCCGTAACCGGGGTCGACCTCCCGTCCAAAGCATACAGTGCATATTTAGCGTTCGATTATCTCACGGCCGCCAGCCGGCCGTTGGGGGCTGAAATCAATCTCACTGTCGGCATGTACACCGACTTTGATCACGTCACGACCGACAGTATGCGATTGACGGGCGTCGGTGTCGGCTGGCTTCGCCTCGATAATACGACCATCGCCAAGCTGGGAGTCGAATACCTCGATCGACTCGATATCAAGCTATTGCCAGCGTTTGGCGTGTTCATGATGCCCACCTCGGACCTCAAGATCGATCTTTATTTTCCGCGGCCCAAAATCGCGCGGCGAATCCCCAACAATTACAACTTCGAAATTTGGGGATATTTGGGCGGCGAATACGGCGGCGGATCGTGGACCATCGAACGAGAAAGCGGAATGGGCGATCAAGTCGACATCAACGACATTCGAGTCTTCGTCGGCAGCGAATGGATGGGCCGGCGCCGCGTCACCGGGTTTTTGGAAATCGGTTATGTTTTTAACCGGGAACTGGTTTACAAAAGTCTGGTGGCACCGGTCGGCATCTCCGACACGTTCATGATTCGCTCCGGACTCGCGTTTTAGTCCGTATCCCTTGGAATTTGGATTCCGGGTCTCAGCCCGGAATGACGCAAGTTGCGATGCGTCTCTAAGAATTTAAGACGCGGAAATGCAGGAATCAAACGCCGGTTACAAAGCGACGTCTATTCTTCTTCCTTGGACGGCGTCACAACGCGTCCCATATAAAACCCGCAGTTTGGGCAAACCACGTGAGTTGGCGCCGCGGTGCTGCATTTTGAGCAGATCGTCATCGGCTTGGCCCTGAGAAAATCGTGCGAGCGGCGTTTGCCACTTCGCGAATTGGACTGCTTTCTTTTGGGGACGGCCATGAGTTAAACCTGCGGCGAAGGGTGCATAGCAAAGTGGAGGGTAGATTCTACAAACACCGGGCATTGTTTTCAACGGGCGTGATTCTGGGGCAGTGTCGTCTATTGCTCTTCAAAGGAACGTTCTTTCGCGGAACGAAAGGCGACAACGGCAGCAACGGTCCCCACGACGGATTCCGAGGCAAAAACGAGTGCTTGCAGCAAGCAGTAAACTCGGTCACCCAGGAGAATTATTCGGATTTGTAAAAGTTTAACGGCGCGCTCGTCGATACGAACCATACCGGAAAAACCGCGTTTGCGTTTGGCGCTTCGCGGTCCGGTACTTAGGGGGGTTCGTTACGGACTGGCAATCGTTGCCAGTCCGACTCGGTAACAACATTTCGTTACCAGTTTTTGCGAACGACAGCACAGGATACGGAAGTCCCATGAGCTGCCCCCTACCTCGACGTATTGCATTCGTAGTTTGCTTGGCATTGGCAACTACGGGGTGCTTTCCAACGCAGCCGTTATATTTGAACGACACGGGTGACCTGTCGTACTATCTCGACCGCGCGACGGCCGTAGAGTATCCCGATGTGGAGACCGCGGCATTAGAGGAAGTGACGCAGAGCCATCCGCCGATAACCGTCGCGGAACCCAACTTCGATTCGTTTTGGGATTTGTCGTTGGAAGAAGCCGTTTCGATTTCTTTGCAGAACAGCAAAGTGATCCGCGGCTATGGAACTCCCGCCCTGCAAAGCAATCGGGTCGCGCCTGGAATCGATAATTTGGTCAATGGTCCCGCCGGTGCGGGAACGACCTATAACGTCGCGGTCCGCGAATCGGAACCCGGATTCATTGGTACGCCTGGCCAGATTCAATCGCCGGGTTTCCTCGTCTCCAACACGTCGCTCGAATCTAACCAAGGCCCCGAAGCGGCACTGGCCGATTTCGACGCGCAGCTTACGAGCAGCTTGTCCTGGGAGAAGAGCGATTCGCCGCGCAACACTCCGGCCGACCGCACGGTCCCCGGCAGCGCCGCGTTCTTTCAACAAGACGCGTTGCAGATGCAGACTCAATTGGCCAAGCGAACCGCCGACGGCACGCAGTTGTTCATGCGCAACGTTTCCAGCTACGCCGACAACAATATTGAGTTGGCTCCAGCTGGCTTTCAAGCCCTCCGCAGTGTGTGGCAAACCGCCTTGGAGGCCGAAATTCGCCAGCCTTTGCTCCGCGGCCGAGGGGCGTTTGTCAATCGGATGCCGGTCGTCATTTCGCGCATCGGTACCGATCAAGAAATCGCCAATCTCGAAGCGCAATTGCAAAACATGGTGACGAACATCGAAATTCGCTATTGGGACCTTTATTGCGCCTATCGCAATCTGGAAGCAGCCAAGTGGGGGCGCGACAGCGCTCTAGAAACCTACCGCACGCTCAAGAACAAAGTCGAATTGCAGGCCACCGAGCAACAGACCGAGAGTCGCGCTCGCGAACAGTATTTCTTCTTTCGGGCCGAAGTCGAACGCGCGTGGGCCGAGTTATGCGATGCCGAATCCAACTTGCGTTGGTTGCTCGGAATTGCATCGACCGACGGCCGCTTGATTCGTCCGATCGACGAACCGCTCAAAGCCCCGGTGCAATTTGACTATGCCCAAGCACTCGACGAGGCGCTGAGCTGCCGACCGGAACTTCGCCAGGAACGCTGGGAGATTAAAAAACGCCAGTTGGCTCTCGCCTACTCCAAAAATTCCTTGCTCCCCACGGTCAACGCTGTCGGTATGTATCGCTGGCTTGGCTTAGGTGACCAATTAATCTCGAACGACGAACCGACGCCTGCGTTCCCAGATGCAAATTCGGGTGCATGGAACGAGCTATTGGGCGGCGACTTTCAAGAATTCCGACTCGGTATCGAGGCCGGCGTGCCCGTCGGCTTCCGCCGCGAGCTTGCCAATGTCAAGAACGCACAACTCAAACTGGCCCGCGAAATGGCCCGAGCCGAAGATATGGAACTCGACGTCACGCGGGAACTGCAACATGCCTTGCGGGCGCTCGATACGAACTACCAGTTAGCCCAAACAAACTTCAACCGCTGGATCTCGACTACCCTCGAAGTCAAATCGGCCAAGGAACGCTTTGAGGCGGGTATTATCACGCTCGATGTGTATCTCGACGCTCAACGCCGACGCGCGCAGGCAGAAATTGCCTACCACCAATCATTGTGCGAATTCAACAAAGTCATCTCGCTCATCCACCGCCGTAAAGGATCGTCGCTGGAGTATTGTGGAGTCCAATTCGACGAAGGTCCTTGGTCCGGCAAAGCCTACTGCGACGCTGCGGAATACGCCCGCAAGCGCAGCGCCAGCCGCGAACTCAATTACGGTTGGACCCGCCCCGAAGTCATCAGTCGGGGACCCAATCCGGATTGCGGCTGCGATAGCCCAACCGGCGATTGCCTAGCCGATGGCAACTTCGATCCGGCCTACGATCCGTCGTATGCCATTCCCGAGGAAGTCTACGAGGGTGAAATGCTGCAAGAATTCACGCCTCAACGCCAATTGGATCCAAGTCCAGAGCTGCTCGAGGAGCTGCCCAACGTGCAGCCCCAAACATTGCCCGAACAAAAGCAAAATGCACCTCAGGGCGATTCACCAAACCCGGCGGACAGCCAATTCCAACCAAATCTCGACTCGACCACAACGCTTCGAGTCGTGCCGCAGCGAGCGACCTCCGTCGCAGGATCTGTTCCTGGTTCGGCCCAAGGCTCCGTCGCCAAAATTAAATGGGAGAAAATGGGACTCACCAAGCCTGATTCGTCGGCTCACGGCACCCAAGCCACGATCCGACTAGTCAACCACATCGAATGAGCGCCTATCCAAAAACCTAAATCGTTCCCTCGCCCCCGCTTCGGGGGAGAGGGCAGGGTGAGGGGGGTTTGGGTTTTCGAATAGGCAACAAGCACGGCCAATTCCATTTGAAGTCAATCAATTAATCCGGTCACGATTCACATGAGGAACACTTCGATGCTTCGCGCGTCCACGTTCGTATTGGTTTCCATCATTACGGTTTGCGGGTTGGGTTGTGCGATGTGCTGCGGTCCAGATATGTACACTTACCCGACCCAGGGCGGAAGAGTCCAACGATCGGATCTCGAATACGGTCGAGTCGGTTCACCTTTTTCCGATCCGGTCAACGGTGAAATGGTTTCGGAAGTGCAAATGGAACCGAGCCCGCCACCGGCCGAGGACATGTCGGAACCTGCCCCCGTTGCCCGACTCAAAGCTCCCAAAGCCGAACCACAAACTTCTCCGGCCCGGAACGACGCGCGCCGGGCGCGACCGGCGGATGGCTGGCGCTAAGCCGATCGCCGCGCGAGCCCGGGGGACTACCATGAATACACCTTCTACACTGCGTCAAGCGATCGTCTTGCTCTCGGCATTGCCCAAGCCGCAGCTCGCTGCCATTCTCAAGCGGCTTGCGCCAGCACAAGCGGCAATCATTGCCGACCAACTAACACGCCTCGACGCTTTTGACACGGCCGAATTCAATCGCGCTGTGCGCCAGTTTATTACCGTCGCACAACAAGCGGAGCGCCCGGCAGCAAAGATTAGTGCAGCGCTTCGCCAAACGATCGAACCAAAACGCTCGTCGTATTCGCCGCATCCCAGTTCACCGGATCCGCAGTCGCTGCCCGGTGCAGCCAATCTTTTGTCGCTGTTGGACGAACTTCCATTGGAGCGCTGTCTGGAACTATTGCAGGGCGAAGAAGCTCACTTTTTGGCCGCGGTCCTGTTTCTTGTGTCGGCCAAGCGCTGCGCCGAAATCGTCGAGCGCATGGAGTTGAGCCATCGCACGCGAGTCCTCTTGGAACTGGCGAGCATCGCCGAAATCCCCGGCGCGACCATCGACCATATTCGGCGGCAGCTGCAACGAAAACTGGAGTTCGGCGGCTCGATTCATGCCCGACCCGAGGGCATGCACCGCGTGCGACAGATGTTGGAACATCTCGATCCGACCCTTCAGGGCACAATCGCCGATTCGCTGGCCGTCACCGATCCGACGCTGGCGGCCGAACTCCATCGCAACGTGTTTCGCTTCAGCGATTTGCTGCGACTCACTCGGGCCGATGTCAAAAAACTGCTCGCCCAAGTAGACACCGCGCTGTGGGCACCCGCATTGCGTCACGCCGACGAGCGCGTCCGGCAACACATTTTCTCCACCATGGCTGGAGCAGCGGTAAAGATACTCACCCAAGAACTCGCGGGCCTTGAGGAACTGCCGGTCGATCAGTCGATTGCTCGCCAACAGCAAATCGTTCAAATCGCACAAGAACTCTTCCGCAAGCGAATCATTTCCCGCCCGGTCGTTGCCGATCGCCACTCGCGTGCCGCGTAGAACGGAACTCATTCCGTTTTTGGCGAGTTCCGCTCTTGCATTCGCTTTCGATTGGCAAGGCCGGCCGGCACGCAGAAAAATTGTGTCGCCACTACGTGGCTTGCGGATTCTGGGGGGTTGATTTTTCCGTGGGTTGGCACCCTGATCATTACCCACAAGTTTACGGTTCAATGGTGGGATATGTTCGATGGATCGTGTTTGATAGCGTGCCGAAGGATTACATTTCTTGGATCGGAGGTTTGGATTTTTGTTTGGGATGATGCGTAT
>JBGTJE010000027.1:0-20035 GCA_041745295.1 Pirellulaceae bacterium | reverse complement strand
CCCTTCGAAGGTCCAGCTTCCTGTGTGATTGCCCGCGTCCGTATAGCCCGCGCCGAACGTCAGGCTGCTGCCGACGGCGCTCGGATCGCCGGCGACGCCAGCGACGGAGCCCGTCAAATTGTGTTCGGCCGCATCGTAGGTCCCGCTGTACGGATTGATCGTGACAATGGCGTCTGCCTGCGCGATATCAATCGACGCAAAGCCGCTTTCGTCGAGGTAGTTGACTCCGCCTTCGAAGTTCCAGCCGCCTGTGTGGTTGCCCGCGTTGGTAAAGCCCGCTCCGAATGTCAAGCTACTGCCGACCGCGCTCGGATCACCGGCTACGCCGAGAACCGAACCAGTCAAGTTATGTTCGGCCGCATCGTAGGTTCCGCTGTACGGATTGATCGTGACGACAGCGTCCGCTTGGGCGATATCAATCGCGGCAAAGCCGCTCTCGTCAAGGTAGTTGACTCCACCTTCGAAGTTCCAGCTACCGGTGTGGTTGCCCGCGTTGGTGAAGCCCGCGCCGAACGTCAGGCTACTGCCGACCGCAGTCGGATCGCCAGCCACGCCTAAAACCGATCCGCTCAAGTTGTGTTCGGCAGCATCGTAAGTTCCGCTGTACGGATTGATCGTGACGGCTGCGTCCGCTTGGGCGATATCGATCGCCGCAAAGCCGCTCTCGTCCAAATAGTTGACTCCACCTTCGAAGTTCCAGCTACCGGTGTGGTTGCCCGCGTTGGTAAAGCCCGGTCCAAACGTCAGGCTGCTTCCAGCCGCGCTCGGATCACCGGCTACGCCAACAACTGAGCCCGTCAAATTGTGTTCCGCTGCATCGTAGGTTCCGCTGTACGGATTGATCGTGACGATGGCGTCCGCTTGAGCGATATCGATCGCTGCAAAGCCGCTCTCGTCTAAATAATTGATGCCACCTTCAAAGTTCCAGCTGCCAGTCCCGCCCGGTGCATTGGTAAAGCCTGCGCCGAACGTCAAACTGCTGCCGACCGCAGTCGGATCTCCGGCCACGCCGAGGACTGAGCCGGTCAAGTTATGTTCGGCTGCATCGTAGGTCCCGCTGTACGGATTGATCGTGACGACTGCGTCCGCTTGGGCGATATCGATCGCCGCAAAGCCGCTTGCCGTGAAGTAGTTTGATCCAGCGTCGAAGCTCCAATTCGCTGTACCACCGGGGACATTCGTAAAGCTTGCTCCCAGGTTGAGGAAGCTGCTCAAGTTCACGGCACCCACACCGCTGGCCGAACCAGTCGCGCCGTGCGCGGCAGCGTCATAAACGCCCGTGTATCCGTTGACGGTGATCGAGGCCGTGGCCTTATTCACGAGCTGTGTAATAGTCGCTGAAGTGCTGCCGGAATAACCGAGCCCGCCGCTGTATACGGCGTAAACGCTGTGTGATCCGGCGTTCAGAGTCGACGTGCTGCCGCTGATAGCACTGCCGCCGCTTACCGTGACAGGAGCGCCAAATGCTGCCGCATCTACATAGAACTGGACTGTGCCAACGCCTGGCGCAGGACTGGCGGCGACGGTCGCCGTGAAAAATATCGAATTTCCGTAGGTCGATGGATTATTGCTTGAGAGAACAGAGGTGCTGGTCGCTACCAGGGGACTCACGACGAGCGTGCCAGTGCCGGTGGCGTTATCATTGCCGCCCCCTTGAGTGGCCGTTACTTTTACGGAGAAGCTGTAACTATTTGCTGCCAGCGCCACCGGTGTATTGAGCGTAAACGTCCCGCTATATGCCGACGACGTCGTATTTCCCGTGCCCGCCAGTGTGATCGATGCCGTCAAGCCGGAAACGGTAACTCCGACAGGCAAGCCGGAGATTGCGACTGTTGCACCCGCGGAAGTGTTGTTATTGCTGCCTCGAAAAATGTTGAACGTATAGTTCGTGCTGCCTGCGAAGCCGGTATAGAGCACGCCGGATTGGGAACCGACGGTCACAGATCCAACTCTTGGGTTATCCGTGAAATCCGTCGTCGCCACGGCGCCCGAGTCTTGGCCAGTCGCCGTGAGCCGGAGCGTGGCCCCAAGATATTGATCCTCCACAAACCAGGTCGTGCTAATACTGCCGTTGGCCAAGCCGTCCGAATCGCCGACACCGCCATCGGTAACGGACCATGGCACATTCCCTTCGGGATAATCTGGAACGCCGTCGGTTCGAGATACATGAAACGTAACCGTTTCGCCGACGATAAAATCAGTGCCCAAGTCCGAATTATTGAACGCCGTGATCAATGCCGTTTCACCAGGCGAGTAATCAAACAAGTCGGTCATGACTTGCGCATTCAAGAGCTGGCGGATTTCCAAGTTCTCGAGTTGCAAGGCGTCGCCACGCTGAATGGATCGCGCTCTGCGGCGTAAAACTGACTTGGAAGTATGATATTTGGAATTGGTATTAGACAGCTTGCGAATCCACGGATGCATGACACGCCTTTCAGGGAGCGGTGGGAAGTGATTCTGCGGCCAGTCTTGAGGCAACGACCCAGCAGAAGGAGTGCATGCAGTATGCTTGTGGAAAGTCTTATGAAAAGCTTTGACATATCAAAACAGTGAGCCCATCACGGGGACCATCTGCCAGTCCGATTTACGAGGACAGGGGGGAGCCTCGTGTTAGAACGATCAAAAGCGTTGAAATAGCAATCGAATACCAACGAGCGCAAAGGCGCGCAAAGGGGTTGTTAGATTTGAATTTGCATTCTGAATGTGCTTGGAGCTAACGTCACGAATCCCAAGGAGAATCGTTTTTTCGTGGGGCTTGAGAATTGTTTCCAATACCAAGCACGGTTACGCTTCGCTGAAAGCATCCCGAGTCTTCAGACGAATCGTCGGATGCTGCAACCAACGGCAAAGTCGCAAAACGTCAAATTCATAGGGCGCGCAATACTCGTTTGGACACGCATTTCCTACTAATTGCTTGCGTGGTTCTTAGATCAGCGCAAGGTACGCGCCGGCCGCGGTTGGCGGCTAATTCATCGCAAGTTCAGATGCCTAATTGACAACCCTGAATTGCCCGCCGCTGTCGGTGGCGATTTGTTGAAGTGTTCTTGCGTCCATGCCCATCGAAACGGTGTTGATCATGCAATTTTTTCCATTCAACGATTGAATATTCCTGACGCAATCCCAATCGAACTCTCCGTCGGAAAGCAGGAACACGATGTCGGGCGAGGTTTTAAGCGCCACTTTCATCCCGCTTACGGGCTCGGTCCCACCATCCGCCGATAATTGACTTAGCCAGTTCCTGAGTTTTTCCTTGGATTCGTCGGTGGCATTTGCAATCGTCAGATCCTGCCGCGAATGAGCCTGATCGTTATAACACACGACCGTAAAAGTTTGATTTGGCTCCAGCGAATTGACCGATCGCATTAGTTCTTGCTTCATCAATTCAAAATTGCTAATACCAGAGGCCGTCGTCGAGCTGCCCATACTGCCGGAAATATCAACGACAAAGGCAATTGAGTTTCCAACGGCGCGAGCACCAAAAAACTCAATGCCCGGCGAGCTAAAATTCCCGAGCACCACCTGCCGCGGTTTTCGTGCCGGCTCGGCTTGAACAGCCAGATCCCCGGGGGGGACCTCACTTGAACCAGACGAGTCTTGGTCTTGCCCATCAATTGGGGACGCGCCGTCGGCCGAGGCATTGCCGATCTCGATACTGGGTCGCGGAGGCAGAATTTTTTTCGCGGCGATACCTGCCTCGTTCGACGTATTGGCGGAACTCGACGACGTTGCTTGTTTCGCTGAACCGCCGTCGCCGGACGACGTCGAAGCTACCTGGGCATCGCCAGGATTCGGCGCGTTGCCTGCGGTGGTCGATCCGCGACGCGGTGGCCACGCGTACAGCAACAGAATGAACAATGCTAACAGGAGGATGGTTCCCGCCGCGACGAGCGCTACTTGCTGCGGCCAATCGCGCCGCGTTTTCAGAGGTGGCGGTTGAATCTGACGGATTTGCTTGGGAGATTGCATGTCCTTCGTAGTCGCGAGATTATTGCGCACGCGGGAGTTGGCTCGCGCGACCTTCCACTACCGGAAACTCTGACACCGGAAGTATTTTATATTCCAAGCCCAATTGGACGCAGCTTGATCGCAGTTCGCCGAAAGTTTCGAATGAATCGTCTCCAATCGCAATTGTCAGAAAGACTGTTTTGGCGTCCAGCGTGGACAAGGTCTTGGTTACATCTTCGGCCTTCATTGATGCACCATTCTCAGGAATTGTCGATAAATAGGTTCCATCCGAAAGGACTACGTCCGCGGATGCCAGATTCGTTTCCTTAAAATGGTTCGCGTTGTACCGAAAGGCAGCCAATCCGGGCCTGTCGTGAAGCAGATAAAGATGATTTGATTTTACAACGACCACGGCCATTCTTTTGCTAGTAACTTGCTCCTTGGGCAAGTCCATGACTTGAGTCCGACGCGATTGCTCCGTTTGCAGATCGGCGTCGGCGGCCAGTGCTTCCAATTGAAGGCGGCTGAGGTCGGTTCCTAATTGGGAGAGTTGATCGGCCTGGCTTTCAATCCGCTTTTCCAATTGATCGTGCAGTGATGCTTGACTTATCGTCGCGGCGCGGAGCGATCCAACCTGTTTGAGAAGTTGGCTGAGCTGTTGCATTAATTCCTGGCTTTGTGAATTATCATCGCCGGAATTGAACAAGTCTTGGGCTGCCAGCGATTGCCTCAAGACATCTCGCTGCGCCGTCAATTGAGCGACTTGTCCTTGGAATGTAATTCTTCGCTCCGCGGGACTAGCCAACTCCGCTCCCGAGGCTTGATCCGCTGACTCATGCGAGTCGCGAACGAGAAGCACCAGCAACAATGCGAGGAGCAGGATCCCGCCAAACGTGTTGGTGATCGTGTCGAGCAACAAATCCAGGCTATCAGCTGCAATTGCACTGCGACGTCGCCTCATTGGAAAACCGCTCCTGATTGAGAATCCAACGCGGTCTGATCCTCGCCGATGAGTTCGGTTCCAATCTCGACATCCAAGGACTCCAATTCTTCGCGAATACGGTCGTGATGATCGATGCCGCTGGGTTTGAGTACGAGTACAAAGTAACGATCATCCTCGGGCTGAGCCTGTACAAATGAAACAAATTGTCCCACCGTTTTGAAATTCTTCGGCGCGGCTTTCTCACCAGATCGACCAACTCGAATTTGATTTTTGGCGATCTCGACCAACCAAGGTCGTGAGGCCGTGTTGCGAAAATGGTAGACCACCCTTTTCCCGGAGGAAAGCTGGTCTCGCTTTTCGTTGATCTCCGACAATTGTCGCTCGGCTTCCGAAATCGATTTCGTGAGCTTTGCGATCTGCGCTTCGGCGACGGTGCTTTTGAGCCGCTGCTGCGCGTCGGAAACCGCTTGAATCTGATTTTTAAGTTTGCTCTCTTCGTGACTACGGGTCGCCAGCAATGACGCTTGCTCAGTTCGCAGTTCATCCAGCGTTCGTCCGGACCATTGTGCCAATTGCGCATCCGTTTCCGAGACAACTGTTTCGAGTTGAGCAAGTTCGGCTTCCAGGGCCTGCATCTGCGTCGTCAACGACTCTATTTCGAGCTGAGAATCGACCACCGGCCTCGACGCCTTTTGGCGAACTACGGCAATCGCCAACATGATCGCGAGCAAGATCAAGATTCCGGTGACCGACGTGATAATGTCCTGGAAAGAAAAAAGTGACAACGGATTCTCATTTCGGTGGCGACGCATCATCACGCCTCCGATTCAAACGGCATCAAACGCAGTTTGCCGACGATGTGCCGCTGACAATACTCGGCACAAGCGTCTAGAAATTCTTCTTCATTTTTCTGGAGAAAAGTCACGACCAGTTGCAGCATCAACGCAAAAACCAATGCGACCAACGTCGTCTCGAAGGCCGTTGCCAATCCCGAAGTTACAACCCGCAGTGACGATGCTAATTGCTCAGGCGCAGCGTTCTTGCCCAAGACTTCGCCAAATCCCCCGACCGCCTGGCTAAGTCCCATGACGGTGCCAATGAAACCCAAGACCGGAATGGCCCAAATGAAACCTCGCACCAGCGAAAAGCTCGTGTCCATTCCCGATTGATCGAGTTCCGCTTGTGATTGAAGCATTTCATCGACATCACCCACGCGGCCCAAATTTCTTAGATTCGAAAGCGCGACGTGGACTCGATTGAACAGAACGAACTGCTTTGGATCATCGACCACTTCAAACATCCGACCGAGCACGTTGCCAACGGTTGTTGTCGAAAGCACGAAGTCCGGTTCGGTCGGCGTGATTTGCAATCGCAACGTCTGCCGTTGAAACTGAAGTTTGTGCCATTTAAAAAAGATGATCACGGCAGACCAGGCAAACAACACGACCATTACGTAGGGCGTGAATCCCCGATCGAGGAACATCATCGCAAATGGGGTCGATCGAATCGTGAGTATGATGCTTGCATAAAACACAACCGATAACACGAGGGCAAGCACCAGCGTCAACAGCGAATTCACTCTGGTGAATCGACCTCCGTGAAACCCCATTTGTTGCTCGATGTCCGACTTGGCCCAGGACAGCTCAGGTGCCGGGAGCGCGTCGGATTGTTTTAAAGCGTCCATCGGGAAACCAATTCAAAGTGAATCCCTTGTTGTCGCCGCATTAGGGAATCAATGCGTCGGGGAACGCCATTGCTACGATCACGATCAAGACCAAAAAAATCAGCGTAATTATCAAACAGATCCCAATCAAGAGCCATAACCGTCCGATCCAACGAAAGCCCGTATTGAGGTCAACGACACTTTCGCTGATTCGAAATCGTTGCATCGCCGCCCCATAACGGTTCAGAAAAATAGCGCCGGTCAAAACGATCCCAGCCCATAAGAGTGACGAAATTGCGACGCCCATATGGAAATTGGATTGCAATCGATACGCTTCAAACGCGGCGCCAAAAAAACCGAGAATAGTGAACGCCGCCAAGATATAACTCGCGATGCAAACAAACGTCACCCACGACCCGCCAGAACCAAGAATCAATTTGGTTTCTTGAAAATCGGCAGATTTCGTTTGCCCTGAATTTGCCGCTCCCGAGCTCACAAGCCAATTCGTCGTTAGTCGGCCTGGTAACAACGCCGCTAATTCGGGAACTTCCGCCACGGTTAACCAATTCGCCATCCCCTCGCGCCAAGCATGATCGTGGGCTGACAACTGACCGTTGCGAATCAAGTCGCGAATGATATTTGCACTCACCGGCCCTTCCTGTCGATCCCCAACATTGTAGTACCACGCACTCGAAGCGCCGGCTGAATTTCCCCCAGGCGCCGTCGCCGTTCTCTCCGCCCCTCCTCCCGACCTCTTGGTCGATGCGGACTGTTCCTCCGATCCAGGTTTTGCTTCGGCAGCGCGGCCCGGGTTGGTGTCCCCCTGAAAAAGCTGGTTAAACTCTCCGGCCTTTTGCCATTGATGACCATCGGTCGACACGGGGTTGATTCGGCTGATTTGACCCTGTTGGATCATTTGGCGGATGCGCGGAATGTCGAACGGGCCCAACGTTCGTCCGCGAATTTTCACAAAGAAGGCTAGTTGTTCACTCATGCCGCGTTGACCTATTCTGTTTTAATCCGGACAAAAATCGGTCGCCCCGATTTGAGAGTCGCGTCGCCTTTTGGATCGAGCAGCCCTTTCGAATTGGTTCCGATTGACTGAAACGCAGGCGGCCCTCCTCCGAGCGGAACCATCAAACCAAAGACCGCCGAGTTGTCTGCTACGGAACCCGCGATGCGCCAAGATTCTTCGAGCGAATATGTCCAACCGACCCATTGATAATCGATTTGCTCTCGCCAATTCCCTACTGCCTTAGCCTGCTCGCGGGCAGATTGGATTGAGGTTTGAGCGGCTTTGAATCCCGTGCGGAAGCCGTCAATTAGCTCGGCGAGCTTTCGTCGTTGCGCCATCGTATTTTTGTTTTCGAATTCCATCCAATCCGTCGATGCGGTATCCAACGCTGTCAGCTTTTTGAGTCCTTTTTCGGCAAAGTCGCGCCAAAACAGGCTATGGCTGGCGGCAATCTCAAAAACCTCTTGGACCATCATGGCCTGGACAATCGAATCGATGGGTACATCGGTGGTGGGATTCTCCAACGCCGTCTGGATCAATACGCGAATAAATTCGTCGCGATCGAGATGGGGATCGTTCGTCTCGATCGCGCTACTCAAGCGTTCCGCCAAGGCGGCTTGACCGGCAATTCCATACTTGCATTTCAGGAGTTCCCGATTGTCAATCAATTCAGAGATTGTCTTGTCGCGCTTCAAATCCTTGTAGAAGTAGAACCAAGTTTTCTCGGTGTCCTCTTTTAGCTTCTGATCGGCGGAAAAGTATTTAAAATTTCCAGCTGCATCAACCAGCACTCGTTGCTCGCGGTATTCCGAGCGCGAGTATTTTTCTTTCAGGGCTTCCAGCTTTCCTGGGAATTCTGCTTCCGTCGCGAATGGGTTCGTCAGCGACTGCAAAAAAGCTTCGGCCTGCCGTATCGCTGTCGGCAGCTCGCCCAGCGGGTGTTTTTCACACAACGTTTTGATTTGTTCCAAAAGCTGGGTCGCGCGATCGCCTTTGATCAAGAGTGGATTCTTCCAAGCGGTGTCTTCCGCCAACTTGCGCCATTCGGCATAGCTCTCGCAGTGTAGTGATTCCGCGGCGACCGCGATGAAATCGGGCGATGCTGGAAACGACGGGTGTTGTTCTGCAAATTGCAGCAACCGCTTTTTGAACCCCTCAACATCCCCCACAGATTGCGTGATATCATCCAGCCCCCTAACGCTTTCAACGTATTCCATCCTGGATTTAATCTTGGAGTCGATTCGATTGATCAGATTCGTCGCCTGACTCAAAATAGAAGGCGCCACAGCCGGCAGTCCTTCCACGTCACGCTGGTGGGCAAGCTGTAGCTCATCGGAGTCACTTCGCAGAGATTTCAATTCATCTAGATCGGGCTTCCCTTGTTCAAGAATTCTCAAGCGCTCGGTCAGCTTTCCCAATTCAGCGTTAAACTTCTCGTTCCGCTCCGATTGACGTTTGATCCGTTCGACTTTGACCCGCGATTGAAGTGATTGGATTTGGGCTGATTCCTCCGGCGACGAAGCAAATTCAGCCGCATGCCCGATGGCTTGATCGACGTTCGGACCAAGGGGAGCGGCGGGATCGATTTCGTCGTCCACGAAAAGAGATGCCTTGATCTTACTGACGAGCTTTTCGAATTCCGCGATACGCGATGCATCGAGCTGATGGTTGCGGGAGATGTCTGCCCAAGATCGCAGCACATCGCCATCTTGTTGAAGGAACGGTGGTAGTCCATCAAAAAATTGCTTGGCTGAGTCGTAATTCGACTGATCGACGAACGCAGACATTTGTCCTCGCGCTTCGACAAGCCGTTGTTGGCCGGATCGATTCGAGAAATACAAGAACAAAGCCACTCCTACGACACCAACCCCCAACGCCATGGCGGCCAGACGGAGTCGTGAACGCCGGGTGTGCGTCAATTTCAAGGAGGCGTGGTATTGGTGCGCTCGCCGGGCAATTGCCGGCGGCATTTCCAAGGCAAACTTTTGTACGGCGTACAAATGTCGTTCCAGGTCTGTCAGCGAGACTCGATCCTCTATCGCGCGCTCGAGATCGGCAACGGCCGCCATGAATCCCTTTTCGTCCTCCGACATTTGGTCGGCCTCCGCCAACCAGAGCATGGCTTCGCGCGTTTGTTCTGCGAGCGGATCGGTGTCGGCGAGTTGCGCTGTCTCGGCAAGTGACTGCCAGGTTGTGCGAAGTCGCCGGCCGCGGTGCACGTCGAATGCCGAAAGGCAGTCGTTGAGTTCCGTCGCGATCGGCACCATTTGGGCCCGTGCGTTATCACGAACCAGCGATTCATATGCTTGTCGGGTACTTTCGCGAAGCCCCTTGGGAAGCGAGGTCGACCATTCTCCATCGGCTTCTTCGACAAGCGATTTCAATTGTTCGACGTCCCGTTTTTTCTTGGCTTTGGCGATGTCCGCTTGGATTTCGGCCTGTCGGGCATGTTCGAACGTTTCGATATCGTCCCGCCAGATGGGGCTCGCGGGATCCTGTTTAGCCAATCGCCGCAACACGCGCAGCCGGGCTGAAAGGGGCGCCCCAGACAAAGCCAGCATGCGGTGTTGCCGCATTAGGGGCGCTAGTTGGCGTTGCTCTTCGTAAGCCTGCTCGAGCTGCTCGGCCTCGTTGGAAAGTAGTTCCGTAGGTGTCCCAACGTTTGCTTTAGCCAGCAACGAGTTCCACTGCGCGCGTTCGGGAAAATCGACCAGCTGCAGATGGGAGAGCAGTTTTGGCCTTTGTTCTGCCGCATCGATCGCCTCGTCGCGGTATCCATCGGCCAGCAATTTCCCGACCGCCGAAAGTCGTTCGTTGACCGTCGCGCACGCTTCGGCATACTCCGCCGCCACATCGACGAGCAACTCCGGCAAAACCTTCTTCGTCGTCAGCAATTGCCGAATTTCAGAAACAAGATTGGATTTGTCAGAAGTCATTCGATTACGCCTTAGTTTGCTAGCGTCCTATCAACGGCCGCGAACTCGTTCACTTCTATTCTGAAAATATCTCTTCAGAAATCGTTGGCCATAGTCCATTGATCAATTTTTCTCGAGTTGGAGCATCAAATGGAAGGACTTTACTTCCGACCGAACGCAGAGCAACGAATCTAATAGGCTTCTCCTTACTTGTTGCATCAACATAAACGCCAACTAGACAAACGCCTTTCAGACGATCCTCAATCGCCTTCTGCAATTTTGTGTCAAGCGTCCGATCAAACGGCGGAGGGGTCATTTGCGCCGGAGCCTCTCCTGCGGTAAATACATAAATACAATACAAAGCGTGACGCTCAACAAGCTTTTGAAATCCTAGTGACTGCGTTTCCTGCAATTCATTCATTTGGTCTTTTTGAAATTCCGCGAATGAAAAAGACTTCTTTTCGATTGCGGCCGAAGTCTGTGCTGCCGTAAATCTTCCTTTCCAGCTATCGTAAATGTACAGAAGCGCGGGGTTGAAGGCGTTTAACTTTTCTTGCTTGGCAACTGCGTTGTCAATATGTTTCAGTCCTTTTTCGAGTGCTGACTTAAACTTCGCATCATCCATCCACGTCGAAACCCGTTCACCAAGTGCCCATTCTAATATGCAGCAAGACTCGAATTTTATTGGTTGCCCAACTTCCAAGTCGTTTATCCTAATGGAAACGTGCACACTAAATAACCCAATCTCCGGCGGGAAATTCTCGCCGAAGATATCCTGAAAATCTAGGAACAGAGTTCCGCTGGGTAAGGGATCAGCTTCCTGATTTGACAATGATTGATTAGTAATATCATCAAAACGGTATACATCGGTAACAGTCTTCAATTTTGTTCGTTCACGTGCGACAGCGACGCTCTGAATCGTTCGTGCTCGTTCAAAACTCAAGTCTTCGATAATCGGAACGCTCAATGGTAGTATGTGCGGCAATTTGTCGAGGTTGGCGTGAACAACCTTGGCGTATTTGAGTTTGATGTATCCACTTTTGATTCGCGAGCGTTCCTTGATAAACTCGACGCCGCGATATAAATCCTTAAGTTCAAGCACCCAAATCGTTGGACCATCCTCTTGAATTTTCTTCCAAACCAACTGCGCAACAACATCGCTTGTTACTGCCGTAGCCACCTGTTTAGTGGCAGCGCAGGATATGTTGGCGCAAATATTCCTGTCGATATTGCCCTCAGACGGTACAACAGTTATTTTCGAATCGTCAAACGTCGAAATCATTATTCGCTCATACGGCGTGAAGAGCGATTCCGGAGATTCGACTCTGAATATCTCAAATGTTGTGTTGCCATCTGATCCATTTTTCAGTACTGGATAGAAATCCGAAATTTGTAGGTGCAACTCGTCGGCTTTTTTTTGACTCTCCTCGCGTTTCGCGACAGCATCCACCTCGGCAGCGTTCGCCTCCTCAACTTTCTTGGTTTCGGCTTCGGCAGCGTTCGCCTCCTCAACGCGCTTTGCTTCGGCTTCAACAGCTTTCGCCTCCTCAACGCGCTTCGCTTCAGCTTCAACAGATTTCGCCTCCTCAACGCGCTTCGCTTCGGCTTCGGCAGCCCTCGCAACAATAGCTTTCGCGGATTTGTCCTCTTCAGCCTTGTCGGAAGTTGATGAAGTAAAATCGGCCAAGAGTCGGCTCAAATTGAGATCCGAGAAAAGGATAATTCCTGAAACGGCGGCAAGTAATAAAACAACTGCCGCAACAATGGACACCCTAAACGCGATCTTTCTTGATGCGCCCTTAGATGGAGTGTCCATTTGGGGGGGACGATGAAGGCGTCCGTAATTTGCTTGATTCGGGCCTGGTACCGTTGTATCCGGAGGCCGAAGCCGAAGATCGCCGCTTGCGGGCGAGGCGGTCAGAATGGGTGTCGCGAGCGGTACGTCGGATTCGGAGTCGTCGATCTCAAGCAATCCTGGAGTCGCGGCAATCGGAATAGAAACTTGAATGGTTTCACCTTCACGCGCGGCGGCGGCGAAACGGTTCGTTGCGGCGATAAGCGACTGTGTCGTGTTGATCACGCGATTTGTTGGGCTGCGCAGGGCGGCCGCGGCTTCGGGGGATTCGGCCATAACGAATCGCCAGAGACATTCGGTCAGCGGCGGAAGATTCGTGAAGTAACTGCTAAACGTGACGCGCCAGCGGTCTTCGGCCGGCAAAAGCGCCAAGGCTTCGCCGATGAGATCCAATACAGGAGTCGTCGGTCGAACGATGACATAGGCGATCTGCCGGGCAAAAAAAGCTTCGATCAAAGCCCCAGCCCAACCGGCGTCTCCGGTTACGGCTTGCCAAGTCGCGCAGGGGGCCGGCATAAGGTACCTGCCGTCAACGGTCCGCGGACGAAGCTTTTCGGGCTCTCGATCCCAGACCGTGACAAATTGATCGGGCTCGCGCATGATGCCGATTGGGTCACTGTCGGCAAGTTCGGCTTCGGGTATCACGATGTGATGGGCCAATTTGTTCGACCGATTGGAGTAATCCAATCCGGCGTCGGCAATCCGCGACAGGATGTGCAGCGGTTGGCCGCCAACGCGTGACGTGAAGTGGGAATAAACTACGGGATTCTGCGCGGCCGATGTCGAGCCAGCCGGAAACACATGCCGATAGCCACTCAAACTCTCCAATAGCCGGACAAGGTTTTCCGCCATGCCGGGGGTCGATGCGACTGTACAGAAACCACTTTTGCCAATTTGCAAGCCCGCCCGAGCCGATGTGAACACCAACTCCTGGATCATGGCTCGCTTCCCCCGCTCACCGGTTGAGCGCTTTGGCCGGTCGTCGATTCAGCCACCGGACCGGCAATGAGTCCGGTCCCGGAAAGATATAAGCCCAGCAGCATCGGGACTTCGCACCAGATTGGCTTGATCGTGGCGGTGCGGACCATGTAATCGCCGGTGGCAGGATCTTTTTCAGGCGTTTGGCCGGTGGCACTCACCGGAACAAAAAGCACTTTATCAGTCAAAGCCCGCGATAGCGAAACGATTTCTGGGCAATATTGCTGCAGAACGCGGCGCAATTCATTGGAAACGGTTTGAATCGATTGAAAATCAATTTGAGCCCGATGGGAGTTGGCCGGCGGTCGACTCCACTCGGGCAATTTGCCCCATTTCACAAGCGACGCCCAGGCATCGAACTTCGTACAAACCACGACGAGCGGTTTCTTTGATTTCTCATTCGATTTCAAATTCGCGGTGCGGCGAACGCGATTGATCATCTCGTTGAGAACGACATCTTGCCGAGTCGTCACGGGTCCATGCACTACTTGAAAATCTGTCGTGCGGCCTTGGAGCGCTTCGCGGAAGCGTGGATCTTGCGTCGGATCAAAACAAAACAACCAGGATTCGGCCAAGCCCAGGTGTTTTGTGACCGGGTTTACAACCGTGTCGCCGCCAGGCAAAAACGATTCGCCGGCGTTATCGTAAATACAAAGCAAACGCGACAACCGCTTATCCTCGGCAACGCCGGCGTCAAAGTTTTCGGCGATGAGATCGAAGTAAAACGGCTTGGGCAAAGTGACCACCTGGTCGTCGAATTGAACCGTTGTATACCAATCGCCGCTGACATCGGTCTTGGCAAGTTTGGCCAACGCGCTTTTGGTTTTGCCGAAAAACAATTGCTCTTCATAATGATTCACGATGCGATTGCATTCGCCGTCGGAATCCTTGAACAGCACGCCGAATTCACCAGGGAGGGATCGTCTCAATTGCCAGATCATCGACGCGAGGAAAAACGATTTGCCGCAGGATGGCGATCCGGCAATCGACACAAAGAACGGACGATGAACGAGCACCGATCGTGGCAAGCGGACGTGGCAATTTGGGCAGGCTAACTCGCGGCATTCCATTCCCAGCCGATCGATGGCTGTACCGGAGATGCCGTATCGAGTCGGAAGAAAACGCAAAGGTGCTTCATTGCCAAGGCGATAATCGCCAACCAAGTTTTCATGGGCGGCAATCCATTTGACTTGGTCGACCATGAACTCGCCCCAGCAATTGGGGCAAATCGTTCGACTCCGCAATTCGGTTCGAATTTCGTGCATGGCGCTCGGATGGCGGACGCGGGTGTCACAGTTAGTCCCTATCGCAGAAGCCAGACGCCCCAGTCCCCCGCCCTGCCCCCTGAAGCCGAGGGAACAATTCTGGATTTCGGATAGGCACTTAATATAGAGTGCCGCTAGGGGCGATTTCAACAATTGAAATTGGCACGGCAGGAAATCTATCGAAAATGGGCCGTACTTGCACCAAGGGCATGACCTGAATGTGCCATACCGATGCGATGCTTGGTTCGTGTTTCTTTTGTATCCGTGCAGATTTGGTGAGCAATTGATTGATAGGCGCCGCTAGGCCTTGTTAAAATCTGCATGCTCGACGTCCGGATTGTTCACCCAGATGCGCGGAGAGTGCCATGTTTGCTGGTTTCATATTGCGTACGCTCCGCTACGTGGTTTGTTTTCTCGCACTTTGTTCGATTTTGGTCGCCGATGACAAACTGACAATCAAAAAGCTTCGATCGCTGGAACATCAGCTCGTATCGACGGAAAAGAGTCTCGATGCCTACCGAACATTTCTGACTCAATCCAGCATTTCCAAGCAGGACAGGGAAATCGCCGAGGCCCGCATTCGCGATTTGGAGTCCTTGGCGAAACAAGGTGTTTGGATTATTGGTGGGAAAAAATTATTGCCTCAAGACCTCAAGGCCAATTTCGCGCGCTCGGAAGCGTTAATCGCTGATGCAATAAAATTGGCCGAGTCAAAAGCCAATTCTGACGCCCAGAAAAAGATGTCAGAGGCGTCCAAGCTAAACCGCGCATCGTTTCATGCTGATTTCCTGATGGGGCTTTACGCGGCCTCCGTCAACAAGGATTTCTCGCTAGCCCGACAGCACTTTGAAGAATGCGTGCAGCGCGGACGAGCATTGCGAGCCGTCTGGGGACCGGTCGGAGAAACGAATTATCTTCACGCCGTAAACAACATGGCGTTGACCAAGGTTCGGGAGGACAAGCTTGACGAGGCGTATAAATTGTGGTCCGAATCGCTGGAAATTCGTCCGAATCTACCAGCTGAAATAGTCCACAACATTGCCCGTACATTGCGGTATATGGAAGTCGCCAAAGGCGGACCGGTGCTAAAAATTTCCGAGGCAACGTTAAAGAAGTTCGGTGGGATCGTAGAGACTATCGGTGGAAAAAGCACATCAGGTCTCGCCAAAAATGGCTGGGTTTATTTGGGATTCTTACCTGGACAAACGATCGGGGATAACATCGAGAGTTCATTCAGTGTGGGTCCAAATGCAGGGCTGGGATCTATTTTCTCGTCCGAGGTCGTTGACGATGCATGTCTCCAATGCGACGGCCGAACAAAAATCCCGTGTGATGGCGGATGCAATAAGGGCGCCGTAACAGTAGACGGTTTTGACTTCGTGCCAGATCAATTTGGAGGAAAACGTGTCCCTAAAAGCTATGAGAAGCGCTGTAACAGATGCGGTGGAAATAGCGTTATCGACTGCCCGGCGTGTTCGGATGGTTCCGAGGACGTTAATTTCGGCTTAAGTCGGTCTCGCAAATAGGTGTCGATGTCAATTGGATCGTAATCGATTTCGCCTGATCATTGTTCATGTCTTCCTTTTAGGTGCAATATGATTCCGTACAAGAGCAGACGCGGCTTTTCCGTGGTCGATTTGTTGGCCGTCGTCGCGGGGGGAGGAGTTGTGCTTGCGCTACTTCTGCCGGCGGCGCAGCGAACGAGAGAGGCGGCGCGAATGGTGGATTGCAAAGATCGCTTGTGGGCGATCGCCAAGGCGACGCACGATTTTCACGATGCCTTTATGCGCTTGCCGCCGGGGACGTTGAACTACGAGTCGCCACCAGACGGCTTAGAGGCGGCCAAGGCAACGCCGGGGTTTAGTCAAAACGAATGTCAGAATCTCAGCGCCTTGTTTTTGATTTTGCCATTCATGACGTTGTCGGATGATCTCAATGCAAAGCAGATTTACAGCTCGGTCGACAAGCGGTTAGTCGATTTGCACAAGGATCTTCGCCAAATCGTAGACACATCAGATCCACCGGCGCGAGTTTTTAACGGCCAATACCGTTACGGTCCGGGTGCCAGCCCGAAAAATTTCACCGATTCATGTATTGCTGCCTTGTGCGATGCAGATATGGGTCCTTCCGGAATTGCTACTCAATCGATCCCGAACTTTAATTGCCCTGCGGATGATCTGAATGTCGAGAGCGAATTACCCAGCATCGGGATCAGCATGCCGTATTACAACGCCGTAAGTCTTTATGGAACTCCGTTGGATAACGTGCTGTACGTAGTGTTTAAGGACTTGGAATTGGGCAAGACCAATTACGTTGCGGTGGCGGGGACGACTTCGTGTATCAACGTTCCTTCGCCCCTGGCCAAATGGGGCGGCGCGATGACGGGCCGGACCGTGATGACTTTGGAACAGATAAGTAACTTGGATGGTACTTCAAGAACGTTTATGTACGGTGAGAGCCTAGGCGATGTCGGGAGTATCGTCCGTGTGGGTGATACTGGAGCCATCGTCGGCAATGCGGGGGACGAAACTCAACCTGGGAAACGAGCGATAACACGCGCTTGGATTTGGGGCGGAATTGGGATCTTGGCGTCGTACAACTTTCCGTGGGGAACAATGCAACATCCCACCATCCACGATCCGCGCGTCAAAGGGAGATTTTTGAAATTATTGGGAGATGGCCATTTGGCCGATCCGGAATCTTTCTCTTCGGTCCACAAAGCGGGCGTAAATTTTGCGATGGCCGATGCTTCCGTGCACACCATCCCGCGCGGCATAACTTGGCAATTGTATTACGGGAATGGCGGACTGCGCGACGGAGCGACTGAACGCGGATTTTAAAATTCGATCGTCAGCGCCTCGAATAGAGGCTCCTGGTTTTCGACAGACGGCAATTCGAATAAAGAATAAATAACTGCTAAGAACGCAAAGAAAGTAAGGCGGCTTTTTGCTTTGCGATCTTCGCGTTCTTCGCGGTAAAAAATTTCCTGGAGATGGTCATGATCTTGCGTTCCCGGTTGTGGCAATTTGCCGTTGTTGCGGGGTTGTTTTCTAGCGTTTTGGCCGAGTCGTTTCGGGCGGAACGGACAAGTAATAGTGTCGCAAATCGAGTCTCAATCGCCGAATTGTGCGAAGGACAATTCTTGGCTAAGGCGGAATCGCCTAAGGCCTGGATCACGACGCGCGAGGGAGATCAACTCGTTGGAGAACTCGCTACCGAGTCGTTGACGTTCGCCATCGGGACGGAGATTCGTCAAGTCGCGGCGAGTGAATTGCTTTCGTTTCATTCGGCGGAGCCGGCGTCCGCGAAAGAGGCTGAGCGAATCACGGCGGGTTTGGAGGCTTTGGCGGGTACCGACATTCAAGCCTGCGAAACGGCAAGCGCCGAGTTGACCGATATCGGTTTGCCTCTCCTAAGTCTGCTGCTCAAGAGTTACCAAGACACCGATGCACACGAGCCCGATTACCGTTACCGTCTTTTTGGCCGCGTCGTCCCGGGGCACGCGGATTCGAGCGACCGGACACTCGACTTAATAAGGCTTGTCGGCGGTGAAGTGCTCCGCGGCAAGCTGACGGCAGGCGAATTGAAACTCGTCGGTGCGGACGGCAAGTCACAAAGCGTTCCCTTAGCTTCGGTTCGCCGGCTGGCGATGCAACAGGCCAGCATCAACAAGACGTTTGAACTCCAAGCACTGCATCACTGCACGTATGTTGGCTATCTCGACACGGGCATAGCGGTCGATGAAAATTCAGCGCTGCGCGCGGATTGCAAGGGATTCGTCCGACTGTCGTTTGATGAAGACGGCTGGGCCAGCGATCCGGACGGGATCATCGATCCGCTGCCCGGCAAGCGTAAACTGCAAGAAGGCTTTCGCTGGGGGGCTGTTCTTGGCCGGGTTGGACCCACCGGCGAGCGCTGGTTCGTAGGCAAACATCTTGAGAAAAAAGGGCTTGGGGCCGGCCGGCTGTATTTTGTCATCAACGACAACGAGCATTGGCAAAACAACATCGGCAGCTTTCGCATGCAAGTGACCGTAACGAATGCATACGACCTGGGGGAGCCGCAATAAACGAATGGAGCATCGACAAAGGCATCCTGCACACAATGATGTTTGCATCGCGAACCGCTTGACGATGCGCCCGACGCTAAGCTGTGTTTCTTAATTGCAAACACCGCTCAAAATGCCGTGCGAGGCCATTGCCAGAACGTTCACGTCTTGGCATCCATGCCGGATGGATTCCGGGTCTCAGCCCGGAATGACGAAGATTCCTCAATTTGCACCAATTAAGAAACACAGCCTAGCGCGTTCAGCCCAATTGAAGAGGCGTACGTATCAATATTGAGCCGACGTCGCTAGCCGCGGGCCCGGCTTGGGGACGACCTAAACGGTAGCGCATGCCCCTCACCCTAACCCTCTCCCCGAAGCGGAGCGAGGGAACCGGAAAAGAAGTTTGGAGAAAAAGCCTATGAGCTTGACGCGAGAACAAGCGCTTGATCAACTCCACGTCTGGACTAAGTCAGAATCGCTTCGCAAGCATTGCCGGGCAGTCGAGATCGTGATGCGTGCCGCGGCGAAAAAGTACGGCGGCGCCGACGCGGACGAAGAGACCTGGGCCCTAACCGGTTTGATCCACGATGCCGATTACGAGCAGTGGCCCGACGAACATCCGCAACGAATTGTCGATTGGCTGCGGGAGCACGGCCAGGAAGAGGTCGCCTACGCGGTTGCCTTTCATCAAACGAAGTGGAATCTGCCGGCTCACTCGACGATGGACAAATCCTTGGTGGCTTGCGATGAAATGGCTGGCTTTGTGATGGCGTGCTGTTTGGTACGCCCCGACGGGATTCATTCGTTGACGCCGCAGAGCGTAGTCAAGAAGCTCAAAAATTTACCCTTCGCGGCCAAAGTCGATCGACAGATCATCCGCGATGGGGTTGCGCTTGTGGGCGTCGATTTGAATGAACACATTCAATTCGTGATCGACTCGCTCAAGCCGCACGCAGAGGAGCTAGGAATTAGCGGTGCGGGAAAGGTCTGATTTTCGCGTGTGGGTTGAGCGGAAAATTCGCATGCCAGAATTCAGTTGAGTGAAGCGGTTCCTTCGCTTGCTCTTTTTAAGGTTGGCCTTTTCCCCGGCAACACGGCGTCTTAGTGGCAATTGAAACCTGACGCACGCCGTAGGTCTCGCGAGCCGAGCGAGACTTTGTCCTGCCAATGAATTCGCCAGTCCCCATCGCGTAACTTGCTGATCGCCGCTCAAGCAAAATTCGGCCGAAGTTATTGACGGAGAACGCCAATTGAGTTGGTCATACCGTGATGGTCCAAAGTCTCGCTCGGCTCGCGAGACCTACTACGGCGACAAAAAACTCGGCGAAGCATTCGCCGAGTTTTCGTTTGGATCTAATTGTCGCCAATCAGACTAGTGAGGTCGACGACCGCGACCACCGCCGCCGCC
>JBGTJE010000026.1:0-2286 GCA_041745295.1 Pirellulaceae bacterium | reverse complement strand
TTCTTCACTGGTCTCCCGGAGGGCAATTTCGAGCAATCCAAGATCGCAACAACGGACATTCATCGCCGCCAATACGTTTCTTAGGATTGGTCGAAAAATTACTGTCCGATTTCAAGTGAGCGGCACGGCGCTAGCCGCCGGTGTTACGCGACGAACGAAGAACCGGTGGCTAGCGTTTAGGTGTCGCCACATTTTTATTGATTTTGTTTGTGTCTGATTGCGCTTTGTTTGGAATTTGTTTTGGTAAGCGTGGTGGAGTTTATGCTGCGCGTGTGGAAGTTTGAATCTGATCAGCGACTTTGTGCGGGCTTGTTTTAGCGTGCAACGCTGGCACAAGCATCACGGGGAACTTGATCGTCCGCGAATGATTACGAGTGACGGATTGGTAACCAGCTCGGTTGTTCACGGAGGGTCGGGTATGACTCAAGAAAAAAGTTTTGGTGAAATGAATTTCGGTCACGCGGAACTGGGCGACAAACGCAGAACCAAGCGATTGGTCAAGTTGGCCGATCAGATGCGTCTGCGGCCGGGGGGATCGCTGCCGCAAAAGTTGCGCAGTCCGGCGGACTTGCATGCTTTCTATCGCTTGATGGACAAAGACGATGTCACGCATGAAGCCATTCTCGACCCGCATCGCCAAGCAACGCTGCAACGCATGAAAGAGTTGGCAGGGCCGGTCTTGGTGCTGCACGATACGACCGAGTTGGAATATACAACGCGCAAGTCGCTGACCAAGCTCGGACAGATCGGAAACGGAAATCGCCGCGGATACATCACTCACAATAGCTTGGCGGTCGATCCCGAAACGAAAGATGTGATCGGACTGTGCAACCAGATTCTGCATCGGCGGCCGCAAGTCTCCAAGTCGGAAACACGAGCCCAGAGAAACAAACGCCAGTCGCGTGAAAGCCTGCTGTGGAGCCAAGGCACCCAGCCGCTGCCGGCCGATCGGCAGATCGTGGATGTGTGCGACCGAGGCGCGGACACGGCTGAATTCATCGAGCACGAAATGAACAGCGGCAGACGCTTTGTCATTCGTGCGTCGCACGATCGTTGCATTTTGATAGGTCACGGCGGGCCGGAAGAAAGCGAGGCTGCCAAGTTGAAGCAGTACGCCAGCACGCTTCCGCAGGCGGGCACTTGGACGTTGCAAGTGACTTCGAAGTCGGAAATGAAAAGTCCCCATCGCAAAGGGAAGAAGAAGCTGGTCAAACGTATCAAACGCGAAGCCGAGATGGCGGTCGCGTTTGCGCCCGTGCAAATCCATCCTTCCAAGCCGGGCCAAGACAGCCCGCCGATGAAGGTCTGGATCGTGCGTGTGTGGGAGGTTGATCCTCCGAAAGGTCAAGAACGTTTGGAATGGATCTTGATTACCAATGAGCCGGTGGAATGCTTCGAGTCGGCTTATCGCGTGGTCGGATGGTATGAATGTCGCTGGATCATCGAAGAGTATCACAAAGGCCAGAAGACCGGCTGCCGGACGGAGGATCTCCAATTCACCAGCGAGGATCGGCTTCAGCCGGCCATCGCCCTGCTGTCGGTCGTGGCGTTGACCTTGCTCGAATTGCGCCAAGCCAGCCGCCGCCCTGACGCCAAGACTCGAAAAGCCACGACGGTCATCGATCGCTCTTACGTCGAAGTGCTCAGTCTGTGGCGTCATCAGACAATCAAACTGGATTGGACGGTGCATGAGTTCTACTATGCCTTGGCACGCCTGGGCGGACATCAAAATCGAAAACACGATCATCCACCTGGCTGGCAAGTCCTCTGGGAAGGATGGAAGGAACTACTCCCCATGGTCATCGGATACGACGTCGCAAAAACAAAGTACAAAAAATGTGGCTAAACCTAAGGGCTAGCGCCATTCCGCTCACGGGCTGCCACAGAAACTGGCGTTGTTAAGCTATTTTTGGAGTTGCGGTTATAACGCCGTGGGCATCGCTAGTAATCGATCTCGTCACCGCCTTGAGCCAGCCAATGCCAATCACCGTCGATAAGTCGAACGAACGCGTTCAGAAAATGTTCGGCGAGATCGCGCCGCGCTACGATCTGTTGAACCATGTGCTATCGGCGAATACGGACAAGTATTGGCGGTGGCGTACCGTTCGACTCGCGCCGCCGCAAGGGACCGCGCCGATTCTCGACGTCTGTACCGGCACGGGCGACTTGGCGTTCGCGTATTACAAGCAGACTCGCGGCGAGGTCGAGATTATCGGGTCCGACTTCTGCCCCGAGATGTTGGCCATCGGCGAGCGGAAAAAAAGGAGACTCGGTTGCAACGGGCGA
>JBGTJE010000025.1:0-77446 GCA_041745295.1 Pirellulaceae bacterium | reverse complement strand
GCCGGTCGCGTTGGACGAGTCAAAGTCAATACGGTCTGCTTGGAATTCGGTAAGGAAGATCCGGCCCCGTTCCGAACCTACACGGTCATTCCCATCGAAAAATTCACGACCGATCAAGCCGTGATCGAGACATGCAAAATGTTGGCCCGCGGCGAAATCGAACAACACGTCGCCCAAGCCACCGCGTGGCACATCGCCAATGGTTTGTCCTGGGAACAATTGCTGGTGTTGAACAAGGTTGAACTCAGTAGCGGCTACTTCGAACGATACTTTCATCCGAACCAATTGATCGTCGCGCAAAAGGTCACCGTGGAAGTTGCCGATCTGGCCAAGGCCTCGATTGCAGCCAAGGGAACCGAAAGACAATTCATTTCGCCGGGCGATGCCCAATCGATCACCGTCGAACGAGCCAAATAACGTCGTCCAATGAATTCGCGCAAATGCGGCAAGAGCTCGTCCTCTTGCCGTTTTTTTTTTAGGCTTGGGGCCTTGGGCTTGGGGTTGAGGTTGACCTTGAGGTTGGCGACTTGAGTATCGCGTGATTGATTTTATTTTCCCTCACGCCTGTAGCCTCAAGCCTCACACCTACCTTTAAAACCGCAATCGCAATACGAAAGCTTCCCAATCCTTTTGAAACTCGGCCATATCCGGTTCGCCCAAAATCTTGACAAGCGTTCGATAGCCGCTGGGGTCCTCCTCTCGTTTCGCTAAGAAGTCGCGGTAGTATGTGGCCAACATATCGTTTTCTTGCAGGTAATAACACAGATACCTTGCTTGGGCATAATTATTTCCACGATCGCTATTGTAGAACTCCGCAGTGGTGGTCCCGCAAAGTTCCTCGAATGTGGGAAGCTGCCGATCGGTGATCGTCTCCTGTAGACCGGCCAAGCGCCAATTCGTCGCGCCCCAAATAGCGCCGTCCCGGTCAGAGCATTGCTCATACAATGACGCCAGGCCTTCGTTGAACCACGAGGGACAATTAGGAAAATTCGCCTCGATGAACGGATGGACGATTTCGTGCACCAGCGTCCCGCCCCCTGTGCTGATGTTCATCACCAGTGCCCTGTTGGCCGACGAGTAATACCCATAGGGCGTATGGGGCGCCGCGCCAAACAGTTCTAGGTTGTACTTTTCGTAGGAGTCGTTGTCCTTGAACAGCCAAACATCAATGATCTGTTTCGGATCGTGGGGAAAGTACTGCCGCTTGAGCCGCTCGACGGCCCACGAAACCGTGTTCGCGGCCCGCCTTTCCACAACCTCAGGCGACTCGTTGCCGATCACCACAAACGGCTTGACCAGGCAAACGTGAAAATCATCCGTCGCCGGGAGCCGCGCCTTTAAGTCGGCTATGTGCTGCCGAAAGTCCGCATCCGTATAGTGCGGCAATTCGCCATCTTCGGTTGAATCGTCTTGTCGAGGTCTTGGATTATTGTCTGGCGACGAAGCGGCAATTGGCGTCGAGCACCCGGCGCTAGCGACGAATGATCCGACCCAAAGCAAGATCCATCCTGCATGTAAAATCAAATTGATGTTCATCGTGTTGCCTGGGAACACCTCCCGCATCGAACTCCTAAAGTCATTGGTCATTGTTGAGGCGACTTTTCCGTAGTCAACGGATTGCCTTTTGGTTGCGCCTGTGGGTAGTGTCGTACCATCGACTGCGTCAGCAACGCAATGACCTCGTCGTCGTCTAGTTGTCCAAATCGTTTGTAGTATTGCCCAACCGACCGGAAATCATCCGGTGTCTCAAGGCAGACGAGTTCGTCGCACCACGCTCGTAATGCCTGCAATCGATCGACGGGCGCAACCGGAACGGCCAAGATGATCTCGAACGGATTTTGCACGCGGATCGACTGGAGCGCAGCCAGCATCGTCGATCCCGTTGCGATCCCGTCATCGGTGACGATTAACGAGCGACTCTGGAGCGGGGCCGCTGGGCGGACGAAGCGGAAGACCGACTTGTGCCGGGCGATTTCCGATAACTGAAATGACTTTTCATCCGCCAAATAGCTCGGAGTCGCACTCGTCGCGCGAACCATGGCATCGTTAACAAAATCCTGCCCGGCTTCCGAAACGGCGCCGATCGCAAGTTCCAGCTGGTTAGGCGCGCGGAGCTTCCGCGACAAGACGACGTCCAACTCAGCGCCAAGTTCTTCCGCCAAGGCGGCACCAATCGCCACGCCCCCCCGCGGAATCGCCAGCACCAAGGGCTCCCGAAGCCGCTTGTTCCGCAGTCGATTTGCCAACTGATGGGCCGCATCCTGGCGATCTCGAAACATGAATTCTCTCCGAATTGTGACCTGCAGCCGCCCTTGTCAGCCGCAACGCGTTAGCGCCCAGTTTTTTCGATCGTTGAACACGGCGTAAAAACCGCGGCTAGCGCCCTGTGGGTGATGGTTTGAGACAGCAGCTAATAGGGATCTTGCCCACGTTCCACCGGGACACCACCAGCCGAACCGTGCAACGAAGCACCGGGGGTCAAATCGCGTGGAATCCCCTCAGGAAATAGCTCTTCAATGATCCCCCGAATGTACTCGCGCCGGTTCGCAGGCTTGGGATGCGTACTCATGAACTCGGGTCCAGCGCCTGCGCCGCCGCTTGCTTTTTCGAGAATGTCCATCACGGTCAACATTTGTTCGGGATGGTAACCGCCATATGTCATCAACTGGACCGCCCACCGGTCGGACTCCAATTCGTCTTGTCGACCGTATTTCATTTGCGTAAGCTGCGTAACAAGTTGCGCTATCTGGGCTGAACTCTGACTTCCTCCCGCAACTCCTGCGGCGCCGACAATGCCTTGAAATAGTTGGTCTTTGGCAATTCGCTGTGCGCCGTGCCGTTCGATCACGTGTCCGATCTCGTGACCTAGCACGCCCGCCAACTGAGCTTCATTTTGTAGGTTTTTGTAAAGCGCCTCGGTGATGAACACTTGCCCGCCTGGCAGGGCAAACGCGTTGACGGTTTGCGAGTCGGCCAAAAGGTGGGCTTGGAATTGATAAGGAATTTTGCCACCGGCGCGTTGCACTCGCTGGTACAAGGCGTTCAACAGCCGCGCGGCAATTGTTTCGACATTGCGCCGACCTTGCAAGTCGCGCGACTCGCCGTGATGCAGGTCAATCATCTCCGGCGCCGCTTGCAAGCCTATCGCAATCTCATCATCGATCGTGATGCCACCCACCGGCTGAAACTCTCCGGTCGTAAGATTTTTCTCCTGCCGCGACCAGTACGACACAACCGAGATCAATACGATCACGCCCGCTATGATCAACCGAAACTTGAGCCCCGACATCCCGCGGCCACGCGGTTGACGTCGATCGGGATACGGATCTTCGTTTTGATATGACATCGTGGACTTCCCAAACTGGAGTTTGCCAAACGCGATTAGCTTTGATCGCCGGTTGCGCGTACGTGCCTTTAAGTCGAATTCTATTCTGGCATCGACTGCGAGACTACGGCGCGGGTTGGTTGGCGAAACCCAGTCATTCTCTGGTATTGTGTGCCACTGGCTCTGCGAGTGTTCCCATTGAACAACTCGGCTCGGCAAACACTGGCAGAGCCAGTGGCACACAAGCAACGGATGCTTCACTCGTCGCGCTGCGTCCGGCGGCGAAGAATGTGGTGATAATGTTGGGCAAATCGATGGGCTTCATCGCGCACATATTGGAGCAACCGCAATGCAAACGAGTGGCGGCTCAATCGGAGCGGCTCACTCATCCCGGGACGGAAAATCTCTTCGTTTTCTTTCGCAATCGAGATAACGGTCGGTGGGCCAATATCCAATGCTGCAAACGCAGCCAACGCTGCCCCCAGCTGGCCTTTGCCCCCATCGATCAGCAAAATATCAGGAAACGGGTCCGAGTCGTCGGCCAATCGCTGAAACCGTCGCGTGACGACTTCGTGAATGCTACGATAGTCGTCGATCCCGTCGACACTCTTGATGCGGAATCGCCGATAGCCGGGCTTGAATGGCAATCCATCGATGAACTTGACCAAGCTCGCGACGGTTTCCGTCCCTCCCAAATGCGCGATGTCGACCCCTTCGATCGTGCGCGGAGTCGTTTCCAATTGCAAGACTTTGCGAAGTCCCGCCAAGCCTTTCTTGGGATCGATAAAGAAAACTTCCGGTTGCACATGCGTATCCAGTTCGCCTCGATCATCGAGTGACTCCAGCATTCGAACCTCGTCGCGCAGTTTGGCCGCCTGTTCAAAGTCCAGCGTGTCGGATGCTTGTTGCATCTCGGCCCGCATCTGCTCGAGCAACCTCGTTTTATTTCCATCCAAAAACATCAGCAGACGGCGGATATCGCGGCGGTATTCCTCTTTGCTAATCCGGAGATTGCACGGCGCGGTGCATTGCCGGATGCTAGCCAGCAAGCAGGGGCGGAACCAGCGCCACCGCGGGTCGTTTTCTTCGATGTCCAGCGAGCAAGTGCGAAACTGAAAAATGCGCTGCAGGACTTGGACGGCGCCGCGCAACGAGCCGGCGCTGGCAAACGGACCGTAGAGTTTGACGCCGTGGCTGGCCGGTTCGCGGGTGACTTCGACCCGCGGAAAATCCTCGTGGGTCGTGATTTGCAGATAGGGGAACGTCTTGTCGTCTTTCTGCCCTTTGTTATGCCGCGGTTGGATGTCTTTGATCAAGCGAGATTCGACCAGCAGCGCGTCGACCTCGCTCTCGCATTCGATGAAGTCAATGTCGTTGATATCGTTGACCCAATACGACGTACGCATTTCGCTTTCTGCGTTGCGCTGAAAGTAACTGCCGGCGCGAGAGCGTAGATTTTTTGCTTTGCCCACATAAATCACGAGCCCCGCGGCGTCTTTCATCAAATAGACTCCTGCCGATTGCGGAAAGGCTTTGACCTTCTCCGCCGCGAACGCGTTTCCCAATAAAGGGTTGGGTTCGGACTGTGGCGTTTCAGCTTCCATTGGCAAGCAAAAAAAAATTGGTCGCAATTTAAATTGTCTCGGACCTCCGCCAAAGTCGTCAGTGAGCCGCCGATTGGAGGCGTTTCTATTGTCTGTCCTATATTCTTAGTTGGGACAATGAGCCGGGAATGGATTTAGTCTAATTGTTTGCCGGCCGCGCACGTTTCAACGAGTCGCTTGAAACGGCGATCCTTGGTGTCCTCCGCTTTGGCACTCATGACCCACCACAGCACTTTATTGCGGTAGCTCGGCGGGAGCGATTCAAAAAACCCCCAAGCGACGTTGCTTTTCTGAAATTCGCGGGCCCTGGACTTATCCAATTTAGCTTCGGCGACCACTTTTTGCTCGTACCGATATATTCTGGATTTGGCCTCGGTTCGCCGTGCAAATGCAGCCCTTCCGGTTTTGGTCATTCGTCCGGCCGTCTCCAGCTCTGCCACAACTACAGTACTACTGCTTCTTTCGACGGTAATCCGCGGTGGAAAAATTTGTCCAACTTCCGTCCGGTCCCAGGATAAAGGACGAGTGAACTCGGTGATCTTTGGTTTTGAACTCGATCACATCGCGGAATTTTGACAATTTCCCGCCCAGCGCTGGATTCGGTCCTTCGGCTTCAAAGGTCAAAGTCGTGCCCGAATCATTGAGCATTCCATCGTAGACCCATTGGTCGGGCAATTGGGAACAAATCCAGTGAGCAACGTACTTCTTTTTGTTGGGGTCATGCCCCATCGTCAAAATGGTGTCCAATGAATCGCCGGTCGGAGCCTTTAGTTTTGACTCAGCAATCACCCAGTGGCCCCCAAACGCTCGCACAACTTCGGTTCCGATCGGTTCGGCTGCAGTTTGATTGGAATCGCCATCGTTCACCATACTCACGACCCATTCTCCGACGAATTGCTGCAGCCACCCGTGTTCTTTCGATGCGGCGGCTGGGGCCGACGTGGTTTCTTGCCCAATGGCCAATCCACATCCGACGAGAAATAACGCGATCGTCCACGACGCTTTGTGGCTTGACATAATCTATCCCTTCAAAAGTTAAACTGCGCAACGTTTTACCAAATCGTCATTCACGCGTAGGCGTGAATCCAGGAAATTTACAATAACGCGATGAATCAAATAGTTTCCGCAAACCGACGCAGGTCGCGTTCAAATGCACTGACGCGCGAGACGAGTGAAGCCCTGGCTGCCACAAGGTCTCCAAGTTCGCTCGCTCGCAAGTAAGTGAACATGTAAAACTTGACTTTCGGCTCGGTTCCGGAGGGTCGCACGGCAACGAAGTTTCCCTCCCACTCCAAGTCGAGCATAATCAAATTGTCAACCGGACCATCCATCGTCGCAGACGCACTCCCGGTAATAATACGCCGGCGGTTCAAGAAATCGCGCACCGCGCTTACGTTCAAATCGCCGAGCATCGTGGGAGGTCGCTCGCGAAGGGCTTCCATCAGCCGCTGCATTCGCAGCATCCCGTCCGAACCCTCCATCCGCAGGTTGAGCTGGTGTTCGTGGTACAGACCGTGCTTCAAGTACAACTTGTCCAACCGCTGATGAACGGACTGGCCCTCCGATTTCGCTTCGGCGGCGAGTTGGCTCATCAGCATGCAGGCGATGGCTCCGTCCTTGTCGCGGCAATATTGACCGATCAAGAAACCGTGCGACTCTTCCGTCCCGTAGACGAATTGGTCGGGACCTTGCTGGTCCATCACGTTGCATATCCACTTGAAGCCGACCAAATTCTGGTCAAAGCACCGCACCTGGAACGAATCCGCGATCCGCTTGACCAGCGGCGTCGTGACGAGTGTCGTGACGATGTAATGCATCGGCGTAAGCTGCTCTGTCTGCTGAAGCTTGTGCAAGACAAACTCTGCGAGCAGGCTGCTGAGCTGGTTTCCGGTAAACGTTTTCCAAGGTCCATGCGGGTCCAAACCCAGCGGCGCGGCGGCGCCCATCCGATCGCAATCCGGATCCGTCGCTAAGATCAGTTCCGCCCCGGTCGCTTGCGCGTGGCGAATGATCTCGCTGAAGACCTCGGCGTTTTCCGGATTGGAGACGTGTCCGGGGACGTTGGGAAAATCGCCGTCGGGCTTGCGATGCGGTTCGTAAATTTCAAGCTTCTGAAATCCGTCGGCCTCCAGCAACGATCGCACGTTGGACTCGCCGACGCCGTGCAGCGGCGAGTAGATTACCTTTACGTCGCGCGGGCCCGGGATGCTGAGACGCAGGTGCTCCCGGAGCAGTGCGTGGTCGACTTCAGCGAGGCACAAGTTTATCCTGCCAGCGGCCACCGACTGACCAAAATCGGCGGTGCGCAATGTTTCGACGCGGCCAACTTCTTCGATCACGCCCCGGTCGTGCGGCGGAATGAGTTGCGTCCCATTTGACCAATACACTTTGACCGCGTTGTCGCTGGGTGGATTGTGGCTGGCGGTCACCATGATTCCGCAGTCGCAACTTTTGTAGCGAACCAAGAAGGAAAGTTCCGGCGTGCTGCGAAAGTCATCAAGGAAATAAACCGTGAAGCCACCGGCGACCATCACCGACGCACACAGTTCGGCGAATTCGCGTGAGCGATGCCGCGTATCGTAGGCAATCGCGCAAGCCCAAGGTCCGGCAGGTTTGGTTATCCGCACGTATTGGACTAGCCCTTGGGCGCTTTCGCCAATGGTTCGTTCGTTGATTGCGTTGCTGCCAATGGGGTACATCAAGCCCCGGCGGCCGCCGGTTCCGAACGGGATCACCGTCCAAAAAACGTCGTCGAGAATTTTCCATTTCTTGTCGCGTATGTGTTGTGCGACTTGTTCGGTATACGCCGAATATTTTGGATCGGTGAGCCAAGTCTTAATATTCCCGACCGCGGTCTTCGAGATTTGGCCGTCGCGGAGTGCCTGAGACAGCTTGTCCAGCGCAAGCTGAATGTCTGACGACGTTGCGGTTTTTGTCATACTGGTTAACCTTAGTGTTGTCTGAGTGAAGCGCGGCGGCATTTGGCTGATCACAAGCTTCGGCCCAGTCCCTCGAAACGGGAATCACGATTCTAGGTATTCTGGCAACTTTCCGACAAGTCGCCGCATCACTTGGCCCGCGCAATTCCACCATGGCGAAACCGATCATCAGCGTGTCCGGGCTGCGAGGAATCATCGGGGAAAGTTTGGACCCGGCGATCGCCATCTATTACGCATGTGCGTTCGCCAATCAATTGCAGCCCGGACCGATCGTACTCGCACGCGACGGGCGCGGTTCGGGACCGATGCTGGCCGCGGCGATCCAAGCTGGTCTGACCGCTTGCGGACGCGCGGTCTTGTACGCCGACGTGGCCTCGACTCCCACCCTCGGCGTGCTCGTCCGGCAGTCCGCCGCTGCCGGCGGAATCCAAATTTCCGCCAGCCACAATCCCGCACCGTACAACGGGCTCAAATTATTTGGGCGGGACGGGCGCGTCATTTCCGCCAGCCATGGTAAACCGGTCATCGAGCGTTTCGAGCGGCGGGACATTCAATGGGCGCCGTTTGACGAAATCGAACAGGTGAAACCGATCGGCGACACGACGCCTAGGCATTTGGAATTAGTCTTGGCGACGGTCGACGTTGAAGCGATTCGAAGGCGGCGCTTCAAAGTCGTCCTCGATAGCAATCACGGCGCGGGCGCTGGATTGGCGAGGCGATTGTTCGAGGCCTTGGGCGTCGATGCACAGATTTTGGGTGAGGCTGCGGACGGCCGTTTTGAGCATCCCCCCGAGCCAACGGCGGATAATCTGAAAACGGTGGCGGCCCGCGCGGTTTCGTTGGGGGCCGACATCGTCTTTTGCCAAGATCCCGACGCGGATCGTTTGGCCGTCATTGACGAGCGCGGCCATTACATCGGCGAAGAATACACACTCGCGATTACCTTGCGGCATCGGATTCAGGCACAGCGCGGCAATGTCGTCATCAATTGTGCGACGAGTCGCATGTCGGTGGAAATCGCCGAGCGACTTGGTTGTACATGCCATTTGAGTGCCGTCGGCGAAGCCAATGTCACAGACAAAATGATTGCCGTCGGTGCCGTCTACGGCGGCGAAGGAAACGGTGGGCCGATCGACCCGCGAGTCGGCTACGTGCGCGACAGTTTCGTCGCGATGGCCCAAGTCCTCGATGCGCTTGCCGCAACCGAATCGACGGTCAGTCAACACATTCGCGACCTGCCGCAATACGCAATTCACAAGACTACGTTTGCGTTGGATCCGTCGCGGATCCCCGCTTGGATTGCCGAGCTTGAGTATCACAATCGCGAGGCGAGCATCAATCACATGGATGGCCTGCGGCTCGATTGGCCCGATCGCTGGCTACTCGTCCGGCCAAGCAACACCGAACCGATCGTGCGGGCCATCGCCGAGGCGCGCAACGAAGCCACCGCCCGCGCCCTGTGCGAGATGGCCGCCAGAATGGTTAAGTAAGCGGATTGCGATACTCAATCCAATTGATCCCCAGTTTTCGCATTTTGGCGCGCAGGGTGTGGGGATTGATCTTCAAAATCGATGCGGCACCGTGTGGGCCTTCGATTTTGCCTCGCGTAGCCGAAAGCGCGAGCCGGATGTGATCTGTGATCGCTTCGTCGAGAGTATTCAACGGTTGTTTGCTCGAGCGGCTTGGCGTGGCCTCGTGACGGCGGCTCGAAACGGGTTGATCGAAGTCTTGGCGCAACGGGGGCGGAGTCACCCCCAACGCTTTGGCGATCTCGAGTCGTACACCATTGCCTAGAATGGCGGCTCGGTCGATCACGGCGTGCAATTCCCGAATGTTCCCCGGCCAGGCGTACGAACAGAGCAATTCTTCGTCGCTTGAGGTTGGCTCGACATAATTCAGACCGAATCGAGTCGCAGCCCGCTGCGCGAAATGACTTGCCAATGGCGGTATATCCCGGACCCGCTCGCGCAGACAGGGGAGCAAAATCGGAAAGACGTTGATCCGAAACCAAAGGTCATCGCGAAACGATCGGTTTTTCACCATGTCGGCCAAATTGCAATGCGTTGCCGCAACGATTCGCACATCGACCTTCACCGTTGCCTGGCCGCCGACTCTTTCAAATTGATGGTCCTGCAATACCCGCAGCAACCTGACTTGAGCTGGCAACGGCAATTCGCCAATCTCGTCCAGGAATAACGTCCCTCCGTCCGCGCGCTCAAACCATCCTTGCCGACTGTCGAGCGCACCCGTGAAGCTGCCCCGCTCGTGGCCGAACAAATGCGAGTCGATTAACTCGGATGGAATCGCTCCACAGTTCACCCGTATGAACGGATTTTGCGAGCGCTTGGATCGATTGTGAATTGCCCGCGAGACAACTTCCTTCCCAGTCCCAGTCTCTCCCAAAATTAAGACGGGCACGTCCAAGGGCGCCACGAGATCGACTCGCTCCATGACCAATCGCAGACCAGTTTCCGCACCAATAATGGAAAACTCAGACATGTAAACATTCAAAACAATTAACCAATTTCCATCGCATATAACGGTAATTAATCAAGGAAAACTTGTAAATATGATAGTCAGCAGTTTGTTATCGCATCGAATTGTGTGCCATGCGTGAATTTTCCGCTTGTTTTCTCAATCGCAAGCCAAAAGTTCAACCTGGCATGGCCTGTGCTTTTACGAAGCGATTCCTAATCGTTTTGGCGTCGCTTGGGGGAGCGATCCGCAGGAGGAGTAGCGGAGCCAAAAGCGAATCTACAAAACCAATTTGGATGGAGACACGCACATGAAATCGCTCTCACGCCCCTCGTTCTGCTTTGGAATCGCGCTGGTCGTGGCGTTGCTCGCTGGCGGATGTGCCCCAAGTTCAAGTTCGACCGACGGGAATGCGGAAAGCGGATCTCAGAAGGGTTCGCGGGTAACGTTGCTCAACGTCTCGTACGACCCAACCCGTGAGTTCTACCAAGAGTTCAATCAGCAGTTTTCTGAGCATTGGCTCAAGACGACCGGGACCGAGGTCACGATCGAACAATCGCACGGTGGGTCGGGCAAGCAAGGGCGGGCGGTAATCGACGGATTGGAGGCCGATGTGGTGACGCTGGCGTTGGCTTTCGATATTGATGCCATTGCCGAGCGGAGTGGCCTCCTTTCAAAGGATTGGCAAAAGCGATTTCCGCACAACAGCACGCCCTATCAATCGACGATCGTTTTCATGGTGCGCAAAGGCAACCCAAAGCAAATCGCCAATTGGGACGACTTGGTTGCAAAGGACGTCCAAATCGTAATACCCAATCCGAAAACTAGTGGCGGGGCGCGGTGGATTTATTTGGCGGCCTGGGGATTTGCCCTGCGTCAGAAATTGGGAGACTTGACCGACGTTAGCGGATTGAAAAAAGATCCGAAGTTTGCGGAAGCGGAAAAGGCCGCACAAGACTTCGTCAAGAAAATCTTCCAGAAAGTTCAGGTTCTCGATTCTGGGGCGCGGGGCGCAACCAACACGTTTGTTCAACGCCAAATCGGCGATGTACTTTTGACTTGGGAAAACGAAGCCCATTTGGCGTTGCAAGAAATAGGAAAAGATCAAGTCGAAATTGTGACGCCGCCGCTGAGCATACTCGCAGAGCCTCCGGTTGCAGTGGTCGACCAAGTCACTGCGAAGCACGGAACGACCGACGTCGCGCGAGGCTATTTGGAGTTCCTCTATTCGCCCGAGGGGCAGCGTTTGGCGGCCAAACATCACTATCGCCCAGCGACGCTGGCGGAAATGCCCAACGACATTCGACAGCAATTTCCAAAAATTGAACTTTTCAGCGTGGAACAGGTCTTCGGCGGCTGGAGTCCAGCGCAGGCCAAGCATTTCGCCGACGGCGGCGTCTTCGACCAAATCTATCAACCCGCCAACGCGCAGTGACGTCGCCAAGTTTGTTTTGAGAATAGTGGAATCCGTTGAAACGACCACGCACCAATATCTTGCCCGGATTTGGGCTCACGATGGGATACACGCTGTTGTATCTCTGTCTGATTGTATTGATCCCATTGTCGAGTTTGCTTTTGAGCATTCTTTCGCGTTCGGGCGAGGGGTTGGTAGCAGCACTCACTGACCCTCGCGTATTAACCTCGTATCGTTTGACGTTTGGTACGGCTGCGATTGCGGCAGGGATCAACGCCGTATTTGGATTCATCGTGGCCTGGACGCTGGTTCGCTACCACATTCCGGGCAAGCGGATCTTGGACGCATTGATCGATTTGCCATTTGCGATGCCCACGGCGGTCTCCGGCATCGCGTTGACGGCAATTTACGCGCCGACTGGCTGGATTGGCAGCTCGTTAGCGCGGTGGGGAATTCAAACCGCATTCTCGCCGTTGGGTATCGTAATTGCCTTGACATTCATCGGGCTTCCGTTCGTGGTGCGCACTTTGCAGCCGGCATTGATGGAATTGGACGCCGAAGCCGAGGAGGCCAGCTCTAGTCTCGGAGCGACGCGCTGGCAGACCTTTCGGCGGGTGACTTTTCCCAGCGTGTTTCCGGCGCTGGTGACGGGTTTTGCATTGGCCTTCGCGAGAGCGCTGGGCGAATACGGCTCGGTGGTATTCATCTCTGGCAATATGCCGTTTCGCACTGAAATCAGTTCGCTTTTGATCATCACCAAATTGGAACAATACGACTACGCAGGGGCGACGGCGATTGCGTTCGTGATGCTGATGGCCTCGTTTGCGATCCTATTTTCGATCAACGCGATTCAGTGGTGGCTCGGCCGCAACGAGCGGGCGGAGGCAGTTTGAGATGAATCGACCGTCGCCCGCAACGGCTGTTTGCGTAACTCAAATGCCGCGCCACGATCCGTGGTGGGTGCGAGGCCTATTGATTTCGATCACGCTTGGGTTTGTCGGATTATTGCTGATCCTGCCATTGGTGGTGATTTTTGTCGAAGCCTTTCGCCAGGGCTGGTGGGTTTATCTCCGTTCGTTCCGCGACCCGGTGGCCTGGCATGCGATCAAGCTGACTTTGTTGGCGACGGCGATCGCGGTTCCGATCAACACGGTGTTTGGGGTAGCCGCGGCTTGGGCGATTGCCAAGTTCCAATTTCGCGGCAAAAGCCTGCTGACCACGCTCGTCGATTTGCCGTTTGCGGTGTCCCCCGTCGTTTCGGGCCTCGTCTTTGTCCTGATGTTTGGTCTGAATGGATGGTTCGGAAAATGGTTGGCGGACAACGATATTCGAATCATCTTCGCGATACCGGGCATTGTGCTGGCTACGATTTTCGTCACGGTGCCGTTTGTGGCTCGCGAGTTGATTCCGTTGATGGAGGAACAGGGAAATGAAGAAGAGCAAGCCGCGCTGTCGCTGGGAGCCAGCGGCTGGCAGACATTTTGGCGCGTGACTCTTCCCAGCATTCGTTGGGGCTTGATGTACGGTGTCATCCTCTGTGTCGCCCGAGCGATTGGCGAATTCGGCGCCGTGTCGGTGGTTTCAGGTCATATTCGCGGGCGAACCAATACGGTCCCGCTGCATATTGAGATCCTTTACAACGAGTACAACATCGTGGCTGCCTTTGCGATGGCGACGTCTCTGGCATTGTTGGCTGTGGCGACCTTGACCCTAAAGGCGATTTTAGAATATCGACTCGACCAACAACGGGCCGAAGCGGTGCGGATCGTGGAGGTGACCGCATGAGCATCGAAGTACGCAACATTACCAAACATTTTGGCAAATTTACTGCGTTATCTGACGTCAGCCTGCAGATTGAAGATGGCGAATTGGTTTCGTTGTTAGGCCCCTCGGGCTCGGGCAAGACGACGCTGCTTCGCGTCATCGCCGGTTTGGAATCCGTAGACCCCGATTGCTCAGGGGAAATTCTTTTTCATGGCGAGAGCGTCGCGGGAAAAAAGGCCAGCCAGCGCCAAGTCGGCTTTGTGTTTCAACATTACGCCATCTTTCGCCACATGACCGTGTTTGAGAACATTGCGTTCGGCTTGCGCGTTCGCCCGCGAAAAACACGGCCCAGCAACGCCATCATTGATTCGCGCGTCCGCGAACTGCTTCGGCTCATCCAGCTCGAGGGTTTTGGTAATCGTTATCCGTCTCAATTATCGGGCGGCCAACGGCAACGGGTCGCGCTGGCGCGGGCCTTGGCGATTGAGCCTCGGGTATTGCTCCTGGACGAGCCGTTTGGAGCTCTTGACGCCAAAGTCCGCCAAGGACTTCGAGACTGGTTGCGGCGGCTGCACGACGAACTGCACACCACCACGATCTTGGTCACGCACGATCAAGAGGAGGCGTTGGAGGTATCGGACCGAGTCGTCGTGATGAACCAGGCCCGCATCGAACAAGTGGCTTCGCCGGCGGAACTGTTCCATGAACCCGCGACCGAGTTTGTGATGAACTTTCTGGGCAATGTCAACGTCTTTCAGGGGCGGTTGAATGCCGGCCGGGCGTTGGTTCCGGGACTGGCCGTCGACGTTTCGGTCGAATCGGAAGAAATTAGCGGACCCGCCAATGTCTACGTCCGGCCGCACGAATGGACGATTCACCGTCAAACGAACGTGGCCGGATCGCTGTTGGCCAGCGTGGCGCGTTTCAACCATGCGGGGTCGATAGCGAAAGTGGCATTGCTCACCCAGGATTCGCGTGAAATCAAAATCGATCTCCCCCTGGAGCGATTCAATGAGCTCAGTCTTCGATTGGGAGAGCTGGTTTGTTTGTCGCCAACCAAAGTCCGCGTCTTCCCAACCCCGGACATTCGCCCGAAATCGTGAACTCTATTACCGCAACTTCGTTCGTGATGGGGAGCATTTTTTGTATCGGCCCTTAACCCGGGAAAATTCGCGTATCCAGTTGCGTATCCGGCGCGAATAATCAAAATCTAAAGATTGGAACTTCTGGCGCATTCAACCGGGACCGGAAATGATTCGTCGAACAGGTTTTAGCCTGATTGAATTGCTGGTCATGATTGCGATCATCGGCATCCTCATTGGATTGCTATTTCCGGCCGTACAAGGCGTTCGCGAAGCAGCTCGGCGAACCAATTGCGCCAACAATTTGCGGCAACAGGGACTCTCGCTACTGGGCTTTGAAGCGGCTCATAATGTGTTTCCGGCTTCGGGTTGGACAATGGCTGGCCCGGGCAACCCTGGTGGAAAATACGTCGGCTGGAGAGCGCTGACGTTGCAATTTGTCGAACAAGATAACCTGCGACAGGTTTACGATTATTCCAACAATTGGTGGGAGGGGACGAATCCAACGGCCGCCGCCGTTCCCGTCACGCTGTATCAATGTCCCAGCGTCGGACAAAGGCTGAACGTGATATCAGCCATGGCCCATCCACCGCGCCCCGACATGACGTTTTCCAATCCGATTGCCCCGACCGATTACGAGGCGATCATGGGCGTGCAGCCCGGCTCTATTAATTCGCACCTCGCGTCCCCGCTGTACAACAGTCAAAATCGCTTTTCGGTGATGCATCGAAATTCACGAAATGGCATGCGGGACATCCTCGACGGCACATCGACCACAATCATGGTCGTGGAATGCGGTGGGCGGCCGCTGGTCTATCGCAATGGAAAGCCGAGACACGACTTGGCAAACGATCAAGGCATCGGTTGGGCCGACAGCGAGGGGCCGTTCAGCTTAGACGGTGCCAGTGTCGACGGCGAACTCGAAGGGGGCGGACCAGCCCTTGGTTGTTCGATTGGGATGAATAGCCGGAATGACAACGAGCCGTATAGCTTCCATCCTGGCGGCGGCAATTGTTTATTTGCCGACGGCCATTTAGATTTCGTTCCGGAGTCTATTGAACTGTTGGTGCTTGCGAAACTTTGTACCCGCAGTGCCCGCGAATTCGTCAATCCTGCGGATTTTTAGGTTAACCCTGTCCTGCGCGATCGGAGCCGAAATGCACAGTGCTAGAGTCGCCATCTTGGGGACCGGCAACATCGGCACAGACTTGCTGATCAGGATTTTGCGACACTCCAACGTCCTGGAGGTGGCTGCATTCGTGGACAACGACCCGCTGGCCGAGGGTTTAGCCCGCGCCGAAAGACTCGGAGTTCCCACGTTGTGTGGCGGTCTTGAATCGTTGATCGACTCACCGGAGTTTTCTGACATCAAGCTCGTTTTTGACGCGACGACTGTCGCGGCACATATTCGGCATGCACCGGTCTTGAAGGAACAAAGGAAACAAGTCATCGACCTTACACCGTCCGCGCTCGGGCCCCTGGTAGTACCGGAGGTCAACCTCGATCAGCATCTTGGCGCGGCAAACATCAATTTGGTCACCAGCGGCGGCCAAGCCACCATTCCGATTGTCGCGGCGGTTCAGCAAATCGCGCCGGTGATCTACGCCGAGGCCGTCGTGACGATTGCGTCCACTTCCGCCGGGAAATGTCTGCGCAACGACATCGACGAATGGTTGCAAACGACAAGCCGTGGCCTCGAAGTCGTTGGCGGTGCGCGATGCGGCAAAACAATCATTGTCCTCAACCCGGCTCAACCTCCGATCGCAATGCGTGCGGCAGTTTCTTGTTTTGTCGTTGGCGAAATCGACGATGGTGCAATCGAACGATCTATTGGCACCATGGTTGACCAAGTTCAAAAGTCGGTTCCAGGTTGCAGTTTGAAGCAGCCATCCCGTTTCGAGAAACTGAATTCAGCTGCTTCGCTCCGCATTCCGGGAAATGATCGACAACTTGCGGGGACGAAAATAACCGTCTCGCTGGAAGTGACAGGTGCCGGGCATTCTCGTCCGGCGTATGCCGGCAATCTCGAGATCTTGACCGCCGCCGCGGTGCGGACCGCCGAGCGGCTTGTCGAATGGCACGCCGCCGAGGCCATCGTATGATGACCGAAACGATGGCGGAGGAGCCTCCTCGGAAATTGTATATCCAAGACGTGACACTGCGCGACGGGATGCACCCGATGCGTCATCAATTTCGCTTGGCGGACGTCGTCGCCATTGCGAAAGCGCTCGACCGCGCCCACGTTGACGAAGCCGGTCTCGCGCGGCAATCCATCGAATGGGCGCGAGAAAACGGAATGGATGTCGGTGGATTTTTGATGATGTCCCATCTGAGCCAGCCGGCTGACTTGGCCGAACAAGCCAAATTGATGGAATCGTATGGCGCCCACTGCGTCTACGTCACGGACAGCGCTGGCGCGATGACGATGGACGATGTAGCCGCGCAATTGCAGGCCTACGATCGCCTGCTTAAGCCCCAAACCGAGCGCGGCTTCCACGCCCATCACAATCTGAGCCTGGGCGTGGCCAACTCGGTGGTGGCCGTCCAGAACGGAGCGACGCGAATCGACGCATCGCTCTCCGGGTTAGGTGCCGGTGCCGGCAACACAGCGTTGGAAGCATTTGTGGCCGTAGCCAAACGCTACGGTTGGCAACTGGGGTGCGACTTGTTCGCGCTCATGGACGCCGCGGACGAGCTCGTTTGGCCCCTTCTGAAACGACCACCGCGCGTCGACCGGGAGACCTTGACCCTTGGATATGCCGGTATCGGCTCAAGCTTTCTTGGTCGTGCCCAGACCGTCGCCCAGCAGTTCGGAGTGGACGTGCGCGACCTGTTGATCGAACTGGGGCGCCGAAAATTGGTCGCCGGCCAAGAAGACCTAATCGCGGAAATCGCGATGGAATTGGTCAAGGCAAATTCGCCGAATGTCACTGACGCGGGCAATTAAAGCCCAACGCCGGAACAGGAGCCAACAGAGATTGCAGAAATAGACGGGATGACTTTGCATTGGATTGCCAAGGAGCATTCGAACAAAAAAGCCCGCCGCACAAAGGGTGCGGCGGGCATCGGTTTTGTTTAAAAGCGGACTGCCTTGAAGTTAAGTTAGATGTCGAACGCTTCGTTCACGAACGAGAACTGGTCGTTGACCTTCTTCCAATTTGAACCCGCGCCACCGAAGATCACGCCACCAACGGCGTTGAAATTCGCCGCGGCGAGCATATTGTTGATCGAAATGGTGGTGCCACCCGGTTCCAGGTATCCGGCAAACGCGGAAGCGTTACCGTTGATCGAAACGATCGTGTTGCCAAGCGAACCGCCAAATCCAAAGCTTTGGGCCACCGCGGTGTTGGACACGTCGGTGAAGTAAACGGCCAGAGCAACGGCCAATACTTGGGCATTGGTTTTCGTCCCCTTCGAACCAAAGTAACTATTGGTTCCGGAGACGAAGAAGTTGTGCACTTGCAAGTTGGTGGCTCCAGCGAGGCTTCCGTAGAGATTCGGGAAGTTCGTTGCCAGCCAATTCGACAAGTTAGTGCCGGCCGAGCTGAGGATCACGGCCTTGCCGTTCTTGTTGTGCCAAAAACCGATCGTAGCCGTGTGGCCTTGTTGGCCGATGAAAGTCTTGATGGCAGGGCCGCTACCGTTGGGCCCAGCAACGGCACCGAGGGTAGTCGGATCGGTATCGCGAACCAAGTTTACTCCATCCAGAGTAAAGGTCGCCAACCCATTGCCCGTTACCGTGCCGGCGATGGCGCTGGTAAACGTCACTGCAAATTGGCCGAGGGCATCGGTCAAGCCGCTGATCGAGCTGGGGTCAGCCGGAGGCAAATCGGTCGGGGCGCTGATGTCTGGAATGGCTCCGCTACCATCAAGGTTTACCGTCACATCGGCACCTGAAACAGGCGTAAAGCCGGTAACTCCGTCGCCCCCTTCATCGGCGTTAAGACCATCGTTTTGATTGACGGTCACCGTAAACGTATGCGGTGCTCCGACAGGATTCGTACCGTCCGCGGCGATCGTGATGTTGGCATCCACAAATCGCTTGAGCGAAGGCCCGCTGCCATTGGGTCCGCTCCCGTCATTGATGGTGGTTGGATCGGTATCTCGAACCAAGTTCACGCCATCCAATGTAAAGATCACGTAGCCGTTGCCCGTGACTTTGCCAGCGGTGGCGCTGCTGAACGTCACGTCGAATTGGCCGCTGGCGTTCGTTAGACCACTCTCTGAGCTAGGGTCGGCTGGAGCTTGATCGGTCGGAGCGCTGATGTCCGGGATGGCGCCGTTGGTGCCGTCCAGGTTCACCGTCACGGCAGCGCCAGTGACTGGTGCGAAACCAGTGACCCCATCGCCCCCTTCGTCGGCGTTAAGCCCGTCGTCTTGGTTAACCGTAACGGTAAAGGTATGCGATTCTCCGACAGCATTTACGCCATCGGCCGCAATCGTGATGTTGGCATCCACGAACCGCTTTAGAGAAGGTCCACTGCCGTTGGGCCCGCTACCAACACCGGCCGTCGTCGGGTCGGTATCGCGCTCCAAATTCACACCATCCAAAGTAAAAGTCGCATAGCCGTTGCCGCTCACTTTGCCAGCGGTGGCGCTGCTAAACGTCACATCGAATTGGCCGCTGGCATTGGTTACGCCAATCTCGGAGCTAGGATCGGCCGGAGCTTGATCGGTCGGTGCGCTGATGTCCGGGATGGCGCCGTTAGTCCCATCGAGGTTCACCGTCACGGCAGCGCCGGTGACTGGTGCGAAACCAGTAATTCCGTCGCCCCCTTCATCCGCGTTGAGACCATCATCTTGATTAACCGTTACGGTAAAAGTATGAGATTCTCCGACCGCATTGACGCCATCGGCCGCGATCGTGATGTTGGCATCCACGAATCGCTTGAGCGCCGGTCCGCTACCGCCGCCCCCGCCGGAAGTATCCGACGGTTCCGCGGTAATCGGATCCGTATCGACTACGGTGAAGTAGGCATTGCCCGCAACCTTACCGGCGGTGGCGCTGGAAAAGGTCACCGAGAAAAATCCGCTCGCGTCGGTGAGGCCGCTCTCGGAGCTAGGATCGGCCGGAGCTTGATCGGTCGGTGCACTAATGTCCGGTACGGCGCCATTGCTCCCGTCCAGAGTGATGGTCACTAACTCGCCATCGCCCGGGCCAAAACCGTCAAAGGCGTCGCCGCCAAATTGGTTGGCCGGAAGGCCGTCGTCGATTTCGAGGAACGCAGTAAAGATGTGCGACTGGCCCACTGCGTTGACGCCATCAACGGAAATGCTGATCCGTGTTTGAACAGTTGCCTGGCCAAAATAATGATCGAGATCGTCGTCCGTGACTTCGGTAGGTACGTTGGGATTCACGATCGGATTGCCGTCCGCATCGACCGGATTACCAGTAACGGTACCGGTGTTTTCGTACTGTCCGGGAGTCGCAACTCCAGAAGCTGTGTAGACCCATGTTTCGTCAGTATCGAGCCGATTGTCTCCGTCGGTGTCACCCGAAACGAATACCGGCGTTACGCCCAGTTGATCATCGACAACATTCACGTTGGCTAATTGGACGTTGCCCGGGTTCGTCACGTTGTACGTCCATGTAACGGGACTGCCGATTGGAAGAAGTGGACCCGTCGGGCTGTTGTTATCAGTATCGTTGGTCAGTTTCACGATGTTGACTGCGGGCGCCGCAAGATGGAACGTGTAAGTTACTTCCGCGGAACCCTGACCGGTGGTGACGATGGTAATACTCTGGATTAGGTTTCCGCCTCCTCCGACAGTAATCGAGGTAGAGGCCGACCCGTTATAGGTATAGTCCATCGTGCCCAAGCCGGTGAACAAGGCAAAATTGATTGCGTCAATGAATGTATGTGATTCCGTTTGGGGATCGGAGTCGCTGGTCGGAGGAATATTGACGGTGCTGTTGCCGGGCACCGGGATAACACCCGTGTCCGTGTGAATGATGGAACTCAAACCGGCGATCGCCGGCCCACTGGCAGTTCCCGTGCCGTCGACAACCGCTCGATAAGTGGCCTGTGATGTTCCGGTGTTGGTAAGCGAACCGCTTGTGTCCGTATCCAATTGCAAGCTGATGTCAAGATCGATCTGATCGAGGATGCGGTACCCACCTTGGGTATCGAATTGATTCAAGGAAAGGATCGAGGGTCCGAAGTCCGTTGGAGTGAGGGGAAGCGTTGCAGAAAAGGACTCCGTATCCAACATCTGCCGAACTTCGAGTGCCTCGACGCAAAGCGGATAATGGTTTCGTATATTGGCTGCCCGATTCGGGAAGAATTTTCGTTGGCGGTTGACTTTAGAATTCGACCAACGCTTTTTCATTCGCGAAACGATCATGATTTGTTCTCCAGTTGATAACTGATCATTTGAGGCAGTAGCTTACCAGCTGGAAAACCACGCGATTGCGATTTGACCCATTGCTGGCTCGTGTACAAGTTGACATATGAACTCACAATTTGCAGCGCCTGTCAACAATGGGCGGCGAAAAACAGGCCGATTCGACATTCAATCGAGCAAATGAAAAGACCGTCAGGCGTTCAATTTGAACGGTGCCCCGCGAACTGCAAGCCAAAACGTTGGACATTTGGAAAAACAATAAACCGTACAACAATTCAAAAGCTCGTTCGGCCTTAACAATATTTTCGAAGACAGTGAGCCCTACCAAATCCGAATCCGTTCCGCTTCGGGTTTGAACAAGCGGTCTTGGTCGCTCACGTTGAACGCGGTGTAAAACGCGTCGATGTTCGTGACCGGGCCATTGGCGCGAAAATACGAAGGCGAATGCGGGTCGGCGACCATCCGACGGACCATATCTTCGTCGCGATACTTGCGCCGCCAAACCTGGCTCCAGCCAATAAAGAAACGTTGATCGCCGGTGAAGCCATCGAGTTTCGCGGCAGACGTGCCGTTTAGCGAAAGCTGATAGGCCTTGAACGCAATTGCCAGTCCCGCCAGGTCGGCGATATTTTCACCCAACGTGAACTCGCCGTTCAACTTCTTTCCTGGGAGCGGTTCGTAGGCGTTATATTGTGCGATCAGTCGGTCTTTGAGTTTCTTGAACTCGGCTTGATCGGCGTCGGTCCACCAATTCTTCAAGTTTCCGTCACCGTCGTAGCGGCTTCCTTGGTCGTCAAAAGCGTGGCTGATTTCGTGGCCAATGACGGCGCCGATGCCGCCGTAGTTGATTGCGTCATCCGCTTCGGGATTGAAAAACGGTGGTTGAAGGATCGCAGCCGGGAACACAATTTCGTTCTTGCTTGGGTTGTAATACGCATTCACCGTCTGCGGCGTCATGCCCCATTCTTCGCGATCAATCGGTTTTCCCAACTTGCCAATCATGCGGTGGTATTCGACGTCGTTGGACCGCATCACATTGCCGACCAAGTCGTCGGCCTTGACCACCAAGCCAGAATAGTCGCGCCATTTGTTGGTGTAGCCGATTTTGGTTTTGATCTTGCTCAGTTTTTCTTGAGCGGCCTTTTTTGTTGCCGCGGTCATCCATTTCAACTCATGGATGCTCGTCTCAAAAGCCTTGAGCAAGTTTTTGACGAGCAGGTCCATCCGCTGTTTGTGCTCGGGTGGAAAGTACTTTTCGACGTATAGTTTTCCCACAACTTCACCGAGGGCACCGAAATCTCCAGCCCCTTCGCCGCCCACCGCAGCCACGGCTCGACGCCAACGGGCTTTTTGTTCGGGCACGCCTCCCAAGACGTTTTCATGCAAAGTGAAATGGGCGTCGGCGAATGATTTGTTCAAGAACGGCGCGAACGAATCCAGAAGGCTAAATTCCAGGTAAAGCTTCCAGGTTTCGAGCGGGATGTCCGCGAAGGCTTGGTCAAAGCCGGTGAAAAAGCTGGGGGTTGCGACGTTGATCTCTGTAATCGATCCAACTTCGGCTCCCTCCAAGAATCGCTTGAAATCAAAATTTTTGGCGATCGTGCCCAGGTCGGCAACCGCGTGCTTGTTGTATCTCTTTTCCGCATCGCGCAGCTCCGTGCGCGGCCATTGATGATGGCCAAGCTTGGTTTCCAGGGCCACGATGTCCGCCGCGGCTTGGTCGGCGTTCATATGACCGCTGAGCGCAAGTAACGATTGAATGTATTCGGTTAGTGCCTTGCGGGCAGCAACGTATTTTTCGTCGTCCTTTAGGTAGTAGTCGCGATCGGGCAGCGTTGTGCCGCTTTGCATGAGGTTGGACAAATAGCGAGTCGCGTCCTTGTCGTCTTGATCGACAAAGAATGCTACCGGTCCGCCGACCCCAACTATCATCAGTTTGCCAAAAGCGCTGCTCAACTCGGTTTTGTCTTTGATCTTGCGGATGATCTCGATCTGCGCCTTGATTGGCTCGATACCGCGAGCCTCCACGGTCTTCTCGTCCATGAAACTTTGGTAGAAATCGCCGACTTTTTGCCCATCCGTTCCGTCGGGGTGTGAAGCCCCTGCGAGTTCTTCGATAAGTTTATTGATTCGTTCCTCCGCTTTGTCGGAAAGTGCTGTGAACGAGCCATAGTTCGAACGGTCGGAGGGGATTTCCGTTTTGTCGAGCCACGTGCCGTTCACCGAACGAAATAAATCGTCTTGGATGCGAACGTTCCTATCGAAACCCGTCGAATCGATTCCGGACGGTCGGTCCTGGCTCAATCCATACGACGGAAACGAAAGAGCCATCAAAAGAATGCAAAACCTGCGCATGCGGAATTCCTTGAGAAGTTAAATAGAGAAGCGATGGCGATAGAGACCAAGCCATCGGAAGACACCATTATTTCGATAATCAATGCTCTTGAGCAACCGGCCTACGGCGCAGCGCGCCCATCAGAAATGGACCTCAAGAATTCGTTGGCGGCAGTATTTTGTTTGAAATCTCACGGGAGCTCTCTTTGAAAACAAAGCACTTACCCACCGTCGCCTTCTCGGCCGCTAGCACTCGCTTATTCAAAATCCGTATAGTTGAAATCCTCGCCAACCGCTAACTTTGCAACCGTTACAGTCAGGGCGGATCCAATTGCAAGATTTTCAATTCGACAACGACCGATTGCGGTTCACGCGAATTGCGTTTGCCAATCATTTCGGCGCATTCGACGCAATTGTTTACCGCACGAAAAACCCTCGACCCAAACATGGATCTCCTGGCCCCAAAGTTGCATTGACCCAACGCTGAACACGGACGTTCATCGAATCGACTTGGTGGCTTATCACTTGCGAGCTAAGGAAGGATCAAGAGCATGGACGCTCGGATCAAATTCGCCGTCGTCTTCGTTGCATTTTTTTCTCTCGGCGCCGACTACGCAACGAAAAATTTCATTGTCTCCGCGCCCGATTCTCAAATCGCGAAACAGGTTGGCATCGCAGCCGAGCAATTTCGCCGCGATCTCGCGATTCAATGGTTGGGACGTGAATTGCCAGGCTGGTCGGAAAAATGTCCGATCACCGTTCGGATCGCAGCACAGGCCGGCGGGCAAACGAGCTTCGGTTTTGTCAACGACGGCTCGAATTCCGTGCCGGTCGGATGGCAAATGGAAATCTACGGAAGCCCGGAACGAATTCTAGATTCCGTATTGCCCCACGAAGTCACCCACACAATATTCGCTACCCATTTTGGTCGACCTTTGCCGCGCTGGGCCGACGAAGGGGCTTGCACGACGGTGGAACACGTCTCGGAACGAAACAAGAATCACGAACTCTTGCTGCGATTTCTCACCACCAATCGGGGAATCCCCTTCAATCGAATGTTTGTGATGAAGCAGTATCCACACGACATCTATCCGCTTTACGCCCAAGGCTACTCACTGGCGCGGTTTTTGATCATGCAAGGCGGCCGGCAACACTTTATCAACTACGTCGGCGTGGGAATGTCGACCGAACAACCGGGCAGGGAGCCGCGGGCCTGGGATGCAGCCACCAAAAAATTCTACGGCTACAGCGATTTGTCCGAACTGCAAGTCCGCTGGGTCCAATGGGTCAAGCAAGGCTGCCCCGACCTGACACAACGTCAAACCCACCCAATCGCGAGTCATGAGTCGGCGCCAAATCCGCGAGCCCAAGTCGCCCAGCGATCCCCCGATTCGCCGCCGAAACCCGGCGGCAAAACAGCCGCAGCCGAAAGCTGGTACGTCTCGCAGTCATCATCAAAATCCCTGGGTACACTTGCCCCCGTTCCTCGCCAAGAAGATCGAGCCGCGATCCCCGACAACGGCGAAAGCTATCGTCCGGGATCGATTCGCGAGGGCCAGCCAATCGAATTCTTGGCGACCGTTTCGCCAACCAGCGTGAGCGCCAATCGAATCAACCCGGAATACTTTGCCCGGCCCGAGATCCAACCCGCCCACCGATCCGCTCCAACCATCTGGCGCTAGCGCACAAAGAAGATGTTTACTCGGTCCCAGGCTCCTGCCTGGGACCGCACTATCTTGCAGGCCCTGCCTCCCGTTGATACTGTCGCGCGGCCCAAAGGGCGAGTTGTTCACGGAAGATTTTGGCATTGTGACGGATGTCGACCGGAAGAGATTTATGCAAATAGATGCGTTTGACTTGTCGAGTGAGAGAATTCTCGCGTGTTAAATCTAAGAGTTGCTTAACGAGGGCATCTCGATCCGCTCGCCGCCGCGGCCAATGCTCGGGCCAGGGTTGGGCGACGATCACCGGAACTTGCGATCCAATCGGTCCCACGCCCACTAGCGCGCTCCGGTAGATCTCACGGTGCTGGTTGATGATGGCCTCGCACTGAATCGTGAACATCGTCCCTTGCGCGGTCTGAACGCGCTGCGACTTGCGCCCGCAAAACCAAAATCGGTTTTTTGCATCTAGGGAGCCGACGTCACCCATGCGATGCCAGATCGTCGAACCATCTGCGATCTTGTGCAACGCGTTGGCTTCAGGTCGCGTGAGGTAGCGATCGGTGACGACGGGTCCACGCACGATCAGTTCGCCAATTTCGCCGGGCGGCAAACTGATCGCTTGGCAAATATCGGGTATCGGATGATCGGAGATTGCGATGATTCGCCATTCGATTTCGGGAAACGGTCGCCCGACGCACGTGCCGCGACCAGCTACAGTCCCGGCCGCCGTTTCCGCAAGGACTTCGCGAGCTGTTATGCAGGCGATCGGGAGTGCCTCGGTTGCTCCGTAGGGTGTATGGACTTCGCCCTCGTCCGAAATGATCGCTTGACAACGGGCCAGGACATGCGCCGGGACAGGCGCACCGGCGGTCAAGACATTTTGAATCGTCGGCAGGCGAATTTGGTTTTGTTCACAATATCTCGCCACCGTGTTCCACAGCGCGGGCGAGCCGAACGATTGAGAGGCCGACCAATCGTCGATCGCGGCGATGAAATGTTTCGGGTTGACTTGCGCGGGCCGCGTGAAGTCCATCTTGGGGAATACGGTCGTCGCTCCCATCGCCACGTTGAACAAGGCAAACAACGGGAAACCGGAGATGTCGACGCTTCCCGGCGGAAGCTCGAAATGGCGCGCGATCTCAATGGCTTGGAAAACGAAGTTCCGATGTCGATATAGAACGCCTTTGGGCGGGCCGGTGCTCCCCGTCGTGAAGATACACGAGGCAGGATCTTCTCGGCCCACTGCCGGCGGATCGAATTGTTGCGGAGAAAGTCGCCGAAAACCGTCAATGGGCGTCAGGCCGGGCCAGCGGAAGCCAACGCCGAAATTGTGCTTTGCGGATCGGAATCGATTCCGCAGCAGCCAGCGCAGCATTTGCGCTTTAGCAACACCGACTATCCCGTCCGGTCCCGCTTCGCTCAAACAACGGACCAAGTTACGCTTACCCATCCCCGGATCAATCAGGATGCTCACCACCCCGGCCTTCATCAGGGCAAAAACCAGCGCGACAAAGTCGATGCCGGGATGCACCAGCAGAGCCAAGCGAGCCCCCTTCGGCACGCCGGCCTGTTGAAAGCCAGCTGCAATCGAGCAAGCCCAATCGTCCAATTGCCGGAACGTCATCTGCAGATACGATGCACGACCGCAACCTGGGCGCCGCGGTGACTGCGCGACCGCGACGAGTTCGGGAAATGCGCGGGCCGCTTCTGTCAGCATCTGGCCGACATTGTCAACGCCGGCGATGGCTTGGCGAAAGCGAGTCGTCGATTCAGCAGCCTTGGATTCGGACGGAATCGGCAGATGGCTAGGAGGCAAATTCAGCTCGCCATGGAGAGTTGAGTGAGCGGTCCAACACTCAGCGTGGTGCAATCCGTCAGGGAGAATTGTTTCAGAATATGATTGACTTCGTCTAGGGTTACATCGGAAAACAGTTGGGCGACTTCATCGGACGGCAGGTACGGTCGGTGCTTGAGCCAATTCCCGCCCACGCCGAACATGCGGTTTTCCGCCCGTTCACTCGCGATCAGGATTTCGGAAACGATCTTGCTTTTCGCCAAATCAAGTTCGCGTTGTTTGATTCCCTCGCGGAACGCCGACTCCTGTAAGCGACGAAGTTCGATCAGATTGTCTTGAGTCTGTTCCGGTGCGCAGCACAACACCGTCATGAGCAGACCGGTACCTTCGAATTCGTAGTTCCCCATTGCGGCGGTTTCGGCTCGCCCCGGATCGATGAAACTCCAGTACAAACGACTCCCGCTTTCGTCCCCCAAGATTGTCGTGACCAATCGGGCTGCAAACCGCTGCGGGTCTTCGGCCGCTGGGCCAGCCGACAGTTGCAGGACGTATTGCTGGGCCGATTGCGGCTTGACCATCAGATGAAATCCGGTCCGCGGCGCCGCGGGACGAATATTCTTACCAAGTTCCTGTGGCCGCCACGCGCCGCAACAGCGCTCGGCATCGGCGATCAACTGGTCGAAGTCCACGTTGCCCGCCGCGACGATCGCCATGTTATTCGGGCTGTAGCGGCGCCGAAAATACTCGCGCATCGATTCAGGGGTCAGCCCCTCGACTGATGGTACGGTTCCCAAAATGCTTTGCCCGAGCGGATGGTCGCCAAAGTATTCCGCCATCGCACGCTCGTAACCGCCATACGGGGGCTGGTCGTCGTACATCAAGATTTCTTCGACGATCACCTTCTTTTCCGTCTCGAAGTCACTTTCGCGGAGCGACGGACGCATCAAATCGCAGAGCAATTCAATCATCGGCGATTGGAATTCAGGTAAAACCGCGGCGTGGTAGATTGTGCTGTCTTCGCTGGTTCGGGCGTTGCTATGCGAACCCATTTCGTCCAACTGCAGGTTGACTTGTTCGGCCGTTCTGCGGGGAGTTCCCTTGAACACCATGTGCTCCAAGAAATGGCTGACGCCGCCGATTTCGGGCCCTTCGTCGCGCGCGCCGGTACGGACGAAAATCCCAAACGCCGAGGTGTAATTTCGCTTATTGCACTCGGCCAAAATGCTCAAGCCATTGTCCAGGCGGTGGCTACGGAACTCCATTGGGAATCTCCAGCGGGCGTGGACCAAGCGTCACAACATCGCACGTCAGCGGCGGATGATCGCGCAAGTATTCGTTCACGTCGTCGATCGACAAGTCGTTGACCAAGCGGCTGACTTCATCCATCGAGCGAACTCGGCCCAAGTGAAACCAATCGCCGGCCATCGAGGCCGCCCGCGATCGGCTCGACTCCTGTTGCATGACCAATCCGCTGCGAATTTGAACTTTGAGCCGAGTCAATTCGTCGTGCGTAATTCCCTCGCGGAGGCGCTGGAATTGTTGGACGATTACATCCAGCGTTTCTTGCGCTCGATCGGCTCCCGTACCAGCGTAACAGAGTACGCAAGCCCGGTCGCGGAGCGAATGCAGAGTGGCGAAAACCGTGTAGCAAAGGCCGCGTTTTTCCCGCACTTCGTAGAACAATCGAGAACTCAATCCGTCACTCATCACGCCGACCGCCCCGCGGGCGCGAAAATAATTAGGCTCGCGATACGCCGCGCTCGGATAGGCCAAACAAATGTGCGTTTGCTGACTATCATACGAAATGTGTTCGCTCCCGTGCGAAGGGGGCGAAACCGCGACGGCGGGCGCCTCGCCCGACGGCATCGGCGCGAACAGCCGGCCAACCTCATCTTGCAGTCGCGGCCAATCGATGTTGCCGGCGACGCTGATCACCGTCTGCCCCGAGCGAAAATGCGATCCGCAAAAACCGCGCACCTCGTCGATCGTGATCGCCTCAATCCCCTCGATTTGGCCCGAGCTATTGCGGCCGAGCGGATCGCCGTAATATCGCATTCGCAAGGCGTGCATCGCCCGATGAGCCAAATCGTCTTCGAGCGATCGGATCTCTTGATAACAGACCATTTTCGCATCATCGAGCTGGGCGGATGGGAGCCAGGGCTGGCACACGACGTCGGCAAAAACTCCGAGCGTCTCACCGAGCTGCGTGTGGGGAACCGTTCCCCCAATCACGGTGTGGTACACCGAAGCGGAAACTCCGTAATCAGCCCCCAAGAGCTCGAGGTCTTCAATAAACGTTCGGTTGTCGCGGCTGCCGCATCCGCGCTGAATCATGTCGCAGGTCAAACTCGCCAATCCAAACCGAGACGGCGGATCGTATTGACACCCTGCGGGGAGTAACACAGTAAACGCTGCCGAGCGAAGCCAGGGCATCGGCTCGGCCAATAATACCAAGCCGTTGTCGAATCGGTGCTCAAAAAGAACGGGGGCATTTTCCATTTCGGCATTCAACGAGGCGATGAAAGCAATTTTACAAAACGGTAGTGGTTCGAGTTGCCATTTGACTGTAGCCCTCTCGCTCCGCGAGAGGAAAGCGATTTCAAATGACACTCGAAATCACCCGGCGGGGCGGCATTCATCACGCGGAGCGTGATGGCTACAAAGGAACTAGTCCACGACAAACAAAACCGGCCTGTTGGTGAAAAACGGCCGGCTCGCGTAAACTATTCTAGCGTTTCAAGCCCGATATCAGTAAGTGCGGCCGTAATTGCTCGCAGTTTGCGCTAATCCCCATGCTTGACTCAGCCAAGTACGCCGTGGACTTGTCATCGACTGAACTTCGACGGCATTCGCGGGAGTCACCTTGAGCGAATTGAATACTTTGAAAAGCCAGCCCTACGGCTTTTGGACGCTCGTCTGCTTGGTAATTGCCAACATGATCGGCGTCGGGGTGTTCACAACCTCTGGCTTTACGCTCGCCAGTGTCGGATCACCGATGTGGGTCATGGTGGCTTGGCTGATCGCGGGATTGATTGCCGTTTGCGGCGCTTGGAGCTATGGACAGTTGATTCAGCTCATTCCCGAGGCGGGAGGCGAGTATCTGTTTTTGTCGCGGACCCTCGGACCGCTGTGGGGATTTTTGGCCGGCTGGGTCTCGTTGATCGCCGGATTCACCGGGGCGATCGCGTTTGCGGCGACCGCGTTCGAGAGTTACGCACTGCCCGAGGTGCTGCGGCCCATTTGGTTGCCGCGAGATGTTTTAGCGTGCGCCGCAATCGCCACCGCGGGATTAGCTCATGGCTTGCGCGTGCGCTGGGGTGCGGTCCTACAGAATTTTATTGTCGGTCTTAAGCTCCTTTTGATTAGTGTCTTTGTTTGGATGGTGACCGCGCATTGGAGCGACGATGTCTGGCACGGAGTGGCAACCGGCGTGGACGTGAGTGGCAATCCCAATTTTTGGTTGAGCATGGCGACCTCGATCATCTGGATTTCGTTGAGCTATTCGGGTTTTAATGCAGCGATCTATGTGGCCGAAGAGGCCCAATCGGCGAAGCGGAACATCCCCCGAGCGCTGCTGGTTGGCACGGTTGCTGTATTTGTGATCTATTTGGTGCTCAATTTCGTTTTCGTATACGCTCCCGCCCGCGATCAAATTGCCAATCAGGAACAAGTCGCTGCCATTGCCGCTGAAGTTGTCGGCGGGCATTTATTGGCGTCCTTGGTGCGCGGCGTAATTGTAATTGCCCTGCTGACTTCCATCACGAGCATGATCATGGCCGCGCCTCGGGTGTACGCCAAAATGGCTGCCGATGGGTTGCTGCCGCGATGGTTATGTGTGGAATCGGACGCTCCGCGCAATGCCATGCTGGTGCAAGTCGCTTTGGCGATCGCGATCGTCTTGCTTTCGACTTTGAAAGACCTAATCAACTATTTGAGCGTCACGTTGGCGCTCTCGGCCGCAGCGACAGTTGCCTGTCTGTTTGTGCGCCGCGCGAAATTGCGACGGTCCGCCCGACTCGTACTGCTGCCGGCTGGGCTGTTCGTGGTTTGCACCGTCTTCTTGGCTGTACTGATGGCGATCCAGGAGCCAAGAAATCTGCTGGGGACGGTTGTGACGTTCGTATCGGGAATTGCCGCCTATTGGTTATTCAAGCGCAAAACTCCGCTGGCGGGGGAGTGTGGATAGTACTCGCGACCAATCCAGCTAGGCGCGGTTCTCGAAAGTGCAGCGGTTGAGGTAGCCGAAGTCGCCAGACTTCGGGCCCGCCGCATTCACCCGCGCCGAAACTCTGGCGAGTTCCGCTACAAGTTCGCTGAACGTGCCCAAGCCGGCCTTTCGAGCGATTTTCCACATGATTTGCTTGGGTTCGGCGGTGGTTGGGCTCAACGATATGCCGATTCTCGTATAAACTTGGTGCCAAGGATCGTCGGTTCGATTTAATCGTTGCCGGTGGGCAGGTTTTTGAGTAGTGGGTCAGTTTCTTTGTAGCCATCACGCTCCGCGTGATGAATGCCGCCCCGACGGGTGATTTCGAGTGTAATCTGAAATCGCTTTCCTCTCGCGGAGCGAGAGGGCTACAATCGATTGGCGACCTGACCCACGACCGGTTTTTTGAGCGTTTGGGGACACGGCCATGGGCAGAATAATGGACAACGTGAAAACGGCAAATAGCGTGGCTCGCACGGGAATCCTGCTCGTCGTGCTCGCTGGATTGGCCTACGGCGGGTATTTGACGTACACCAATTACGTTCAACCCGGGCTCGACGCAAAACAAGCCAAAATGGAGTTACAAAAAGCAACCGAAAAGCTGGCCGGGCTGAAAGCCTCGTTGGAGCTGCTCGCGGCCCAGTCGGCCGAACAACAAAAGACGATCGAGGAACAAGCTAGGCAAGTCGCCGCATTAGCGCGAGCCAACGAACAATTGGAGATGGCCAACAAGCTGCTCAAGGTCGATCACCGCTTGGCCCGAATCAAGGTTCTCGAAAAAGGCCAGGACCCGGGGACGAACGAAAAATTTTGCTTGGTGGAATTCTCGGAAGTCGATGATTTAGGCAAATCGATCGGTGAGTCTAAGCAATACCGGTTGAAAGGGCAACGGCTTTACCTCGACGCCTTCATCGTAAAATTCGACGACCAGTACATTGAAAGTGCCGACGCGCTACGCGCGACGTCGATGTACATGTTTCGTCGATTATTCGGTGAAGACGATGGGTTGGCCGGGGGCTATCCCTTGGACGTCGACGACCAAGGAGTCGTACGCGCGGCGGCGTACGTGCGCGGCTCGCGGCTCAGTGAATTTGAACAGCAGATCTGGCGCGACTTCTGGGCGATTTCCAACGATCCTCAGAAACAGAAAGATCTGGGCGTTCGCAACAACCACGGCCAAATCAACTACATCGATCCGGTCCCCGGACAAGTCTACGAATTCACGCTCCGCAGTTCCGACGGATTGAGCTTCAACGTGCTGCAAGATTAGCGGGTTAGAACGGCACGTTCGTGCCCGTGCTTCTTTTCGTACTCGTACTCGGCGAAGCGGTACTCGTACTCGATTGCATCCGAGTAGTTCGAAAAAAGTCAACCGCCTGCTGTGCTTAATCTCGCTTGTAAATTTGAATTCGAGTAGGAGTAGGAGAGGAGTAGAGACACCTCCGGACTAACGCGATGCATGGGCGGGATGGTGCGCTCGAACTTTGCGCTCGTGGTCGAGCAACCATTGTTTGCGCCAAATACCGCCCCCATAACCACAAAGTTCCCCATCGCTCCGAATGACGCGATGACAGGGAACGATGATCGCAACGCGGTTGTCGCCGTTGGCGCGGCCGACGGCGCGTTGGCCTTTGGGCAGTCCAATCTCGCGGGCCAGTGTTTCGTAGCTAATCGTGTCGGCATACTGAATCGACTGCAGCCGACGCCAGACTTTGCCTTGAAACTCAGTTCCAATCAAATCGAGCGGCACGGAGAACTCGCGGAGTTCACCGGAAAAATACTGCTGGAGTTCCAATTCCAATCGGTCGAGCAACGAGTTTGGTCCGAGGGCAAAGGGCCGCCGAAATAACTTGCGCAGTCTTTGAAATTGTGTTTCAAGCATCCGCCGATCGGCAAACTCCAACAAACAAATTCCGCGGCTGGTCACGGCCGCAATCATCGGCCCCAGCGGCGTCAAGAGTCGATTCACGACCACCGCCGACTCGGCGGCCACCGACTCGCTGGGAGAATGGCCGAACCATTGGCAAAACGCTTCACGAAATCCGCTCAACGATTCGAATCCATGATTGCCTGCCGCGTCGGTCGCAGACTCCAGACGACGATGCAGCTTGTGCAACGCCAGACCAAGCCGCCGGGCGCGCGAATACGCTTGAAACGTCATCCCATGGTTTGCTTTGAACCACCGTCGGACGCGCGTCGGCTCCAACTGCAGTACAGACAAGTCGCGGTCGGTCCATCGTCGATTGGGCTCTTGTTCGATCCGTTCGAGCAAGGGATCGAGCCAGTCGGGCGAATCGCCGCTGGCGTGCAAAGGGCGACAGCGTTTGCAAGGCCGGAAGCCGCCGGCCAGTGCATCGCGCGAAGTCGGAAAAAACTGGACATTGTCGCGATTGGGTTTTCGCGCCGAGCAAGTCGGTCGGCAAAAGACGCCCGTCGTCGTTACGCCCACAAAAAAGACTCCCTCGTACTCCGCGTCGCGGTCCACCAGGGCTTGGTACATTTCGTCGGTCGAAGGCAATGTAAATATGGTATTCATGCCGATATTTTATCGATCGCTCCGATCATCGCGACCGAAAATTGGACATCGAATTCGGAATTGACTAAAAAAATTGCGTCGCGCGGCGAGGTGAAACGAAGGGTGCGGCGAACAGGTTCTTGGGTGGCACGTCCTTGAGTCTTCAAAGGGCGTGGGAATTCACTGGGCGAATTGGTAGTTCACCACGTCCTTCGAAGGCTCAGCGGTCTGCCAACGCTTGGCAGTCTTCCAAGTTTCGCAGTAATCCTAATTCTTGTGTGCCACTGGCTCTGCCAGTATGTATTTCGAACAATTCGTTCCGGCACTAGGAAGCCTGACTTCGCACCAAATAAACCCAACCTTCCGTCGAACACTGGCAGAGTCAGTGGCACACAGAGCCTAGAATCACGGCCGGACGTAAACCATCATTGATTTGGCTGCGACGGTGATCCTTTTTTGGCGCGGCATTTGGGGGCCGGCGAAATTGGGGAACACGTCGTCGGGACTTTCGCGCGAAGTATCGACAAACAGCTTCCAGTCTTTGAACGACAGGAAGTGTGGCGTCTGAAACTCGGCGATATCGGGTGAGGGATTGAGCAACGCGTACACGTCGCGCCCCAAGAGTTGAGTATCTTCCGACTCGGGAGGCGCGGACAGAAGAAACGAAAGGGTCGATCTGGTCGAGCTCCATTCGACTGGATGGCCCAATGTATTGAACCAACTCACGTCGGGCAGGTGGCTGCGGCCGTTCATCTTGCCGGTCAAAAAGTGCTTTCGGCGTACGGTGGGTTGCAAATGTCGAAAGCGAATTAGCTCGCGGCAAAACCGCACTAAGTCCGCATTGCTTTCGACCAGCTTCCAGTCAAACCAGGAAATTTCGTTGTCTTGGCAATACGCGTTATTGTTGCCTTGTTGCGTTCGGCGGCATTCGTCTCCGGCTGGGATCATCGGAACGCCTTGACTGAGCAACAGCGTAGCCAGGAAATTTCGAATCTGCCTTGCCCGAATGGCTTCGATGGCCGGATCGACAGTCGAGCCTTCGAGGCCGTTGTTATCGCTGAAGTTTTGATCTTCGCCATCGCGGTTATCTTCGCCGTTGGCGCGATTGTGTTTCTCGCGGTAGGTGACTAAGTCGTTGAGCGTAAATCCGTCGTGGGAAGAAATGAAGTTGATGCTCGAACAGGGAGGGCGTCCCCCCGGCTGGTAGAGATCGCTCGAGCCGGAGAGTCGCGTTGCCAAAGCGCCCTGCAATCCTTGGTCGCCGCGCCAAAATCGGCGCACGTCGTCGCGGTATCGACCGTTCCATTCCGCCCAGCGGTCGTCGCCAAACGAGCCGACTTGGTAGGCGCCGGCGGCGTCCCACGCCTCGGCGATGATTTTCGTATCGGCCAACAGCGGGTCTTCACCGATTGCTTCGACTAAGGGCGGGTTTGGCACGAGCTTACCGGTCCGATCGCGGCTGAGGATCGAGGCCAAATCAAAGCGAAATCCGTCGACGTGGAAGTTGTGCACCCAATGTCGCAAGCAATGAAAGATCATCTCGCGCACGACTGGATGATTGCCATTGATCGTATTTCCGCATCCCGAGTAGTTTTTGTAGAACGAGTTGTCGGCCTCCAGCATGTAATAGACCGAGTTTTCCAGGCCCTTAAAGCTCAACGTAGGGCCGAGGTGATTGCCCTCGCAGGTGTGATTGAAGACCACGTCCAAAATGACTTCGATCCCAGCAGCGTGTAGTGCTTTGACCATCTGCTTAAATTCGTTGACCTGCGCTCCGGGGGCTTGGCTGGCGGCATATCCGCGGTGCGGCGCGAAGAACGCCAGCGGGTCGTAGCCCCAATACGTCGTGCGAATCGGCGCTGCGCCATCGAATTCATTGGTGGGAAACTCATGGACCGGCATGAGTTCGACCGCGGTTACACCCAGCGATTTCAAATAGGGAATTTTTTCGATGACACCGAGGTAGGTGCCGGGGTTTTTCGCACCGCTGCTGGAGTGCTTAGTAAAGCCACGCACGTGGAGCTCGTAAATCACCGTCTCGGACATGTGGCGCTGCAAGTGCCGGTCGCCCGCCCAATCGAAATAGTCGTCGACCACGACGCACTTGGGAGGCCGCAATATTCCGTCGACTCCCGATTGAAATTCACCTGCCAAAGCCTTGGCGTATGGGTCGATCAACCGCGCATTCGAATCGAATCGCATCCCCCGGACCGGGTCAAACGGACCATTAGCTTGAAAATGATAGAGTTGCCCCGCGACCATGCCGGGGACAAAGATGCTCCAGATATTTCCCCAACGATCGGTCTTCCGGTCAAAATGGATGATCTCGCTCGGCTCGAGATCTTCGACCCGATTGTAAAGCAGGAGGCGAATCTCGGTCGCGTTTCGACTGAACAGCACGAATTGAACGCCCGAATCGTGCAACAAGGCGCCGTACGGCAAGATGTGGGACAATTGCAGATCGGGATGGGTGTGTTGCATTTGCATCAACAAGGCGAATTCTCCGTGCCAAACCTGCGAAGCGCGGTCCGCGACGGAAAAACATATCACGCGTGCACGAAGCGGATGATCTTTCATCGATCCGTTCGCCAATTTCAGCACGCGCGGGTGACGGTCGATTCGAGTTTGTTTGTCGCGTGGATCAGCTAGGAGAATGTAGCCCCGTAAGAGATTCCAATCATGCCCGACCTGGCAAACGTGCCTTTTACAACCTGCGGAAACGACCAATTATTCGGGTCATGGCGCACAATCGTAATGTAGGCCAAATGCGCCATGCAATCGGCTTTGTGCAAAAAGTGACTTCAAAGCACTGGCAGAGCCAGTGGCACACGGAAAATCGGTTCTGTCTTGTGTGCCACTGGATCTGCCAGTGCTGTTCTTGGGCAACGCTCACGCGATCGAAGGGCTACGCAGATCGGGCAGACATCCTTGTATAATCGGCGCAGCCGCGTGGGGAGCCGGAAAAGGCTGCCTGCCATACCGCTTGGTTTCGCCAAGCCGCGATGACAGACGCTGCGCGGGTTAAACAAAGAAAGACGATTGCGGCAGTACGACGGAATTCTTGCCTCGCGGGATTTGAAATCGTTTCTAACCACCACCAAACGGATCGTCTTTGGAATCGGGCTTTTCGCCTTCATCCGGTTTCGGATCGGGCTCGTTGCCGCCATCCTTATTTGAATCTGTATTGCCGGTATCTTTGTCGCCGCCGAACGGATCGTCGTCGCTCGGCGGCGGATTCTGATCCTTATCCGGATCCTTCATCTCTTGCGCGTCGGCAGGCTTGGCAGTTTTGTTGCCGGTGTTGAACGGGTCGTCGGCTGATTGCGTCGGAGGTGTTTGCGGCTGAGCGTTTACTTTTCGGGGCTCGATCCGAGTCGCTTGTACCTCTTCGGTCGTTTTGGCTGGCGGGAAATATGGCTTCGCCGAGACGTCGGGAAATGGAATTGTCGCGTCGACGACTTGAGACACGTCGGGCAGGTTCCGTGGGTCGAGTGGGGCACCGCGTGAAAGGCCCTTGGCTTGGCCCCTTTGATCGACAGACGCATTCGAAGCCTGTCGCAGTTGCTTGGCGCGGACTGCAGCCTCGCGGCGATACTTTTCGATTTCGAGACGGATCGGGCCTTGGATTCGCTCTAAAGAATCGTCGACGTCGAAGGATTGTCCGACGGAACCCCATTCAATCTCGGCACCTTTTTTAAAATCGCCGCTCGCTAGCTTTGGCTGCTCCATCCGTTGCTGAACGAGGCCGCGGAAAAAATAAGGTCGCGGATCGCCGGTGTTGGCCTCGATCGCCGCCGAGAGTTGTTGGTTCGCGATTTCGAAGTTTCCGCCGAAATAGGAATGAACGCCCAATCCAAACGCTTCGATCGCCTGATCGTCGTCGGCCCAAGCTCCGGCCACGGCTCCCCAGGCCAAAATTGAACAAATACTTACAATTCGCAATGCACTCATTTCTCTGCTCTCCCGTTCTTGCGGCAGCTCGACAATCTCTCGATCCCTGCCTTTCATTGTAAACTCGGAAAGTGGCGTTGACTGCCCCGCTACGGCCGCAAATTGGCGCTATCTTGCCGACACCGCGATCACGCCCCTGCCCTGGTCGGCCTTGGCTCAAAAATGACTCTCGAACACTGGCTCCGCACGTGCTGTTTTTCGGTGAAGACGCCCTGAACCGGCGAGTATTGGACCGGTTTCTTTCCGGATGGCCTGCTAAAATTCCAAACCGCCGCGACGTTTTGGGTTTGCGCGGGTTTTCGAAAATGGAAGTTTCCGCTGGTGCATTTTTACCGATCAATTTGCATTTTCCTTCACCTCGCGATGATCGGATTACTTTTACCGGTCAACGCCGTTGTTGCGACTCCGCAAGACCGGCCGCCCGTTCCGATCGTCGTCACGTCACCGATCGTAACTCAAGACGCGATTGCGGTTCCAGCGGATCCATCCGCGAATGCGATCAATCACTTGATCACAAAGCTCGTAGTGGACAGCATTCCCCACGAGTATAACGACACCGAGGCTTGGGGTAAGACATTACGACGTTGGGATGGCGTTCGATTGCGTCGCGAAGGATGGAAGCTGGAAACGAAACGAGCCTGGACGAGCGTTAATCACGGCGTGTGGAGAAAATACTCCGCCCAACTCGTCGATCCCGAGCATCAATTTTCGGTCGAGCTCACCAACGTGCACGCCGGCAGCAGCGCGGGGATCGCCTTTGATTTGACGTTTGTCGTGCCGTTGGCTGCCGAAGTGCGACAAGCCCGGTGGGTCAACGGGGTCCAACTCTACAGCCTCAGCGTCGACACGGAAGCCAAGATTCGCCTGACGGTCTCGTGGGAATTGTCGAGCACCCTTGATTCGCAAAAGCTTCCGCCGGATGTGATTTTTCGACCCAAGGCGACCGCTGCCGACTTACATGTAGAACACTTCGACGTCAAACGAGTAAGCAAGATCGGCGGCGAGTTCGCCGAGCAAGTCACGCAGTTGGTCGAGGTGCAATTGGACGACCTCGCTGCGGCCGAAGAGCCAAGAATCGTCGAAAGAATCAACCGACAAATCGAGAAGCGAGCCGACGATTTCCGGATTTCTCTCGGCGACGCAGTCCGTTCACCGTGGGCTGAAAAATTGTGGCCGCAGTGGAAATAAGAAGACGCTTGATTGTTGAATCGACCATAGTCGCCTTTCGCTCCTAGCTCGTGAATTTATTAAGTTTGGATGTAACGCGGCCCTTCGGGGCCGTCGTTTTCCGGTTGATCGACGGCCTGGAAAGGCCATCGTACGAATAAATTCACAGCCTCTCCGCGAATGGGCGTTCTTTCGGAGAGCGAAAGGCGACTATGCTAAAACGCCCGTTTGCGGAGCGAACGGCGACATTGCCAAACGGTTAGCTTGACGCGCAAATATACGCTACCGCGGCGGACTTCGTCCCGAGGGGGACTCGCGATTCAATTGGTAATTGGATTGGCGAACCGTCTGTGGCGTGGGAGCAACCTCAGGAAACGTGTAGCGCTCGTAAACGATGCCCGCGATTTGAGAAAATCGAGCTCGGACTTCGGGATGAACCGTCGTCAACTTCCGCGACATGCCTTGGACACCCGGCCCATTTTCCATCGTTGTCTTGGACAATTTTTCGACAAACTTGAGCGACTCCACAAAATTGTGATCGGCCGTGCTGGCGAACAGCGGATGAACCGTTCGAGCAATCCAATCGGCTGCGGCGTTTTCGATGTCGAGAAACACATCGAGACGACTTGTCGCCACCGGCGCACCATCGGGGCCTCGTGTATATTCCGATTGCAAGACGATGACGCTCTTGGCCTGGATGGGTTTTAGGATCCGGGGCCCGTTATATCCGCCGTCGGCATAGTAAACGTGAAGCGTCGGAGTCCCATAGACCAAATCGATCGTGCTGGTGGTTCCCGATCCGTCGTTGGCCGACAACGTGTATTGCCCCGTCCGTTTGGCGGTCATATTCGAAACGCCCATCATCCGCCAAATGTCGACCACGACTTCCGGGTAGCGCACCAAGAACAAATACAAATCCGGATCGGTTTGAATCGCGGTGACCGGCAGTCGGCGAAAGACGCTGGCCCCCTGCACTACGTCGCGGATGCCTTTAGCGGTTTGCGGATTGAGCTGATCGAAAGGGATCAATGCAATGGCTTGCTGCCGCGCAGCTCGGGACGACGAGCCCAGGCCGGGCTCGTCTGCGCGCACTCGATTCTCGCCCAGGGCGAACCAAATGCACGCGACTGCTAGAAGTATCAGTCGCAAACAACTCAACGCCCCGCCCCCCAGCACGAATACCTCAGGTTGGACCAACGCCGTCGCGTAGCGTGAGCCTCGCTAATGTCCGGTTACTTGATAGATAGTCGGACGCGAAATCGATCGCAGCGCACTAAAAATTGAAACGACCCGCCCAAAAAGTCGATTGTCCGTGGCAGCGACTCGCGACACATTCGCTCGAAGTTTCCCAGGTCCAAGAGAGGGCGCAGTTTGCCCAAAGACGTAGCCGTTTCACTGGATTGCTATCAGCCAAGTCATTGCACGGAATCGATCGGTCGCGCTTCTTATTCCCTCTCCCCGAATTTGCGCGCGCATTTACGCGAAACGACATCTTGCAGATTGCCGCGTGCAGATTGGGGGAGAGGGAACAAGAAATGCGCAACGGCAAAACGCACCCACGGATCTCTATCGGCGGACCGTATCCAGATTGACGATTCGTTCGGCCGTGACGTGGTCGAGGTTCATGCTTTGGTGAAAGCCTTTTTGACCGACGATTCCAATTTTGGTTTTGAGATATCGGTGCAAATTCAACCCGGGAGTGGCCGCAACCAAATGCGTGATCTTGCCACTGTCATCTTGCAAGACGAAAGTCGTTTGGCCCATGCCCTCGTCGCGCACGAGCTCGTTGAGCCACCCGTAGGCGTCGAACGTTTTCGAATAATCCGCACCTGTTCCCGTGGTTGGATCGGGTGAAATTCGCAACAGCGGAATCGCCTCTTGGCCGACCACTGCGACGACTCCTTGAATTTGCGCAGGACCTGAGTTCGCGGTAGCGCGCGGGGCTGAACCTTGGATACTTTGAAATTGCCGAATCTTGCTCAACAAATGGTCGGCGATGGCAGCGTCCGACGGAACGGCGGACTGTTTGGTTTTCATGACGTCCGCAGCGATCGAGTCCAGTTGCCATTGACCAGGTTCTTTGAGGATCTCCATCGAAAGCCGCAAATCAAGTTCTTGAAAGGGGCGCGGCCAAATGGTGGGACCTTGCGGCGAAGTCTGCGTTGCCGTCGAAGGCGGAGGTGTCGCTTCCATGCGACGCGTTGGATCGGGGGCAACAAACGGGGTCACATTGTTGGCGATCGACGCGCTACTGAGACTGACATCGCCAAAGCTCCGTCGGCGCTGTGGTTGACGCCATTTACCGTTCGGTTGCGTGGATTGCGCCGTCTTGCGAGGCTCGTCGCGTTCGTCATAACGGGCCTGCGTAACGACTCCCCGCTCGACTTGCGGCGAAGCAAAATTCTCTGTGGGAACGGCAGGGGGCATGGGGCGCTCACGCCGCAAGATGGTCTTGGCCTCGGATTCGGTATCGGCGCCGGGACGGCGTTCAAAATACTCGAGCGCGCGTTGTTGCGATGATTCGTCCAAATCGGACCAACGAATCCAACGGAATTCACCCGGGGGAGGAGCAACCTGAATCCACTCGGCTTGCGTCGGATCGTCCGTCGAAGCGATCGTCCCCAGCACGTGGACTCGTTCTCCTCGCTTTAGCTTGAGCTGCCACATCGGCTCGTCCACCTGGCCCATCATCGTACCGATCCAGCATTGTTCGTCGTCCGCGGCGATCGTTCCGATACCACTTGCTTCGTCGAGCGATTCGATCGCTGCGGCACGAACCAAACTAAAACTATCTACCGGCGGCCGAATCGCGCACCAGCGTCCTGGATCCAAGCGATAAATCTCGACTTCGGCCTCGGGCTCCAGATGGCTGGTTTGGTAGTGGATTTCGTCTGGGCCACCGTGCACGGGCGCTCCGTTGTCGCCGATCGTCGCCAAAATTGGGGAGTCTTGGCCGCGAACTGTTGCACTGGTCAGGAGCAACAAAAGCATGAAAAGCGAAGCTGATCGATCCATAGGTCGAAGTCGCCGGTAAAAGTGCGGAGTCAAAAATTGCCCCAGCTTGTAGCGAAAATGGCCCCCCGACTCAAGTGACGTTCGGCGGCTAACGCTCGCGTTGGTAGACTCGTGAAGTTCCAGGCCAAGCGACAGGCGACAACGCTCGCCAACCAGCTAGCAATCCATGAACGGGTCGAACACAATTCGGATTAGAGACTCACTCTGCTCGCGACGACTGGTATCGAGCGCGACGGGATCTATCGTACGAGCCTATCCAAAAACCGATTGTTCCCTCGCCCCCGCTTCGGGGGAGAGGGTAGGGTGAGGGGGCTATTTGAAGTTTCGACGAGGCAATAAAAGGTCCACGATCATGAAACACGGAGCAAGAAACGACATCACCGGCAAAGTCTCGGAGATTATCCAAGGCGATGGCGTCATGGGTTTGGCCAAAGTCAAAGTCTCGGGCGCATTCGAGATGGCGTCGGTCATGACCAGCGAATCTCTAAAACAGTTGAAGCTCAAGAAAGGGGACAAGGTCCGCCTCATCGTCAAAGCGGTCAACGTCCTTTTGGTGAAAGACGATTAGACGCAAATTGAAATGGGAACCAGTGTCTATCTCAGCAAGAAATAATCCATGACCAGCGACGAATCAAAATCATTTCCATTCGAACGACCGGATCCGGACTTGATGCGCTATTACGTCATTTGCGCCTTGTTGACCCTCGTGGGCGCTCCGTTTGTCATTTTACCGTTGTGGTTTCGTTACGCGACGCTGCGTTACAAGATCGACGAGGATGGAATCTCGATGAAATGGGGCGTCTTAATGCGGCGCGAAATCTACGTGACGTATCGGCGAATTCAGGATATCCACGTAACGCGCAATTTGCTCGAGCGATGGATGGGACTGGCTAAAATCAGTTTGCAAACGGCTTCGGGAAGCAGCCAAGCCGAATTGATCATCGAAGGCACGAAGCAACCCGAGGCCTTGCGAGATTTTCTCTACCGCCGGATGCGCGGCGCACGCAATGAAGGACATCACACTGCGGCCGCTGACAGGTCGGCGGTTGCACCAACGTCGGGTAGCGATGACATTCCGATTGACGATGCGGCGAATGACTTGGTGTTGCATGCGTTGACCGATATTCGCGACTCCCTGCGTGACCTTGTACGAAAACAAGGAGCCCGGGAATGATCGCCGACAAAGCCGTCCTTCGGGCGAGCCAATGGTGTTACCGCGGCATCTGGGGGGCGGTCACTCGCTGGCTGCTTGTCCCCGACGAGCCACCCCACCTCGCCGGTGCGGATGACCTTAGCATCACTTACTTTCGCCCCGCGGCTGGATACTTGCGGTACCTCAAGTTTTATTTTTGGATCGGGCTAGTCGCGATCGATGTTGCCCTGACCATTGGTTGGATCGCAATTTTCGTGGCGGCTCCAATCGTTGGTGTTTTGATCACGCCGCTGGCATTAGCAATCATCATTCTCCCCGACGTCGTGGCCTATATCGCGATTCACTTGCGCTACGATTCGACTTGGTACGTACTTTCGGATCGAACGATGCGCATTCGCCGCGGGATTTGGTCGATTCATGAAACGACGATTACTTACGAGAACATCCAAAACGTTTCGGTACATCAAGGACCAGTGCAGCGGTATTTTGGCGTGGCCAACGTCATGGTGGAAACGGCCGGCGGTGGATCGGGCAGCAAAGGTGAAGGGAGTCAATCGCTCGGTCATACGGGGCTGCTGGAGGGCGTTGACAACGCCGAAGAAATCCGAGCGATGATTTTGGAAAAGTGGAAGACCGCCAAATCTGCTGGGCTCGGCGACGATCTGATTCACGTCGCCCGATCGACGGCTGCGGCATCGACATGGAAGCCCGAGCATGTGGCCGTGCTGCAGCAAATTCGCCAGCTCGCCCGCCAACTCGCACATTCGAATTGATGCTCGAAAACGGTTTTCTCGAATTCCCTCCCCCTCGTGGGGAAGGTTAGGGAGGGGGGAGCGCTTACCGCGCAAGCGAATAACGAATGAGATTTGGCTTTCACAAATTAATCTGAAATCGGAAATCTTATTTGCTTAGGTGCCGTGCGTTGAGCTTGCGGCAATGGGTGGGACTCGAAGACTCGTCCCACCCTACATCACTCGTCGGATCCTACTTTTCTTGTGTGCCACTGGCTCCGCCAGTGTGCAGCTTGGGAGTCATTGACGTGAATCACTGGCAGAGCCAGTGGCACACAAGATTTGTGAGCATTCCCATTCGCTGAGAATCTCACTCACTCGACAACTCGTCGGTTGTGACTCGTTCCCGGCGATAAAATGCCATCGACATCAGCGTCGGCGCGATTGAAATGACAATGATCGCCGCGATGAACAAGGCTTGGTTGGCGATTAGCCAATCGACGGTCCATTTCAGCGTTTCCGTTTCGATCGCTTGTTGTGCCGCGGGAGTGTTCGATTGGGCTGCGATCGCTTGGCCGCCGACGGCGAAATCGCGAGCTACCGCCAAGCCCCCCATCGCCGCATGGTTTGCTACGGCAAATCCACCGGTAGCGGAATGCCAACCGACCGCCGCTCCGCCTGCGGTGTCCCCGCCCAATCCCCCGGCCGCGCCGAGTAATCCGCCGGCGAGTCCGCCTGCACCGGAGGCGAGTAACGATTTGGCGGCCACCGAGGCGACGCCGCTCGCAGCACCTCCCGCGATCTTGCCGCTCGTCGCTCGAAATCGAAGCGTTAATATTAGAATTCATCGTTTTCCCTTTCGTCGATCGGCCAGCGCGTCGACGGGCATTCCATTATCGCACGCGTGTTGCTTGTTAGTTTCGCTATGAAGATGTCGTTCGAACCAAGTGCGAGGTGACAAGAATTTGAGATGGAATGCGGTTTGTCAGGCGTTTTCCTGGGGGTGTCCTGGAATTGGGCGAGTGCGGTCGCGTGCTTTTCGTCATTCCGGGGCCCAGCCCGGAATGACGGCTGCTCGGCTCATGGCACCGTGGCATCGCAAACCGCGCAGACTGAAAAGTCAAAGATTGAGTTCCAGGCTCCTTCAAGTCTTTTTCCTTCAAATGAGGTTTTCGTTTACCGGCAAGCCGAAGGCGACAGCGCCACCGTCGCCTTTGGCTTGCCGTCAAACGGTCTGCTTCGTTGCCGGCATTTCATGGATTCTCGGAATGGCATTAAGGCGCATTCACAACCGAAGGTAGAATGGACACTTCGTCAGTTTCGGGAAGCGGATAATCTTGCCGTTGTCCGTAGCCCTCTCGCTCCGCGAGAGGTTAGCGATTTCAGATTACACGCGAAATATTCCGACGGGGCTGCTTTCATCACGCGGAGCGTGATGGCTACGAGGAAGAAGCGACAACCCAATTTCAGGCAACTCAGGAAACCCGATGACCGCCGATTTTCGCCATCCATCCAAGCTCTTGACGGGGCTGCTCATCGGTATTTTTGCCGTTGTCGTGATCGTCCTAACCGCACGTGCGGCATCTCGTATTAACCAGCCGGGTGTCCGCTATCCCGAAATCGATTCGGATGCATGGGCCCTGCGGGACTTCCGCGATGCCATCTATTTTCCCGTCCGCGCCATCTTGGATGGGGTCAGTCCCTATCACGTCGAAGAATACGTCAAACAATATCCGGTCGGTCAAGATTTCCCACTCTATTCCCCGCTGACGCTGATCGTGCATTTGCCGTTCGCCTGGATGCCCTTCGAGATTTCACAGTGGGTCTATTTTGGGATAACCATTGTGTTGACGCTGGTCTTGGCGTGGGTTGTTTTGATGGCCTGTCGATTGCCGTTGAATCCGGCGACGATTTTCGGGCTTGCGACACTCGTTCTCTCGACTCGTCCTGGACATATGAATTTGCTCCTTGGGCAAACGACGATTCCGATGGTATTGTGCTCGCTCCTGGGTTTGCATTTTGCCCAAAGCCGTCCGTGGACGGCCGGGTGCTTTATGGCGCTCGCAACGATCAAGCCATCGTTCGGCGTGCCCCTCATGATGCTCACCTTCGCGATGGGACATCGTCGAGCGGCTCTCAGCGGCCTGTTGATCAGCACGTGCGTTACCCTGCCGCTGGTCTTGTGGATTGTCTCGATGCAAGGGGGCTGGGAAGAGTCCTGGCGGATCGTCCGCGAAAATGGACAAACGCTGTACGAAAACCCAGGGCGCGATCCGTCTCGAAGTTTTTCGCGGATCGATTTGCTGGCTCTGTGGGCGAGATTGGCTCAAACCGCACCCCCAAAACTGTTCGAATTGATCGCGACTGGGGGAGTTGTCGGATTGAGTTGCCTGATCTTGTCCTGGGTTGGCCGGCACCAAAAGCCGCGGTCCGTCACCGATCCGGCGGCGGCGTTTGCACTGCTCGTCATGTTGATCGCAATCTATCATCACGCCTACGATGCACTTTTGTTGGTTCCCATTCTGTTGACGGCTTCGCTCGGTCTCGATGCCTTCTGGCGCCGCTGGCCCACTTGGCAGCGGTGGGTCTGGTGGGGCCTGATTGCGATTCCATTTGCGAATTACGCGGCAACGAACAGCGTCATATCGGCTTGGGAGATCTCGGGATCCGCGTGGATCGCGCTGACCTGCCTCAATGGCGCAAGCCTGCTGGTCGCAACGGCATGGCTCGCCGTCGATTTATTTCGGACGGAAGAGTCGAGAGTTGAGAGTTGAGAGTGAAGAGCAAATTGGTAGGGTGGGACGAGTCTTCGAGTCCCACCAAAATGTGCCGGTCATAATTTGCGCGACTTCTTCGAACAGCCCGGGGGAGGGAATAAGAATTCGACCATCACACGTCACTTTACCCGCCCCATGTTCAATATGATTTTGAATCAGCCGCCTTGGTTAATGTCTGAAATATCATTTCTCGAATCTCAAACTTCAAATCTTATTTCTCAAATCCGAAATCTGAAATCTCAACAATTTTCGCTCTGCCAATCGTCGTTTCGAAGATTGAACAGATGAATTTCGGGTCGCAGCGAATCGGCGGCATTTTCCCCGGCGATGATCGCGGAGATTTCGCGATGCGCTTGACAATATTTTTCAACCTCATTCAGTGCCATCACGCTAAACGCAGTCGATAGCGCATCGGCCAACCCGGCGGAGGGCGCCAGAACCGTCACCGAAAGCCAATGCGTGGCCGGCCAACCCGTCCGCGGGTCCAGGACATGGCCCAGCCGCTGGCCTTGGTGCACGAGCCACTGCCGCTGACATCCCGACGTTCCCAAAGCTCGATCGCGCAACCGAACACAGCCGACTCGAGCTTGTGGATTCACCGGGTGAACCAGGCCAATAGTCCAACCGTTCTCCGGTTGCGAACGATCTTGGCAGCCAGCGGCCAACACGCTGCTTTGGCCCCCGTGAAGCACAAATTCGGAAATGCCGTGACGACGTAAATAGTCTCCGCAGCAATCCAACGCAAAGCCTTTTCCGATACTGGCCAAGTTGATTTCCAGTCCCGGCTTGCGGAATTGCACGATCGATTGCTCGCGATTTAATTCAATGAATTGGCTCCCGACTCGACTCAGGGCCAGATCGATCTCCTCGCGCGATGGGACGCTTGGCTTGCGGTGATAAAAGCCCCAAGCTTTGGAAAGGGGCCCGGCGGTCACATCAAAGGCGCCGTTGGTTTCGCTGTGTACGTCCAGCGAAGTAGCCAACAACTGCAACAGGCGCGGAGAAACTTGAACCGGCTCGTTGCCTGCCAGCCGATTGACTTCGCTAAGGTGGCTCATCGGACGATAGACGGAGAGTTCCTGCTCGATTTCTTCGACGAGTTCCAAGGCATTTTGGGCGAATTCTGGACCCCTGGGGAACCGCTGTGCGTCGACCAGGAACTCGAACCAGCAAGCCATCGCCGGCTTGGAGAGCGTCGTCAAAACGCGACTATCGTTGCGCGATCCGGAGGGACTTTCGGACGGTTCGGCCGACGGGTTCGCGTCGTCGCCGATTCCCGAACGACCCGAAAGAAAATCGCGCCGCGTTGATCCGGGCTCGTTCATTTGGGGAATGCGCTGAAGTCGATACAATGAACATCTCGGCGAGCAGCCACTAAGTCTTCGCGAGCGGGGGGCGTCAGCCCCCTGATTCTTGCCTTTTGGAACTCGTTCAACCTGCTGACCCCCTCACCCTGCCCTCTCCGCCGAAAGGCTTTGCCTAACAAGTGATTTCGAGACACTGGCAGAGCCAGTGGCACACGGAAAATCGCTTCTGTCTTGTGTGCCACTGGCTCCGCCAGTGCTGTTCTTGGGCAAACTCCCCCGAAGTCGGGGGCGAGGGAACAAAGGACAATGTATTATGGTTTCGCAACTCCTTCTAGTTTAACCGACGTGGTCGAAATGGCGATAATCAAACCGGCTTGGCTGATCGTTCTAGCGCTGGGATGCGTCGAAGGCGCGGTTTGGGGCCAGGACAAGCCGCAGCCGAAACGTCAGATCGAGCGGGCGAAACGGCCGACGTTTAATGAGCGCGATTGGGATGGGGTCTATTTTGAAAACCTTTTCGACCAAGGCCTCGTCGGATCCCGCCCCGAGAATTTTGGACGGAAGATTGCGCCGAGCAAACCCGTAGCCCTTTCGGCAAACGGCGACGGCGAAGCTGCGGCGCTTGGCGCTGGCTGGTCGCAGTGGATCTCCGGCCAAGCCCTCGAGGACGAGGTGAAAAAAACTCACTTGGAATTGGACGCCCTCATCACGACTCCGCAGAATTTCAAAACCGAGAACGGGAAAATCCGCGAGTGTTTCTCGCGGCTGGCGACCTGGTTTGGAATCATCGCCGAATACGACGACAGCGTTCGCTGGAAAGCGGATGCCACATTTGCGCGGGACGCGTTTGCCCAAGCCGCGGCCAACGCTCGCACCAGCTCCGACGAAGCGTTTGCCAACGCGAAGTCGCAACGGGATCAATTGGCCGAGTTAATTCGCGGGGGAAAACTTTCGTCCAACTCGTCGGCGGCGACATCGGTCGAGATGAACTGGACGCACTGGGTCGATCGAGTCGCCATGATGACTCGTCTGGAGGCTGCCTTTACCGAGCGACTCAAACCGTGGACCTCGAATGCCGCAGAGTTCGCCGGTCACAGCGAAGAGGTCTTGCACGAAGCCAACCTGGTCGCGGCGATCGGAAACACGTTGCTCCAAGTAGGGCTGGAGGATGCCGATGACGACGAGTATATGCGGCACGCGCGAGAAATGACCGCTGCTGCCAAATCGCTTCAAGAAGCCCTTCAGACGAACCAATTCGAAGCTGCCAGTTCCGCCGTTAATCGCCTCGGCCAAGCATGCAGCAATTGCCACGAAGCGTTTCGATGAAGGAAAGAAGTTTTCAGTTTTCAGTGTTCAGTTTTCAGTAAGAAAAAACAGCTCTCTTTTGCTGAACACTGAAAACTGAAAACTTACTTTTTTGGATAACCCCGCCGCTCGCCGGGAAGTCAACAAGAAAAGGAGAGCCAACAAGGCTCTCCTTCGATTGAGCGATTATTCAACTTGCGAGATTAGCTTGCGATCCTTCGGCGACGGCGGACCAAGCCGATTCCCAGTGCGCCAAAGATCAAGCCGCACAACGCCATCGTGGACGGTTCCGGAATGGCTTGGATGCTGAAGTCTTCAACTGCCAAACCATCGTCCGCTCCGCTGGCGTCAGTCGGAACCCAACGAATCCAAAAGTTCCCACCAGGAGCAACCGGAGTTGCGAATGCAAAGTACGGTGGCCCAGCCAACGATTTAAGGGTCCTGTTCGCAGACAAGTTTCCATTTAATGAGCCGCCCGTTGAGGAAGTTACAGGCGAATTAAAATCCATTCCGGTTATGCCAAACCAACTCCCGGTCGTGAGGCTGGTTGCATCTGTCGAATATTGGATCGTCAACTTGTCCGCGATTGTTGTGTGGGTCCCACCAACGCGCCATTGTTCGCCCGTGTAAATAAGTTGTTTGATTTTGGTCATATTACTGTTGCCATTGTTCTTAAACTTGGCACCGAATGTTGAAGAAATACCGGGCGCTCCTGCGGTGAGTTCCCCGAGTGCTCGATCCGCGTCTAGGTTAACACCATAGGAATACGTATTGCCTGTCGTTGTTCCACCGGCGTTCGTTGCGTACAAACCGTCAGTGGTTGGAGTTTCGCTAAAGAACCAATCCGCGGGCATCAGAGACGACGTGGTACCGTTGGTAGCAGCCGACAGCGAGGTATCCGGTCCCAAATCATTGGCGCCATTAAAGTTTTGCGTGTAAACTCTGCTGTTGGTCAACAAAATGTCGGCGCGGGCAACCGTGCAGGTTGCCAATAGCAACGCAATCGAAAGTCTGAACGAGGATTTCATGGGAATCGTCTCACATCAAATGCGTTAGAGCGTTCGGCGAACCAAAATTTTGACTGGGCGCATCGGTAATTGCAAGCGGTTCACTTCCAAGAATCCGAATGTTTACGTGTTTCACCGGCAAACAAAAAAAGGAGAGCCGACAAGGCTCTCCTTTGATTGTGCGATTATTCAACTTGTGAGCTTAGCTTGCGACCCGACGGCGACGGCGGACCAAACCAATTCCCATCGCGCCAAAGATCAAGCTGCACAGAGCGATCGAGGACGGTTCTGGAATGGCTTGGATGCTGAAGTTGTCGATGCCCAAGGCGTCGTCCGTTCCAGTGCCCTGATCCGATGATACCCAGCGAATCCAAAACGTGCCACCAGGAGCAACTGGAGATGCAAATGCAGTCTTCGGCAATGATTTAAATGTTTGATTCGCAGCCAAGTTGCCGTCCAACGCAGCGGCACCACCTGCAAATACGGGCGAAGTAAAGTCGAGGGTATTTAGGTCATTCCAAAATCCCGTGGTGAGGCTCGTCGCATCGAGCGAGTATTGGAAATCCAATCTGTCGGCGGCCGTCGCGGTGCCATTGCGCCATTGCTCACCGGTGTAAGTAATTGATTTGATTTTCGTCATATTTTGCGGACCAGCGTTCTGAAATTCCGCACCGAAAATCGTCGACACGGCTGAAACGCCGGTGATGTCGATTTGTCCCAGCGCGCGATCCGTAGCAAGATTGGTGCCAAGGCTAAACGTATTGCCCGTTGTCGTGCCACCATCACTCGTAGCGTACGTGGTGTTGGCACCTCCACCGCTTTCAATAAACGACCAATCCGCCGGCATCAGAGTTGACGTGCTGCCGTTGGTGAGAGCCGACATCGTATTGAAGTTTTGTGTGTAAACGGTTACGTTCGTCAGCAAGATGTCGGCGCTGGCAACCGTGCAGGCCGCCAACACAATTGCAATAGAAAAGATGGACGAGAGTTTCATTTGTTTAGTCCTGAAACAAAAATTGTTGAATAATCGCCAGACAGGACATTAAAACCTAATGTTTGGGTAATGCAAGCCACTAATAGGGAAAAAGCCAAAAATTTCCCCCAAATAGAAAAACCTCTCGAATCGCCGCAATTTATGTTCGCGGATGTCAACTCGTGTAAACCTCCGGCTTGCGCAAACGGACAGGTCAGCCCAGCTGTTTTGCCTTGTTGTTATACACAAGATTTTGCTTTGAACCGCGAAGCGGTGTCAGGGTTCGCAACTCCTGCCGCCGCTCCGCGGCTCAAAAACCCTTCTTGCGTCAACTACCTGGGGCTGGCGCCCCAGGCTATCCTCTGCCGCCGCTTCGCGGCTGAAAAGATGCGTATAACAATGAGCCGCCTTGCAAATAGAACGGGAATCCAACCAGTGTGGGTGGTTTCCCGCAGCTTAGGTGACCAACGACCTGCGATCGCCGTCTCGTTACGGAGTCGTCGCTCGATTCAGGTTTTTAAGCTTGCGCCGCCGAGCATACCAACCCAACGCGACGAGCAATCCGCCGAGGGCAAGCGTTGAAGACGGCTCGGGAATGGCGGTAATAGAAAAATCATCGATGGCCAGGCCGTGGTCGTTTCCTCCCACGTCGAGGCTGTTCCAACGAATCCAAAATGTCTGGCCAGGAGAAACTGCCGTAGGTAAGGCAATATTGATTGCCGTCGTCAACATTCGATTCGCAGCCAAGTTGCCATCGAGGATTGAATTGTTGGGAGAGTTTTTCGGGCCGGTAAAATCAAGCGCATCGACGTTCACCCAAGTTCCCGTCGTCAAGCTGGTTGCATTGGTTGAAATCTGAAAATCCAACTTATCCGACGAAGCGCTTCCAACCCGCCATTGCTCGCCAAAGTACGAAAGCGTCGTGATCTTTGTGAGGCTGTTCGTGCTGTTGTTGACGAATCGCGCTCCAAGCGTTGAGTTGAAAGTGCCCGACGTCAATTCGCCGAAGGCGCGATCGGTAATCGGATTCGTTAAGGCAACACCAAAGCTATACGTATCTCCGGCGTTGCTGCTCCCCGTACCGATTCGATATGCGCCATCGACGTTTAGGCTTGTACCGGTTTCAGCAAACGCCCATCCGTTGGGCGAGTCAGGCAGCGTTGTCGAGGTGGTTCCAGTCGATGCCAACGTGTCGAAATTCTGAGTATACGTCGTGTTGTAGTTGAGAAAGATATCCGCCCGCGCGCTGGTACAGGCAAATAGAGCGATCCCGATCGACAGGCAGGCTGCGAACTTCATGGAGAACTGGGTCAAAATGTGTTTAGGGAGTCTCCCCGCGGCTAGTCCCAGTAAAATCTGCATCCTCCCCAAGTTCAAGTGGCTGGAGGTAAAAAATCCGAAAGATTCACAATTGCACCGACATTTCCCGATGTTGTCCAAAAACAACACGCGCGAAGCGCACGGCACACAAGCAATAAAGGATTTTCCTTTTGCCATTGGCGTCGCGCCGCAAAGCACATGCATCTCGATAATTGACCGATTTAGATCGTTTAACGGCCAGCCGTACGAGACTGCGGAACAGACGCCTAAGTTTTGCCGGTAAACAATATGTTGACTTGCCAACAAGCAACTTTCCTTTTCTTTCGCGCGGAAGAGGGTTTGCGCAGGAGAACCAATTAGGGGCCGGTTGAAACCTAGAAAGGCATTATTCAAGTCCATTGCCCAAGCGCCAGCTTGAGGACGTCCGGAAATTCAGTGCAAGTAAACCTGCCATGGAGTTTGTTTCGCTCTTTCTCCAACGTCCCCAACGGACTTGTTCCGTTGGAACGACAGATTTGCGGGCTAAGGATCGGTCCCCTACAAACAAAGACCCCCACGAGCTTGTCTCGTGCGGTGAATCAGGCTGAATCGAATTCGCGGAATCTTGATGGATCCGCGGAACAACTTGGCCGGTCGTTGGTTCCCAATCTCGCTCACCAAACGGGACGAGCCCGTGGGGGTCGGGATTGGAACGGTTTACTGGGTTAGCCGATGAATCGCTTGTTCCAACGAGGCAAGCTCGTTGGGGACAGGAGCGGAACCAGAAAGTCAAAGAACAACTTCTCGAGCAGAAAATACAAAGTCTGAATTCCCGGATATCTTCAAGCTTCAGCTAACGAAGGTCAACAAAAAAGGCCTCTCTTCGCCAATGACGCGAAGAAAGGCTCCTGCGCGAGTTCAAAAAATTCGTCCGACTAAACCGTGTCGACTTTTGCAAATCGAGTCCGGCGCAATCCAAAGGCAAGTAACAAGGCCACTGCCGCACCCTGGACCATCACGAACGATGGTTCGGGAATGGACGACGCTGCGATCGCATTGATCTGAGGATTATCGAGTCGGATTTTACCGAATCCCTCGGTCGCACCGTCAAAGGTGAACCGGATGAATGCAGTCGACTCGCCATCCAACGCGTTGACCCCGGAGAAATCGAGTGCGCGCGAGCCATAGCTTCCCGTGGGTGGGCTGAACGGAGCACCGAAATCGACAAACGTCACGCCGTCGGTCGACCAAGAAGCTTGGATCGAATCAAATCCAAAGTCATTTCGCCGCTCGGCAAACGTCAGGATCGGATCGATGAATCCTGACATGTCGAACGAAAAAACCAAACTCGCTCCGTTATTGTCGTCGCGTTCCAAACCGAGCCCTTGGCCGGGAAGGTCCGGAACGATCGCATTGATCGAGGAACCCATTTTGGCCGATATGCCATCGGAGGTCCAACCATCCAATTCGATCAATCCGGCTCCGATGTCAGGCAAGTAAGAAGTCCCATTGTTCGTGTTGTTGACGAGCCCGTTGAAGTTCCAATAGGCGATCAAATCAGCACGAACTGATTGCGTGGGCAAGAGCCCACCCAACAGTGCTACGAAAAAAAACGCCGCTGTTCCGATTCGCATAGATGTCTCTCCTTATAAAATTGGCGTGCAATTCCAACGAGGAGAACGAGGAGAAGTGGCAATTTCAATTCTGCGCTTCTCGATCTCTAGTCGCAACGTGCGCTAGCAACGTATTTTCCGAATTCGTTTCCTTTTTTTTGCGCGCAACTATTTGGCAGCACGACGCGGCAAAAAAAGTTTTTTGTTCGACAGACGATCACTCGGCAACGCCGAAGTGTTGAACGATGCCGAACCAATATTGAGCGTGAACTTCCATGGTGGTCGCCATTGAACCGCTCGAATCGCCGGCGCGGACGGGAAACCAAACTTTGGTGTTGGGCAAGCATCATTTTGTAGCCGAATTCGCCAGAATTTGGGTTTGGCCTATTCAGCAAGTATGCCCAAATTCTGGCGAATTCGGCTACCTCAAAGCGCCTTGGCGCAACACCAAAACTTGCGCGTCCGGCTTCAATTGCCTTCGAGGTAATGTGTTGCCGGGGAAAATCGCAACATCAAAAAATCCACTCTTGGTTTTCGCGGATGCAGACGCGAAAGCCAAAAGCTTTTCAAACGCAAAGACGCAACGGCGCAGAGACGCAAGGGAACACAGACGTGTCGAACATTGCCCTAATAAGCTTTGTGACTTTGTGACCTTGCCGTATCACCTTACGTTTCTTGCTTATCGGGCAAGCAGCCATTTGGTGCGAGTATAGGCTGGCCGGAAGCCACTCTTTTGCGCATTTCGTTCGGACAAGCTGCCGGGAAGCGTGACGACGACGGCCAAATCACAGCCGATCGATTGGACGTATCGCAAGCGGGCCGCGAACAAGGCCCGCTGGGCCCCTTGGCCGCGCGATTCGGGAACCGTACTCGCGCCCGCGAACAGTGCAACGCCCTCGTGAACAAACAGCCCGCCGGTGGCGATCGGTTGTCCGTCCAGTTCGGCAATAAAACATAAGCTTCCCTCGCGTTCCGCCACGATCCGCGAGATCTCAAACATGAAGTCCTCGAGGGCGGGGTCTTGGACCCAGCCGCGAGTGGAGAGCCGCGCCCAGAGTTCACGCTCGTGGGGTTCGATTAAGCGCACCCGTAACCGAGAAAACTCAATGCTCGCCTGTGCATCAGCCGGGTCCAATCGGCGGATAAGCACGGTCGACCATTCGAAAGGACGATAGCCGCGCTCCCCAAGCGAGCGGAGAAGCGCTTGGTCGACCAGCGGACAGACTTCGTGTTGGACCGTTGCCCCACGCTCCAGAAAAAAAGATTCGAGTTGATCCAGATCGGCGGATTGGACATCGGCGAACAACCCCAGTCCAAACGTTTGCGAAATAGGCGACTGCGCTCCGTCGAACATCGCCAGCGTTCCGGCGACTTCGATCCAGCAGGCGCCGGACTCTGGAAACACGTTGGCCCGCGATTCGACGCACGAGCGATTGGCCATTCCTTCGGCGCGTTCCAGGCGTCGAGCCAAATCGAGATCGACTATCGGGATAGACGGAGCAAGTTGGCTCATGATTACCGCAAATGAAACGTCTCGATTTCTCGTTTGACGTCGTTGAGGAAATTTGCGGCGCCGACGCCATTGATCACGCGATGATCAAAGCTCAACGTGGCGGTTATCGTCTGCTGAAAGCGAACGTTGTTGCCGTCGGGGAGCGGTTGCCAGAACGTCGCGCCCAAGGCCAGCGTGGCTGCGGCCGGCGCGACGATCGCCGGAATGCCAATCCGCATTCCGGCTTTACCCATGTTGGAAACAGAAATGGTCGTCGATTCGTCGGCTTGGTCCTTGCCGCCGCGGGCGACTTCAATTTGCTTTGCCATTTCGACAAAGAAATCTTGTTGGCCGAGTCCGCCCGCATTGCGCACGACGGCGGTGACCATTTCGTCACCGGGTAGGGCGACGGCGATTCCCAGATTCACGTGGTGGAATGTTCTCAAGCGTTTGCCATCGGCCGACATGGCGCTGCGCAATTTGGCGTGCCGCGTGAGGGCCTGCGCGACGCACCAGCAACTCATGGCAAATCCCGTCGGTCCATCGCTGCCGCGCGTCGACTGCCGCACCGCGTCGATCGCCGTGTAGTCGAAGTCGGTAATCACGGTCACCGGGACGCACAACTGCGCGCCGCGCGTCAAGCGATAGTTAAGCGAAATCTGCGACATCGGCACTGCCGATTCGGCGAACTGATCGTTGGAAACCGGCGGCGCGGATGGAGAAGTCGGCGCGGCGGATTGAGCGGCCAAGTATCGTTCGACGTCTTCCGGCATGAGCTTGCTGCCGGAGCAAGGAATTTGATCAGCGATTTCGAGCAGGCCGTTGTCCTTAAGTAATTTGCGCGTCTTGGGCGGAATCTGCACGTCGGACCGTCGCGCTTCGGGTGGCACGCCCTGAGACTTCGAAGGGCGTGGCGCAGGTTGGTCCGCCGGGCCATGTCCCGCCGGCATCTCTTTGACTCCGTCCGCGACTTCCATCCGTGCGATTTCAGTTCCGATCGAAAGCACGCTGCCGGTTTCGACAGTCCAGGCGACAAGTTTGCCTTCGTAGGGCGATTCGACGTCGGTCGTCGCCTTGTCGGTTTCCATCACATAGATCGGTTGATCGCGCTTGATGGTATCGCCGGGCTTAGCAAGGAATTCGACGAGCAGGGCTTCCTGCAAGCCTTCGCCCAATTGCGGGATGCGGATGGAAATCGTCGGCATGGGACGTCAATCCTCGACGGTTGTGCGAATTGCTGCGATGACTTGGTCTGTGTTCGGGAGCGCGGCGTATTCGTAAATCGGGTTGAACCCGATGTGGACATCCGGTTTGGAGACGAGTTGCGGCGCGCTGACAAACAAGCTCCAGCTATTGGGGTCACCGACGATCTCGCTGATGATCATCTGCCCGACGCTGCACGATCGCCCGTCTTCTTGGACGATCACCAGTCGGCCGGTTTTTTCCAGCGAAGCCAAGATGGTTGTGCGGTCCCAAGGTTGAATGCTTCGCAAATCGATGACTTCGACGGCGATTTCCTCGGCCACGGCTTCGGCGGCAGCCAGCGCTTGTTCCATGCAATTGCCCCAAGCGACCAGCGTAACATCTTCACCCGGACGGCGGATGCGGGCTTGGCCAAAGCCCACTGCGGGGACTTCGGCCGGGACTTCCATTTGCAATCGGAAGAGGTGCTTGGGAATCAGGAAGATGGTGGGATCGTCCGTGTGCATCGCGGTCCACATTAATCCCGCGGCGTCTTCCGGCGTGCTGGGGACGACGACGCGCAATCCCGGCGTGTGAGCAAACAGGGCTTCGTTGGCTTGGCTATGCCAAAGCGAACCGGCAGGAAGATAAGCGCCATACGGTGCGTACAGCACGACCGGGCATTTCCATTCGCCAAATGTGCGCCAGCGCAGCGTGCAAAGATTCTGTCCAATTTGATTCCAAGCCGGGCCCATGAAATCGATGAACTGAATTTCGAAGACGGGTCGCATGCCATAACACGCCATGCCGATGCCAACGCCGACGATGGTCGCCTCGGCCAGGGGCGAATTGAAAACGCGGTTGGGGAATTCCGTGGAAAGGCCGGCGGTCAGTCGGAACACGCCACCTTTGGGATCGGCGATGTCTTCGCCGAAGAAAATGTATTTCGGATCACGGGCGAGTCCGGTTTTGAAAACTTGGTTCACCGCATCGACCATCCGCCATTTGCGGGCACCTTCCAATGGTGGGGCTTCGCTCTTCGGCTCGGGGCCAAACAAATGATCGAGCAACTCCGAGGCACGCAGGTCGGGTTCCGACTCGGCGTCTTGGTACTCACGATCGACTTGTTTTTGAATTTCGGATTTGGTTTTTTCCCATTGTTCGACGGTCAGTTCGCCGTCTTGAATCAGCTCTTGAGCCACGACGAGAATCGGATCGCGATGCTCCATTTCGTCGATTTCGGCTTGAGGCCGATAAACGCGGTGATCATCGCTGCTGGTATGGCTGCACAGCCGATCGAGTTCAGCAACGATCACCGTCGGGCCTTGACCAGATCGGGCGCGATCGAATGCAGGGGCGATCGCGTCGAAGACTCGGTCGGGATGCCGCGCATTGAGGTTGATCAGCCCGATTTCGTCGGAGAAAACGCCGAGTCGAAATGGATTGAAGCGAGTGGTGTTCGTGCTGATTCCGTATTGGTTGTCTTCGACGATGAAGATCACGGGCAATTGGCGTTCGACCGCAAACGCAATCGCTTCGTAGAACTCTCCTTGCCTGGCCGCGGCATCGCCCAGGGTCGCGACGACCAAATTGTTTTTTCCTTGCAGCTGCATTGCCCAAGCGACGCCACAGGCCGGCAGCGCATTGGCGCCGGTCGGCGTCGGGACGCTCCAAATGTTCTTTTCGCGGGCTGAATAATGGCCGGGCATTTGTCGGCCACCGCTCCCAGTTTCCCGCTTGGCGAAATACGCTTTGGCCAGTTCGGCGTTGCTGACACCACGGGCCAGAACCATGGCTCGATCGCGGTAATAGGGAAACAAATAATCTCCCTCGTGCATCAGCATCCCGGCGACCGCCAATGCTTCATGACCCATCCCAGCAACTTGGAACCAGCCTTTACTTTGGCGGTGCAGTACCCCCTCGCGACGATCCCCTTCGCGGCTGAGATACATCAGGTTGAGCAAGTCAAGCTTGTTGTAGGTCATTTGAAGGGGTTTGGGGTTCATGCGCGACCTAGAAGTGACGGGATGGAATTGGCAGTGTCAGGCGATAATAAACCAAATGAATCAATCGATTTGATTTCGGCCGTCGAGGCCCAATGGAAACTAAATTTGCCCGCGCCGAGCGCGAACAATCCTTCCAAAACTGGAGGTAAGTGCACGCGCAAAGTCAGCGAGTCGCGTTCGGAAACCGCGCGGCCGTTGGATTATGTCAGGACAACGGTCGAGGTCATTACTTCGACGAATGGTTGGGATTCCGCGAATTGCGAGGCAATTCACAACGGCGCATTTTAACCGCGATGATCGGCCATTCAAGGGCTTTTGAGCGACGGTGAATAATTCTGCGCGGGCGACGACAAGAGTTTAATTCTCAACGGAAACTGATAAACTGTTGGGAAGATCAAACGGTTGGGTAAAGTTCGCCGCCAAGGTGCAGGCGGTGCCATCGGTGCTGGACCGTCATTCTTTAATTACTCAACCGCAATCCGGTCGCGTTGGCGTCGGAAATACAAGCAAATGCTGATTACGTTCTCTTTGAAAGGAGATTCTAGGTGTCGCAATTAATGAAGTGGAATTTGTTATTGCTAATAGCCGCACTGGCGAGTATTGCGCTCGCCGTAGCGCCGGCTCAAACTGCCGGCGACGACGACTCCGATGCGCTGAAACGTGTGACGTATGACGTGCAGTTCTTGGCATCCGATGACTTAAAAGGTCGAGGCGTCGGAACCGAAGGGATCGAGACCGCGGCCAAATACATCATCGACGAATACAAAAAGGTTGGTCTAAAGAGTGGCGTTGCCGATGGCTCGTTCCGTCAGCCCTTTGATGTCAATTTGGGACGCCAATTGGTCAAGGACTCGGTCAAGGTTGTCTTCACGGGACCGCAGGGGAAGGCCCTTGAGCTGGAGAGCGGCAAGACTTGCCAACCGTTGGCGGTCGGCGGCGACGCGGATTATTCCGGCGGATTGGTCTTCGTCGGTTATGGGATCAAATCCGATGAACACAACTACGACGAGTTCAAAAACGTCGATGTCAAGGACAAGACAGTCGTGTTGATTCGAATCGAACCGCAACAGAAAAAAGAGGACAGCGTATTCAACGGGGCTGAGCCCTCGGATTTTGCGCGGATCAGCAGCAAGATCGCGACCATTGAGGCGGCTGGCGCCAATGGGATTGTGATGGTCAACGACGGGGTCACGGCTCCCAACGCGGACAAAGACGCCCTTTTGGCGAGCGACGAATTGGGCCGCACCGGCAAATTACCCTTCGTGCAAATTAAGCGTGCCACGCTCGATGAAATCTTGGCAATTTCGCCGGTTCCCAATCCGAACGGCGGCAACTTCGATTCGCTCGCCAAGATCGAAGCGTATATCGACGAAAAGCTTGAACCTGTATCGGCGCCGCTCGCCGATTGGTCGCTCGAGTTCAAGTGCAAATTTGACTCGGTCAAAGCCAAAACGGACAACATCGTCGGGTTGATCGAAGGCGAAGGGCCGTTGGCGAGCGAGTATATCGTGATCGGCGGCCATTACGATCACTTGGGCTTTGGCGAAATCGGCTCGCGGGCGGGTGGTCGTCGCGAGATCCACAACGGTGCCGACGATAACGCTACGGGAACTGCCGCGGTGATGGAATTGGCTCGGCGCTTCGCCAAATACGACAAGAAGCCTAAACGGACCATGGTGTTCATTTGCTTTAGTGCCGAAGAACGCGGCTTGCTGGGTGCCGCCTACTATTGCAATGATCAGCCGTTGTTCGAGTTAGGAAAAACGATTGCGATGGTCAATTACGACATGATCGGCTGGCTGCGCGATGGCAAGCTGACGGTGTTCGGTTCGGGTTGTGGCAGCACGTTTGAGGCGCTGTTGGATCAAGCCGCCAAGGACACGAAAATCGTGCTCAACAAAGTCCCCAGCCCGTTTGCGGGAAGCGACCACATGCCGTTCTATCAAAAGAACGTCCCGGTCATGTTCTTGCACACGGGTTTGACCGATACCTATCACACGCCCGAGGACGATTTCGCAACCTTGAACATGTCCGGCGCCTTGGACGTTATTAACTTCAGCGAGAAGCTGATTTGGGATCTCACAAACGCCGATGAACGGCCCGCGTTTGTTTCCGCCGAAGGGGGTGGCCAGGCGCGTCCGTCCTTCTTGGGCGTTCGCTTCGATTTTGTCGACACTAAAACCGGACTCAAGGTCGAAAGCGTGAGCCCCGATTCACCGGCGCAAAAAGCCGGCCTGCAAGCGGGCGACGTCGTCTCGGAACTCGCCGGTGCAAAAATCACCGAACGAAGCGAACTGCTGAAGATCTTGCGCGACAACAAGCCAGGAGCGAAAATCGCGATCAAGTTCACGCGGGGTACCGAGGAACAATCCATTGATGTGGAATTGGCCAAGCCGCCCGCAGCGGCCGCGAATCGTTAAGGAATCGCGACTGTTTTTCCAAGCTCGGCGGGACCCGCGTTTCGCCGGGCTTTTTTTGTTGGCGATTAGATATTCAAATGGCGGGCATGGCACACGCAATTGAACTCGACGACGTCACCAAGCGATTCGGGACGCAGACGGCTGTAGACCGACTCGAACTGCGTGTCCCCGAGGGTTCCATCTATGGATTCATCGGCCCCAACGGCTCGGGCAAAACCACGACCCTGCGGATGATCTTGCGGATCCTTCAGCCAGATACCGGAACGGTTCGGGTCTTGGGCCAGATATTCGGTGCCACCGCGGATAATCGGCTCGGCTACTTGCCCGAGGAACGAGGACTCTACAAGCGGATGCGGGTTTACGACTTGCTGGCTTACTTTGCCCGGCTCAAGGGGCTGCGGAATTCCCGGCCCGCGATTATGCAATGGCTCGAACGTTTAGATGCCCAACAATGGGCGCGGAAACGGATCGATACCCTTTCCAAGGGAATGGCTCAAAAAATTCAGTTCATCGCCGCCGTCGTCGCCAAGCCCCAACTAATCGTACTCGATGAACCGTTCAGCGGACTCGACCCGGTAAACCTCGAGTCGCTGCACGATGCGATTCTGGAACTTCGCAATCAGGGGACCACGGTCGTCCTTTCCACGCACGATATGGATATTGCCGAACGGATGTGCGACACCATTTTCATGATCTTCAAAGGCCAAAAGGTGCTCGACGGCAGCATGGACTCGATCCACCGACAATACCCGGCCAATCATATTCGGGTGCGCCTGGCAGACGGGGCGGCCGAATTGCCGCAGGTCGACGGCATCCATTCCATCGCGCGGATCGGCCGATTCATCGAATTCATCATCTCCGATGAAATCAGTTCTCAAAATGTCTTGCGGCAACTTGCCGAGCAATCGTCGCTGACACATTTCGAATTGGTCAAACCATCACTGCACGATATTTTTATTCACATCGCGCGTCCCAACCCCGACAGCCAAGGGACCGCAACGTAACCGCGGCTTGATCCATGCAGAAAATTTGGGCAATCGCCGTTCGCGAATACCGGGCGATGGTCGGCACGAAAGCATTCTTGCTCTCGGTCACGATGATGCCGATCTTGATGCTCGGCAGCGTTGTGACGGTCAGCATGCTCAAGAACAGTCGCTCCGAAGATCGCAAGATCGCGGTGATCGACCAAACCGGAAGAATATACGCCGAAATTCAAAAGGCGGTGGAAAGGCGCAATAGCGAAATCGAGACTCCCAACACGAACGATAAAACAGAGGACTTCGGCGATACGATGGCGTCCAAGCTTTTTTTGGAACCCATCGCGGTGGACGAGGTGACGGACGAATTGCGGATGCAGCTCTCCAATCAAATCCGCGAAAAGCAGTTTTACGCGTTTGTCGAGATTCCGCCCGAAGTCATCGAAACGACAGCGAACCAAACCGCCAAAATCAAATATTATTCGGAAGATTCCGGACTGTCCGAAGTTCGCGCGTGGTTTGAGGAGCAGCTGAATGAGATCGTCAGGAACTTGCGACTCCTCGACGCCGATATTGACCTGGCAAAAGTGACCGCAGCGAGTCAACGAGTCGATATCCGCGGTCTGGGCTTGATGGAAAAATCGTCCAGCGGTGAGGTCTCCGCCGATGAAAAAGATGCCATGAGTGCGATCTTTCTGCCGATGGGTGTGATGATGTTCATGTTCATGGTGATCTTTCTGGCCGCGCAACCCGCCCTGGAAAGCGTCTTAGAGGAAAAATCGCAGCGCATCGCCGAAGTCCTGCTGGGCAGCGCTAACCCATTCCAACTCATGCTGGGAAAGCTTCTCGGCACCGTGGCGGGATCGCTGACGGTCTTCGGAATCTATTTGATCGGGGGAGTGCTGCTGGCCCAGAATCGCGGCTGGACCGATTTGATCCCGTTCCACTTGGTTCCTTGGTTTATCACGTTTCAAATCTTGGGGGTCATGTTTTATGCCTCCGTGTTTATGGCGGTGGGCGCGTCCGTGACGCAACTCAAAGAAGCTCAAGCTTTTCTCCTGCCGGTCTGGATGGTGATGATGATTCCGTTCTTCGTCTGGTTCAGCGTGGTCCGGGAACCGAATAGCACGTTGGCGGTGGGGCTTTCGTTTTTCCCCCCCGCGACCCCTTCGATGATGGTGTTGCGATTGGCCACCGGGCAGTCGATTCCCTTATGGCAACCGCTGCTCGGGATCGTCGTGTGTGTACTCGCCACACTGACGACCGTCTTTATCTCAGCGCGGATTTTTCGGGCCGGATTGCTCTGGCAGGGCAACATGCCCAAGTTGTCCGAGATCTTCCGTTGGGCACTGCGCGGGTAACGTTGGCAAATGAAGCTCTAAGCGAAAGATTCGATGTTGCACGTCTTGCCCGTTATAGCCGGAATTGTGCTGAGCGACGAGCACCGCAAAGACGCAAACTTCGCAAAGCGAAAAAGTCAATTCAAAACTCGTTAATCCCCAACTTGTATTTTCCTTCGCGTTCTTTGCGCCTTCGCGGTGATCGATTCGATCCCGCAATTGAATGATGGTGCCGAGTGCTCCTTTGCGATCGCCGTCCCGCGCTTGGGCGGAATCTATTTGGCCCGTCGTTTTCGTTTAGGTTGCGGAGAACCGTGTGCTTTCAACCGCTCGCGCGCGAGCCGGCAATAGGCGGCGACGCAATCGATCCCCAAGAAATTTCGCTGTAAGCGCTGCGCGACGAGCGGCACAGTTCCGCTGCCGCAAAAGGGATCGAGAACTAGGCCCCCCGCGGAACACGAAGCCGCAATACACGTTTCCACCAGCGGTTCGGGGAACACCGCAAAATGCGCCGCGCGAAATTTTGACAAAGGGATCGACCAAACCGTTCGCTTGTTGCGGCCCAGCGGATGAAAGGCTTGGTCCCAGCGGCCGTCGTGTAAGTTCTGCTGACCGCCGTTTTTTCCCCGTTCCGGCGTCCCTCCGCGAACTCCGAAATGCTTGCGCCCGCCGCGCATCCGACTGTTTTGAGAAAAGGTCACGTGCGGCTCGCGGACCGCGTCCGCGTTGTAAAAATAATTCTTGGACTTGGAAAAAAAGAATACGTACTCGTGATCGGTCGTCGGGCGATTGCGTACCGAGGATGGCATGGCGTTGGGTTTGTGCCAAATCACATCGCTGCGCAGAATCCATCCCGAATCCTGCACCGCCAAGGCGACGCGCCAAGGAAGTCCTTGCAACTGATTCTCGACGTATTTGTCCCCCAGGACCAGCCACAGCGAACCGGTATCGCGAACCACGCGCTGGGCGGCCGCAAAAACGGCGGCCAGGTTTTGAATATACTCCTCGCGCGTTGCTTCGCGACCAATTTGCCTGCGCGGACCGTAGTCGCGCTGCTGGTAATACGGAGGACTGGTCACAATCACGTCGACGTGGCCGTCGGGCATCGCCGACAGCTGTTCCAGGGCATCGCCGTGCACGATCGCATTGTGCCAGGATTGGTTTTTCCCAATGACGGGCGACGATTTCGCCAAACGGCGACGTTTCGTTTTTGCCTTGGTTCGTCTGGCATCCTGTTCCGTCTTCATTCGGCGCTCCTCCTGCCTTGGCAAACTTGGAATCTAGAATTGGCTCGTTCCCAGGCTCCTGCCTGGGAACGCATTGTCGGCGAGGCTCCGCCTCGGACGCGGCTGGCAAAGCCAGCAATGCAGTTGGTTCCCAGGCGGGAGCCTGGGAACCAGAACCCTAATTCTTAATTTTGACAAAGCATTACATTTGGTCGACGACCGCGATCCCCAGTAAGTTCAATCCGGTTTGAACCGTCCGCCCGGCCAAGTCGCAAAGCTGCAATCGGCTGGCTCGCAACGCCGTAGTCTCGGCCTCCAAGATTGGACATTTTTCGTAGAACTCGAAAAACGTCTGGGTCAGTTCAAACAGATAACTCGTCAACATGTTTGGTTTGTAATCGATCAGTACGTCGGCGATGGCTTCCTCGAATCGAAGCAATTGGATCGCCAGTTTGCGTTCCACGGCCTGCGACAAGTCAAATCGTTGCGGGTTGTTCCGCAGCCCGACAATGTCGATGTCGCCTTTGGCCATGATCCCTTTGACGCGGGCGTAAAGATATTGCAGATAGGTCGCGGTGTTGCCGTTAAGCGCGAGCATCTTGTCGTAGCTGAATTTGTAATCCGTGGTTCGGTTCTGCGACAGATCGGCGTACTTCAGCGCTCCAATCCCGACGGTTTCGGCGATGTTCAATTTCGTCGAATCGTCGAAGCCGGGGTTGGTTTTCTCGACAACGGCCCGGGCCCGTTCGGCGGCTTCGTCGAGCAATCCGCGCAAGCCGATGGTATCGCCGGCCCGTGTCTTAAACGGCGTTCCATCCTCACCCAGCACGGTGCCGAAGCTTACGTGGGTTAATTCGACGCGATCATAGCCCCACTTTTTGGCCGCCGCGAACAGCTTGGCAAAATGTTCGTGTTGCCGGTGGTCGACGACATACAAAATGGCGTCCGGATTCCATTGCTCGGTGCGATACTGGATCGTGGCCAAATCGCTCGTGGAATAGAGATAGGCGCCGTCCTTTTTTCGGACGATCATCGGCGTTTCAAACGAATCCATGAACACGCAAATCGCTCCATCGCTCTCCTGGGCGAGTCCCTGTCGCAACAAAGATTCGACGACGCCCGCCAAGCGATCGTGGTAAAAGCTCTCGCCGAGTTCATAATCGAACTCCACGTTGAGACGCCGATAAATCTGTTGAATGTCGGCCCGGCAGTGCGGCAAAAACTCGTGCCACAAGCGGAGGTTTTCCGGATCATCGGCGTGCAGCTTGGCGGTCTCTTGCAACACCGCCTGTTCGATGTCCGTATGGTCGCGGGCGTGGCGGAGGAGTTCCGGGTCGCTTTGGACGGATTGGATGTTCTTCTGCAACGAGGCACAGGTTTGCTCTTGATCGCGGATTTTGTCGGCAACCGCCTGCAGTTCCTTGGCCTTCTTCTTGACCGCATCTTTCTCGGCACCAAACAACTCACCGCGCAGTCGCGTTTCGGCCTGCCGCAATCGTTCGAGTTGTGCGGCGGCTCCGGGTAGCTCGCGCAGCGATTCCTGGAAGTCGGACAAAACACGCACGAAGCGATAGAGCCGACCGAGTTCCTCAATCGGATTCTTGGCGTAAGCGTCCCGATCAACGAAATGTCGATAGCCGAAGATGATCATGCCAAACTGCGTTCCCCAATCCCCCAAGTGGTTGTCGGAGATAACCTGGTGACCCATGAATCGGAGCAGTCGCTTTAGGGCGTCGCCGATCACGGTCGAACGGATGTGACCCACGTGCATCGGTTTGGCCACGTTGGGGGACGAATAGTCGATAACGTACTTTTTTGCCGCCGGCATCGGGGCAATTCCCAGTCGCTCGTCGCCCAGCGCGCGGATCAAGCCTCGCTGAATCCAGTCCTCGCGAAGCTTTAAATTGATAAATCCTGGCCCGGCGACTTCTGCGGTCGCCAACTCGTCAAGCGACACGTGCGCGAGCAATTGCACGGCGATCTGTCGCGAAGGCTGTCCAAGAATTTTCTCAAGGGGCATCGCGCAATTGACTTGATAATCGCCAAACCGTGCATCTTGAGCCGGACGTATCATCTCCAGCAATTGCAGCGAACCGGGTGCAACCTCCTTCAAAGACTGGGCAAATCTCGCCCGGATTTCGGCCAATGCACTCATCCTTCATCCCCATTGCGAATCTGCATACGTTTCCCTCATGGACTGCTCGAATCCAAACAAGCAGTGACTGATTTCACAACAAACGGTGCGTTTAAGCAATTGGTGTTAAACGATCTGAATCCGCGAGTCATTCGACAATACTCGTTCACGGCGTTAACCGTGGGCGCTTAACGAGAACAGCGCCGGCGGTTATTTTGTTGACACTGCATCGAGCGGACTTTTCGAGCGGGTGAATCGTGAATTGGCGCAGCGTCCTGCTAATCCTCTGGATCGGAACAATGACGGCGGGGAGCCGGGCTGCCGAGCATCCGGTGTCGATCATTACGGCCGACGTCTACGTCAGTCGATTCAAGACCACGATGCAGCTCCGGTTTTTCGCCGAGGATCTGACACTGATTCAGGGAATGGAGCCCAACGAAGAGGGTTTTTATGCCCGCAGCGAAATCGACAAATTCTTTGTCATACACCGCGATTATTTGCTGAAGAATATTCAATTGCGCGACATCGAGGGCAATCGTATCGAAGGCAAGATCGTCGAAGTCAACGATAGCGACATACCCCAGGACGGTATTGAATCCGCGCAGTTGATGAATTTCTCGCTCGGGATGGTGATCGAGTACACCTACGAAACGGCGCCGGAGGTATTGACGATATCGCAAGACGTCGCCGATCCAGACTTTTTGTTTCCTTCGGAAATGAAAGTACTGATCAAGCAGGCAGGTCGCGACGATCCGCAATCGACGCTACTCAAACCGGCGGCACCCGAGACCTTTCGATTCGATTGGACTTCGGCCCCGCTTTCCGAGTCGGCGCCGGAAAAAGACTGGCAGGCCTGGTTCGATGAACAGCGCGAAAAGGATCTCGGGATCTCGAGTTACAGCAACACCTACTCGTTTCTATATATCACCCGGAACGAAGTCCGGCATGAAATCCTCGTCCCTTTGGCCAGCTTGACCGATGTCCAATTTAAAAACCAAGACCCCGCGTTCTTGGAAATTGCCGAACAGGACGCCATCCGGTCGCAGATCGAAGAGTATTTCGCTAGTGGGAATCCCGTACAGATTGATGGGATCGATGTCCGGCCGCTGATCGACCGCATCGATTTCTACGGCGCGGATGTGCGCGATTTTGTCCGTCAAGCCGAGCGCCGGCGAGTGAGCGTGGCCAACGGCCGCGTTGGAATCATGTTGCGCTACCCGACCAAGGGCGCCCCCAATGAAGTCCGCTTGACCTGGAATCGATTCTCCCAAGCCCTCAACAATGTCGAAGGGGTCGTGTTCCCGTTTGACAAGGCGGAAAAAACTAAATTCGCGCGATATCTAGCGGAAAATCAATTCGTTTGGAAGAATCCTGGAACGCCCCCGCTGCCCCAGCTCACCGCGGTTGAACGAACGGGCCATCCCATTTCGCAGCCCGCGATCTTCCTCGGCGGTGGAGCGCTGGCGGCCCTCGTGCTCGGTTTGGGCGGTTTGGCCAAGCGTAGTTCGACGGTTGCGCTGATCAGCTTGGTTGCCTTGTTAGGCTTCAGTGGATTGGCCTGGCAAGCGCAGCGGATGCAATGGCCGCAACTGATTTGGCCCAAAGAGAACATTCCCGCGGTCACTGCCGCGGATATCTTCCGCCAATTGCACAAGAACATTTTTCGCGCGTTCGATTATCACGAGGACGAAGACGTCTTGGATGCGCTCGCCGCCAGCATTGACGGCCCGCTGTTGCGAGACTTGTATCTCAACGTGAAAGAACGACTCATTATGCAGGACCAGGGCGGATCGCGCTCGCGTATCGACGACGTCATTTTACTCGGCGGCCAAGTCGATGAGGCGGCGTCCCAATCGCTCTCCCGCGGCTTTGTCTACCAGTGTCAATGGAACCTGGTGGGGTCGGTCGAGCATTGGGGACACATCCACCAGCGGAGCATTGTTTACGCGGGCACGTTTCAAGTCGAACCACGCGACAAATCTTGGAAAATCACCGACATGGATATCACCCACGAAGAACCACCGAAAATCAAGATTTCGGTGCGGCGCCTTTGAAAGTTTGATAATCTTCAAGGCAACAACTTTGCCGCCGTTTCGCCGGGAACTAAAATTTCCGTGGGGCTTTAGCCAAAAATCGTAGAACGGAATTCATTCCGTTTTTCGGACGCCGGCAACGAAATGAATTCCGTTGTACGAAACAGCTTCGACATTCAGCTAGAATTCTACAAATGTTCAGGCGCGTGTTTTACACATTGTTATGTTGCTCAAAGGGGTTTGCCATGAATCGAATTGTTATGCGGTTTTGGTTGTTGGTTGGCATGGTCGGGATGGGAGTTAACGTCGCTGGCGCTCAAGATCCAACGAGCGACGAAATGATGGCCAAATGGATGGAATTCATGACGCCGGGCGACAACCACGCACTCCTGAAATTCAGAGTAGGTTCCTGGGATGCAAAAGTGAAAATGTGGATGCAGCCTGGAACGCCGCCAATGGAAAGCCCAGCCACGTCAGAAGCAACCATGGTGATGGACGGTCGCTATGTCGTAGAAAAAGTCCAAGGGACGTTCAACGGCATGCCCTTTGAAGGGATTGCCACAATCGCGTACGACAATGGACTTAAGAAATTCGTTTCGACCTGGATCGACAATATGGGCACCGGAATCATGTTCGCGGAAGGGAGTTACGATGCCGGCAAAAAGTCTTTTAGCTATTCGGCAAAGTCCACTGATCCGATGACCAACAAGACGATCTCGACTCGATCGGTCGAGCGAATCATCGATGACAATACCTGGGTTGTGGAAATGTACGGGCCGGCGCCAGACGGAAAAGAATTCCAAATGATGGAAATCACCTACCATCGCAAGACGAAATAGACGTCCAAAAAACGGCCTTTCTTTCCCTCGCGCCTGAATTTGTTTCCCTCCCCCGCGCAGCGTGGGGAGGGTCAGGGAGGGGGTCTTTGCGTTGTCATTGCCGCGCCATGTCGGGAGCATGTCACAGCCATGCCGGGCCACCATTTTTTGTTTGCCAATTGTTGAATGGCCAAGCAAAATGGTTCTTTGAGTCGATTCGCAATTTTGTTAGCCTCGGACTTACTCATTCTGGTTTGGCCGTCGACCGGATTTTCTTAAGGCAATTTCAATGAGACTTCTCGCCCTATCGATCGTCGCATTCGGCCTGGTTTCGACGTCGGCATTCGCGCAACCAGACGCCCCTGTTTGGGAATCCTATTTGGCCAGGCAATCGCTCTATCATGAAAAAGATGACGCCATAACGTTTGAACTCCTATTCAAAAAAGAGGGCGGTTCGGGTGAGCATACGCATCACCAGATGTACATCCTCGCGTATTTAAAGAACGACGAGCCGCAGATTCTCCAGTTGGCAGATGATGCTTCGTTGCTTGACAAAAGCAAAGTCGACAGACCGATGTTGATCGACGTCTTGTTAGAAAAGAAACTGATCACGATTCTCGATTCGAAAATCGGAAAACGCGCCCGGCATAGCGTCCAAGACGATGTTGTCAACGATGGCGTTCAGTCCGACGATCTCCACGGCAAAGCCAGTCTCAAGCTTAATTCCTATCCGTTTACGTTTACGTTCTCGTATCAAGCCATGGTCGATGCGGTCCGCGAGTTGGGCAATTTCGACGAAAAAAACGTCATCAATGGGGAACATTTGTACTTTGAGGACAAATTCAAATTGCTGGTCTTTGTCCCCGTAAATGATTGCAAATACGCGACCAAGGTCGCACCGGAACTCAATGAAAAATCGGATGTCGCGAGTTCGTTTAGCCGTGACAAAGATGACGATCTGTTTCAGAAGTATTCAACCCCACTTCTTTACTTCAAACCACTTTCCTACGAGTTTGAATTCAAAAAGCTGGTCGCCGAAGATCGTTACTTGATTTACGTCAATTGAAACCCAAGCGTTACGTTTTGAAGTTGCGATTTGAGGTGGCAATACGCGGATTCTTTGGCAATTGACGCCTGACGCGCAAGTTTTGATGTTGTGCATTCTTAAGCCCGAAGGGCCGCCACAGCCTTTGCCGGCGGTGTTAACCGCTGGTTAGCGGTTGTCGCAATGCACAAAGGCCCAGAGGGCCGATACAACAAGTCGATGTGTCGGCCCTCCGGGCCTAAGTAGAAGTATTGTCTACGCTCTCCGGGGCCTCACGGCCTCCGGCAGGGAGTGTATCGGTCCTCCGGACCTAAGAAAGCGCAACATCGATACGCGCACGCAAAGAACCAACCGCCGCACACCTCACCCGGTAGTCGGACTCGAAGACTCGTCCCACCCTACCCTTGGTGTCGTGGATCTCGGCCGAACGGCCAGCCTTTACTTTTTCGAACTCGGCTTTTGAGCCGTTTCGTCGCCCTTGATCATCTTGCGCAGCGTGGCATCGAGGTCGGCCACCTGGACCTTGGGATCGATGACGAGCCCATCCTTGCCCACCAAAATGGTCGTCGGAACCAGCGCGATTCCCAATTGAACGGCGAGCTGACCGTTGAGCCCATTGTCGTTGAGAAGCTGGGTCCACGGCATGGCGTTTTCTTTGAGGAACGCCTTGGATTGCTCGACTTGGTCGTCGACTCCGATACCTACGACCTCGACGCCGTCGGCGGCGTACTTGCGTTGCACGCGGCGCAACTCATCGACGTCGTGCTCTCCGGCCCACGACGCCCAATAGTGCACGACCACGATCTTGCCTTTGAGTTGGCTTAGGCGAAAGTCCTGATTGTCGAGAGTTTTCCCTTGCAATTCGACCGAGCGGCCGGTCGAATTCAATCGCGTATAGGCTCCCTGCGACTTGGTCGCGAAGGCCGATTGCGGATGTTCCTTCACGATACGCGTGTACCAACGACTGGCGATCTCGGGTTCACCCACTTCGGCGGAAGTCGCCAATTGGTACATCGCCTCCGGAACGAATTCGCAGGTCGGATATTTTTCGATGAATTTTTCCAGCCGTGTCAAATGACCTTTGTGGACCTCATCGATCTCTTTGGGATCGGTCTTTTCGTTGAGTTCGATCGATGCTTGGGCCGAGATCATTCGGTAGTGGGCGTACCCCACATCGTTTGAATCGCCCTTTTCGTCGATGGCTTTGACAAAGTCGTTTAGCTGTTTCAGTCCATTGGGGTATTCCCCCATCTGATACGCGCCGCCGATCATATCGGCGAACTGGCGAATCCAGTTGGATTTCTCCTCGGGCCGCGCGTCGGTGTAGAACTTGCGCAACAAGTCGGCCAATTGTTCATTGATCTTGGCTAGCGTCGCGCTGTCCTTTTTTTCACGAGCCGTGTCGAGTTCTTTGAGCAGGCGGTTGTACTCCTCGAACTGGGAGTTTTCATCCGTGTTGGGGACCGTTCCCAACAGGGTTCCCGACGCAGGAGAGTTGCGGAAAAAGATGCCGCCTACTTCGACGGCTTGCCCGACGGCGACGGACTGCGGCAATTCCAAAATCCGCCACGTGTCGCCGACTTTGACGAGGGTTCCGAGTGCAATCTGAGCAGGTTTTTCGCCCGTGGCGATGACCGCCGCGACGTTGTCATAAATGGTCAGCGTTTGGGTGACGCCGGGGATCGATTCAGACACCGTGCTAGGCCGAACTCCGCCAAACTGAACCCATTGGGTTTGATCGGTAACCAGCGTTTGCTTTTCCGCAAACGTGGGGAACTCGGCGACAGCCGTTCTCAATCGTTCCTTGATTTCGGTGCTAAGTTCTTCGCTCAATTTCAACGCCGTCAGTTCATTGTCGGTCAGCAAAAGACGCTTGAATCGGGGGAGATCGCGCTCGCGAATTGCGGCGACGACTTCGGCCGAGACCTCCTCGGGGGAGATGCTCAGCCAGCGGTCGATCACGCTGTCGCCATCGACGTCCTCTCCCCAGCGGGTGCCGGCCGTCGCGTACCAGCGGAACTGATCGGCTTTGCCGTCGAAGTTCGAATCGATGTCAGAATAGACTTCCAGGCCATCCTTGAAATACGACCAGCGATCGAGATTCTGATCGCCATTTGTATTCAGATACAAACGGAGCATTTGGCCGTCTTGGTCGCGAATAATGAACCCGGACTTATTGATTTTTTTCGCAGAATCCAGAGTGCAGAGGTCGATTTGGCTTTCGGTCGGCTGTTCGTAGTCGACGTCCTTTTGTTTGGGCTTATAACGGAGCGCCTCGCGGGCTTTGTTGTCGGTGTTTTGGGCGCCGAGCGCAGTGGGCAGAACGAACAGTGCGATCGCGAGCAAACGGATAAAGATAAAGCGCATGGAACCTACCGTGGAAACGATGAAAGGAAGAACCATTTCAAGGGCGGGCGAAGGCTGGCCAGTCGTTGGAAGCGAAGTCTTATGGAATTGGCGCCGATCCGATTTCCACAGCCTATCGCTTTCCAATTGGTTTCGGAAGATCAAACGGAATTGGGGGCCGGGAAAGGCACGAGCCGTGTAAAAATGGGTTAAAAAAATAGGGTTGTACGAGCCGAAAATCAAGTTCTTTGTGGGGATATATCGGGTGCCGCCAGTCCGTTTGACACTAGGAAAGCGAACCTTAGAATATCAAATTTCCCCCAATTACACTTGGGGCCGTCGTTTTCCGCGCATTGATCACGACAGGAACTGGAGTTTTCCAATTGCGGGGGTAATTGCGGGCGTGTAGCTCAGTTGGTTAGAGCGCGTCCCTGATAAGGACGAGGTCCCAGATTCGAGTTCTGGCACGCCCATTGGAATTTATGATTTTTGATTTCTGATTGCTGATTGAAGAGCCGAGAGTAGAGCAGCCAACAGAGATAAGTGTATTGCCGCATAGTCGACGCCGGCGTTCGATGGCTTCGTTCAGAATGCCCCTTTTTTCGCGATAATCCCGAAGCCGGCGGTCGATCGAACGTGCATTTCAACCCCTTCTCAGACCATAGCCCGCTTCTTCAATCAGCAATCATCAATCATCAATCTTTTTGGGGACGTAGCTCAATTGGGAGAGCACCGGCTTTGCAAGCCGGGGGTTGAGGGTTCGATCCCCTTCGTCTCCACTGTTTTTGCCGGCCTAAAATATTTTTCGATCCCCCTTGAGTTGGTTGGATTTGTCCGTATACTTTCCCCTCCACTCGCCGCTTGCATCTGGTCCCTTTCCTATCGATCGGTTTGATTGACGACGCGGGTTTTGATCGATAGAATTCAGGGTTTCCTCTCGTTTTTCCAGTTGATGGCAATTTGATTTCTTGGACGTTTGGTTTGAGAAGTCGAATTGCCCTGAATTGGGTTTGGCGTCGAGCAATCGCGCCGATTGATCTTTGACAATTTGGATTGAATTGATGGCATCTGGAGTGTCCGGTGCAGCGCAAGCTGTACCTAGACACTAACCACTCTTTGAAGCGTCGCGGCTTTTATTTCGGCGGGGCAGTGTTTGCAAAAACGCAGTCGCGTTGTGGTGAGAGTCGCACAGACATTGAGAAAGATCGTTACAGGATCAGTAGCGACCGCAAACCATCTTTGGAGTTTGCTCGTCGGCCTTCGGGTTGGCGGCCAGGCGAAGGGGCTGGATATTTGTGGTCAAGCTACATAAGAGCATATGGGGGATGTCTTGGCATTAGAAGGCGAAGAAGGGCGTGGAAGTCTGCGAAAAGCCTGGGGTAGCTGACAAACGAGCGTTGATCCCGGGATACCTTAATAGCGCGCACTGAATCCATAGGTGCGTGGCGGCCAACCCAGGGAACTGAAACATCTCAGTACCTGGAGGAAAAGAAAGAAAAATCGATTTCGTCAGTAGCGGCGAGCGAAAGCGAAAGAGCCCAAACCGTGGGGGTTTCCCCCGCGGGGTTGTAGGGCCTTCCACATGGGAGTTACAAAGTTCGAATCAGCGGAACGTCTTGGAAAGGGCGACCATAGCGGGTGACAGTCCCGTACGCGAAGGTTCTGAACCTCCCGGAAGGTACCTGAGTAAGTCCGGTCACGTGGAACCCGGGCTGAATCTACGGGGACCATCCCGTAAGGCTAAATACTCTCTAATGACCGATAGTGAACTCAGTAGCGTGAGCGAAAGATGAAAAGAACCCCGTCGAGGGGAGGGAAAGAACCTGAAACCATATGCTTACAAGCTGTCGGAGCCCTATGATTCGTTCAGGGTGACGGCGTGCCTTTTGCATAATGATCCGGCGAGTTATCGTCTGCGGCTCGGTTAAGGCCTTACGGGCCGAAGCCATAGGGAAACCGAGTGTGAATAGCGCGAATTTGTCGTAGGCGATAGACACGAAACCTAAGTGATCTACCCATGAGCAGGTTGAAGCGTGAGTTATATCACGTGGAGGACCGAACCCACTTGGGTTGAAAACCGAGGGGATGACTTGTGGGGAGGAGTGAAAGTTTAACCAAACTGGGAGATAGCTTGTTCTCTTCGAAATATATTGAGGTATAGCCTCGTGCCACTATTCGTTGGGGGTAGAGATACTGATTCGGATGAAGGCTTATTCCAAAGTACTTCACTGAACCAAACTCCGAATACCGACGAACGTACCACGGGAGTCAGACCGCGAGGGATAAGCTTCGCGGTCGAGAGGGAAACAACCCAGACCATCAGCTAAGGTCCCTAATTAATGCTCAGTCACTAAGGAAGTTAGATTGCTGAGACAGCCAGGATGTTGGCTTAGAAGCAGCCACCATTTAAAAAGTGCGTAACAGCTTACTGGTCGAGCAGTCTTGCGCCGATAATGATCGGGAGTAAGCATTAAACCGAAGCTATGGATAAATCGCCTTCGGGCGATTTATGGTAGAAGAGCGCTGTACGGGAGATACAAGCCGGACGGAAACGACCGGTCGCGGCCCGTACAGGTGATTATGCCGGAATGAGTAACGATAAAACAGGTGAGAATCCTGTTCGCCGAAAGCCTAAGGTTTCCTGGGGAAGGTAATTCCGCCCAGGGTTAGGCGGTACCTTAGTCGAGGCCGAAAGGCGTAGACGATGGATAGCAGGTTAATATTCCTGCCCCAATTTGTGGAGCGATGGAGGGACAGCACCCGGAAAGTGAGCGGGACGAATAGAAATGTTCGTGGAGTGTACTGAGCCGGAGGGATTGGCAAATCCACCCTCATAAAGCAAGGTACTCGACCGACTGGCTTGACCAGGAAGTCATTGGAAGGGTGTTCAAGAAAATCTTCTAAGCTTTGAAGCAAATTGACCGTACTAAAACTGACACAGGTAGGCGAGACGAGAAGTCTAAGGCGCTCGGGAGAACGGTGGTTAAGGAACTCTGCAAAATGACCCCGTAAGTTCGCGATAAGGGGTGCCTTCGAGGGTTAACGCTCTTGGAGGCCACAGTAAATCGGCAGCAGCGACTGTTTATCAAAAACACAGGACTCTGCGAACACGCAAGTGGAAGTATAGAGTCTGACGCCTGCCCGGTGCCGGTAGGTTAAGGAAGTGGGTAAGCCGCAAGGCGAAGCTCGCGACCGAAGCCCCGGTAAACGGCGGCCGTAACTATGAAAGCTGATCCCAACATCTTGTTGGGTTGGCGGACCGCCGACGACGCGGCAACGTTTCGTCGGAACAATCGTAGTTGTAAAATTTGGCTATATGCTGGAAACCCTGAGTATCCGTCGGTACTCGCCTTTTGAAATTTCAAATCCCAAATTTGAAATCTCATCGAGGCAGTGAAAATCCGTGCGGTGCAGGCAATCAGCAGGAAAGGCCTCTGTGTTGGACGTCGCGCAAATTCCTCAACCAATAGGATATTATTTTGCTGGATTCGTCGATGGCGAAGGGAGTTTTCATCTCACTTTTCGCCGTCGCCCAGACTATGCCTTGCCCTGGAAAGTATCGTTGTGTTTGAATGTTTCTCAAAAGGATCGAGTCATCCTCGCTCTACTAAAGAAACATTTGGCCTGCGGCACGATCCGGGAAAAGGAAGGCGAAGTTTGGATGTTCGAAGTCAATAACTTCGAAGCGATCCGCAGCCACGTCATACCGTTTTTCAAACTGTTCGGATTTTTGTCCCAAAAAAAGAAGCGCGACTTTGCAATCTTTCAACAGATGGCAAAGTTGTTCGAAAGCGGCGCACACTTGCGCCGGGACGGAATCGCGGAACTGCTCGAATTGCGGAGAAATATGAACGACGGCGGCAAAAGAAAATATTCCGAAGATGAGATCTTGTCAGCGTTCGACGCAGTAGGAATCCCCAGAGACTATACGCCAAATCCCGATTCATCGGGAATGATATAGTCCGAGCTACATGGCGACATGTAGAAGTCAACAGCGGTTGACTCTTGCTGCGACTCACACATTCAGTCGAGTCGCACATGTAACAATTCTGGACGGTCCTAAGGTAGCGAAGTTCCTTGTCGGGTAAGTTCCGACCTGCATGAATGGCGTAACGACTGCTGCACTGTCTCAACCACCGACCCGGTGAAATTGTAGTCGTGGTGAAGATGCCACGTTCCCGCGGTTAGACGGAAAGACCCCGTGAACCTTTACTGTAGGCTGATATTGGGCTGAGGTATATCTTGTGTAGGATAGCTGGGAGACTGTGAGGCCGGCACGCTAGTGTCGGCGGAGTCAACGTTGAAATACCAGCCTGGCTATGCTTTAGTTCTAACGTTGATCCCTTGAATCAGGGCAACGGACAATGTCAGTTGGGCAGTTTGACTGGGGCGGTCTCCTCCAAAAGAGTAACGGAGGAGTGCAAAGGTACACTCAGCCTGGTTGGCAATCAGGCGTCGAGCGCAAGGGTAGAAGTGTGCTTAACTGCGAGACCTATAAGTCGAGCAGATACGAAAGTAGGTCCTAGTGATCCGGTGGTCCCGTATGGAAGGGCCATCGCTCATCAGATAAAAGGTACTCCGGGGATAACAGGCTTATCGCTTCCGAGCGTCCATAGCGGCGAAGCGGTTTGGCACCTCGATGTCGGCTCATCACATCCTGGGGGTG
>JBGTJE010000024.1:0-2505 GCA_041745295.1 Pirellulaceae bacterium | reverse complement strand
TTGCGTTCCGGTCCATGTTGATCGAGCCAAGTCTGAATCTTTTCCTTAACAGAATCGATCACGCTATCGTCAGCCCCTGCTTCGTATTGGTCGTCAGAATAGCCTTGGAAGTCATCGCGGCTCATTACACAAAGTGGAAATTCAGCCACGCGCCAGCGATACCGGTTGCCCTTTCTTTGCGGTTGAAAATTCAAATACGCAATCACGGGCGTTCCGTCGCTAGCGTCACCCAGTGACGTCCACTGAGGCTCCGGTCCATTCCCGCTCTTGACTTTGTCCGTGTACGCTCGTATCAAACCGGCACTTATCACAGTAGGCATCTCCTCGGCGGGCTCGAATCGCCCGTCAAGTAGCTGGACGGTTGCCGAGTCCTCGCTGCATTCCACAATACGACAGGGTACATATCTTGTATCAGTTTCCGTACCCTCTACGATGTGATCCGGTGAATACCCGATTCGAAAATCAAGTCGCCCAGCGTCGAAAACGCTGAAGCAGGAGAGAGTGACGGCTTCGAAGATGCTTCGGATCATTCCTCGTAGCGAAGCACCTGGGATCGCCGGTCTCGTTGGATCAGCCTCCGCTTTGTCGGCGTTCCAGCTACCGCAGGCGACGTCGTCGAGCGTGAAGTATCCCAGTGTCTTGTGTTTCCTTTGATCCTCGTCCACCTTTCGCGCGTCGGGGATGAACCAGTGGGTGTGCGTGGTCAGTTCGCAGTCGATGAAACCGGAATTGAGTTCCTTGTCATAGCGATCGTGCGGTGCGGCTGGTCCGCGTTTGAAGAGGCCCTCTTTGATCGCTTCCGCCAGTGCGTCTTCGCTCGGTAGCCGGACGAAGTTGTAGGGATGGATGAAATGATCATTCGGATCACGGGCTGTGGAACCAGCGATCGTGGCTTCCGACACCGACGGCATTGCCGACGGTTCCCTAAGCGTACGGCCGCCCGATGATGTGGACTGGCTCGAATCATGTCGGCCGTGTCCGGCAGCGGTTTGGGTATCCGGCGGGGACTGCGCTTGATCGTATGGCTCACGACCATCGAGATGCGTTCCCAAGATCACCACCCGGTCTCTCTCGATCTTTATGGTGAACCATCCCATTTCGCCGCCTTTGGTTTGCGGTCCCGGCAAGTGGGTGCGAGGTACGAACACCTTGTCCGCTACTTTGCGAAGCTGCTCGGGCGCATCGGCGTCAAAGCGGACGTAGGACTCCGCGCCCTTTTTTTCGATCGTACCGCGTACTCGCAATGGTTCGGTCATTGAATTCACCTTTCTCGCATTTCAGCTTTGATCGTTGGCTGATGTGCCGTTCCGTTTTGCCTTGTCGGGGCGAAGGGAGGTCCAACACGACAAGAGTGCGCCTGATTCTGTTTGGGTATCAGCGCCGCCCGTTTCCAGCGTGAAGTGCTGGACCGTCAGGCGGCAGGTTTCGCCTTGTTCCAGGGGACTAGCGACCGGATAGACCAACTGTGCACGGCGGTAGCGATTGGGTGTGCCCACAAACTGGCCGTTGCCTACATGCTCGCCCAGGAGCAGGATCGACATCGGATCGCCAACAGGCCGCACCGGTTGACCGTCGGGCAAATCATCGGCCGGGCCGATGATCCGCATTTGCCAGCTACCGCTCGCTTCACAACTGCGCCGCCGCGCGAACAATTCGAATCGCTCGCAAAACATTCGCAGCAGCCACACCCGGCCGAGCTGGTCCGGCGTAATCAAACCGGCAGCCGCCCAAGTCAGTTCGCAGTGCGTTGCACCTTCGCGGAATACAAAAAGTCCGTCATCTTGTTTCGCAAGCCACATGCCGAATTCATGGGAGACTGATTGATCGTCGATCGGATCGCGAACAAAGACGTGCCAGTTACTCATTCGCTTTGTTCTCCTTGTCAGTCGATGGCGCGGGATTGGGATGGCGGACCTTTTCCCACAGGCTGTTGACACAGTCCTGTAGGTTCTCAACTTCCCGCTCCCAACCGCGGGGCGGCTGCCAATGAACATTCTCGACGCGCACGAAGCCATGTCCTTTGGCCGCGCCATGTCCAAGCGTAATCCGTCCGTCGTTCAAGTCGCGAAGCACCAGGGCCAGCAGGCCGATCTTCCAGCGATCTTCTTGAGCTTCGTTCACGACGTCGAGGTTCAGCGTGACTTTGAATTTCACCTTGCGAACCGCGAGCGCGTCGAACTTCTTCTGATCGCTTGCCCCTCCCGTGAAGCGATCAATCGCGACGTGATCGAGGTGCAATTCATGGAAAGCGTCACCGTCCAAGTGGGCAGTGGCGCTCAACCGCGACGCCCAGTCCTGATTTCCAAAGACGCGACAGATCAGACAACACCATGCGTCGTTGACAACGGTTGCATTGCCGCTTTCGTCTTTCGGAGGCTGGCAACGATCGTTCGAGAAAAGGTCACAAGCGGGGTTGTGGACGGTTCCCGTGGGAAGCGGAACGTTCGAGGCAATTGTGCGGACGATGCGTTCGGCACCGCCCCTCAACGCCCCGACCAATGATGG
>JBGTJE010000023.1:0-28502 GCA_041745295.1 Pirellulaceae bacterium | reverse complement strand
GAATCACAGGCTCGTAAAACATCCCGACGAAACTCCTTCGAATAGGGCTCCATAAAACCTCCTTGGTGTTGGGGCTTTATGCAGTTTATCTATCCGACGCAGATGGCGCTAGACCTACGTAGAACGCGCTCTAATTCTCCCCTCGGCTACCTTCTTTGGACTTCTTCTACGCAGTGCGCCCTGACTCAACCACACGTTTCACTCTACTTTTCCAAATTTCCTTTTATCCGCGTTTATTCGCGTTCATCTGCGGTTCCCATACGTACCTTTTCCACTTACAGCCGCTGGTGGTCGGTCAATTGTTCGATCGCGGCTGGATCGACGTGTGTGGCATGGTCGAACAAGGCCCCTTCGGACATACCACCGCCTTCGTCGATTTTGCAGAGCGACGTTCCGAACCAGGAGCAGCCGCTGAAGTCGGTGCCGCGCAAGTCGGCACCCGCTAACTCCGCCCCCTCCAAGTCGGCATTCACAAAGCGGGCTCCCTGCAAGTCAGCCAGGGCAAACTTGGCGTTCGAGAGATTGGCGCCACTGAAATCCGCTCCGGCTAGCCGGCACTTTGAAAAGTTCGCATCCCGCAGCAGCGCGTCGCGCGCATTCAGATTCGACAAGTCGCGCTCGCGACAGTCGATGCCGCGCAAGTCTTGGCCGGCGAAATTTTTCGACTCCATCAACTGCCGGGCGCGACGGCGATCGATGTTGGACGCCATGTATCGCTCTTCCAACCAGGGGTCGGCGTGATCGTGATAGCCCGCCGTCGACTCCCAAAATCCGAGTCGGTTCTCCGCCAATAGTTCGATGCGTTCAACCCATTTGACGCTCTTGTAAAAATAGCGCCCCGGTACAATGCCCCGCAGCGGGCCTCCGTGTTCCGGCGGAATCGGCCGGCCGTCGACCGCGGTGGCAAGCATCGTCCCGAGCGTGATCGCCTCATCCAACAACAGCGAGCTGGAATGATTGTGTCCAGAACGAGCCACAAAGGATACGAACTTGGCTACGGGCTGAATCCCAACCTGGCCGAGCAGTTCGCTCAACAAGACCCCACTGAATGGGACGTCTAATTTGGTCCAACGCGTTACGCAGTGAATGTCCACGGAGATTGTGGATTGGGGCAACCGAGCAAGCTCGTCCAAATTTAACGTCCACGGGCGTTGAACCAAGCCGGAGACTTGAAGCGACCAGTCGCCTTGTATCGGCTCGCACGCACGCTCCCCCACAAAAGGCCATCGGGTCCCCCCAATGAGTTGTTGGTTGGGCGGAATTCGATAAGTTCGCATACGCGTTTCAACGCCTTTGGCGTCATCCTTCTGATGTCATTGGTGTCGCATCATTGACGCCACTTGTTCGATTACCACCGTCAGTATGAGACATGCACAACGCGCAAAAAAGGGCTCGAAAACCAGTTGCAGCGCGATTTGCGTTTTTTGGCACGCGCCGTGCATTGTTCGTCGATAAGGACAGACGTGCTGTTCCGCAAGCCGCACAATCCCCCTCTCGGTACCTGTTTTGAGGAGACACTGATGTTTCGCATAATCTTCGTTGCATTGACCTTCGCCGCCGTGGGCCTGATGGCCCATGGATCGGCTTTTGCCCAGCACCATGGCCACCACCGCGGGTATTCCCATGGCGGGCATTCACATCACAACCATGGTTTCGTCCAACTCAACTATGGCAATCCCTACGGTGGTGGCTATTACGCTCGCCCGGTTTATCCTTCGTACGGCTATGGCTACTACCCCGCGTATCCGGTGTACCGCTCGTATTATGGCGGCTACGGCGGCTATGGTGGTTGCGGTGGCGGCTATCCGGCCTACCGTGGCTACGGTGGATATGGCGGCGGTTTGTCGATCGGCATTGGTTTCTAAGCGAAGCAAGCTTGGCGCATTCTGCTAAATTTGGAAACGGATCGGCTGGCACTTCGCCAGCCGATTTTGTTTGTGGAATGCAAAAGTGCTGGTGTTGGGTGTTACATCCCTGAGCTTTTTAAATGGGTGGCACGTCCCTGAGTCCTCGAAGGGCGTGGCTGGCGCCTCGAAGAAACCACGCCCTTCGAGGACTCAGGGACGTGCCACTCGAAGACCTGCAACACGATCCAAGAGACGCAACTTATTCCAATTCGCTTGCTTCGTGCCAGTGTTCGTAGAGTTGGCTAATCCGTTCGCTTTCTTTCTCCAAGCGACTCAGCGTCTCTAGTACGCGTTCGCGGCTGCGAAGAACTTCTGGGTCGCTCAAGTCGCCTTCGAGACGCTTTTGCAATGCTTCACGTTCCGCAATTTCGGCTTCGATCTCTTCGATTCTGCGATACGGAAATCGACGCTTGCGTCGCGGGGACTGGTCGGCAGTGGGATTGGGGATCGGTTTGGCCTGCTTGGATAACGAATCGTTGGCGAAACTCCCGCGCGCCGTCACCATTCGAAACGTGTCGTAATTGCCATCGATGACGTGCGCCCGATCGTTGTCCAGGACCAGCACATGATCGCAAAGTTGATTGATGAAGTAGCGATCGTGACTTACCACGAGCACAGTTCCCTCAAACGCCTGTAGCGCGGCAGCGAGTGCTTCGCGCGACCAGAGGTCCAAGTGATTCGTGGGTTCGTCCATGACGAGCGTGTTGGCATCGGAGGCGGCAAGGCGAGCCAGCGCAACTCGGTTGCGTTGTCCTCCGCTTAGACTGCCGATCGCTTGCAGCGCGGTGTCGCCCGTGATGCCAAACCGCGCCAGCAAGTCGCGGCGCAGTTGGTCGACCATGTCCTTGTGGGTTGGGCGAACAGCTTCGATGGGGGTCGTGTTCTCGTCGACGCAGCGCAGTTGCTGGTCGAAATAGCCAACGGAGACCCCGGCTCCCCATTTGACTTGACCCTCAAATTCAAAACCGTCTTCGAGCAAACAGCGCAAGAACGTTGTTTTGCCGGACCCATTTGCGCCCAGGATTCCCCACCGCTGGCCGCGCTCGATCTGAAACGTCACGTCGGAGAACAAGGGCCGGTCAAACGACTTGCTCAGCCGTTGCGCGCGGAGCACGATGTCGCCGCAGCGTTGGACCTGGGCGAACGACATTGGAGGAACTTCGACTTCGCGAGGCAATTCCACTCGTTCAATTTGCGCCAATTTTTTGCGGCGATCCTCGGCTTGGGTGGCCTTTTGCCCGTAGTGATTTCGGCGAATAAAATCCTCGAGCTTTTCGATCTCCAACCGTTGCTTCTCGTGGGTCCGCCGCTGGACTTCCAAGCGATCTGCCTTCAGTTGAACGTATTTCGAGTAATTGCCCGGAAAGGCATCGATTTTCGCATCGAGTAGCTCCAGCGTTTGGTCGGTGACCCGGTCGAGCAAATACCGATCGTGGCTCACGATAACGTAGGCGTTTTGCGTCCCGCGCAGAAAGTCCTCCAGCCATTCCGTCGCTTTCAGGTCCAAGTGATTCGAGGGTTCATCGAGCAGCATGACGTCGGGCGCGGAAATCAGCAAATGGGCCAACATCAGGCGATTGACTTGCCCCCCGCTAAGCGTGCCGATCGTCTGGTGGAATTGGGACGAGCTAAACCCGAGGCCCCCCAAGACGCGTTCGATCTTGTAATCCAACTGAAATCCGTCGGCTTGGTGCAATTGCTTTTGCACATGATCAAACTGTCGCGCGATCAGTTCCTGCGCGGATTCGTCTTGGGTGTTGGCCATCGCTGTTGCCAGTTGCTCGGATTCGGCCGAGAGGCGGTGGATCGCGTCGAAGGCGGTATGGGCAAAATCCCAAGCCGATTGATTGGGATCGCCGTCGTAGCTCTGCTGCAAATAGCCCACCGACACGTTTTTTCGTCGAACCACGCTCCCGCGATCGAGTTCTAAATCGCCTGTGAGGATCCGCAGCAACGTTGTCTTCCCGCAACCATTGGGGCCGATGAGTCCGATGCGATCCCCGGCGCGAATGTCCAGCGCGACATCGGCCAGGACGGGCTCCGACGAAAAGTACTTCCAAACGTGGTCGACTCGAATCTGCGACATGGTTGGCGGAATCAAGGCAAACGAAAAAGACCGTGCCCAATTGTGTTCGGGCACGGTCGACTCGAAAAGGTGATAAGGAGGACGGGGTCGTGGATCAGGAGCCAGTTGCAGTAAACATCCTTGTTCGTTGGGTATGCATAGATTGTGGCGAGTGATTAGTCCCACGCTTCGAAGACTTAGGGACGTGCCACCCGCGATAACGCCGTATGTTCTGGGTGGCACGTCCCTGAGGCTTTGCGAAGGGCGTGGTGCAATTTCACAAACCGTGCCCGGCGAAATAGCGCGCCGCGGCCGTCGTCCGGCGACTAGATTTCTTCCGATTCACAATTGATCGGTTCCATGACTTTCGTGTTTCTTTCAATCGCCAGCACGGTCGTGCGTTGCTTGGAGCCATCGCGGCTGCTGGCCACGACCGGAATGACTTGGCGACGATCGGGAATCGCGAAACTGACGGCGAAACTGCCGTCATTGCGAACCTTGACGGGCTCGCCCGCCATGTTCACGGTCGCCTTCGGATCCGTCACGCCGTAGACAATCATTTCGGCATCGACTTCAAAAGGAAATCCGTCCTTGTCGAGACTCACCCCGCTGCCAAACCTCGCGAAAATTGGCTCGCTCATCGGCCGCCGAAGCTTCTCTTCAAAGATTTCTCGCAGATCGTTTGGTCCCGAATCGGTTTGATTGCCGCCGCTCAAGGAATAAATCCGCTCGTAGTCTTTTTCGACATCCGCCCAATGGGTATCGAGGCCGCCTTGGCCGTTGGGAAGTGGCGTCGACACGGTATTGCTCTTGGCGATCTGATGAAATCTCTTGTCGCCCAATTGATAGCCCAGTACGGCGCGGAAAGTTCCCGGGGGATGCGCGATGTCGATATACCAATTGTTGACTCCGCCATGGATCGCAATGTCACGATACACCGCTTCGAAGGCGTTGGAGGAGCCGTCGTCGCCGACATTAAGGATCCGCAACGTTGGGCGGGCTTCATGCCAATGATCGGCCAGTGCTACTTTCGCCCGCTGCACCGAACCGCGCATGATCTCCCAATAGACGTGCAACCAATATGGATCGCGGACCAACAACACCATGCGGTCCCTGCCGCCGGATCGTTTCTTGGTTTCGGAAGTCTTAGCGGCGAGATCGCGAAATGCTTCCCGGCGCAGATGGTCCTCGCGAATTTTGTCCAAGACTCGGGAATTGGTTTTGGGAACGGGAGGTTCGCCAAGGATCACGGGTTCGTGCTGCCGCGCAATGGTCGTCTCCGACTTTGGCGCCTTCTTTCGAGCGACTTGGACCAAGACCCGAATCAATTGCTCTTTTCGCATCGAATGCCAGCCGGCAACGCCATGCTTCTTGGCCATCTGCGCGAGGTCTTTGGATGATCGTTCACGTAAGGAAGCAGCAGTGATCAAGGAAACTCACCTCCGGTCGACAAGTCGAGACGATCCTGCTCGAACTTGGAACAATTCGTTTTGGCAGCGCTCGCCCCAACGGGTGGTACGTCCCCCGGGGCTGTTAAGGCTGCAAACCTTTGTTTAATAAGCGGTTGCGAAAATGCCGCCCCGCCTTGGAATTCGTAAAATTCGCCGCATTCAACCGCCGTAAAATCGTCGAAGCGCGCAATTTCAATACTAATGGAACGACCGAAAATTGCAATTTGCGATCTTGCGAATTGAGTCGATAAAGCCGAAATCGCGACGTCGCAACCCTAAAAATCGCAACAGCTTACGCCATCGATTTCGTCTCGATACCCTTCCCAGTCTTCCCCCTACCTTACTCGTCCGGTTCCGTACGTCCTGGCCTGTTGGCACCGCCATGTACTGACCTGCGCAACGGCTCCTTGGTCAAATTCGATGGGATTTATCTCGCAAATTTTTGTTCCAGAAAAACATTGTGAATTTTTTCCCAAAGTCCATTGACCGCGTGAAAACGGGGGTTTAGATTGGGCCACACAAAGTTGCGTGCAATTAGGTAAGTGTGAATGAACGCCGGTGAAACACCCGAATCCAATGGGTTTGAATCGGAATCCGATGATCGGTCGGCAATCGCCAAATCGCTAGACTTAGCCTACGTATTGATGTCGATTTGCGCCATAGTGGCTCTTCCGGCCTTGGGCGGATTTTACTTGGATCGCTGGCTGGGTACCCGCCTGCTGTTTACGGTGATTGGCTTGTTATTTGGCTTGTCGGCTTCGGTTTTTCAGTTCCTGAAATTGCTGAAGCGGCTTGAGCGAAATAGCAAGGCGAACCATGGCAGGCCGAATGGCAAAGAAAAAGGTCGCTAACCGGTTCTTTGCAAAGATCGTTTCGGGTGGTTTAATTCTCCGTTTGCTGGTGGTGAATTGCGCATTGGCGCTTGGTTTCACAGGTGCTCTGGCCGGGTTGACGATTGCACGAGTACCAATGGACTGGGTGGCGCATGCCATCGCGTTTGGATTGATGGCGGTCGCGTTGTGCGCCGCTCATTTCGTCGATGGCATGCGGGTCGATCCGGAATTCGGGTCGGTTCGGTTGATGGGGGCGACGGCGATTCGCGTTGGGATTCCATTGGCAGGGATTGTCATCCTCGATCGGTTTTTGCGACCTGGTTTTTTGGCGAGTACTTTGGTTTTTTGGTTGGTCGGGTTTTCGATTGGATTGCTGACGAGTCTGACAATTAGCGTTGCAAGGTTATCGCGCGAGCCCTAAGCGGAATTCCGTCGCTGCGATCGCACAATCTTTCGTTCACTTAGCCTTAGAAAATGAACGTTCGACAAGAAACAACTGTTCCTTCGGTCCAAGCCGCCGAAGGACCATCACATGCGCCTCAGGAGTCGTCCGGCGAAGCGCACGTTGGCCCGGCTCCGCAGTCGGAATCGCATTCGGCGGAGCAGGTCGCCCCCAAGCCGATGACGATGGACGATGCGATGAAGCACTTCCTGAACCCAGAGCATCTCTACGAACACGTCATGGACTCGAATTACATCGAGCTTCCCCAATTCCTCGGTGGAAAGATCCCGATTCCCAATCCGCTGGGATTCACCGAAGAAAAGCCCCTGGTGGCCTACCAGGTTGGGGGAAAGCCGCTGCTGACCGGCCAATTCACAAAATTCATGGCGCTCGAACTCGTTGCCGCCGTGATCCTCTTGATCGCCTTTGTGCTCGCCGCCCGAAGGACCAAAACGGATCGTGGGCCGCGCGGTCGAATCGCAAACTTGTTGGAGACGTTCGTCATTTTCATTCGAGATGAAATCGCAAGGCCCTGCATCGGTACCAAGGATGCGTATCGATTCCTTCCGTTTTTGTTGACGTTATTCTTTTTCATTTTGATTTTGAATCTAATCGGCATGCTTCCCTGGTTGGGTTCGGTGACCGGGTCGATTTCCGTGACAGCGGTGTTGGCGATCTGCACGTTCGTCGTCGTTTTGGGCTCGGGCATTAAAAAGATGGGCTTAATTCAGTTCTTCAAGGCCCAGGTCCCCCATATGGATCTTCCGAAAGTCATGTCATTTTGGCTTGTGCCGATGATTTGGGCGATCGAAGTTTTTAGCTTGGGTGTCAAGCACTTTGTGTTGGCGATTCGTCTGTTCGCCAACATGTTTGGTGGGCACTTGGTCCTGGCCGCGTTCTTAGCGTTCATTGGCGTCGCGGCCACCGCCGGATTTCTTGGCTGGGGGATTAGTTTGGGTTCGATCGCCATGTCGATTTGCTTCAGCCTGCTGGAGCTGCTCGTGGCGTTTTTACAAGCGTATATCTTCACGTTTTTGGCCGCACTGTTCATTGGTTCTGCGCAGCACGCGCATTAGCCGTCGCGTTGCGCTCGCATTTACACGTCGACACGTTTTCGTACTGAGGAGTTTTTTAATGGCAAAGTGGTTGCAATTTTTGTTGGCCTTTCTTTTCGTCTCGTTGCTCGGCAGCACCCTGTCCGCTCAAGAAGCGGGCGTCGCCGTCCTGGGGCAGTCCATCCAAGGGGGGGTTGAAGCCATCGGATTGGGCTTGGTTGTCGTCGGCATTGGATTGGGTATCGGACGCATCGGTGGCTCGGCTTGCGAAAGCGCCGCCCGGCAGCCTGAGATGTTTGGCAAAATTCAAACGTTGATGTTGATTTCGGCCGCGCTGATCGAAGGTGCCGGCTTCTTCGCGTTGATCCTCTGCTTGGCCGTCTAAAGTTTGGCGTCGCTGAAAACTGATTTGGTTGGAGGATGCAGATGTTTGACAACTTGCCCGCCGCACTGCTGGCGTTTGCCGCCGAAGAGCAACATGCGGGAGGCGGTTTTCCCGAGTTCTTGATTCCCGACGTAGATCTCGCGATCTACACCCTGATTATTTTTCTGGGTCTGTTCGCGCTTCTCACCAAATTCGCTTGGAGGCCGATGATCAGCAAGTTGGACCAACGTGAAAAGAAAATCGCTGATCAGATCGATTCGGCGAATCAGGCGAATGAGAAGGCACAAGCCACGTTGCGGCAGTACGAACAGCGGCTGGCGGCGGCCACCGATCAAGCCAGCCAATTGCTGGCCCAAGCCCGCCAGGAAGCGGTCGCCGCCAAGGACCGAATCGTTGCCGACGCAAGCGCCGAGGCCCAACGCCAGCGCGAGCGGGCGATCGCCGACATCCAGGCCGCCAAAAACCTGGCCCTCCGGGAACTGGCGGAACGAAGCGTCGATTCGGCAATATCGCTGGCGAGCAACCTGCTCGGCAAAGAGATCGACAAGAACGCTCACAGCAAATTGATTCGAGAATCGATCGATCGATTCGCCCAAACCGGTCAGCCCTCCTGATTCCCGCTTCGAAACAAAGTAGCCAACCCGCGATGGAAAAAGTCGCCGAACATTCGACTGCGATGGACACGAGCCAACAGCGTGTCGGCGAGATCTATGCGCGGTCGTTGTTGGCCATCGGCCAAAAGTCCGGGCACGTCGACTCGTTATTGGAGCAGGTGCAATCCTTGGCTGAGGTGGTTGCCAAACTCCCACCGTTTCGCGCGTTGATGGAGTCACCGCGGGTGAGCTTTGAGGAGAAAGCCAAGCTCATCGACAAAGCACTAGGCCCGCAATCGACCCCCGATTTCACCAACTTTGTTAAAGTATTGACCCGCAAGAATCGCTTCGATTGCCTACCGGCGGTTTCGGCCGCTGCCCAGAAATTGCACAACGAAATTCGCGGTCGAGTCGGCGCGACGTTGATCACGGCCGAACCGGTCGACGCCGATATGCTGCGGCACACGTCCACCCAGCTCGCCAAGACCTTGGGAAAGGAAGTCGATTTGAAATCCCAGCTCGATCCCTCGATCCTCGGCGGGTCGATCGTTCGAGTCGGCGATACCGTGTACGACGGCAGCGCCAAAAACCAATTGCGGCGAGCCCGCTCCGCAGCCGTCCAACGGGCCCACCAGGAAATTCGCGATTCGATGAATCGCTTTGCCACAGAAAACTAATTCGCGATTTAACCGATCGACAGTTGAGGAAAAGTATGAAGTTTAGCGCTGACGAAATCGCCTCGGTCATTCAAAAAGAAATTGAACAGTACGAAAGCCAAATCGACGTACGAGAGGTCGGCACGGTTTTGGAAGTAGGCGACGGTATCGCGCGAGTCCACGGCCTCACCAACGTCGCTTCGGGCGAAATGGTCGAGTTCGCCGGTGGGATCATCGGGCTGGCGTTTAACTTGGAAGAATATAGTGTCGGCGTGATCATCTTGGGCGACTATGTGAAGATCGCTGAAGGGGATGAAGTCCGTTCACTCGGAACGTTATTGTCGGTTCCCGTCGGCGACGCGGTGGTCGGCCGCGTGATCGACCCTCTCGGCAATCCGCTCGACGGAAAAGGGCCGATCAATAGCAGCGAGACTCGCCCGGTCGAAGTCATCGCGCCGGGCGTCGCCGAACGGCAATCCGTGCACGAACCGATGCAAACTGGCTTGAAAGCCGTCGATGCCATGACGCCGATCGGCCGCGGCCAACGCGAACTCATCATTGGCGATCGCAAAACCGGCAAGACCGCGATCGCGATCGACGCGATCTTGAACCAAAAAGAAACCGGCGTGAAGTGCTTTTATGTCGCGATTGGACAAAAGGACAGCAGCGTCGCCGGCGTGGTCAAAATCCTCGAACAAAACGGCGCTTTGGCGTACACCACGGTAATCGTTTCCGGCGCCAGCACCCCGGCTCCGCTGCAATACATCGCTCCCTACGCCGGGACGGCCATGGCGGAGCATTTCATGTGGCAGGGCCAGCATTGTTTGGTCGTTTATGACGACTTGTCCAAGCAGGCCGTCGCCTACCGCGAACTGTCGTTGCTGATGCGGCGGCCACCGGGCCGCGAAGCCTATCCGGGCGACGTGTTCTACTGCCATAGCCGACTGTTGGAGCGGTCTTGCAAATTGAGCAAGGCGTTGGGGGGCGGCTCGATCACGTCGCTACCGATCATCGAGACGTTGGAAGGCGAAGTCTCAGCCTACATTCCCACGAACGTGATTTCGATTACCGACGGACAGATTTATTTGCAGCCGGACTTGTTTTTCTCCGGCGTGCGCCCCGCGATGAACGCCGGCATCTCGGTCTCGCGCGTCGGCGGTGCGGCCCAGGTTAAAGCCATGAAAAACGTCGCCGGCGGCTTGCGGTTGGACCTGGCCGCGTTCCGCGAACTCGAAGCCTTTGCCCAATTGGGAACCGACCTCGACGCGATGACCCAGGCCCGCTTAGACCGCGGCTATCGCATGGTCGAATTGCTCAAGCAATCACAATACAAACCGCTCAACGAAGTCGACCAAATCCTGGTGATCTATGCCGGCTCCGCCGGATTCTTGGACAAAATTCCGGTCATCGACATTCGTCGCTGGGAAGATGAATTCTTGCGTTTTGTCCACGACCACAAACAAAACGTCTGGGACCTGATTTCCAGCAACAAGAATGACGGCGCCGCGATGAAAAAGCCAGATCACGAAACGACGAAAGCCGTTCGCGATCTACTATCGGAGTTTAACCTACAGTTCCGTAAGTCAACTTAGTTCTAGGCAAGGAGACTCGTCATGAGCCAAACGTCAGGCAGTACTGGTACGTCGGGATCGAAGGATGATCGCACCATGGCAATGCTTGCTCATATCCTCGGAATTTTCACCGGTTTCATCGGGGCGTTGATCATTTGGATGGTCAGAAAAGAAGATTCGACCTTTGTGGCGGAGAACGCAAAAGAGGCGTTGAATTTTCAAATCACGGTTTTGATCGGATATTTCGTCTCGTTCATCGCCATGTTTTTCCTGATCGGATTATTGCTTTGGTTCGCGGTTTGGGTCTGCTCGCTTATCTTCTCCATCATGGGGGGGATGGCCGCGAGCAAGGGCGAATCCTATCGGTACCCAGTAAGCATTCGGCTTATTAAATAATTACGAAACTCGATTGTACCTATGTCCAACGCACGCGCACTAGCCAAACGCCGCAAATCGATCCGCAATATCAAAAAGATAACGCGGACCATGGAATTGATCGCCACCGCGCGGTTCAAGAAAGCGATGGACCGCGCGGTCGCCTCAACCGCCTACACCAAGCGGATCACGCAAGTCGTTCGCGACTTGGCAAGCGCGGGCTTGGACGTATCCCACCCGTTGCTCCTGCCACGCGAAAAAACTCAATATGGGCGATTGCTCGTACTGACCTCCAATCGAGGCCTCTGCGGCGGATACAACGGAAACGTCCTGCGATTGGCCGCCAAGCGATACCAGCAGATGCGGGAATCCGTTCCCAACATCAGCTTTGAGGTCTCGGGAAAGCGAGGCCTCTCATCCCTCAAATTTCGCGGCATCATCGCCGCCCGATCCTTTTCGCAATTCGAAGACCAGCCGCGCTTTGACCAGGTCGAGGAGATCGCCAACCGCTATCTCGAAGAGTTCGCGGCCGGTCAGTTGGACCGACTGGAAGTCTGTTACACCCGTTTCATTTCCGTCTCGCGGCAAGAGGCGGTCACCGAAACGTTGTTGCCGCTCGGCTCGATTGACGAAAGAGCCGCTGCGACAGCCGAACGAACGGTTCCGCCGGCAGAACCCGCAGCATCGACAATCCAATCGCAGTACGAGTTCATTCCATCGGCGTCAAGCATTCTTGAAGAAGTCGTCCCTGCCAGTTTTCGCGTCCGCCTGTTCAAGTGCTTTTTGGACGCAGCCGTCAGCGAACAAGTTGCCCGCATGGTGGCCATGAAGAGCGCCACCGAAAACGCCTCCGATATGATCCGGATGCTTTCGCGCACTTACAACCGGGCTCGCCAAGGACAGATCACGGGCGAAATCATGGAAGTCATCGGCGGCGTCGAGGCGATGGAATCGTAGCCGTCCGCCTTGGCTCGTTGCAAAACCAAACCAAATTAACTCGATTTATTTTCCCAACAACGTAACGAGAGATTGAGATTCGATGGCAACCGCAAAAAAGACCGCCGGACGCGTCACCCAAGTCATCGGCTCGACCTTCGATGCCGAATTCGACGATGCCAGCCTGCCGGCAATTTATAACGCCGTAAAACTTGACATTGAGTCCGGCGGAAAAAAATCGGTTTTGACCGGCGAAGTCTCCAAGCATTTGGGCGGCGGCCGCGTCCGCTGCGTTGCCTTGGGGAGCACCGACGGCTTACGCCGCGGGGCCGACTGCCGCGACACGGGCGCCCCTGTCTCGGTCCCCGTTGGCACCTCGACGCTCGGCCGCGTGTTCAACGTACTGGGCGAAACGGTCGACGGTCGCGGGCCTGTGGAAGCCAGTGAATATCGCGCGATCCATCAACCCGCTCCAATCATCGAAGAACTATCGACGAACACGGAGTTGTTCGAAACGGGCATCAAAGTCATCGACCTGCTGACGCCATTCGTTCGCGGCGGAAAAGCCGGCTTGTTCGGCGGCGCCGGATTGGGCAAGACCGTTATCCTCACCGAGTTGATCGCGCGAATCGCAAGTTCGCACGGCGGTTACTCGGTGTTCGCCGGCGTCGGCGAGCGGACCCGCGAAGGAACTGACTTGTGGCACGAAATGCAAGAAGCGGAAATCGGCCAGACCGGACGCAAAGTCATCGAACAAACATGCATGGTGTTCGGCCAAATGAACGAACCGCCTGGATCGCGGCTTCGCGTCGCGCTTACGGCGCTGACCATGGCGGAGTATTTTCGCGATCGAACCGGAAAGGACACGCTGCTCTTCGTCGATAACATCTTCCGATTTTCCCAGGCGGGGAGCGAAGTATCTGCGCTCCTCGGACGCATGCCGTCTGCGGTCGGTTACCAACCGACGTTGGCCACGGAAATGGGCGCGTTGCAGGAACGGATCGCCTCGACTCGCAAAGGGGCCATCACCTCGGTTCAAGCGGTCTACGTCCCGGCGGACGACCCCACCGATCCGGCTCCCGCCACCGCCTTCGGGCAGCTCGACGCGTTTATCTACCTCGAACGGTCGATTTCGGAAAAAGGCATTTATCCAGCCGTCGACCCGCTGGCATCGTCGAGCCGAATTCTCGACCCGCAATACGTGGGCGACCGCCATTACGCGATCGCGCGCCGCGTGCAAACGACTTTGCAGCGGTACCGCGAATTGCAGGACATCATTGCGATTCTGGGCGTCGATGAATTGAGCGAGTTTGACAAGCTCATCGTGCATCGCGCTCGCCGCATCGAACGATTCTTGTCGCAGCCGTTTTTGGTTGCGGAAGTCTTCACGGGCAAAGCGGGAGAAATCACCCCGCTCGCCGAGACGATCCGCAGTTTCGAAGAAATCTGCGACGGAAAATGGGATCACCTGCCGGAAGAAGCGTTCATGTACGTCGGCGTCATCGAGCAAGCCGAAGAACAAGCCAAAAAGATGATCGCCGGAGTTTAGACTCAAATGGCCGAATTCCAGATCGTGGTCGTCACCCCCGAAAAAACCGCGCTCGAACAGAGCGCGGATTTCGTCACCCTCCCAGCGATCGATGGCGAACTCGGGGTGATGGCCAATCACGCAGCGCTGATTGCCCGCCTGGGCTTTGGCGAAATGCGCATTCAGTCGGCGGACAAACTAACCCGTTATTACGTCGACGGCGGTTTTGCACAGATTGCCAATAACGTCGTGTCGGTCCTCTCGGGCCGAGCCCTAGCCGCCAGCGAAATCAACGCCAAGGATGTGCAGCGCCAATTGGAGGCGGCCGAATCCGAATCCACGACCGATCCCGCGCAAGAAGCCCTCCGCGTTCGCGCCATCGCCCAAGCCAAAGCCCAATTGAAAATCGCGAGCAAGTAGCCCGTTCTCGTCTTTCGACTGGGTCGAAAGGCGACTTAAACGCCCTTCCCACAGGTGGCGCGCGCTGCGATGGTGAGAGTGCAAGGGGCAATTCTATTTATCACTTGATTCATTCCGTCGCGACCAATGCGCGGGACACTGTCGATGCAAATCAGCCGGTCAAGTTGGCTATTCCTCGCAACCACCGTCGCTGTTTGGCTATTTTTGTTTTGGCCATTTCTCACGGGCCAAGCTTGCTTCGGTTACCGCGACAGCGCCCATCTTTACTTTCCACTTTTTGAGTGGATTCAAAGCCAATGGAGCCGCGGCGAACTCCCGCTCTGGAATCCGTTGGATGATTTCGGGCAACCGCTCGTCGCCGAAGGCGTCTCCAGCGTCTTCTATCCGCTGAAGGTCATCTTTTTCCTGACGGCGCTGCCGTATCCAGTCCGATTTGGTTTTTTTGTTTCGATCCACGCACTTATCGCCGCATCGGGCGCGTATTTCTTAGCGCGCAGGCTGCAACTGTCTCGCGCGGCAAGTGCGTTGTCGGCCAGCGGATTTGCCCTTTCCGGGGCGGTGTTATTTCAGTCAAGCAACGTGATCTTTTTCGTTGGCGCCGCATGGCTCCCCTGGGCGTTTGCGACCGGCTGGGTGGCGTTGCTATCGGCCCAACCCCGCGACCTCGCCTGGTGCGCTGTGTTTATCGCGTTGCAGATCCTGGGAGGCGATCCGCAATCCGCTTATCACGTGCTGTTGATCCTCGGCGCGGGCGCTTTTTTCATGACGTTTCGTATCCAGAAAACGGAGCTCGCAACCACGCGTTTCGCGTCGCTCGCGCGCTTCGGCTTGATCGCACTCATCGCCGCTGGACTCTCCGCGGTGCAGTGGCTGCCGTCTTGGCAATGGCAACAACGGAGCTTGCGGGCGAACCCCGAAGCACCGCGATCGGTTTGGGAATCCACAGGCGAGTTGTTGGCCGGTCGTGGATTTCAAGCCGACGCATGGTTCCGCAATCCCATCGGCGACACTCATCACGACCACATCTATCAGTTCAGCCAGCCTCCTTGGTCATTGGCCGAGCTGGTTTGGCCCAACGTTTCGGGCAAGGAGTTTCCAGTCTTTCGCCGTTGGACGGCGGCGATCCCGGGGGCCGATCGCGTCTGGACTCCATCGCTCTATTTTGGTTTGGCGGTTTTGTTGTTGGCGGTCAGTGCTGCTCGCTTGTGCGGTCGGTCCCAAATTGCAGTCGGGCTGACTTGGTTGACGATTTTTTTTGGCTTGGGTTCATTGGGCTGGTACGGACTAGGATGGATCGCGCGAGAATTTGGCCTAGCATTTCAGGTCGCCGGACTCGATCAGCTCTCCGCCCCCATTTTTGGCGTCTATTGGTGGATGGTCACCCTATTGCCAGGGTATGGCTCGTTTCGGTATCCAGCCAAGCTCTTTGTTGTCGCGACACTCGGGGCAAGTCTGCTCGCCGGCTTCCAGCTCAATCAGTTAAACCACATCCGAGCGCAAACGGTTGAACGGATCGCCGCGAGCGTTTTCTTGGTTAGCATTGGCCTGTTTGCATTCAGTTTCTGGTCGGGCCTCCCGACCTTCCTTGCTCGAATCCAAGCCGACTCGACGTTTGGTCCGTTTGACGTGGCCGGATCCCAAGCGGATATACGACGCGCGATTTTGCACGCCTCGATCGTGTCCGGCTTGCTCTGCTTGTTGCTTCGTCCCTATCGAGTCAATCCGAATGGGCATCGCATGGCGACCCAAGGAATTGTTGCGCTGGCTTTAGTCGACCTGATAATCGCCAACGCTTGGTTGATTGTTTCCGTGCCGTGCAGCACTTTCACAACACGTCCAGAAACGGTCATCGTGGAAAAATTCCCGCCGAACCAAATACGACCTCGATTGCGTGGAATTCGCTTGCGTGAAGCCCAACCCGTTCATTGGGCAAAGACCTCATCCGCTCAGCGGCTCGAAGAAGTCATCCAATACCAGCGCGCTACGCTGTACCCCAAATTCCATTTAACCCACAACATTGACTTGATCGGCTCGTTTCATTCCATCCAACCGATGGATTTGATCTGGTTTAATGAGTTCGTGGCGGAGCAATACGACGCCGCACTTGCCATCGATTACCGGATTCGAGCGGACCTCACGCCGTTTGGCGAGCCCGCGCAGGATAGATCCATTCCGAGCGACGCGTGGTTGGAGAAAATCATTGCTTCGCCGCGACTGGTTTTCGTCGCCGATTGGACGCCCCACAGATTTTCGCGCGACGTTCGACTCCGCGCCGCTCAAGAGCATGAATTCATCGCCGTGGTTCAGGCCGACTTGTCCAAGCTCATACCGATAGACAACGACACGTCGTCTTCGTTTAACCAGCCTGCCGCGGGCCGCGCGATTGATCCTGACGACCAACCCACGGCAACTATCCTCGCCGAATCCGCCAATCAATTGGAGCTGCACGTCCACTGCCCAACCGCCGGCTGGCTGGTTTTGAAAGACTATTGGGACGCGGGTTGGAGCGCCGAGATCCGCGACCCGATTGCCGGAACCCAATGGACCGTTCAGCCTGAGCGATTTTGTGGACTCTTCCGTGCTGTTGAAATTCCGCAGGGCGGCAAGTTCGACGTGCGCATGACCTACCTCCCGACTAGTTTCGTGTGGGGTGCTGCCTCGAGCCTGGCAACGCTACTCTTCGTCGCCCTGGTTGTAATTGCTCGGGCGCATCCAGCAAAGGCGTCGCGGAACTCGCCATCCCCGCGCGCCGGGACGGCCTGAATTCTGGCGAATTCAGCTACTCCCTACGATACAGATTGGTGAATCGCGCTCTAAGGCGCGTCCTTGTCGTCATTCACCGGATTTCCGGTATATGCCGCACAAATGGAATTATCCCCGACCTCGCGTAGCCAACGAAGTCCGATAATGTTGCGCTCCTGTTGGAATAATGTCCGCCGCATCGATAAATCGTTTAAAAACGCGTAGTTTTTCAATTTGTGACAAAACTTGTTTTGGCGTTTGTGTTGCCACGTGCTAGCGTTCGATGCTAACCAGTGAACTACATGACCACATAAGTTATTCGGGTTCTATCGTTGGATTGTCCTGCTCGTTTCTGCGCATTTGTTCTACGGCGTTCCATGAAAGCATTTGTTTTGAGTTTGATTGCGTGCCTCGTGATGGTCGTAAACGCCCAGGCCGATTTCTACGGTCCTGGTGCAGGAATTGCGATCACGGACAATACGACCAACAGTTCAACTATAAACGCAGTAAATATACTTGGTCCAAATATTGTTACATTCGATAGCGTGACGGTGACGGTTTCAAATGCTCACCAATTTATCGGCGACGTGACCGCTACGATTACGGCGCCGAATGGTGACAACGTCCAATTATTTCGACGTCCTGGAACAAGCGGTTTTGGCAGCAACGGCAATTGGACGCCTGGCAATTACACCTTTGTGTTGAGTGGTGGCCTGGCGATGCCGAATTCGGGGAATGTGGCGCCGGGCACGTACAACATTACCAACAATTTGGGGTCCACTCAGCTGATCCCTGTACCAGACTTAGATAATTACTCGGTCTTCGCGGCGGACAACATCAACGGGATCTGGACGTTTTCGATTACGGACTCGGCGACTGGCGACACGGGCGCTATCAGCCAATGGGGAATGAACATCACGAGCATTCCAGAACAAAGTACTTGTTGGGCCGTGGGTTTGATCGGTTTGGCCAGCATGCGTGGTTTTGGCGTTCGGTGCCGCGCTAGGCAAGCAGCGTCGCTCTAATTGGCCTGGACCGGGCGCGGGGGATAGAAATTGTCGAAGCGGCGGCTGCAGCGATCCTGGAACTCGGCCAGCGAAGTCTGCCGGTCGATCGAAGTCGGATACGCAAGGTTCAAGAGCTGGTCGAGTTTCTGATGCGATAACTCCACCAGGGGAGTGTCCTTGGCCAGATGCGGGCGAATGAACGCGCGGTCCTCTTGTGATACCGGCTCGTCTTTCTTGGAGACATTGGTCAAAACGTAGGACAGGTCGGAGAACGCTTCGGGAAAGAGCTGCTCCAGGCAAATGCAGGCTTCGTCAAATCGCTCGACGGGGAACAAGTACGCGCGGCCCGTTTCCAGAGCGGAGTTCACGACCGCAAGGTCGGAAAAGGACTTGCCCCCGTTCAAAAAGTAAATCTGGCTGTTGGTCGACGGAGGAGTATCTTTCCGAACCAGTTCCGATTCGGCGAACTCGCGAAACGAAACGCGCTGCGCCAAGCACTGGACATCCTCAAAATGCCGATGGAAAAAGTAGCGGGAAATAAACCGCTCGACCGCATCGCGCACAAAACAGACGGCGTAGACGTCGGCGTTGGGATGCTCGAATGGCAGATCGAGCGAAAGTTTATGGTCGGAATAGCACGTCACATGCGGATGGCAGCGAACGATCTCGCTGACCTCGTCGCGCGTGTATTGCTTGGTCTCCAGGAGCGACGTCGCATTGTAATAGCCTTTGTCAAAATTGCGGCGAAACAAATGGCGCAGCGTCGAGCCGCCCGCCTTCGGAATGTGTACGTGCAACCAAATTGTGCGACGAGTATTGGCCAAGGAACGCTTCAGGCAAGTCGAAGTCTGTGGTGCACCTGCCCGTTTGGTGGCTCTCGGACGAGTCCCAACCGGCAGTCCGTCTTGATCAGTCCCGCACTGATCGGTATCGCGATTTCATCGCAGTTTATCAAAGGCGAAAGCAAATCGCGAGCCCAATGGTGAGCCGGCGGACGGCAAGTTATTGTTACCCCATCGGATTTGCTGTTTTGAGTTTCTAACTCCGAGGCAATGCCCTCATGACGCGCTGGCTTCGACTGCGAATGTGGTTGGGGCAAAATCTTTTGGCCTTTGTCGGCGTTTGCGTTGGACTAGCGCTGGCGGTTTTACTTCTCACGCCCTGGCTGCTCACCATGGCTCAATCGTTGAATCTTTTGCCGCCGAGTGTGCTGCGCCGTTGTTTTGAGCTCTTGGAGGGCGTTCATTGGTGGTCGATCCAAACGATCGTTTGCGGTTGGATATTTTCGCTGGGAAGTTCGATCGCCAGCTTTCTCAATGTCGTGGCCTATCGCCTACCGCGCGGACGAAGCATTCTCGGACGGTCCAGCTGCCCACGCTGCTGCCAACAACTCTCTGCGTGGGACAACTTCCCCATTTTTGGCTGGCTGCGCAACGGAGGCCGGTGCCGTACTTGTCGCCTGCCGATTTCCGCCCGCTACTTATTCGTCGAGCTGGTTTTGGGGGCGGTTTTCCTAGTCATCTTTCTCGCGGATGTGGGAACCGTTCGCACGATCCAAGCGCTGCAGTTTTCGCAACCCGAATTAGCAACCGCCGCAATCGGCAGCCTAATCGTGTTTTTCAATCATGCATTATTGCTATCGTTGCTGTTTGCGGCAGCGCTCTTTCAATGGGAAAAGGCACCGCTTCCTGCGTCGTTTGTCGTTGCCGGCTGGGCGCTCTGCCTCGTTTGGTTCGCCGCGTTCGATTTTGGGATTCGCTATTGGCAAGCTACGCCGTTGGCTCCCAATGCACGGATCGGTGCGAGCGGTATCTCTCCAATCGATTGGCTGTCGGCCGGCGCTTCGTTGCTTGTGGCTTTCGTTTTGGGGGCAGTCCTTCCGTTGGGAAGACTCCGCAATTCAGAGGAGCATAGGCGAAGTTTGGACGCTCGCGAAGCGGCTGCGTTCGGTTGGATCGGCCTGTTTCTAAATTGGCAAACGGTGGCGGCCGCAAGTGTCGTCGCCGCGGCGTTAATACTCGCGGAGCGTTATCTACGTTGCCGCGGCGGGCAGTCCTTTGCCGCGGTGTTCCTCGCAGTCGTCGTGGCCATCCTTTGTGCGCGCTGGTCGGGCTTCGCATGGATCCAGTCCTCCGGTCGGTCGATGACGATCGCTGGGGCCGGTATGTTGGCCCTCACCATCGGCTTGTCGCTAATCGCGCGTAAGACGGGCGCGGAGTTGCTCGCGGCGGAGCAGCGAATCGGAGAACTTGGTTCAGGCAAACTGTCGCTGGAAAAACCGATTGACCCGCCCTGTGGGCCCCTGATCGATTAGCCGACCTTGCGGACGGATTTGAATCCGCCGTCGATGTGGATCGATTGAGCAATCGGACGTGTGTCGTGAGTAATCGCCTGGGTCAGTGCTGCCTGCAACGTCTCCCACGATTCCTCGGTCGAGACGGCAAGGTCGATAAACAACCAGCGCTTGCCGTCGAATTCGCAAACGCCACCGCCACGCCCGCCAAGGTCTTCGAAGCGGACCTCAAAGCCCTCTTGGCGGGCCTGCTGAATCAATTGTTCAAGCTGTGTAAATAGGCCCAACACGAAATCCTTGTCGATTGCCCAATGGGACTTCAGGGAACCTGGTGAATGGAAAACGATTATAGGAATCCCGATTCGTGAACCCTAGGTCGATTCGTCGATAAGAAAACAGCCTGCATTCCGATCGACTCGGTCCAAATTCCCCCAAAACACGGCAACTTTGCCAAATCTGGCAATTTGGCAAACGCCGAAAGCAGTTCTTTGAAACCGTTCCATTCGCAAAATATCGTGAATCAACGCCAGCCTGAATCCGAGATCGCGGAACTCAAGTCCTGCAATCAAATGCTGCAGGCTCAATTGCTACAGGCCCAAAAGCAGAGTGCGTTGGGCGAACTGGTTGGAACAACGACCCACGAGTTCAACAACGTGCTCATGACGATCCTGAATTACGCCAAGATGGGGCTGCGGCATCAAGATGTCGAGACTCGCAACAAAGCGTTTGAAAAAATTCTAGCGGCCTCCCAACGCGCCTCCAAAATGACCAATTCGATTCTGGCAATGGCCCGCAATCGCACGGACCAGCTTGAACCGACCGATCTGCGGCGGATTGTCGACGATACATTGTTCCTGCTCGAGCGAGAACTGCAAAAGTATCGCATCAGCGTGGAACTGGACTTGCCAGACGTCCCCTTGGCGATGGCCAACGGCAACCAGATTCAACAAGTGGTGATGAACATCTTGATCAACGCGCGTCAAGCCATGACGGGTGGTGGGCGAATTGTCATTCGGCTGGTTCACGATGCGTCGACCCAAACCGTCGATATATCGATCCGCGATTATGGTCCGGGAATACCCGAAAGCCAATTACCGAAGCTCTTTCAGCCCTACTACACCACGAAATCCGGTCCCGACGAAACGGGCAAAGGGGGAACCGGTTTGGGTTTGTTCGCTTGCCGCCAGATTATCGAAGCCCATCGTGGCCGCGTGCGCGTCGAGAGCACCGTCGGCCAAGGAACTTGTTTTACCATCAAGCTTCCGGTGGCCGCTGTCACCACCGGCCCGCCGTTATCGGCTTTGCCAAAATCGATTCCTCAATCGCCGACGCCGCGAATCTAATGCGCTGGTAGTTGGTCAGTTCGCAAATTGACCGTAGCCCTCGCGCTCCGCGAGAGGAAAGCGATTTCAGATGACACTCGAATTCATCCGGCGGGACGGCATTCATCACGCGGAGCGTGATAGCTACAAAGAAACTGACCCACTACCAATGCGTTAGCTTGGAGCAACGTAGAGTTCTTCATGATTCGACGGCGCTCGCTGTGAGGCAATGTAGCTAGATTCCGCTGGATCTGCCAACACTGCAAAACACTAACGTCGCCTTGCCTGTTCACTGTCAACGCAAATCGACTGGGCCGATTTTGCGGGCATCTTGCACCGTCCTCGCTAGCAACGACCGAAAAAGTTCTGAACCCGCGCGGCGCGGTAAGCGTATAGGCAAGTACCGTAATCTGACCCCGCGATCCAGGACTGGATTTCGCGTTGTTGTTTCGAAGTTGGACATGGACGGCCAAACTCGAATTCGTTCAGGGAGCGTCTCATGACCTCGCGAATTTGTGCGGCGGCCGTTCTGGCGGCAACTTTGTTGATCACTATTTCCGACGCCCTGGGGCAATCTGTTCGATTCGATGCTCCGGGTTTCGTCGAAGGCCGGGACGTCACCTCCGCGGAGTTTCAGTCGCTCCATCCGCGCGAACGGCTCGTTGAATTTAGTCTGGAGATTTCCGCCGATTTTGGCGTCACCGGTCACGATGACGCCGCAGCGCTTTCGTTCCGGCTGCACACGTTGGAATCCGGCGTCACCATTGTCGACTATTGTCCGCGAACAGTGATCGATTCAGAAGTCGACGGAACGATTGCAGTTGAGCGGGTTGATGAAACCAATTCGTCTCTAGGGTTTCAGGCCAATACCGGCGGATCGCTGCCGATCATTGCCAACGCGAGCGCCGGGGTGGGTGGCAAGAATGCGCAATCGGTGAAGTACAAAAAGAAGCCCGACCAACAACTGCTCGTCGCCAGCGGCGTCTGGGACCGTGGGACCGGTCTATTTATCAAAGTTCACAAGATGTCGCAGCAGCCGTTGGACGGAATGCATCCAATTCAGCTCACGCTGCGAATGCCGATCGATTGGCGAACGGGGTATTTGCGACTGGAGTGCGAAGCAATCGCGCGGAAGGACTCGCGGAAAAGCGAAGCATCGTTTTCGTCTTTGGGTAAGCGTGTATTTTTGATACCCCTTTTGATCGAAGGGGACGAAGAGGCACGCATCCGAGCGCGCGCAATCCATCAAGCCGAAAGCGTGCTCCGGGCGGCAGCTCGTTCGAGCGCCGACCGAGCCAAGCCGGACAACTTGTTGGAAGAGTTCTCTCGCTGGGCTCAACCCGAAAAAAAGGCGAAGCTGGATGCTCCTTGGCTTGAGCGCGTGACAACAAATGTTTCATCGCCAACCTCTGCCGTGGAAGCCAATCTCCCCCGCTCCGTTTCGATCGCGCTGAAGGATCTCACCCGTCAAAAGCAGTCATTTGCCGTTCTGCGGCAACCACGTCTGGCCGAGAAACCTCTTTTGCAGGGTCAACCTTTGTCCTCGCTCGGGCAAAAATAGCTGCGTTTCAAGAACCCGCCGCGGACGGGAATAATTCAACGTCCAAATTTACACTCTTAGCGCGCCACGGAACGCCCTTGCGCCAAAATAAGATTGTGCACCGTTGTGAGACACGAAAACATGCCCGTAACGGCGATCACAAAAGAGGGCGCCGCCGAGTTTTCTAATATCAGCAGGTGTTTTCACCCAACTCGATGTTTTCGTATCGAAATCTCCAAGTTTCTGCAGCTCCCGATATTGTTCCTCCGTTAAGAGCATAATGCCCATGGCAGCTGCCATATCAATAGCGTTATTTTCTGGTTTGTGTTCCTTCCTCGACTCCAGCCCTTCGCGATCGTAACAAACACTTCGGCGGCCTTTAGGACTTTCCGCTGAACAATCATAAAAAATGTATTCTCGCGTCTTTTTATCATGACCAACAACATCCGGTTCACCGCCAGTTCTTTCCATTTCATTGAGTGACCAAAGCTTTTCGGTATTAGCGTCCAGCTTTGCTTTTACTTTAGCCCATTCAAGACCTTTATGGCGGTTCAAATTTCTCTCAAAGCGGGCTTTCAACGCTTTGAGCAATTCTTCACGTTGTTTTGGTGACAATTGCTTTTTTGCTTCAACGCCATTCATATCGGTTTCCCTTTTATTGCTGCGTCGTGTGAGGCCGATTTTTTCGAAAGAAATCGTCGAATCACTTAACCTTTCCGCATCCAAAATCTCGAGATGAAAATGACAGGAAGGAAGACATACGAACGGCCGGGGCGTAATCTGAAATTTCTTCAAATTCCATCGGCGGCTGTCGCGTCAATCAAACCAAAAATATTTCCAATGATGGATTTTGGCTTCATGGACAGCATACCAGCCCTGACTTCTTTCCAACTCTTCCGGCGATCGTAGCAGAAACCAGGCTGTGTGGCTGAACATGCGATGCTCATTGTTGGGGTTGTACACTACCCATTCTCTCGTGCCAATATTGTCGAATAAAAGTCTCGGCTGCTCAAAAAATAGATTGTATGACCCGCCGTATGGCGCGTAGTGGAATTTTTCAATACCAACGACATTCGGATAGTAATCTTTCCACATTGCAGCGAGTGAAACGGGATAGCGGCCGTATTCGGCGCGATACTTCTGGATGTGACTAATGAACTCTTTGCTGTTTGCGATTGCGTGGTGTCTGCTCAATTCCGTTAATGGAGCCGCAAGCACTTTCTGAACGAGCAGTACAGCAAGAGGAATAATTATCAGATACAACGGCGCGGGATGAATATTCTCTGGCTCCGCCGTCTTCATCTGCCGCAGTTTCGGTATCCACCGAGAAACGGTGTAGAGCCACAGGGCGAGTGTCAAAATACCAAGGGAAGTGCTGATACCGAATAGGACGAAAAAACAGACAAAGATCACGAGAATCGAAGACGTGATCAGCGAAGCCAGCGTGAAGTAGTATCGTCGACGTGGATCTGGGGGGGGCCGGTTTCGTCGAGATCGCGAAACCATTTCAGACATCTGCCAGAGGACTCCTATTGGAACAAGCAGGAGTCCGCCCGCTCCAAGCAACTGAGCCGTAATCGATAACGGCACGGCCAACCCATCGTATCTCCCGGGGAGAAACGGGAAAAAGATGCACAGAACGGTCACCGCTGTGACGCCAGCTATTCTGACGAGATGGAAGATCATTTCGAGTGCTCGGGTCTTGGGTTGGCAAAACATCCAGCTCAACGAGTCGCTTTGAACGAGTCATCCCGCCGTACGACCGAACAACTCGGTTAACCGGGAACAAAGGGTTGATGTTGATTTCAGCGCACGCGCCAACGAGTGCTCCGGTGGAACCGAACGTTATGCATTGCGCGGCTGTTTTCCACCGGCAAGGATTCCACCAAGGTATCCCATGGGAATATACGCTAGCAGAAGGTCGGTTAGGACGAACCACATTGGACCACCGACCATGCTGACCATCGTCACTCCACCGATCAGAAAAAAAACGCCGATGCCGATTGCAAACGCCATTGGACGGCTGGCTGCGACTTTGGCCGCAAGGAACGCGCCGCTCAGCGTTCCGAGCGCGTGAGCCAGGAACGGAACAAGGAAGTTCACGGGCGTAAACAACTTCATGCTGTCGCGGAGGTTTTCCATCGTGGTTACGTCGGCGCCCTCGGGTAGAGGCACCACGAACGGGCCAATACTAATGAGTCCCATATTGACCAGGCTGCCGACCCGAACGCTCGGGATCACGGGGTTCACGGACGATCGCGGAAATCCCAAAACTAGTTTTCAGTTACCATCACGATTCACCTCCCGGATGCACAATTTAGTGATCTCCGTGGCAAACGTCCGGAATCAAGCATCTCATTGAGGCGAGGAGGAAGTTCAAAAAAAACACGGCCCTCTCGCAGAACGATGAAGTTCTCCTGCCGCGGCGTCCGGAGAGACTTTGAACCGCGCCGCCGGGCCGGATGAACAGGTCCACGACAAGCAACTCTCCCCCAGTCTGCTCCGTGCCGATCGGGGAACGGAACATGATCGCGTTGATTTCAGAAACCGCGCGTCCCGCGGCTCCGGTTGAACCGTTTGTTACGTGACGCGGTCTTCGCAGGAGTTAGACCTGCCAAAGTCCGGATTCAATCCCGCTCTGAACGACAATGGCGCATGTGCCGTGGCTCGGTATTCTCATGGGTGGAACGGCAATCTCGGCCCCAGAATTCGCGGCCGCCGCGACAGCCGCCTCAATGTCCTCAACGAGAATGTAAGGTCTCACGACCGGCTTTTCGCCATCGTGCATCGGTGCCCGAACGCCTAACATTCCACCGTCTGCCAGTCGGGCAGTGCGAGCACCACCCAAGTTCTGGTCGGCATCGCCAAAGGTCACTCCGTGAATTTTCGAATAGAGCGTGCAAATAGGCTCAACATCCGTCGTCACAATTTCGAGGTAATGAATTTGCATGGGTGCTCCGTGGTGAGTGTCAGTCTCGTTGTTGTTCGGAGGATCGTCAGGTAAACGGTCCCCGTCCGATGTTGCATTCTCTTGACCGCGTGTACAGCCAAGATTCAGGATGGTTGTGAAGGAAAGCGCCACCAAAGACAGTGCATCGCGGCGCGTCATTGATCGATTAATTCTAGCCATTCTCGTAGTCACAGAACGACGGCGGTAACCGGGCCGCCGTCCAGAGATTCTGACCTCGAAAACCGCGTGATCGGCGACTCCGGTTCACCGCTTGGTTATCCCGCTGTTCATCGGCGATAGTGCTTTGCTTCAACTCTGCCGCCTCACCATTTCGTTGATCCAGATCGGGGCGAATGGCGATGTGCATCCTTTGGAACAAGGATAGTCGCGATAGATCCCCATCTTTTCACCGATCGCGATCGCCCGCTTGCGGTGTTTGGGGAAGTGGATTCCGATTTCCGCAAGGCAGCAGTTCATCGTCCATTGCACTTCGGGAGCGGCGGCCCCCATCTCCTTCTCGATGCGATCGAGCAACGCTGCGACGTCGAGTCCTTCGGGGCTCTTCGCCACTCGCCCAGCCGTTAGTTGCCACCCGGCGCGAGCCGCCCAGCGGTCATCCGACGTCATCCATTTTTTTCGAAGGGCCTCTTTATCGGCGTGCTCCTTGATGACATAGGAGTGGAGCCATTCGGCAACCCAGTCAAAGGTGACAGACCTCACCATTCGCTCCATCTCATCGGCCGATAGGAGATTGACATTGATCAGGAGCGTTGCCAAAAACTGGGCGTCAATGTTTCCGGTTTTCCACAGAGACAACGCCAATTCGTGATTGGTCTTGATCTTGTTTGCCAGGTTTCGAAGGTCTCCGCGCGAAACCCCGAACTGATTGTCACTGGCGCCGCGCTTGGCGTTTTGAGCACGCACACCCTCGTTCCCCAGCGACTTGAGTTGTCTGAGGGTTTCCTCCAAAGTCATGGTCTTGCTCTTAGTCTGAGCGGGCGTCGTTTTGACCTTCGCTGCTTTGTTTTTCGTCGCCTCCTTGGATGTCAATTTCTTCGCCATCGTACATGCCTTTAATGCGGGCCGCCCAAATGTTGGAGACGGATATCGCCACCGTTCACCGGGCCGCGAGTGAACGACATTGATTTCATTTTACGCGCTGCCCGCCGCTTCGGTGCACGTGTTGTTATCTGGGAATTTTATAACGGCCCATGGCGTGCGAAATGAACCCTGTCGAACAAAGTAGAACGCAAGGTCGAAAACAACCCAACCTGCAAATATACCATGGTCTATGGCGGGACGCCGCGAAATCACGAACCAGGCAAATCGGCCGCTGACTGACGACGTAACCCTCCAGAAAAAGCCGGCAAGTAAACCGCCAATCAGTTGGAAATCTTGTCTGTTGGGCGATGCCGGATGGTAGAAGTTGGCAATTCCAGTTTGAAACCAATTGACGGCAAGCAACAACAAGCAAATCCCGGCCGCCAAGCCACAAACGGTTCGAACGAAAACGCCGTAACCAGCTTCAGGATCAAATTCTCGCATCGTCGGCCAGATAACGCCCGCGGTAACTGGACTGCCGCCAAAAACAAATGATTCCACAACCCGCGCGATCGGCGGCTCCGGTGAATCGCCTTGTTCGGTGGCGTATACGATTAAGTCTCTCCGAGCGAAGACGTGTCAATAACGTAGACCAATTCTTCAATTCCGTCAGCAGGTTCACCAAGAGCACCAGTTGCTTTTGCGCAAAGCGCGAAGCCACATTTCTCCAAGACACGAATCGATGCGACATTGTGTTTTGCGACGTGAGCGTGCAGTGGTCGATCGGCGACAAGGCGTAAGAACATGGACAGCATTTGCGTTGCGACGCCCTTGCCCCAACGTTCTTTCCCGATCCAGTAACCAACAAAGCGTTGACCATCCTGCGTCCAACAACCGACATTACCGGCAACGCACCTGTCGACGACAACTGTCATTGCCACGGCGGTCTTATCGCCCAAAATCTTTGTCCAATGAGCCATGAAAGCGTCGCGGTCTCGGGGCGGAAAGGCCGCCGTTTCATTCGCCTCTGGCTCCCGTTGATGTTCGGAGAGTATTGGAAGGTCACTCTCCGTCACGGGGCGAAGATGAATTCCGCTCGCCCGCGCGGGGTTGACTCGTTGTGTCATTTGTTCGCTCGACGAGACATTGATACCTCCGGCAATGAGCGCACAAAGTCTGGGCCAAATCGGCACCCATTCTTCGTTAGCCGAATCATGCATCGTGCACCTAAAGAATCCATGTAAGTCCGTGGCTTGGGGTTGGGGTCGTTTGTCATAGACTGCTGACCAAGCGTTCGTCACCGCGTTAACGGTGCGAAAAGTTCCAACCCCAAACCAACGGAGATAACCATGAACATTCTCGCGATCGATCTGGGCAAATTCAATTCGAT
>JBGTJE010000022.1:0-45438 GCA_041745295.1 Pirellulaceae bacterium | reverse complement strand
GGTCGCCGCGGGCCACGTTCTGCCGATTTTTGAGCGCCGGGGCGGACGGCGGTCAGCGTGACGCGGCGCCGCTGGGCATCGATTTGCGTCACCCAAACGTCGAGCGTATCTCCGACGGCGAACATCAAATGCGGATCGCTGACAAAACCATCGGACAAGCGACTAATGTGAATGAGGCTGCTTTCCCCCAAACCGATGTCGACAAACACGCCGAAGTCGACAACGTTGACGACTTGGGCGCGGAGCTGCATTTGCGGCTCCAAGTTTTCAATCTTGATGATGCCGCGACGAAAGACGGCGCCGGGCAGACGCTCGCGCGGATCGATGCCGGCTTGCAGCAAGAGGTGCATCAGATCGCCCAGGACCAGCGGGCTAATGGCGAGTTCGCCGGCCAACTGTTGACGGTCGAACTTGTACAGCGCATCGCGCAATTGCCCGCGGCGTCGATACAAGTCCTCCGGATTCGCCGGAGGTGGGCTGGCGATTGCCGCGGACGGCGCGTCGGCGGAATTTGCCTGAGCAGGATTTGCGTCGACGGAAATTGCCTCCGCAGAAATCGAATCGGCGACGGGCGTCTCGACGGGCGTTGGTTCGGCGGGCTTTTTCGCAACCAAATCGCTCGGTTCAAAGCCGGCGTTGTGTAGAATCTTCGTCGCGATTTCGTAGCTTTCGGGGTGGATCATCGTGGCGTCGAGAGGGTTGTCGCCGTCGACGATCCGCAGAAAGCCTGCGGCTTGCACAAACGTCTGTTCGCCGATTCCCGCAACTTCCTTGAACTGTTGGCGGTTGCGAAACGGACCGTGCTGCAATCGGTATTCGTACAACCGCCGCGCAGCCAGCGGTCCTAAGCCGGAGACGTAGGCAAGCAGGGCGGGACTGGCCGAATTAACGTCGACACCGACATAGTTCACGCACGATGAGACGACTTCGTCCAGTTCGTGAGCCAAGTGCTTGGCCTTGATGTCGTGTTGATACAATCCGATTCCCAGGTGTGCCGGATCGACTTTGACCAGTTCCGAAAGGGGATCGAGCAATCGTCGGCCAATCGAAACGGCGCAGCGAACCGACGGCTCGCAATGCGGTAGTTCTTCGCGCCCGATATCGCTGGTCGAATAGGCGTTTGTCCCGGCCTCGTTGACAATCACGTATTCCAGATTGCGCCCGGCCAGGTCGCCGTTGATCAAGTCCGAGACCAACTGCTCGGTCTCGCGACAGGCGCTGCCGTTGCCGATCACGATCAGTTGCGATTGATGGTTGTTGATCAGCTCGGCCAGTTTTTGGCGTCCTTCGGCTCGGCGTTCGTCGTTGCCGACCACTTGAAAGACGGAATGACCGAGCAGCTTTCCAAACTCATCCAAGGCCGCGGCGTGGCAACCGTAGCGAAAACCGGGATCGATCGCGACGACCCGTCGCCCGCGAATGGGTGGCTTGAGCAAGAGATGTCGCAGGTTGCGTCCGAAGACTTTGAGTGCATGCTGTTCGGCGCTCTCGGTCAGCTCGCGTCGAACCTCGCGGTCCAAGCTCGGTAGGACGAGCCGCTGCATCGCGTCCTGGGCACATTTTTCCATGAAGTCGGCGAACGCATGCTCGGGCGGAATCAACGACTTGACCAGCTCGCCGTACTGGGCTTCGTCGATCTTTGTTTTGACGCGAATTCGTTTGGCGCGTTCGGCCCGATTGATGGCCAATATGCGGTACGGGGGAAGCCGGCCAATCGACTCGGAAAAATCCGCGTAGTCTTTGAACGGATCGTGTTCGCGAGTCTTTTTCTTGCGGCGGCGTTTTTTCTTGTCGATCGCTGAAGTCGGCGGCGAAACCGTTGCTGCCGTGGAGGGCGAGGGCCCCTCGACACCTTCGCTGGCGACCGAAACATCGGAGGCGGAGGGGACCGCGTTTTCAATCGTCGCCGTCGAGGATTCGGCGAGCACGGCCTCGATTTCCTCAACCGTTTCCTGCACTGGAAGGGGGTTCGCTGACGACACCTGCGTCGCGGACTCTTGAACCGAAGGCTCCGAATCATGTGCGGGGGAGGCAACAACGGCGATCGAGGGATCGGCGGCAGACGCCGCATCGCTCCCGAGAGTCGATTCGACGGCACCGCCGTCGACATCCGAATCCGAGGACTCGATTTTGCGGGTGACGATTCGCCCGTTTTTCCACAGAATGTCTCGAGACCGGCTGCGCAACGGGACGTCGTCGGCAAATCGTTCGGCGATCAGGTGCCCCACGCCCTTGAATACGTCGTCGACAGTATGCAGTCCCTTGTCGACGCGGACGTAGTCGGTGGCGCGGGTCGCCAGATCTAAATCGGACGCGCTGCCGAGAAAGATATCCATGGCCAGCGGATCCAATCCACGCTGTCGCGCGATCTGACCCAGCGACTGTTTTTTTGGTTTGTGGGGGAGATACAAATCCTCAAGATGTTTTGACGTGGGTGCGCGTTGAATTGCTGTCGCCAATTCTTCGCTGAGTTTACCTTGGGTCTCGACCGATTTGAGAATGATGGCTTTGCGCTCGGCGAGCGAGCGTTGCAAGCTGAGTCGGCGTTTGATCTCAAGGATTCGCGATTCGCTAAGTCCGCCGCTGGCCTCCCGGCGAAAGCGGGTGATGAACGCAGGCGTGTTTCCGTCGTCGAGCAGCTTGGCGACCGTTTGAACTTGTTCTAGAGGAAGAGACAAATCGCGCGCAATCGAATCAAGTTCAGTACTGGGGCTATCCGCCATAAATCATCGATCCAGGGAACGGGAACGTACGCCGCGGCGACGAAAGACTTGCCAAGAGAACCGACACACTACATGCGACATTGCAGAACCAATTCAACTTTCCTACATAGCAATGCCACCACCAGGGGCTGTTAAACCGCAAGCCACGTTGAGCGGTCAGCGAATGGCTTGTGAGCAATTGGGCGTTTGAAGACAATTGGCAATCTAAATTTTGCCACGCCATTTGTCAACATTTGCAGGCACCCCCGGCACAATCGGCACGAACCGCATTCTACCACGGATGTTTGTCGTAATTCGCCCGCCAATCGCACGGGGCTTTTTCGCCGTGGCTAACGCTTGATCAATGCCCCGTGACATTCGCCTGCTAGCCGGCGATTCGAGGGTTTCGGGTCGTGTCGTCGTTTGCTAGGCAAAAGTACGTCCTTTCGCGAAGCGAAAGGCGACTAACAGAGTCGATGACCCCACGACAGGGTTCCTTAGTCGGTTTCTTGATTCGTCCGGCGATTGCCAGTTTCATCCATGGGTGCCCCAAGACAAGCGCCGTCGGCCTCGGCCAAACCGCGAATCGGCTTAGCGTCCGATCCGCTGGTCTTGGGCGTTGCGTTCGCGCTGGGATTGACCATCCTCCAACGCGCCGTGGGATTTATACGTGGGATGATGTTTTGTCGCCTGATGCCGGATGAGCAGCTCGGGCAATGGTCGGTCGTTTGGAGCTCATTGATGCTGCTGGCACCGCTAGCCGCGTTGGGACTGCCGGGATCGTTTTGCCGGTATGCCGAACATTATTTGCAACGTGGGCAACTCCGTCCCTACATCCGTCGCATGGCCACGCTGGCGGGCGCGACCACGCTGTTGTTGGCGGGATTGATGCTCGTCCTGCCCGGACATTTTTCGAGGCTCATATTTCGCGAACCGCAACACGAACTATTGATTCGGGCGATGGCCTGGGTGTTCGTCATCGTGGCGCTTTTTAACGCAGTGCAGTCGTTGATGGAATCGTTGCGCCAAGTGCGCGTGGTCACGATGATGCGTTTCCTGTCTGGGATGGCATTCGCATTCGTTGCCATCGGATTACTGTTCGTTTGGCATAACGGGGCGTTGGCGGCGATCATCGGGTTCGGGATCAGCTGCCTGGTGGGCTTGATACCGGCGGCGTTGTTTTTTTTGAAAAACAAAGAATTCCTGCAGAACTCCAACGAACCATTGGAGCATGGTCCAATGTGGGCCAAGGTCGTCCCGTTTGCTGCCTGGATTTGGGTCGCGAACTTCCTGAACAATTCCTGCGATTCGATCGACCGATTTTTGTTGTTGCACTTAACGCCCAGCGATAGCGGCGTCGCCCAGGGCTATCTCGGGCAATACCACAGCAGTTTAATCATTCCCCAATTGTTGGTCGGTTTAGCCGTTGTGGTCTCGGGAATACTCTTGCCGTACCTTGCGGCAGCTTGGGAGCGACGAGAATTCGTCGAAGCCAAACGCATGCTGCGGTGGAGCCTCAAAGTCAGCGCGCTGGGATTTCTGTTCGTGGATTTGATAATCCTGATCACCGCGCCGCTTGTGTTTAATATCGCACTTCAAGGCAGGTATGCCGACGGACTTTCGATTCTGCCGCTCACCATGATTTACAGTTTTTGGTTCTGCATGATTACTTGTGCTCAAACTGCGTTGTGGTGCAACGAACGGATGCGTTGGGTTGTGCTGGCGCTGGCCCTCGGATTGATCGCCAACGTTAGCTTAAATTGCATGTGCATTCCGCTGTGGGGCTTGCACGGAGCGGCATTTGCAACGGCGTTGGCCAACGCGGTTTGCTTGGTGGCCATGCTTGCCATCGTTCATCGCGAAGGCTGGTCGATCGATCGCGGCACGTGGTTGGCGTGCGGGTTGCCGGTGATAATGGTCCTCACTCCGCTGGCCGCAGTTGCGAGTTGTTCATTGATCTTGTTTGGCGCCTGGCGTTCCGATTGGGTATTCGATGTCGAAGAGAAGAAGATGATTCGACAGCGGCTTGAGCGGCTATTCAAAATGGGCCAGGCTCGAATGGCAAGATTTAGTTCCTAAGGGCCTGAAAATGTGGCACGACGCTCCGCGTCGAGTCTTTCCATTAGCTTCGACGTGCTCCATGAGCCTAGCGCGACGCGGAGCGTCGCGCCACAATTACTCTGCGGGCGATTCTTTGCGACCGACAAAGACGTAATACGGCGTTCGAAGGAACGGAACGTACGGAAGTTTGCTGCGCTGTTCGCTCAGGTGCACTTGGGCAAAATGGTGTCGCAAAAATGGCAAGTGATCGGCCGACGGGAACACATTGTCGGTCGCAAACCAAGGCAGCCACAGCGTCCGCGTCAGCCAGCGATGTCGGCGTAGGCCTTCGGCCGGGAATTTGCGCGAGACGTAAAAGTCGACGACGCCGATATGCCCGCCGGGCCGCAGAATCCGTTTGGCATTCTCGATCGCGGCGAACCAATTGGGGATCATCGTCAGGGAATACGAAAAGGTAACGACGTCCGCCGAGCCTTCGGCGGGGGTAAACAACGTGGCGTCCGCGAGGGCCGTCTCGACGTTCGTCCATTGCTGCCGCGCCGCGCGGTCTTGAGCGACTTGAAGAAGCGACGGGGACAAATCGACGACGTAGACTTTCTTGAGTTGGCGGATAGGCTCACCCAAGTTCTCCAGGTTGGCCCCGGTCCCGCCACCCATGTCAACCCAAACGCCACCGGCCGGTTTGGGGAGTGTTTTCCATAGTTCCTCTCGGCCTTTGAGTAATCGTTTTCGAAAGTCATCGTACGCAGCGGCTTGGCCACCGTAGAAATTCTCCATCCGCTCGGCGTGGTTTTGACCGCGCACGGGTTTGAGCAACATGTGGTAGATGATTTTCGCGTCGGCAAATAGGCTCATGACCACCGATTGATTTGTCCGGTGAAAGATTTTGAATTCTGGTTCCCTGGCTCCGCCTGGCGACCGACCGTATTGCTGACTCTGCTAGCGGGATTCGAGGCGGAGCCTCGCGAACAATGCGATCCCAGGCAGGAGCCTGGGAACGAGCGGAAAGTGTCGGCGAGGTAATTCATGAGAGACTAACCGCGCAGGCTGGCGATGTAAAAACTGGCGTAGGTATGAACGCGGTCTTGGGCGTGCAGTTGCGCGGCAAGTTCGGTGTTATAGTCGAGCAATTCGTTCAACGAGGTCGTGCGGCCATTGACTTGGACGCGGACTTGTTCCACGAAATCGGTGCGCAGGCCGCCGCTTCGCCAAAGGAATCGGGCTTGCGGAGTGGCCCGCCGCAAAATGGATTGCCATTCGGATTCGAGCAGCGGAAAAAACCGATCGCTGAGCCAATCCATGTGGTCGAGCAGAACGAATCGAGAGATCGGCCCGTCGTGCCTTTCGAGAAATCCCTGCAAGGAATTGGTGTGCGTGGAGACTCGATCGACCAAGCCTTCCTGGAGTCGGCGAAAGCCCAATTCGGTCAAATATTCCGGGCAGCAGTTCCGCGAGTATTCACCCTTGATATAAACGCGCCAGAAGTAATTGTCTTTGAGCGGAAGTTCGGCGAACACCGCCCGCATGCAGTCTTGGACGTATTGCACTACTCCGCCGCGATAGTGCAATTCAATTTGTCGGCGTTGTGCCTTGGGGACTCCCAGGAGCGACAACGTCGTATCGCGGCTCACCGCGAACTTGACCAAGCCGGACCAGAATTTTTCGAAGATGCGGTCGTCGTAGATGGCCCGTTGGTGTTCGACGGTTTCCGCGGCGAGCAATTGATCCAAGTACGGACGGACCTTGATCACTTTGTCGGTGTAGAGGGTGAACATCCGCGCGACCCAACCCGAGGAACCGCGAAAGTAGAACGAGCGGCGGCGGTTATCAAACCATTGAATTTTGCGATCCCAATACGAGCGCGACCAATCGGAAAGTTGCGGGCGGAGGACGTCGCGATAGACGTCGGGCGCACCGCGCAAACGGCCGTGACCGAACATGCGGAAAAAATCGTCGTAGTTTAGTCGGCGAATGCCAGCTTGCTTGAGTTCCAACAGGGCATTTTGCCGCGGGTTCATATCGACGGCGTACACGTGTCGCGGCTCGCACAACACATAATCCAACGCGTTACAGCCGGCGCTCGTAATTACCAAGACGTCGTCTTGCGGGCTCAGCTCCAACGCCACGCGATCGAGCCGGGGGTCTTCCCAACAGGTGTTGTAGACGAGATTGTTGCGGTGGACCGAATTGAAGATTCGGTGGCTCACCCAATCAGAAAAGGCCATGTCGGTGCGATACGTTGGGAGGTCGATTTCGAAGAGGGGGCAGATAAATCGAAGAACGGGAAGCAGAATTTTAGCAATTGAGCCGCGCGGCTGATAGTCGCGGCGCCCGGATCGTTTGCCCGTCGATCGTAGCCCTCTCGCTCCGCAAGAGGAAAGCGGCCTTGGGACCAATGAGATGCCGACTGACGAGACCGTTTACATCTCGCGGAGCGAGATGACTACGTTGAATAAGTCGACGCAGAACGCAGAGCGGATGTCTTCGATCCCAGCGACTCGCGATCGGTCATTCCAGGCGGGTGTCGTTGAGACGAAAGATGGCCCAGACTTTCTTGTCCTTGCCGATGTACTTCTTCAATTGCATCGTGCCGACGACGGTAATGGGCCGCACGGTGAACTCGATCGCCTGGTCTTCGCTCATCTTGACCATGACGCAATCGTACAGCGCGGCCCCGGGACCAAAACAACATTCTTGATTGTCGCGCACCAAGACAAAATTCTTGATTCCCGATTGTTTGAACCCGGGGCGTACAAATCCACGCAAGCGAACTTTCTGCCCGTCGAGCTTCTTGAGGCCTTCGGTCAGCATGGATTCCTTGAACTCCGCCCCTTTCTCGATGTCAAATTTGAGGTCGTCGAAACTGAGTTCGCGCGGCTCGCCGGGTTTGAGCGGTTCATCGAGTCTCGGATTCGATTTTACGACTTCTGATCCGTTGATCGCCACGCTGGTTTCCGCGGGCGGATCGGGCGATTGGCGGGCGGCGTTCAACCCGGTCGGCGTGAAGCACCAGAGAAGTGCGATCAGCGACAGCCCGGCTCGAAGCCCAGCGGGCCTCCGGTCAAAACGTCGGCACAATACCAGGCAGACAACGGACGTGATCATTTGAGATAGTCGGCTTCGATCGAGTAGAGCGCTCGCGGTGCTTCCTTCTGTGACGTTCGCTTGGTGTTTTTGTTGAGGCGGAAGATTCCGCCAATGTGGCGCTTCCGCCAACTGTAGTCGATTCGGTCCTCGTTTTGAAACGAGACGGCGATGATATGAGTGATCTTGGGACTTCCGCCAAAACAGCAGTCCCCAAAGTCGCCAACCAAGATGAAATCCTTCAGATTCTTCTGCCGATCCGAGGGCAAAACGTAACCCTTGATGAAGACGCGATTGCCGTCGAGTTCCACAGCCTTTTGCGAATACGCGGTTTTGCTGTTCGCTTCCGGTCTGAGGAACGAAAACAAGATCCGTTCGTAGTTCGGCGGGACTTCGGTGTTGTAACAGTACGTATGCCAAGCCGCGCTCGAACCGAGCAACACGAGATTGAGCAATCCGCCGACGAGCATCAATTTGCGTCCAACCAATTCTTGGGGATAGCGTTGGAAGCTGCGCAGGGCGAAAAAGAACAGCACCAGTCCGATTACGGGAAGGATGATCAGCGATGCGGACATCAACGCTCCCAGCGAAAATATCGCGACCAAAAAAGTCATCAAGGCTGGTTTGCAGATCGATTGGTACGAGCCGTCCCCGCCTTCGGCGAGTTTTTCAGCCGCCGCGGCGAAGGTCGTCGGCGAAGTTTGCATCGATTGAATCATTGCGCTGCCTAGAAAATCAAACGTTCGAACCAGCCATTGAGGACGGACCAGAGCAGTACCAATAATACCATGAAGCTGCCCAAAGGGACAAAAATCATCGCAATGGTCGAACGAAACGTGGGTGCGCTGGCAACTAAGGCTGGTTCGACTTGTGGTGGTCCTTCGCCTGCTTCCAATGGCGGGTTAAACGGCTGCGCTGCGGTGGTCGAGACATATTGGCCTTGCGCGGGCGAGTCGATCAAACGATCGATCGTCGGGACTTCGGACGGATCCGTTGGCAGTCGCTTGACTTCATAGACAGGCACGTTGATCGAGTCTTGGCTAGGCGCGTCGGGCGCCGTCCCACCGCCGGACTTTTTCGAGCCATCGGAGTCCGGTTTTGTCTTGGACGGAGCGGCTGCGTCCGTGGGTTTCGCTTGCGAATCGACTGGCGTTTCGGATTCTTCGGCGATATCAATGTTCGGTGCGTTTGCGTCCGCGGGCTTAACATCCGCATCTGCGGCACTATCCGAATCTTCAAATTCGTCTTCGCCGGATTCCCATTTCAAGAGTGTTTCGGCGCGGCGGACGGACTCCGGATCGATCAGCTTGAGCTGTTCGATCGCTGCTTTGGCTTCGGGTTTGGGGCAGACTTGCAAGTAACTGACGACCGGCACCCGAACCCACTTGGTGTCTTCGTTGGAATTCTTGAAGAGCTCAACCATCTTGTCGATCACGGTCCAATCTTCCCACCGCGCCAAGTCGGGGATGACCAAATCGGCGAGCGTCGGACGATCGAGGACTTTATGCAGGGCGGCGAGAATTCGCTCGCGCGAGATTTCCTTTTTTTCCGTAGCCAAGAAGCGAATCGCCGAAATGGCCGCGAACGTATCGACGTATTCGGATCTTGGATTTTCGAAAAACTGCCGTTCGATCAAATCCAGCCCCGAGTCCCCTTTGAGCGTCAAATAGCAGGCCACGATCGCATCCAAGCCGCGGCGGTTCTCGTTGACTTCCGAAGTAATTAAGGACTCCAGCAGCGGCAAATCTTCGGGTGTCCCGCAGACTCCGAGCAGCGTGAAATACAACCGCTTGCGATTCGTGGAGACGTCCGGGTTTTGAATCCACTGGAGCAGTTTGTCGCGCTCCATGAACGGTTTCAAGTCGATGACTTCGGCGTATGACGCGCGGGCGAATTCTTCATACGCGTCGAATGCCAACATCGATTCGGCGTGCTCAAAGTACCGCTGGAAGAACTTGAGCCGCTCCGCGCCCTTGGCCGGAAGTTTGGGAACCGCCCGCAAGTATTCGACGGCGGCGAGGGACATCTTGAGCGGGGTCGTCCAAGCAATCTCGGGCGGATCGACACCCATCAACAAAAATGACTGACCCAACTGCGGTTGGCCGATGACGATCGACTTGAACTCATGACTAGGTGCGATGACGTCGGGTTGCCCTTTGATGACTTCGGTTACGCGGAACAATCCCTTGGGCAGCTGGTCGTCTTTGGGTGCTTCGGTCGGCAACTCGACGAGCTCCGCCAAAACAACGATATCGGACGTTCCCATCTGTTCGGAAAGGGTCTGCTGCACGGCGGTGCAGAATGGGCACCAACTCGCCGCGGTGATCGCGGCCAAACCGCTGATCAAAGCGCCGAACAGAATTGTGACTCGGGCAAAAGAATTCATGGCAATAATACGTACTTCCAAATGTTATCGTTCGTTGCAAAATCGAAAGACGGACGGGGCCCACCGCGCCAGCGCGGTTTGCGCCGAAATCCCCACCATGCCACTACGTGCCCAACGATTTGGCGACGTCCGTTCGATAGGCCGATATTGCGGGATAAACGCCGACCAAGATGGCCAGGAGAATCATACCGGGGATCAGTAAGAACTCGGGAGAAATCGTTAGGTATTGTACGAGAGACTGCACCCAATTGGAATTCCCCAAAGGCAGGTAATCTCCCCAAGCAACTGCCGGGGCAAAATCAAAAAAGTCGATGCGGACGCCTGCTTTCGCTTCCACCAGCGGACTCAATGCGGAATTCAACGCATGACCGGCAAGCCAACCGAGAAATCCCCCGGCCATTGATAGCATCACCGATTCGGCCAACATGATCTGGGTCACTTTCGAACGCCTCGCACCGAGCGCTCGCAGAACGGCTATCTCGTGGCGCCGCTGATTCATCGAATTGTAGATTCCCACCAAGATGCTGATTCCGGAGACGATGCAAATCAAAACCGTCAACCCCAGCAAGACCCAGCGGATCGGGTCGACAAAGTTTTGAAATAAGGTGGTGATTTCCATAATCGGGTTGACGGCTTGGGGGGCGACTTGCGCAAGCACGGGCCGAAACTTGGAGGCGCGGAGTGCCGGTTCAAGAAATCCCCCATTGTTGATCGAACCAATCAGGTGGTTACTGACGATTGGATCTTCGCGATCCGTTCGAATGAGGAGCGCTGTGACCTCACGCTGCTCCAATGGCAGCGGTGCCCGCCGTAAGGCGGCGGCATGGTCAAATTCGGATTGACGCGAAGCCATAGTGCCTGCGAGAGCAAGGAGCTCATTGAAATCGGACTGGTTGATACCGGAATCGGAATCCACGGCGTCAGCATCGGTGGGTTCACGCCCCTCCTCGATTGGCTTGGCGTGATCGTCCATCAAATAGAAACCCTCGATGTTGACGAATACCGCCCGATCGTGAGGTGTTCCCGTCGGGGCCAAAATACCGACCACTGTGAATCCTTGCTCTTCGTGGATGTGGGCGCCTTGTGTTCCAGCGACGCCATGGATGGGGTTGATCGATTCATTCAAGCGCACGTTGCACACTTGCGCGGCTTGGCTACCGACGACGCATTCGAAATATCCATGCTCGGAGTCGAGGTCGCGCAGCGAACGGCCCTGGGCAAACTCAAATTTGCGTTCCGTTTCCGCATCCAGTACGAGCTTAGAAAAGAAATCGCTTGTGGTGCCGACGACTCGAAATCCACCCGACTCGTCGTCGATGTCGCGTGAAAAGGTATCACCCAGCGCAAGCGGAATTACGACCTCGGCCCAGTCGGCGTAGTCTCCGTCGACGCCGAGCGTCATTTGATCGAGCGCCAACTCCTGCTGGGCCGCGCGACAAACCGCTTGCGTCCAGGCTTGTCCGATGTCGACTCCCAATCCCCCAACCAAGGCGTCCATCATTAGCAACGACGTTTGCTGAGCCTCATGCGCTCGATACGCGATTGAGTTTTTTAGAAAAGGTTCACGAGCTTCTTGGGGCAGAAAGGCCAAATAATACTCAAAGGGAATCGGCTCCAGAGGCTTGCTCAAGTAGTACACGGAGTTCAGCGTCAATTGCAGGCTGCCGCCGCGCGAGCCGATGATCACGTCGTAGCCAAAGCTGGAATTGGCATGAAACGAGCGAGAAACAACCCCGTGGATCGTGAGCACGGCCACGACCGACATCACCCCCAAGGCCATCGAGATGATCGTCAGCAGCGAGCCGAGTCCGCGATGTTGGATGCTTCGCCAAGCAATTCTGAACACGCTCATGCCCACGCCCTCGCTTGGCTCGCGGCACGGTTGATCTCGGGTAGTCGATCGACGCGAGGGAATTGATTGGCGACATCCATCGAGTGTGTGACGATGATCAGCGAGATGCTTTCCTCCGAGCAGGTTTGACGAATCAAGGAAATAATCTGCTGCTGATTTCTGGCATCGACATTGGCGGTCGGCTCGTCGGCCAGAATCAAACTCGGTTTATTGGCCAGCGCTCGGGCCACCGCCACGCGCTGCTGTTCGCCGACCGACATCGCCCGGGGCTTGTTGTTCAAGCGGTGCCCCAGACCGACTCGTTCCAACAGCCGGCGGGCCCGGGCGTGGTCGACCGATTTGCGGGCGAAGGCCATTCCTAGTTTGACGTTTTCCAATGCCGAGAACGCGGGCAAGAGGTTGAAAGTTTGAAAGATGTAGCCGATATTGTCAGCCCGGATCGCGTCCCGGCCGGCCTCGGAGAACTTGGAGAGTTCGACATTATTCAGTAGGATTCGCCCCGAGTCCGCGCGGACGATTCCAGCAACGACGTGCAGCAAAGTCGTCTTGCCGCAACCGCTATCGCCGACCAGGACAACTTGCTCGCCCGATTCGACCGAAAAGCGCGGCAAGTCGAGAATCGGGAGTAGTTCGCCGTCGGGCTGGCGGAAGGATTTTTTAATGTTTTCCAGCAAGAGCATGGTCGGACGCCGGCTTGGGAATTTCCTCGCCAACGATAGCTTCGCCCGCAAGTCTCGGCTAGACCTGACGGTTCGCCCGCACGAGGGTGCGGCAGGCTAAAATCTGGCTGGAATGACTCGGTTTATAAAAAGATCGGATATCTTGCGGCCTTCGGCGAATAACTATTATCAAGCGGACACAAAGGAACCCACATGGAACCCCCAAAAATCATTCGCGAAGCCGATCCCCAAGAGGGCCGCGGCTGCTGGATGGGTTGCTTTGGCATCGGCTGCCTGATCATCGTTGTCGGTTTCTTCGGCCTGCTCGTCGGCGGTTGGTACAGCATGATGCACACGCGGCTGCCGCTGATCTTGATTGAGCAAGCCATCGAAGAAGACGGCAAAGTGAAAATTGAGGGGCTCAGCGGAAGCGTTTCCAAAGGCGTTCATATCGACGAGATTAAATTCTTGACGGTCGACGACGAACATTGGTCCGAACTCCACGGGATCAAATTCGACTACAACGGACTGATGCAAATGAGCCGCACGGGCCGGTTTATCGTCGAACAAATGTCCGTCGACCGCGGAACGATTTACGCTGACATCGAAGGTCCCGACGACTTCCTGTTCAGTCCCAGCGACCTGAATGAGATCGAGGAATTCAAAGATTCCGACCTCACCGAATTGCGGGTGAAACTGCTTGAGGTCAACAACCTAAAGATCATCAATTTGGACACCGATTACTCAGTGGAAATTGAAACCGCATCGCTCAAGGATTTTGTTGCCAACGGAAAGGACGGCATCGTGGACTTGGGCCAGCTCACGATCAAATCGAATGTGTTGGAGGCCGAGACGGAGGCGAGCCCGAAATGGCCGGAAAGCCCGACCGCCAAACGGATCCGGGGAAAGCTGCATGCAAAATTCTCCGATCAGATGAAGCAAGATGTCGACTTCGCAGTCGATTTGGATTTTGAAAAATCCTCCGATCGCCGCGCCGTCTCGATGTTCAATCATGCTTGGGTTCAAGAATTTTCGGCGCAGCAACGAATGATTCAACTCACCGATTTCAGCCCCGCAGATTACTTTGATTCCGATCAGATCCTGCCCGGTCACATTCAGCTAGTGGCCACTCACGCCAAGACCGACGTCGAAAAAGAGGAAACACGCTCCGAGGATAATCCGGGCTCTGACATTACCTGGGAGCTTGCTCCGGGAGCGTCATTCCAACTGGGCAAAACGACGTTTCAGATCGAGTCGGTCGCGGGAAATCGTGCGCCGCTTCGCTCAATCGTCGGCAAAGCCAGTGTGAACGGCGAACCGTTTTCCGCCGAATTGCTCTGCCGCGACTATTTCCAAAAGGGCCGCATCGATTTGAAAGTCGATGGGCAAACCGCCGACAGGACGGATTGGGCTCAAGTCGTTTTTGGCAATGATTTCGAATCGCTAAGCCGCGACGATCAACGCGTCTTGGAGGCGACTATCGAAGCCTCTAAGGTTAAGTCGGAGCCGGCGGATCCTGATTCCGACGAAACCGAAGATCAAAAAGCAGAAAAAGAGGAATCGACCGAATCGCTCGACGATGCAAATGGGAAAACGGATTCCCCCACAATCGAGAAGATCCCGCAAACACCGAACGCCCCCGAAAAGGATGACGGGTAGGTTTTCGCACTGCTGTTGCAAGCACTTTCTTTGTTTAACCCGCGCAAATCGCGGCGTGTGATTATGCCCACTCCCTTCGAAGCTCAGGGACGTACCATCCAAGAAACAGTCACACGTTCGGGTGGCACGGCCTGGAGGCTTTGCGAGGGGCATTGCTAGCTTCAAATGGGGTTGCCGCTTTTTGCCCATTTCTGTAATTCACCAGCCCCGTAAATCCGCGGAGCGGAAGCAAGTCGTGGGGCCGGTTCTCAACCTGCCCGAAAATCCGCACGATGAAATCGTGCTCCACGAAGAATTCAGCAAATCCAGGTACCGCTATGACCGAATCGGAATCACCCCGCCGCGTTCGAATCAGCCGTTCCATGCTCGGCCGTTTGGCGGCGGTCGGCTTATTCTTGTGCCTGGGCACGTTAGCCGTGATGCATACGGTCACAAACCGTAAAACCGCAGAGTCCGCCAAGGCGGGAAAAGATGGCAGCGCCACATCCGGCGACGAATCCCTCGACCAAGCTACCGAATCGACGGAGAATCCAGCACCGGCCAGCGTAGCGTCAAGCACGTCTCAAAACGCAATCAAGCTGCTCTCCGATTCGACGAACTCGCCCACAGGCCCGCCTTCGACATTCTCCAACACTCCAAAATCCATGCCGGCTTCCCCGCCAGCGATGTCGAGCAATTATCAGTTTCCATCCGCGCAGTCCAAGCCCACTGCGGCTCCGGCGATCCTCGACGCGGCAAATCGCGCGACGGGAGCAAGTAATGTTCCCGCCACCAACGCTTCGTCGACGATGAAGCCACCTCCCGCGATGTCATTTCCAGACTCGTCTCCGAAGCCAACGTCTTCGGGCGCTTTGAACTTGGCAAGCGATCCGCCGATCGTTTCGGCACAGATCCAAGTCGAATCCGATGACGAAACTACGACCCGCCCGAATCGTCCCTTCAATTCGCCCGCGAATTTATCTGCTGGTTCGGTACCGCTGAACAATGCGTCGAAAGCGCCGGTCCCGGGGTTTGCGCAATCTCCTGAATCGACTCAGCCAAACGGCAATCCGATGCGTCAATCCAACGGCCCAGCAAGTTCGCTTTCTGCGCCGTCGCTCACGAACCCGGGGACGTCGCGACCTTCGGCCACATCGACGCCCTATGACCCGGTCGCTAACACGGGCTCGTCACGCTCGTTTACCCAGCCCGCCGACTCCTCAGCGAAATCGGCCGGCCAAACCCTCACGGATGGTGCAAACAACACAAATTCACCGAATGCTTTTGGCTCGTCCTCCGCCATCAATGCCGGAACAAGCGCGAACTCGAACAATTTCCCCAGCAGAATGAATTCGATTGCTCCCCCCAAGTCACCTCAGGACAGCACTCCGATTCGTTCTGCGATCAACAACACGAGCACCCCGTCTGCGACGTTTGGATCGAATTCCAGCCCGCCGCGTGATTCGTTCGCGGCGTCCAGTCGCAGTTTTGATTCAGCGGCGCTTCCGCCGACAGATTCGTTGCGGATCCAATCGACGCCGGGTGCGGCGAGTCTTGAAGGACCGCAAATCCCGTCGCTCAAGCTGCAAAAGATTGCGCCTCGCGAAGTCCAGATCAACAAACCTGCCGAACTGCAACTCGTCGTGCAAAACTCGGGACAAGTCCCAGCCGAACAGGTCATCGTGCACGATCGCATTCCCGACGGTACCGAATTGATCGACGCCTCACCCAAAGCCAACCAAAGTGGTGACGGAACGTTGAGTTGGAACTTGGGAACGATCGCCCCCGGTGAAACGAGCAAAATCACGATTAATTTAATGCCCAAACAACCCGGCGAATTTGGAAGCGTCGCCCAAGTGACTTTTGCCGCGCAAGCATCCGCCCGGACCCTCTGCACGCAACCGATACTCGGCGTCACGCTGACCACCAAACCCAAAGTGCTCATTGGCGACGAAGTGTTTCTGGACATCGTCGTCGAAAATAAAGGGGACGGGCCGGCCACCAATGTGTTGCTCCAAGAAGACGTTCCGGAGTTACTCTCATTTGAAGACGGTAGCCGAGAACTCGAATTTGAAATCGGCACGTTGGCTCCCGGCCAGAAACGGAGCGTGCAATTGCGGCTCAAGGCCGCCAAAGTCGGACAGACCCAGAATCGCATCGTCGTCCAAGGCGATGCGGGTCTCGAAGTGAGCGACGCCGTCGAGATGGAAATTGTCGCCCCCGAATTGCAAGCCAACGGCGAGGGCCCCGCGCGAAAATACCTCAACCGCCAAGCCACCCACCAATTCGCCGTAAGCAACGCGGGAACCGCATCGGCCAACAACGTCGATTTCGTGGCACGCCTGCCGCGAGGCTTGAAATTCGTATCCGCCAACAACCACGGCCAATACGACGCCAATTCGAATTCCGTTTACTGGAGCTTGCAGCAATTGGCCACCGGACAGACCGGGCGAGTCGAACTCGTCACTCTTCCGATCGAACCCGGCGACCAAAAGATCGATTTCGAAGCCACCGCCGACTTAAATCAAAAGGCGGTCGTCAGCAAATCGTTGTTCGTCGAGTACTTGGTCGAACTGTTTTGCGAAATCGACGACCTGACCGACCCCATCGAAATCGGCAGCGATACCGCCTACCGAGTCAAAGTGGTCAACCAAGGGCTTCAAGCCGCGACCAACATTCGCTTGAATGTCGATTTCCCCTCGGGGATCGAGCCGGTTTCCGTCTCCGGAAGCATCGCACACCAAATCCAAGGACAGCGCGTGGTCTTTTCCGCGATCGATCGACTCGATGCGCAACAAGAAACCGTAGTGACCATTACGGCCAAGGGCACGGTCGAAGGGGACCATCGCGTCGTCGTCAGCATGGCCAGCGACGCGCGCGAAACGCAGATCGCCAAAGAAGAGACGACGCAAGTCTACTCGGACCAGCGCTAACCGGCAAAATGACGCGAAGTTCGTTTACCACGGATTACACGGATCGCACGGATCAGAAACATTCGTGAAGCGTTGTACTGCCATCCGCGCACTTTAGCGACGCGAACACTCATCGCATTCGGCGAGTGTCAACTCCCGGATTCCCTTACTTCCTCATCCGTGCGATCCGTGAAATCCGTGGTTTGTTTTGTATTTCGCTGCTGCCCCGCGGAAAAAGAGACCGCGACTTGATTCGTCGAAATCAATCTCATTCCCGTTTCAGCTCTTCAAAGCTGCGATCGCCGCCGGAACGCATATAGGCTATCAAGTCCAAGATCTCTTCCTTGGTCAGTGTGTTAAGCATTCCTTCGGGCATCATCGAAACTTTTGAGGCGGTCCGCTCTTCGATTTGGTCGACGTTGACCGGCGAGAGAATGCTCGGATTGAGCATGTCGGTTTGAACCAAGAAATCATTCCCGTTTAAGTTCACGACTCGGCCGGTGATCGTGTGGCCATCCTTCATCAAGAATCGGGTCGACTGATATTGGTCGGAAATCGTTCGGTTCGGGTCGATGAGCGATTCCAATAGTTCCTCGCGACTGTATCGGCGACCGACGCCGGCCAAATCGGGACCGACGTAACCTCCCTGTCCTTCCATGCGATGGCATTTGAAACACTGGGCAATCGTGAATAGTGTTTTGCCATTGTCGAAATCGCGATCGACCAAATCGTCCTGCAGCGTCTTGACGAAATCGGCGACGGTCCACTCTTTGACCAGCGGTCGGGCCTTGAGTTCGGCATAGGGATCACTCGGGGTCGCTTTGAGTATTAGCACGTCGTTGAGCGCGGCGCGATCGGCGTCGGGGAGCGCGGCGATCGCGTCGTCGCGTATTGCTTTGATGAAGCCATTAAACGAATTGCCGCCGGCCAAATTTCCCGACTGGACAAACCATTCGAAATAGGCGCGACGCAATTCGGGAGTCCAACCTTCCTGGCAGACGCGTAGCATGGCGGCGTAATGGATTTGTTCTTCTTGAGTACTGGCCGCGGACAGAAGTTTCATCGCCCGCGGAACCAGGTCCGGCGAACCGGCGGCCGCCAAGATGCGGCACAATTCCCGATCGACCATCGCCGACCCGCACGGAAATTTGTCGCTGAGTTGCTGAAGGATCGCGGGAACGACGATCGGCTGCGGCCGCTCCGAACGCACGAACAACAAGGCATAATCGCGGATCAAATGCAGCCGTTGCACATCGCTTAGTTTCTTCCAATCGAGTCGGCTCAAGGCGGCGAGAGCGACCCCTTGCAAGGGTTGGTGGTTGGTTCGGGCCAATCCCATCGCGGACTCTAAAATGGGCCAAATCTCTGTTTCCCGACTGACTTTCGCGCTCCAATTCGTTTCGTCCTGATGCTCCAGCGCCGTGCGGGCTGCAAACCGAATCCAGCGGTCGTCGCTGTTCAAATGGGGCCAAGCTTGAGCCACGACCTCGGACGCCTGATCGCGCGGGGCGGTTTGCAACGATTCCAAATGACGCCGCAGCAACGCGGCTTCGGTCGGAGGAACCGGAGCGGCGGGCGCTGTCGATTCCGACCCGCGATAGGAAATGCGATACAGCGAAGACGACGTGTTGCGCCCACCCGTCACAAAATACAACGCCCCGTCGTTGCCGATGATGATGTCGGCGGCTTGCAACGCGGGCGCCGAACAAAACAATTCCGCTTCACCCTGAAATGTGGCACCTTTCGGCGTTAAATGAACGGCATGGATGTTGCCATAACTCCAATCGCAAATGAACAGCGAACGCTGATATTTCTCGGGGAACTTCGCTCCCGTGCCAAAGACAATTCCCGTCGGAGAGCCGGGGCCGATATCGATTACGGAGGGCAAGCTATCCGGGTAGTATTCCGGCCAGCGAAAGTTGCCGCTGCGCCAGCCGAACTCGCTACCGCTCGTCGCGTGGCAAACCATCGTCGGGCGATACCAAGGGGTCCCAATGTCCCACTCCATATCCGAGTCATACGTGAACAATTCGCCGTTGGGATCGAAGGCCATGTCATACTGGTTGCGATAACCGGCCGAGATCAACTCAAAGGATTTTCCATCGGGGTCGGTGCGAGCAATCCAACCGCCAGGAGCCATTCGTCCCACGGCGTGCCCTCCCGGATCCCAAATCCGCGGGAGCAATTGGTCTTCTTGCCAACGCTGCGGCACGAGCGAGCTTTGGATCGGCGTGAGGTCGGTATGATTGCCGCAGCAAATCAAAAGCGATTTCTTGTCGGGCGCTAGTACCACCGCGTGGGGACCGTGCTCGCCGGCCCCTTGCAGCGGGCGAAGCAGCGTGACCGTATCGAAAACGTCGTCGCGGTTGGTATCGCGCACGCGGTACAATCCCGACGGACGTCCCTCACCTTCGTGAGCCATAACATACAAGCTGTCAAATGCACACAGCAGGCCTTGCGCAAAACCAATCTCCACTGGAATTGTCTCGACGCCCGTCGGCGTTCCTTCTCGGCCAGGCGTTATTCGATACAGCTTGCCATATTGATCCGAGGTTATCAGTCGACCTTTGGGATCGGTCGTCAAGCAAACCCAAGATCCCTGTTCCTTCGGAACGCTATAGACTTGCTCGATTTGAAAGCCGGCAAGAACTTTGATTTCATTGGACGTCTGCGCCGCAGCAACAGGAGAGAATGTAACAACGGCAATTATTCCCAAGGCAAAAAGCAAAAGTCGTTTCATTGAGCTCTCTTGGTTGATCCACCCATTCCCCCGATTTAACACAGTTCTGCCGAATTCGCATTTTGAACGACACGCGTTCGGTTGCCAAGCATTGAAATAAGGAGCACCTTGACCCTAAACTCGTACGGACTAGTCCATGGGGACGCAAACACGCTAGAAAGTCGCTTTCATCTCACCGACGTGGAAACTTTGGTTTGAGCAGTTTATGGCTGACACCCAGATTCGCGCCTTGCAAGGTTACGTCGAGTTGCTCAACAACAACGCGCTCGCCCATGTCGTCCGCACCGCAAATCTGCTTGGTATCCTCAATGCGCTAGTCGACGGCCAGAAGCAGATCGATGAACTTGCCGAGCGCTGCCGAGTCCAGCGCTCCGCACTGGAGCCCTTTATGGCGGCGCTCGTGCAGAGTCCGCTCGTCGAACAATACGGCGAATATTATGCGTTGTCCCAGGTCGCGCGAATGATCCCGCCGCAACTTTCCGATTTGGGGGACGCCCATTGGCAGCACTTGGGAAAATTCCTGCGGACTGGCCAAGCCCTTCCCGATCTCCCCAACCTGGCGGCGACCGAGGAAGATTATCTGAGCGCCGCATTATTACACGAATGGATGCAAACCCCCGCGGCGCTGAGCGCTGCGACGGCACTCGATATCGGCCGCCACCGCCGCGAAATGCGCGTCCTGGAATTGGGCTGCGCCTCGGGCGTATTCAGTTTGACCTTTGCCCACAACGATCCGACCAGTCGATTTACCTTGGTCGACTCGCCCGATCGGCTGCAACTGGCACGCACGGGCGCCGAGAGCTTGGATGTCGCGGATCGCATCGAATTTGTCGAGCAAGATTACATGAGCTATGAACTGGAGCCCGCGTCGGTGGACATGGTTATATTTGCGAGCGTCATTCACCGGCATGACGAGCCCCAAGTCCAGGAACTGATTCAGCGTGCAAAAAATGCCCTCGTGCGGGCCGGTGAATTGTGCATTGTCGACGTGTTCCCGGGCCAAGATCGGGGCAATCGCTTTCGCGCCGTGTTCGAACTCGAGCTGGCGATGCGGACGTCGCGGGGGCAAGCGCACTCGGCGTTTCTCTTACAAGATTGGTTGCGCACTGCCGGATTTGGCGACATTCAATTCACGCACCTGCCCGCGCCCCCCTACCTCTGGGGCCTCATCATCGCGCCGCTGTTATAGCTTTCGCGCACATTGTGTGCTCAACTCATGGCGAGCGGGGCGCGTGAGCCAACTTTGCACAAAAAGACACGGGCATAGCCCGTGGCACACAATGCATTGAAATAGCAATTGTGTGCCCCTGGATATGCTAGTGTCTGAAACGCATTTTTCAGGCAACGCTCCTTCGTGAATACTGGCGGTTGTATTTTATTCGCTGCGCGCAGCGACGCGGTTAGGCCATCGCCACAAATAGCAGGATGGCAAAGAAATGCCAAGTGCTTCCGGCAATCACCAACAGGTGCCAGATCGCATGGAAATGCGTTGCGCGGTGATCGTTGATCAAAAACAGCGTGCCGATTGTGTAACAAAGCCCACCATATAACATCCACCACAATGCCTGTGCGGGAACCAGATGGGCAAGTGGAAATGCCGCAAGGACATGCAACCAACCCAACAAGACGTACAACCAGATCGCGACTCCATCAATGCGATGGGCAAACAATATCTTGGACAAAAAACCGACCACGGCAATGGTCCACAACAGCACCAAGAAATACCACCAACCGCCGCTGTTCAGGTAGGAAATTCCAAACGGCGTGTACGTGCCGACGATCAGCAAGTAAATGAACGCTTGATCGAGAATTCGAAATCGCCGCTTCCAATGGGGCGTCGCAACGCTGTGCGACAGAGTGGAACAACCATAAACCGCGATCAGCGTCGCCACATAAACACCGCAAGCACCGATTCGCCAAGCGTCTCCTTTCGAAACCACGCAGACCGCCATGACGACGCCCCCGATAAGGCTCAGCACCAGGCCTAGCGCATGTGTGATCGAGTTGATTATTTCATCAGGCTCGGGACGGAACACGCGCTCATCCCTTTCCGTGGAGAACAGCCGTTCAATAAACGGAAACCGCAATGACCGTCGTGATTTTCCGGGATGCGGCTAAGTTTACTTGGCCAAGTCGACGCAGATGCACTCCTTGTCGTTGCGGATGTAGGCGCGGCGATTGGCCCACGCCGGCATGCTCCATACAACGTCGCGACCGAACGCCGTGTTACTGGGCTCGATGACCTTGGCCCGGTCGATTTCCTGATACCCGCTCGTGCCGATCCGCGCAATGATCAACTCGCCGCGCTCGTTGAACAGCCAATAGCGATCGGCTTGGCGAACGAGAAAGGCGGTCGCCGAACCCAGCGCGCGATCGCCGTCGATCGGACCGGTGCTTTCCCAAAGCCGTTTGCCGCTGGGAATTTCCAAGGCCATCAACGAACCCTTTTGATCGACCCCATAAATGACGTTTCCGTCGACGATTGGCTGCACGTTAACCGGTGAAATCGCGCTGCGGGCTTGGTCGCGCCAGACTTCCTCCGCAGCGGCCTTGTCGCCGGCAAGCTTGAGCAGCAGACTCTTCGATGAAAAGCCCGCTGCGTACAAATGTCCTTCGCTTACCACCGGTGACATGATGATCGAGCCGCTGGTCGCTTCGTAAGGGATCGACCAATACTCCGCGGCGGTAGCCGGGTCGATCGACGTCACTGCGTCGGGACGCAACAAAATCAGTTGGCGAACTCCGCCGGCCGTGATGATTGTTGGCGGTGAATAGCCTTGCTCTTTGGACGTTCCGAATCGCCATCGCTCTTTTCCCGTTCGCTTGTCTAATGCGACGACATGACTCCCTTCGCCTCCCGCTAACGTGATCAAGTTGTCGCCGTCGAGTAGCGGATGGCCAGCGTAACCCCACAGCGCGGCTTTCGTGTTGTATTCTTTTTTCAAATCCAGTGACCAAAGGACTTTTCCGCTGGCAACCTCAAAACAAAAGAGATCTCCTTCAGCGCCCAGCGTGTAGACCCGATCCTGCTCGACCAAGGGCGTGCAGCGCGGACCCGAGGGATACGAAATCGTGTACTTTACGGCGTATTCGTGTTTCCACAAAAGCTTTCCCGTCGCTTCCTCCAAGCAGAGAACGCGTTCGGTGCCGCTAAAATTGTTCCGCTCAAAATTGGGGACTTTGACGTCGTCCGCGGTGACATAATCGGTGACGAAGACTCGGCCTTCGGCAACGGCAGGACCGGCGTAGCCACCGGCGATATCGGCCCGCCACAGAATCTTCGGTCCTCCCTCGGGAAATTTGTCTAGCAGTCCGTCTTCGCGCCACACGTTGTCCCGCTGCGGTCCCATCCATTGGGGCCAATCATCGGCGCAGATCCCTGCGATGGTCGACGCGACAAACACGAGACTCAAGCTGCAGCAGCGAATGTTCATGCACGAAATCCTGGTGAGAAACTAGCAAACTCAAACGGCGTCCGCGGCTCCAAATCGCCGCTCGGTGACAATATAACCGACGAATCGAACTTGCCAACTTCCGTTGCACGCGCCGAGGCGTGCAGTTCGCGCCCACTTTGCGACCGCGATTGCTTTTGGGAAAGTAACCCAAACAACCAATCGCCCCGCTTGAGCCCCAACCATGCAGCATTTGCCCGCCGAGAAAAATTTTCTGCGGATCGAAGACGAGAACCTCTGTCGTTACGCCGATAGCCGATTCGTGATATTCGAAGCCCCCTACGAATACACCTCTTCCTATCGTGCAGGCTCCAAACATGGACCCGCCGCGATCATTCGGGCGTCGCATTACGTCGAGCTTTACGACGAACAACTCGAACAAGAAACGGTGCGGCGAGCGGGAATTTGCACGGTCGCATCGCTGAATTTTTCCGGAAAGGTCGACGAAGAGGCGGTTGAGTTGATCGAACAGCGCAGCGAGCGTCTCCTCTCGGACAACAAGTTTCCCATCATGTTGGGCGCCGAGCATACGGTCACTCTGGGTGCCGTGCGTGCATTCCAAAAACGGTTTCCGAAACTGAGCGTGCTGCAAATCGACGCCCATTCCGACTTGCGCGAATCGTACGAAGGGAATCGCTATTCGCATGCTTCAGTGATGGCCCGCGTCATCGAACTCAAGGTCCCGCTCGTCCAAGTCGGAATTCGCGCGCTGTGTATCGAAGAGGCGGAATTGATTCGCTCGGGTGGTACGGCCTATACATTGTTTGCCCATCAATTGCGGGCCACGCCAACCGAGCGGTGGGTGGACCAAGTCGTTTCAAAGTTGGGTGATCAGGTCTACATCACGATCGACGCGGACGGTTTTGACCCGAGCGTCATCCCGGCCGTGGGAACGGCCGAGCCCAACGGGCTCACTTGGAACGACGGTCTCGCGCTCCTTTCCGAAGTCTGCGCCCGCCGACAAGTCGTTGGCTTTGACGTCGTCGAAGTCGCCCCCGAATCGAATTCGACCATTTCAGAATACTCCGTCGCAAAGCTGGTTTATCGGTTGATCGGATTGGTTGCGCGAGATCGTTGAGCGGTTTCCTAAAATGAGAGATCCGGTAGCCACGAAGTGGCGGCAGCAACCTAGCGTTGGGCGAAGCCCACGGTAATCGACGATCATTCATACATAGCTGCGGAGCGGCGACACCCGCTTTTTGTGTGTTGCTGAGAAACGCACGTTTGTGCGCTGCGCCATCCGACTGAAAGACGAGTGCCGCCACTACGTGGCTCGAGAAAATTCCCTAACGTCAACTCCGTGGCTGGGCTTTGCCCAGAAACGGCATTGGCATAGCCAGTGTCCGAAATGGACTTTTTAGGCAACGCCCCGTGGCTGAGAGGATCGCGCGTGGTTAATCACACGCAGCGTTCGCTGACGGTTGCCGTGTCATGCTAAGGAATGTTTGAAACTAGAATCCAACTGCGTTTGGCGAGACTTAGACTGCGTTGGAAATGGCTGGTAATTTTGAATTCACGATCGTGGCTAATTCCGGATAGACGTACTTCTCCAAGCACTCGTCGCCGATTTGGATCGTCTCGTTGACGTTGAGGTTCCCTTTGACGATTTGTGCGGAATTGATCGCAAACAAGCCCGGGATCGACGTGCGAACAGGGGGGAGGTGATCCGAATAGCTGATCGTGGGCAGCGCCATCACTGAGCGGGCCCGAGCGACTTTGAAGTCGACGATGTCCGCGCGGCGGAAATCGGGATACATCCTTTCCAAGGTCGACAGCAACCGCTCGCGGATTACCGAATCGCTTTCGGCAAACGCCGCGTCGTCGGTCGAAGCCACGTATTTAGGCAAGTAAACTAGCGAATGGCCGCCCAATTCCGCTGGGTTGACGATCGCCGACATTTCGATCACCCCGGTCAGCGGAATGTCGCTGTCGGTAATGTTGGTGACGTAGTATCCCGCCAGCGGCCGCTTCAAAAGCAGCGACGCACAGACGACCCCCATGTAGCGGACGTTCTGAAATCGCGCGTGCTCTTCGTCGGTAAGCTCGGGACAAACGCGGCTGACGATCGAACTGGGGATCGTGAGGATGACGCGATCGAACCAGCGCTGACGGTCGCCGGTGAACCGAACTCGCAATTGTTTGCGGGCGGGGTCATAGCGGACTTCTTGCACCGCGTGATCAGGACACATTTCGACGTCGGCCGATTCGAGCCGATTGCAAAATCGTTCCAAGACGCTGGCGTATCCGCCGGGCACATAGCCAAACATCTCGCGCTTCATCCCGGTCCGACGGGCTTTGTACATTCGGGCGATGTACGACCAAATGAACGCCGCCGACGTATCGCGATAGGTTTCGCCCAATTTGGCCCGAAGGAGCGGCAGCCAGATTTTTTCAAAGGTCGCGTTGCCCGAGAGTTTTCGCAGCCACCGTTCCACTGGAATTTTTTCCAGTTGCCGCCAGTTGGTCAATTTGGATCCATAAAAAATCGTCCCGCCTAAGCGGAATTTTTGCCACAGGTTGAGCGGAGGAAAGCGCAAGAACTCGACGGTGTTCGACATCGAATGCAATCGACCATCGCTATAAAAGCCGGTGCGGGTTTCAACCCACTTCATTTGCGATTCAAGATCCAACTCCGTCAGCAACGCTCGCAGATCGGTGTCCGAGAGCAACACGACGTGATAAAAGCGATCCCAGGTGACGTCGCCCAGACGCCAAGCACTTGCCAAACCACCAAACCCGGCGGCACCTTCCATCAGCGAGACCCGCTGGTCTCGCCCAGCAAGCCGCCAAGCCAGCGTCATGCCCAGCATGCCGCCGCCTATTATTCCCCAAGTTTGCTGCGGTGATTGTTGCATTTTGTTTGGATTGCGTGTTACCTTCGGCGAGTTGGAATCGGAATCAGAATCTTGTTCGATGCGATTAAGAACGCGTAACAAAACTTGGTGTCGTTCCGGACTGAGTCCCGGAATCCGAGTTCCAAGGATGGGGGGATTACCTTCACACGTACGATTCAAACTGGATTCCCGCCTGCGCGGGATTGACTATTTTGCGTTCAGAACATTTTTGCGAGACATTCTAAGTGCTTTGCTCACGACCTTTACTCGTCGTTGAACCGCCCGGCTTCCGGGCGCTGCGACTTCGCCGCGCGGCCCGAAGCGGTCCGGTTAAACAAAGATTGATTATCGGATCCGGCGGCGTGCGACGAGCATGAGCGTCGCCCATACGGTACCCAAAACTTTCATCTTGCTGGCCCCGCCTTTTTGGTCATACCGCAAGACGAGCGGGATTTCACCGGCGACCAACGGCTGCCGGCGAAGCTTGAGCAAGATGTCGGCCATGCTTGAAAAGCCTGTCTCGGAAAAGAAATCGTCGCCGAATTGATCCACTCCACGCTTGAGAATTTCCGCGCGATAGGCGCGGAATCCGCAAGTGTAATCGCGAATGCCGCGGATCGGATGAACGGCCGAGAAAACGTACCTTGCCCCCACGCTCATCATCCGTCGAAAAAACGAAACTCCAATGACCTGTGCGCCCGGTTGAAAACGGCTGGCGACGACGAGGTCGTAGCCGCGATGAATCATCTCGACCATCTGCGGAATCGACTCGGGTGGTTGCGTGTTGTCGGCATCCATGCAAACGAGCACATCGTGGGGATCGGCGTGCTGCAGCGCCGCCAAGAAACCCGTGCGCAATGTCTTGCCGAGTCCCTGATTTTGTTGATGGTTCTCCAACTGAATCGGCATCGACTCTGACATCCTTCGCGCGATTTCCTCCGTTCGATCTTTGCTCCCATCGTTGACGACGACGACCTCATACGAATAGTCGAGTGGGTCTAGCACTTGGCGAATTCGTTGTAACAATCGTTCAAGATTCTGTGCTTCGTTATAGGCGGGGAGAATTATGCACACGCGGCCTGAGGCACGAGTCGTTTCGCTCGAAACAGGGTCCGCGACAACGGCCTGAGGCTTGGCGTTGTCTCGACGAGGTGACAATGCCAACGGGTCGTTGGCGGTCGACGGATTCATGGCAGTCAAGTCTCGATGCAGGTCAGGAAGTGGTTCCTTACCAGAATGATTCAAAACAATGGAATTTCCAGTCATGAATTTGACAGAATTTGTGCATTCGCGCGAAGTTCATTGGTCCGAAGCAAGTGGTGCCAATGAAGTTCATTTTGCGCAATGGTTGTGCTATATGGAGGAGGCTGAATACGCCTTTCTGCGTTCGCGTGGGCTGAGCGTCGTGCTCGAAGATCGTCGCGGGACGATTGGTTTTCCGCGGCTTTTGTGCGAATTGAATATCCGCGGCTCGGCGATGGTCGGACAGACGCTGTCGACGCAAGTGAACTTGGTGCTCAACGACGGCAAGCAGCTAGACTACCGCTTTGAGATCTATTGCAATCTGAAATTGCTCGCTCAAGGTCGGTTCTTAGTCGCCTGTTGCCGGTTTCCCGCCAGCGGACAGCCCTTTGCGATTACCATTCCGGATTGGGTGATGGAGAAACTCCCTGAGGTTCTCCCGCGCACGTCGTAGGCAACTTCATGCGGATGTGCTTGCAAGACTTGGCAATCGATTGCCAAAAAATCCTCGTTCCCCGGGCTCTGCCTGGGAACGCACTGTCTTCGAGGCTCTGCCTCGTCCTGGGCTGGCCGCTCCAGCAATGCAGTGGGCTCCGAGGCGGGAGCCTGGGAACCAGAACTAGCTCCCGCGCTGTGCGCGGGTCTCCTGACCCTGCACTTTCGTCGACCGAAGGTCTCCCATCGGCGGCGCAGGGTTGACGGAAACGTCACCACGCCCTTCGAGGACTCAGGGACGTGCCACCCAAGAACCGCGCGGGTTGCGTTTGCGGAATCAGCTACCCATCCACGGGAGCATTGGGAGTTTCCAAGAGAAGCTGAAAGAACTTGAGGTCGAGCCAGCGACCGAATTTGAATCCGACTTGGCGAAAGTGGGCAACCTCGCGAAATCCAAACCGCTGATGCAACCGCAGACTGGCCTCGTTGTCGGCGTCGATTCCTGCGATCATCGTATGCAGCTGTCGCGCGCGAGCCGCTTCGATGAGCGGCGGCATCAATTGCTTGCCGATGCCCGCTGAGCGCCGCTGGCTGGTGACATAAACCGAATTCTCCACCGAGTATTTATAGGCGCCCCATTTACGGAATGGACTCAGCGCGGCGAAGCCGACAATCCGATCGTCGGCCAGCGCAACAAATATCGGCAAACGCAATTCGACGAGCGACTGAAACCAACTTGTCCGCATCTCCAATGTGTGCGGCTCATAGTCGTAGACCGCCGTCGTGTTGAGGATGATATCGTTGTAGATTGCCAGAATTTGTGGCAGGTCGGCTTGCTCGGCAAAGCGGATCGAAGCCATGGCGGTCAATTCGGGACGTTCGCGTCGCTGACTTGAACCACGTCGTCGATATCGGCTTGAATGTGAGAGTTTTCCGCAACGTAACGAACGGCGAAAGATCCGGCTTGCCGAGCGCGGGCCGAGAATCGAATGGTCTTGGTCTCGCCCGGCTCCAAGCAATCGATCGTGACGGCTTGGTGACGGTCGGCGCCCAAAACTCGCAAGTCGCAGACTTGGCTCACACGAATGTCGTGCAGAGGCAAGCTGCTCGAATTTCGGATTTGGACTAATTGTTGAAATACTTGATTGACGGAAACCAATTCGGGTCCGTCGAGGTCGAGCGTCAACTCGGGACTGAATTGGCCTACCGCCGGAGCGACCGGACTGACGGCCACCTTATCGATCGTGTCAAACGAAAACATCTTGGACATCTTAGGCATGCGTGGCGGGCTTGCCGACGTTTGCTGCGAACGCGAAACCAGGTCGCCGCTGCCACTGGTCGATTGCGGCATCGACCATGCAAACATTTTGGAATCGCTTGCGCTCAGCGGAGCAGGTTGAATATTGGCGGGTGCAGGGGCCGACGACAAACTGCGATTCTCGGACAACCTTGCTGCGATCCAAGGGGTTGTCATGAGACCAGGCAGGCCTGGCCAAGTCTGCACTAGGGCCGAAGGAGCGACCGGCCTGGCGGTTGACGTTGGGCAATCCGAGAGCGATTGCCGTTCGAGATCCAATCCAGCTAAGGACTTGGACTTCGGGCGAAAAGGGGTCGACCCGATAACTTCGAAATTGACAACGGGAGGATCGTCTTGCGCGATTGCTAGCGACAATCCGAGGGCCAAGGCGACCAGCGAGATACCTGCACATCGTAATTGGGTAGCAATCATGAGATTTTTTTCCGCACTGATCGGAAATTCTGGATTCGACTCCTGACATTCGGAAACTGTCGCAGCTTCGGCACAGTTCGAATATCAGATACAAAAAAAACAATCGGATTTTTTTCACGGCCTGGGCACCCTTAGGCGGCATAATTCGTACTATTTGTGGGTGGCCTGGCATCCCCGACGGAACAATCGAAACAGTTTTTCAGGATGCTACCTGGAAACTGCTAGCAGACGAATGAACCAATTCGATCGCAAGAGCATAGAAGCGAGTAGCAACCTAAATAGCCACCGGATTTTTGTTTTTCTTAAAGAACCCAATTTAGTGTGACCAGTTGAGTCATTGCCCAATCCTAGGATTAGGAACCGACGAGCGTCGCCAAGGTGGCGAGCGGAAGAGCCAAACAAGGAGAGAGTCATGTTAGTCTTGTCACGAAAAGTCAACGAAGAAATCATCATCGACGGGCGGATCCGCGTCCAAGTCTTGCAGGTGAAGGGCAAAACGATTCGGATCGGGATCAGTGCGCCGGAAGACGTCAAAATTTTGCGCGGCGAATTGCAGCCCTTCCAGGTCGAGGAACCGCGGGCGAATGACGTCGCTTCGGTGCGGGAAGCGTGTCCACCGTATTTGATGGCTCAAGCGAGTTAGGAGAAGTTGTCGGTTGTCAGTTGTCAGTTGCGTGGAAAAACAATCAGGCAGATTCCGAAAATCACCACGAGCATTATGAAGCCCACAAAAAACCATTTTTGTGTTGAAGTGAGTCTCTTCATATTCGTTGTTCGCGTTACGAGTTGGCCAGAAATCCGACTCGTGTCAGCTAGTGTCCTATGTTGTCTAACAACTGGCAACTAACAACTGACAACTGCCCGAAGGGCCCGCTGCACGGCTAGGCCCATGTCGGCCGGGCTCTCGGCGACTTCGATGCCCGCGTCGCGCAGGGCGGCCATCTTTTCCGCCGCGGTCCCTTTGCCACCGCTAATTACCGCTCCGGCGTGCCCCATTCGCTTGCCCGGTGGCGCGGTGCGCCCCGCGATAAACGCGGCGACGGGTTTGGAAACGTTCGCTTTGACAAACGCGGCCGCCTGTTCTTCCGCGATTCCGCCAATTTCACCGATCATCAAGATGGCTTCGGTTTCGGGGTCGTCTTGGAACCAACCCAGCACGTCGATAAATGAAGTCCCCACGATCGGGTCACCTCCCAATCCAACACACGACGACTGCCCCAAACCCAGTTGCGAAGTCTGCCAAACAGCCTCGTAAGTTAGCGTTCCGCTGCGGCTCATGATGCCGACTTTGCCGCGGCGATGGATGTAGCCCGGCATGATTCCGATCTTACATTCGCCGGGCGTAATTACGCCGGGGCAGTTTGGACCGATCAAAATGGCATCCGATCGCTTGACCCGCTCGTAGACGCGAATCATGTCCATTACGGGAATGCCTTCGGTAATGGCGACGATCAACCGCAGACCCGCATCGAGCGCTTCGAGGATCGCGTCTGCCGCGAATGGAGGAGGAACGAAAATCATGGTTGCGTCGCAGCCGGTCTTGCGAACGGCTTCCTCGACCGTGTCAAACACGGGCAAGCCCTCCGCTGTCGCGCCCCCTTTGCCGGGCGTCACACCGCCGACCATTTTGGTTCCGTACTCCAGGCAGCCGCGTGTGTGAAACGCGCCGACGGATCCGGTAATCCCTTGGCAGATAACTTTCGTATTCGAGTCGACCAGAATGCTCATGGGGAATTGAGAGTTGAAAGTTGAGAGAAAAAAAGAGGCGTCAATCGTGATTGCGAAGGCTTGATTTGAGTCCGCTTAGCATTCGGGAGAGTTCGTCCGCACGTTTTACGAGTTGGTCGAAGTCAGTTTGAATCATAAATTGTTGTCGTTGGGCGATAGGTAATTGGGAGACGCATTCCATGAGCGAACCGTAGGCAATTGAAATAAACCGCACAAACTCAGCATTTGAGTTTCGTCCACGGCCATCGGCAATATTTGACGAAATCGAAACCGCCGCCCGACGCAGTTGATTGGTGAGTCCAAAACGTTCTTCGTTCGGAAAAGCCGCCGTTGCTTTGTATATTTCATCCGCAAATTCCAACGATTTTTTTCCAAACGTCTAGCTTCTCAAATCCAAACATTTTCGCGCGCTGTCGCAATCCACACTCAATTCTCAACTCTCTTCAACTCCTAACCCACCGCGGCGACGATTTTTTTTGCGGCGTCGGTCAAATCATCGGCCGTGATGACTTGGACGTCGCTCTGCTGCAAGATCTTCTTGCCCTGTTCGACCTCGGTCCCTTCCAATCGTACGACCAGCGGAACCTTGAAACCAACCGTCTTGGCCGCGGTCACCAGCGCCGACGCGATCGTCGAGCAGCGCATGATTCCGCCGAAGATGTTGACCAAAATTCCCTTGACGTTGGAATCCGAGAGGATGATCCGAAACGCTTCGGTGACTTGATCGGCGTCAGCCCCGCCACCCACGTCGAGGAAGTTTGCCGGTTGGCCACCATGCAACTTGATGATGTCCATCGTGCTCATCGCCAAACCGGCACCATTGACCAAGCACCCGATGTTCCCGTCCAGCTTCACGTAACTCAGCCCGGCTGCCGCCGCACGAACTTCGGCCACTTGCTCCTCGGCCAGGTCGCGGAACTCGGTCAATTCGGGATGACGAAACAGTGCGTTGTCATCGAAGGTCATTTTGCTGTCGAGTGCAATCAATTCGCCGGCTTGAGTTATCACCAGCGGATTGACTTCGACCAAACTGCAGTCCATTTGCACGAACATCCGGCAAAGTGATTTCAAAAATGCGTCTGCGGCGCGGACGGTTGGGCCGGCAAGGTTCAATTTTTTGCAAAGCTTGCGAACTTGAAAACTTTCGAGGCCGTACCCAGGATCAAAGTGTTCTTTGAAGATTTTTTCGGGGGTTTCAGCGGCGACTTTTTCGATCTCGACGCCCCCTTCGTTGCTGCACATGAGGACCGGTTTGGCGGCAGGCCGATCGAGCACGATCCCCAAATACATCTCCCGCGCGATTTGGCAACCCGCTTCGACGAGGACGCGGCGCACAGGTTGACCTTCGGGTCCGGTTTGGGCCGTTACCAAATGATTGCCCAGCATTCGCTGAGCAACTTGCGACGCCTCGGCTGCACTGCGGACGAGTTGCACGCCGCGTTGCTGGGGATTTTCCTTGTAGGTTCCCTTTCCTCGGCCCCCGGCATGGACTTGGGCTTTCACGATTGCGATCGGCTGCTTCAATTGTTCAAAACCGACCGCGGCTTCTGCGGCCGTCGATGCAACTCGATTGTCGAGCACCGCGATGCCGAATTTTTTGAACAGCTGTTTCCCTTGGAATTCGTGGATCTTCATACGGCTCGACTTCGGACAACGACGTGGCGCAACAAAGACCGGGATTATAAAAATCCGCAATCCCGCCGGTCAATTGGCTCATTTCGTTTAGCGGCATGCCGTAGGCGACGGTAATTTCTTTCGTCCCGCGCGCCGTCGCCTTCGGCGTGCCGTTAAACGATTGAAATCTGCCAATTATCGATAAGATTTTGTTGGATCGATCTGCGGCGTCCAATTGCTTCGGCGGTCCAAACAATTGCAACTTGTTAGAATAAACCTGAGGGAAACAATCGAAACAGACAAAATCCATTGAGTGAGGGCGGCGATGATGGGCATGGGATTCGTGGAAATTGCAATTCTGTTCATCTTGTTGGGCAACCAAGGCAACATCGGCGTGCCGTTGGGCATTCCGCCTGCCGAGGAAGTGCAGCTCATGTCGGACGTGGCGCCCGAGAATTGTCTGTTTTACGCTTCCTGGGCCACTGCCGGCAAACTTGACGGGGAGAAGAATCCCACGGAACGCTGGTTTGCCCAACCGAAAATCCAAGCCGCATGGAGCGAAATTCAAAATCGATTGTTGGTCGAAGGCCTCGTCGACGAGGATTTTGAAGCCGAGTATCAAAAGCAACTGGCCAAACTTGTCCAAGTGCTTGCCAGCCAAGCGATCGTGAGATCCACGGTGGTTTTTGTCGAAACTGCGCCGCGCTGGGAATCGCTCTCGGGCGGATGTGTCATTTATTTAGACCCAGGATCCGTCACTCAGATTGCAACTGACTTGAAGGCTCTGCAAGGCATTTTGCCGGAAGACTGGAAACCGAGGCAATTCGATATCGAAGGCAGTTCGTACCAAGCGTTCACGCCCGACGATTCGCCGTTTGAGATCTCCATTGGGCTCCGCGGCCAATTCGCGATCATCGGTTTTGGACCCGATGCGATCGCCAAGATCGACAAAAAGGTCCGCACCGCCGAACCGGCTTGGTTGAGCGATCTGAAACAGAAACTTCCAGTACAGCGACGATCGTCGATCAGCCGCATCGACATTCGCGGCTTGCTCGCGTTGGTTCAAGAAGAACCCTGGTGGTCCGATTTTGCGGAAGAACCTGTGAAGAACATACTTCGGCTCGATTCACTGGTGGCGTTCGAGTCCGTTTGCGGTCTCGACGAAAAAGGCTTTATTAGTCGTCATCGTTTGACCATTGATGGCACGACGCCGGTCGGGCTGGCCGCCCTCTTCGACGCAAAACCGCTTTCGGATGCCGATCTGAAGTCGCTTTCTGGGAAACACGATTGGGCCACTGGGGTTCGCTTGTCGATTCCCAACGCGCTAACGCTAATCGAGCAATTCGCCACGTTTAGCGGCGAATCTTGGGATGACATGACAAGCCAATTCAAAGATATGTATGGCTTGCGGCTCAAAGAAGACGTTCTGGACCATCTCGACGGATCGATCCTGATCCACGGCAATCTAGATAGCGGCAATCCGACCGGAGACTGGATGATCCAAATTGGAATTTCGGATGAAATGTCCTTCTTCGACAACCTGCAGACGTTCAACGAGAAGTTGGCTGGACTCATCGAAGAGGATGAAAACACCAAATTCGCTACCAATGAAGTCGATGGGACCGAAGTGCATTCCATCCAGGTTGCTTCAGATTTTGGTTTCATTCCCGAACCGATTTGGTTCTTGCGCGACGGACGCTTGTGTATCGGCCTCGATCAGGAGACGGTCGAAAAGTGGATCACGACACCCACCGAACCGTTGTCCGCGGACGAGAGTTTTCAACAATTGCTGGCCCAAGCTCGACAAGCTGGATTGGAACAACCCTTATCCGTCTCGCGCGTTGATTTCGCGAGCGCGATTCGACTGCTGATGAGTTTCTCATCGATGCTGGGAATGGCTGACGCGCCGTTTAAGGCGTCCGATTTGCCCCCCACGGAAGTCTTGATCAACGGGCTCGAGCCGTCGGTCTCGTTGACGTTTCGAACGGCCGACGGATTTGAAATCCTGGCTCGCCAAACCATCCCCAGCGCCGCGCCGGGTGCGACGCTGGCGTCCGCCGCCGTTTTCGGCGCCCCGCGCGTGCTTCGCATTCAAACCGCGGCCAAGCAATCGATGTCGAAAAACAATATGCGCCAGATCATGGTCGCTACGCACTTTTACCACGATGCGCATCTGGCCCTACCAGCGCTTTTCAATCAGGACAAAACCGGAAAACCGTTATTGAGCTGGCGCGTCCATATCTTGCCCTACATCGAACAGGATGAGTTTTACAAGCAATTTCATCTCGACGAACCGTGGGACAGCGAACACAACATCAAACTGGTCGAAAAAATGCCCGAGGTTTTTCGCCATCCGAAATTGAAGCTCGAGCCGGGGCAAACGGCGTACGTTGGCCTGATCGGCTTACACATGGCTTGGCAATTACCAAAAGATGACAAACAGATGCCAACCGGAATGACGCTTGAGGCGATAAGGGATTTGGATGGATGTGGGCATACCATTGCGTTAGTCGAAGTGAATGCGGAACACGCTGTTGTTTGGACAAAGCCTGAGGATCTCAACATCGACGATCTCGAACTCATCGAAAAACTGACTGGTATTTGGCAAAAGGGCATGATCTTCTCAACGTGGGATGCGTCGATCCGTTCGTTTCCATCCATTCCGGACGACGAAAAACTCAGGCAATTGTTTCGTGTTGATGACGGAAAACACTTAGGAACTCTCGAAATCGAGTTCGGTCGCTAACGGCAGGACCAAACCCGATGACTTTGAAATCGATCAAGCTGGATTTGCCGGCAAGCTGAAAGCGATTTGGACGAATGGAATTAACGTAGCCATGGCAGACGCTTCCGTTCACACTCTCAAAGCCGATTTGACCGAACCGCAATGGCGAGCCTTGTTTGGGGTCCGCGACGGCGACACTCAAGATCTCCAATTACTTCAAAGCAATCGCTAATTGCACGATTAAAACCACAATCGACAATGTCTGTTGCAATTTCCCCTCGATTAAAATAAAGCCCCGCAATGAACCTAGATCGACGATTAAACGTCTTAAAAAATGCCTGAATTGACCGCGATGCACGTAATGAGTGCCAAGAAACATCAATGCGAGACGGAAAAACGAAATCATTCTTCCCGTTCATCTTTAACTGATTATTTAACGGAGCGAAATTTATGGAATGGCAAGATCGTATTAGCGTCGACCCCAAAGTCCTTGTAGGAAAGCCCGTCATCAAGGGAACTCGCATTGCAGTGGAGTTTGTCGTGGAGCTACTCGGCCGAGGTTGGACCCAGGAGCAGATTCTTTCGGAATACAACCATTTGACGCCGGAAGACATTCAGGCGTGCCTAGTCTATGCCAGCGAAGTTCTCAAGTCCGAGCGGGTTTACATGCTGCCGATCGTAGGAACGGAATGATGCGATTGTTGGTTAATGAAAACATCACGAGAACGGTCATCGAAGAATTGCGACGGCGTGGGCACGACGTGCTTTCGGCGAAGGAGTCGATGTGCTCGGAACCGGATGTGGTGATCCTTGCCCGCGCCCAGTCGGAAAATCGAATCGTTGTGACACACGACAAGGACTTTGGCGAGCTAGCCTTTCGGTCGCAATTGCCGGCCTCCTGCGGCGTGATACTGCTTCGACTCTCAGGCGCCAACCCCGAGGTGGAAAAATTGCGTATTCTGGATGCGTTGACAAGTCGCACGGACTGGGAGGGGCAGTTTTCGGTCGTTTCCGACGATCGGATTAGGATGCGACCGTTGCCCATGGATATGCCGCCGACAGGCGGCAAGCCGAGATAGCACTGAGCGGACGGACCCATTACAAACGGTCGACTCAATTCAACCGGCAAACGAGATAGTTTCTTAGCTGCGCAAGAATAGCGCCCGGATCAAATCGTCAGCGAAGTTCCAGGTCAGCCAGATCATTCCGGACACAATCAGCAGGCCAATCGCGCCAATGATGCAAAGTTCGGCGATTTGTAGCAAAGCGATCGTCGAACGGCTGCATCCGAGCTTGAACATCGTCTCCATCTCGCGCTGCCGCAGCTTGAGCGACAAAAGAATGACCAGGCCCAACAGCATGAGCGTCGCGATACTAATCATCAATGCGTTGGCGTCGAACAGCGACTTGATCTGCAAGACCATCGCCATCAATTCGCTCACGACGAGCGACGGGATCACATACTGGAGTTCGCTGTTGCCGACGTAGGTGCCTTCCAACAGATTGGCCGCGCGGGGGTCGTTGGGGACCGTCAAGATTGCCGTGATTGGGAACTCGGCAAAATCTCCGTGAAAGTGAAACGATCGCACGTTGTCGTCGGTGATTTCCAAGTACGATGCCACGGCCGCGCTGGCAATCGTGTTCTCCCCCTGCTGACCGAGCGTCAGATTTTCGTTGGTCTGACTGTTGACCTCGTCATGCCCGTGGCCCAATCCTTGGATGATCCAAGCCGTTTTGATATCGACAAACACGGCCTCGTCGTCGGCCGAGCCGCTGTCCGCCAGAATCCCCTTTACGCGCATCTTGAGCGGAGGATTTCCGGCGATGTCCAGATCGTTTTCGCGGTCGGACTTGAGCCGGTCCCCTGGGCGAATACCCAACTCGCTGGCGACCTTTGACCCGACCACACAATCGCCCAATCGAGCCATGCTATCCCCCGCCGCGAGCCGCAGCTCGCGATATGGGAAGTAATCGAGGCTGGTGCCCACGATTGGAAACTTGCGGGCTGTGAATTTCAAATGCAGAGGAATCGCCAACGCCCGCCCGCCTTCGCGGATTTTTTTGACTTCGCCGAAGGGGATTTCCCGCTTCACGTCCGAGCGAAAATAAAGCGCATCGAGGGTTAGATCCAAGCGGCTCCCCAAGGCTCCCAACAATCCGGGAGTCGATTCGGCGCGGGCCAGGATCTGGTGATGGAACTGTCGCAACACCAGGCTCACCGCGACCGGCAAGTACAGCGTAAGCACGATGCATGCCACCAACACCAGCGAGCTGAATTTGTGGTAAGTGACATACCTCCAAGCCAATCGGAAGGCGCGAGTCATGGCGTGGCCTCCGGTCGAAACTGCGCGAAATCGATCTGTCGATCAAATCCCTCGAGAATCCCCAAATCGTGAGTGACCACCACCAAGGTCGCCTTCTGCCGCCGACAAAACTCAAATAATAGGCGAATCGTCAGCCCTTTATTGCGCGGGTCCAGATTGCCGGTTGGCTCGTCGGCCAACAGCAGCGGCGGTTCGGTCACCAGCGCGCGGCAGATCGCCACGCGCTGCTGTTCGCCTTGGGACAGTCGGCGGATTTTGCGAGCAAGCTTGTCTTGCAAGCCCATCGACGCCGCCAATTCCGTTCCTCGCGTCAACACATTGGAATCGATCCGCAGCGTGCGGTTGATCATGAAGGGGAGCAGAATGTTTTCGAGCACCGAAAGATACTCGACCAATTCGAACTGTTGAAAGATGAATCCGATCGAAGCTGCGCGAAAATCGCGACGCTTTGAATCGGACAGCGCGGAAACTTGCCGGCCGGCCACTTCCACCGACCCAGCTTTCGGTACGACAATTCCCGAGATCAAGTTGAGTAGCGTGGTCTTGCCGCTGCCGCTTGGTCCGACCACCGCGATCCGCTCTCCCGGCGACACCTGCAAACGATCGACGCGCAGGCGAAAATCGGTCCTGGGATACTCGAATTGGAGCCGCTGAATGTCGATCATCGAACTGGGCTCCGCTAATCATTCCATCGGAAAATGGCCAGCGCAATCGCAAACGTAAGCACCGTCCAACCGGACATAACCGCAAGTTCGGGCCAAATTGACGCCAGCGTCCGGCCTTCGAGCATCACCGCGCGAAGGGCGTCGTTCAGGGCAGTCAGCGGCAGCAACTTGATCAACGGAATCACTTCCTGTGGAAATCGCTCGTAGGAAAAGAAGACCCCGGATACCATCCACATGGGCAGCATCACCAAGTTCATTAAGCCGGACGCGGATTCTAGAGTGCGAACGCGCGAGCCCACCAATAGCCCGATTCCCGCGAATAGAACCGCGCCGAGCACGATTAAAAAGGCAACGGCCAACAGATTTCCGTAAATCAAAACGCCGAACGCGTAGCGGGCGAAAATTAACAACAGAAAAATCTCGGGAATCATGAACACCATTCGGCTGATCATGAGTCCCGCCAAGAAATCCGTCTTCCGCATGGGAGTCGCCAAGAAGCGTTTTAATAATTTGCGCAATCGCATATCGACGATGGCAAACCCAACGCCAAACATTCCTCCGCCCATCAGACCCATTCCGAGCAATCCTGGAATGAGAAAATCCACATAACGGGCCCCAGGCTCGCTGATTTCTTGGTTCTTGGTCGTGACGAGGTCGGTTCGGCCGGCGGCTCGCTGAATCAAGTCCTCGACGGCTGCCCGGGCCGCCAAACTATTGGGCCGCGTCGGGTCGTACACGAACTCGATTTGTTGATCCTGAGTTTTGAGAAACAAATCCGATTTGCCGATTCGCAACCGCCGCTGACATTCGGATTCGTTGTCCAAGCGAAGTTTGATGCGGGGATCGGCCCGCAACGCGTCGACGTAGGCGAATGGCGGTGGCTCAACGACATCGACCGTAATGACTTCGATGGGTTTGTTGCGAAACGCGATTCCCAGCGCGACGACCATCAAGATCGGAAACACGTAGACCCAAAAGACGGCTTCGGGCTGCCGCCAAAACTCACGCAAGCGGTAGATCACTAACTGGAGCAGGGGATGTTGACGGCGATTAACAGGGCCCGAGGCCGCGTCGTTCACGGGCTATCCTCCGGTTCAAATTGCCGGCCGGTCAATTGCACAAACACGTCCTCCAGGCTTGCACTGCGAGTCGTGAGGTCGGCCATCCGAACATTCAAGTTCGCCAATCGCTCGATGATCCTGGGAATAACCAGGTGCAGTTGATGGACTCGAAGTTGGTACCGCCCGGCGATGATCTCCGCGTGGGCGACCCCTAGAATGTCCCGGAGCGCCCTCAGGTCAAGTGATGTATCTCCCTCATGCACGGTGAATTCGACGACTTGCTCGGCACCCAGGGCGGCGATCAGCTCGGATGGCGGACCTAGGGCAATGATTCGTCCCTGGTCAACGACCGCGACTCGGTCGCAGAGACGCTCGGCTTCATCCATGTAATGCGTGGTCAGCAAAATCGTCCGTCCTTGCGCCCGAAAATCGCGAATGATGTCCCACAATTCCCGGCGGCTGGCCGGGTCCAATCCGGTCGTCGGCTCTTCCAAAAAAAGCAACTCGGGATCGCCGACCAACGCGCACGCGACCGCCAGCCGTTGCTTTTGACCTCCGGAAAGTTTCTTGATCCAGCTATCAGCCTTTTCTTCAAGCGAGACCAGTTTCAACGCAATCCTCGGATCCACGCCTCGCCGGTAGAAGCTTCGAAAGAGGATCAGAGTTTCCCGGACCGAGATGCGTTCGCTGAGTTGAGTTTCTTGAAGCGAGACGCCGATCCGCTGACGAATTTCATCGGCGCGGCTATTCCAAGCATGCCCGAGGATCTCGACGCGGCCCGATGTCGGCTGCAGCAATCCTTCGAGAATTTCAATCGTGGTCGTTTTTCCAGCTCCGTTGGGACCCAGAACGCCGAAACACTCGCCTTGCTGGACTTCGAGATCGACCCCGCGAACGGCTTCGACCGGTGGCCGCCCGCGATAGGTTTTTTTCAGGTTTTGGCAAAGGATTGCGGGTGTCATCAAACTTTGCAAAACCCCTGCAGCAACCGATTTTCAGGCGCCGCGCAAGTCCGTCTCTAATTGGTGAAGTACCGTTTGATTTCGGGATTCCCCAGCTTAATCATGGCCCACACTCCGAATGGAATTCCAACGATCGCAAGCGGCGAAAGGAGGGGGATAATGGCAATCGCGGCCGCGGTAATCGCATATGGATGCCGCTTCAGATGCAGCATCTTGATCGCGCCGGTCAAGACGATGGCGTTGACCAATACCAACGACATCGCCGCGATGAACACCGTGGAAAGCGAAAGAAAATTCCCTTCCGCTGCCAGTTTTTGTTCGCGAGCTTTTCGCAGCTCCCGTTGCTCTTTGGTTTCCTCGGGAGCGGGCTCGACGAAAACCGCTTGGCCTTCATCCGGGGCAAGCAGCCTGAGACCGAAAAAGACGACCGACCCAAGCAAGGTGACGAACGCCAATCCAAGCGCCAAACCTGAGACGCTAATGAGGCCGAGCGCCGGTGCGCGAACGTGCTTCAACGCTTGCTCGCGGGTCAGCTTGGGCATTTTGGAGGTCAGGTATTCAGTCGATTGCTGATACGGATTCGCGGACATTGAATTCAACTCGCAAATTACCAAAGCATCATTGAGTCTCATCATAGTCGATGAGGAAGGCGGCACAAATCCGCCGCGACCGCATGGACTCAACCGTTTGATTTCGGCGTTATCGCCGCTTCTGCGACTGCCCGATGTTCCGCGACAAGAACTCGGCACGTCGCTGCGTCTTGGCGTCCGGAGTGTAATTCGATGCTCGCAAGCGCTGATTTCCTTCGGCCAGGATTTGTGGCTCAAGCTCTTGCATGCTGATAATCTGCGCCGAAGCGGTTGCCGTTCGCGCTGAAGTCTCAGACCCGATCCCACGATTGCGAAATAAGCGGCCCGCTCCGGGAACGTTCCCCAGAAGCGGAACGCCGCGCATCGTTTCGCCCATCGCCGAGCGCCCGATCGAGCCCAATAGCATGGTCCCGCCATCGGGGACCATGACCGTCGTTTGAACGTCAAAAACGGTGATCGTGGGCAACTGGACGGTCTGGCCAAACGCCTTTTCACTGCCGAAAAGCACGCCGATCCAAAACGCTAATGCGAATCCCAAGCCGAAATGCCGTTTCATTGGGGACCAGGCTGACGAGAGGATGGGGCAGGAGCACCTTGGGCGAATTCGCCGAGGATTGCATTATTCTATGCGGCAACCCGACCCGATTCGAGATCCCAAAGACGCGTTGCACAATAAAGCCGAATTTAGCACTGGCAGAGCCAGTGGCACACAAGAATAAGGGCTGTTTTCCGTGTGCCACTGGCTCTGCCAGTGTTTTTTTTACGCAACGCCTTCCGGGGGCCCGTCCCTTTGCTGTTTGGCATTGGGGTCGCGTGCGTTCATCAAAAGAAATCTGAAAAAGCGGTGCTATCTGCGATTGACCAGCGAACTCCCAGGGCTTAATTTATTTGATTCGCAACTCGCCCGCGGTGATCTTGGGTCCTCCAAGGCAGATCTCGCTGCGCGGGCGTGCTCGCATTGCGGGCGGCGACAACAATCGAAAGGTTGCTTCTTTCGATTCTCAGGCATCGAATTCCGTTGGGGTGTTCCATCGCTTGTCATTGTCGTGCGACGATGGCGGGAACGAGTTTGAGGTAGACATTTTGTCGGGAGTTTTTTGTGGCCGGTTCGACCCACGAAGTCATTCGCATCCGCATGGAGGCCTACGATCACTCGGTGCTCGATCAGAGCGCGCGAGAGATTGTGGATACGGTTAAGCGGACTCATTCCGAAGTGCATGGGCCGATTCCCTTGCCCACGCGGATTGAACGGTACACCGTCCTGGCCGGACCGACAATCGACAAGAAAGCGAGATCGCAATTTGAAATACGAACTCATAAACGCTTGATCGACATCGTGCAGGCGACCGCCAAGACCATCGAGGCGTTGAATAAACTCAGCTTGCCCGCGGGCGTCGAGATCAAGATCAAAGCGACGAGTAAATAATTTTTTGACCCATTGTTTCTAAAGCGGCTTGGTGCCGAAAAAAATAATGCTTGGAAGCCGCGCGGGTAAGTTGGCGGCGAGGCGCTTGCCAAAACTCCCGCGGGCAACAACTCATTAGGCGATCGACAATGCGTGCGAATACAACTGATCTTCGCGCCGGGCCAATATCCCTCGGCCCGAGCTCCAACTTGCTTAGCGGCAATCTGTTCGCCACAGCCGCCGGCCAGTTATCGCCGCAGTCAACCGCTGCGTTCAGCGCCGAGCATCCGATCGCGATGAGTTGCCCCTTCTACAGTCCCCGGCCCATTCCACAGCGCGACTTTCGCGCGTCAACGCCACCTGCGCGGTCGACCGGTTGGCAACGCCTCATCGGGCATTCACATCGCACGTCGAACTCGAACTTGCTTCCATCACGAGTTCCTTTGGAATTGGGCAGGTGACGCATGATACAGCTACCCGTATTTGATAAGACTGGGAAAAAAGTTGGCAACATGGACGTCGACGTCGATGCCATCGCCCCCAAGATCAATAAGCAATTGCTGCACGACGTCGTCGTGATGTACCAGAACAGCGCCCGCCAAGGTACGAAGGGGACTAAATCGCGCGGCATGGTCGCCGGGTCGACCAAAAAGATGTACCGCCAGAAGGGAACGGGCAACGCTCGCGCCGGTGGAAAGCGCAGCCCCATTCGACGCGGCGGTGGTCACACGTTTGCCTTGACCGCCCGCGACTTCTCCCATCACTTGCCGCGGAAAGCTGTTCGCGCCGCGACCCGCATGGCGGTCGCGTCCAAAATCAAGAGCGATCAACTGGTCGTGATTAACGAATTGAAGATGGAAAAGCCCCAAACCAAAGAAGTTGCGGCCATCTTGAAGGCGCTCAAGCTCCAGGGCATGAGCACCATCATTGCGACGGCCGGCCTTGACACCCAGGTTTACCGCAGCGCTCGGAATATCGACCGCGTCACAGTCTCCCCCATTTCGGACTTAAACGCATTGGCGATCCTCAAACCGCAGCGCATGCTCATCACCCGTGCGGCGCTTGAGGCATTCCAAAACAAGGCCACCCAATAGCGACAGCTCAACCAGGTGCAGGTCATGACCAGCGACAAACCAATCCAATCCGAAACCCATGCCCAGGCCTTGGGCCCGCACCAATTGATCGTGCGCCCCAAGGTTACGGAAAAAGGAATGTTTCAATCTCAGGAATTCAACCAATACACATTCGAGGTCAACCCACTGGCGACCAAAACGCAAATACGCTCGGCGATTGAGGAGTTGTTCAACGTTAAGGTCGCCCACGTGGCGATCCAGAATCGATCGGGAAAATCCCGCCGCTACCGATTTAAAAAAGGGCGGACCAAGTCCTGGAAAAAGGCCATCGTGAAGCTCAAGCCCGACAATCGGATCGACTTCTTCTAGAGTTAAGGACCGGTTCCCATGGGAATACGTAAATACAATCCGACTTCGCCCGGCCGACGCAACGCGAGTGTGAGCGACTTTGCCGAGCTGACTCCCGGCGCCAAAGCTCCCAAAAAATTGCTTCGCCGACAGCGCAAGACAGCAGGGCGCAACAACCAAGGGTTTATTACCGCCCGACACCGCGGCGGCGGCCACAAGCGCCAGTACCGGATGATCGATTTCCGCCGATCCAAAGACGGCATCAAAGCGAAGGTCGATTCGATTCAATACGATCCGAATCGGACGGCCTACGTCGCCCTTTTGGTTTACACCGACGGCGTCAAACGCTTCATGCTGGCCCCGGAAGGGCTCAAGGTGGGCATGATCTTAGAAAGTGGCCCCGACGCACCGCCGATGATCGGCAATTGCATGCCGATGCAGAACATCCCACTCGCCACAGAGATTCACAATATTGAAATGCGCCCCGGCCAAGGAGCCGCGCTGTGCCGTGGTGCCGGTGCCGCCGCCACGTTAATGGCCCGCGATTCCGGTTGGGCTCAGATCTCGCTCCCCAGCGGCGAAATCCGCCGCATTCCGGCCGCCTGTCGAGCCACGATTGGCAAAGTCGGCAACGCCGACCACATGAACGTACAAATTGGTAAGGCCGGGCGCAAACGCTGGATGGGCCGACGGCCTCATGTCCGCGGCACTGCCATGAACCCGGTTGACCATCCCCACGGTGGTGGCGAAGGTCGCACCAAAGGGGGACGTCACCCGGTTAGTCCCACCGGAAAACCGGCCAAGGGTGGCGGCACCCGGAAGCTCCGCAAGCCATCCAACTCGGCCATCATTCGCCGCCGACGATCGCGACGCTATGGCCAGCTCCGAATCGGTCCTAAATAACTTTTAACCCTCAACTCTCAACTCTCAACTTTGGAAGACCTATGAGTCGTTCGCAAAAAAAAGGTCCGTTTGTCAGCGACAAACTGTTTCGCAAAGTCGAAAAGATGGGTTCGGCGAAAAGCAAGGAACCGATTAAGACCTGGGCGCGATCCTGCACGATCATTCCCGAGTTTGTCGGGCACACGTTTATGGTTCACAACGGCCGCCAACACATCAAAGTCTTTGTGACGGAAGATATGGTCGGCCATAAATTGGGCGAGTTTGCCTTGACGCGCACGTTCAAAGGACACAGCGGCCGAGCCGCAGCCGCCGCG
>JBGTJE010000021.1:0-16509 GCA_041745295.1 Pirellulaceae bacterium | reverse complement strand
AGCACCGACGGCTCGCCGTTGGCCGCTGGGATCGTCCGGCTGACCCGGTTGCGAAGGGTCGGCGTCCGGGTCGGTATCACCGGTGCCGTCCCGGTGATCGTGAGCTTCTCCATCATGCCGCGATCCTCGTGATCGAGGATGTGGCAGTGCTGGACGAACGAGCCATGGAAGTCGGCGTAATGGGTCAGGAATTCGATCGTCCAACCGGGAGGCATCGAAACTGTGTCCCGCCAAATTCGCTCGCCGTTTTGAACATCGAGTTGTTCGGCGCCGCTCTCATTTTTGATCGACACGATTTCGAACGGATTGACGTGGATGTGAAAGGGATGCGCCGGCCCGCGCGGCGGCGGGGGCGGCGGTGACCCGACGAAGAGATGGTCATTCCGTGTTCCAATCCTCCACCGTTGGATGATGCCGAAAGCGAGGTCCCGAGAGCGGCTCATGCTAAACGGGTTCCCATTCACCGCGCCATTGACGCCGGGATCGTCGGTGCCGATCACGAAGCCCCGCGACAGTCCGTAGTAGGCGCCTTGGACCGGAGTGCCGGGATCTGGCTCCGCCAACGAGGCCGGACGCTGCGCGAGAATTTGAGCGTCCGTGGGAAACGCCATCGTCACCGCGGGCCAATCATCGCGCACGATGACAGAAGCGATGAAGTTCAACGGTTCCGGGTCGCCGAGCAAAGTATTGACTTGCCGTCGCGCGTCCACGAGATGGTATCGACCGGGAGTCGTCGGCGCTTCGACGAGCACATCCGAGCGGTAACCCGGAAACAAGTCGACCACTGGCGTGGTCCGTATCTTCTGCATTGCAAGGCCGTCGAGCGCGATCTCGTGAAAATTAATGTAATCGGGACCTGCGCCCGGGCTGTCGGGATCTTTGACGATTTGCAGCGAGAGACCGTTGCGGAACCCGCTATCGATCATCCTCCAGCGCTGCACTTCGCCCGGTGCGAATTCAATGACGGGCAGTTGCTGTCCGTTGATAGTAGTAAAGCGGTTCGAATTGGCCCACGCATTTGGCCCAAACATGGCGCCGGCGTTGGCGAGCTCAATATGCCCATGGCTGTCCGCCGGCTTTTTGATGTATGGGATTTGCTGGAACACCATGATTTTTTCGCGATCGCGACCGGTAACCGTTTGCATCGCGGCACTGATTGCCGGAACAGAATCCAGATTCGTGGTCGCATCGTTACGTGTGACGATCAACGCGCCGGACATGCCGCTCGCCACGTGGGCGGACGTGGAACCGTGTTTATGACCGTGATACCAAAACGTGCCGGCGGGATGGTTCGCCGGAATATCGAAGGAATATTCCTGCTCGGTGCCAGGCGGGACTTCGATAAGCACGTTATCGCTCTCAATCGGCGCCGGCATTGGACCACCCGGATTTGCTTGCGGCTTGACATGCAAACCGTGGGTGTGCAAGTTGGTTGTGTTCCAGGCATGATGACCGTTGATATTGTGAGGCGTTCCGAGCGGTTCGGCCGGCAAGCGATTGATGAGCTTCACTTTGAGCGATTGCCCCGCTTTCACTCTGAGCGTCGGCCCCACCAACTGACCGTTATAGTTGCGTAATCGGACGGGATCGTTGCCGATATTCGTCGTCGTACCGTAGTCTACCGTGAGCGTCAGCAATCCATTGGTCGCGTCATGTGCTGGTGGGTTGCGGAGCAGTTCACGGGCGGCACGGGCTCGATCTAATCGTTGGGGAGCCGGAAGCTCCAAGTCTTCCTGCTTATCCAATACCGCGATTCGGTTGCGCGCGTTGATCTGATTCTGTCGCTTCAACTCCGCGATCGAATCCGCTATCGAATCGGTCGCCGTCATCGCGCGCTGTTGCATGATCGGATTCTCGACGTTCGCAGCGTCGACCGACAATGCTTTGGGTAATGGGGGCGACGCGGGGTCACGAACGTTCGTTTGCTGCCGTGCCACGGCCAACCAGGAGTCGTTGGTACGCTGCCAGGTGTCCATGAATCGAGACTCGCCGGTGATATCCCGGTCGCCAAGCCTGCCTTTGACAAACACGCGCGAGTTCGTAACTGCAAACTGTTCGTAAACCTGCGCGGTGAATTCGCGTAGTTCCACCGATTCGACTTTGAGACGACCTGTTTGAAAGTCAGCTAAGTGCTCGGCCCGATTCTGCAGCACGCCCCCAGCTCCGACAAAGAGAAAATTCTGACTGAAGAACTTTCCGATCGTCTCGGGATCGTTTGTGCCGACCGCGAGTGCCCATTGTGTTTCGAGCTCCCGCAATTGTTGAACTGGATCGACGCCGCGAGCGATGGGAGCGCCAGTGTTTGAAGCATCCGCAATTAATGGGATCGCATTTGCCGCCGTCACGGCTGCATCTTGTTTGACGGCGATCCACTGAGCGACATAGCCGGCGGGAGCCGTGCCGCCGGAGTGCGGCGTTACGCGAATGATCGTGCCGACGATCGCGGGCCGCTGATCGACGCCATTTGGCCAAACAGGAACAACGTAGCCAATGTAATCATATATCCATTCTTCGCCGCCGATTGTGCCTGTCCCACGGAAGTGGATCATCACCGGAGCCGTGTCCGATTTGGTACCAGTGAGATTGAGCGACCAGCCCTCGCCGCCGAGCGTGCCGGCGAGTGTTCCGGAGGCGGACGACTGTAATTCAAGCGTCCCCATTCCGAAGAGCAGGTCGTTCGGCTCGACGGCAAAATCTGGGTCACTGCGAAAACTGCGGTAGGTCCATTTGCCCGTCACGGGCGGTGATGCGGTGTTAGTGCCTGCCTGGTCCGACTTTGTGGAGGCGTTCTTCGTAGGAAGTGGTCCCTGAGCGAATGCATGGAGCGAAAACACCGCAAGTAAGAGTAGTGCGGAGACGCGCCTTAGGTAGTAAAGTCCCTGACTCATGATTGCACGCTCACATTAAGAGTTTTTAATTGATGTAACCGAGAGTCCACTCGCAGTGTCGGGGATATGAAAAAACGCTTGTCGCCGTTGTGGGGTTCGACATTAAGGAAGATCTCCGACGATACAAGTGTGTTACGTCAAACCAAGTTATGGTTGCTGAAGCCGGAAACACGGTCCATAGTTTCCATTGCCGTCCGGTTTCGGCTTCGCGATCAGTGCCCGAGCGGTCGTACCCATCTGGATCATCTTGCCGACGGATTCGGATAGGATTTGTTCATCCCCGTGAGTCCAAGCTTTCTGAAGCAATCGCAGCATTTCGCTGTATTGTCGGTCGAATCGTTCGATCAGTTCCCAAACCACTGCATCAGGCACGTCTGCTTTTTGATAGCCCCCTTCGGGAACATCCGCCATATTCACGACCGCCGGCATCTCGACATCCGGCCCGTCGTAATCCCATCGCTCGCCGGTCTTGATAAATCGTTTGCCTTTGAAAAATTGGCCAAATTCGTAGTGATGCGCCAACTTGCCGGGTGCTTCTTCGGGAGTTGAGTTCGAGCCTTCTCCTTGTGCATTGATGAGATCTATCGCGGTCTCTACATCCTCCATCGTGCCGATCTTGAACATTTCCAGCGGCCCTTCGAGCTGCCGATCAAGGGAAAGCGGGGGCGCCAAGTCCTTAAAGGCCTGCAGAATCGCGAAATAGAACTCGCCGATAGTCGTCGGTCCGCCGTCAAAACCGATCGGACCATGTTGCGGGTATTCGATCTCCATGAACACTTTCAGTTGTTCCTTGTCAAGTTTTCGAAGGCCCACCGTCAGTCCAGGACGAATTCCCCAGGGAAGCGGACCCGGGTAGCGAGGAACGACTTTGCCGTCCGCGATCAACGGTGTGCCGCCGACGGCTGCGAGTAGGTTGCACGCCAAACCCATGTGCAACATTTCTTCGCGGGCGATCTGCTTAATGACTTGAATGGCCGGAGACGGGGGAACGATCGTCCAACGCGCGGTGAGATAGGGAGGGAGTGTCGCAAGCTCCAACTCGATCGCGGTCTGTAATGCGAGGTGCAACCACGGTTCATCGTGGGCCGGCGCGGCGACAAGCGACTTAAGAGTCGAAAACGGTGACCGACGTGCCGTCGGGATCACGAACCGCCGAGAGGCGGCCACGCTCGAAAACGCAGTGCGGGGGGAGGATCGATAGAGTGAGACAAAAGTGCTTGCGGTCACCTCGTCGATGACGAGGCGGGCGATGTAGTCGCCAGGCGCGACCGCTTTACCCCGCGTGTCGAGTCCGTTCCATTCGAAAACCCTAGATCCCGACTGCGGACGGATTTCATCGAGAATGCTGCCCACTTCGCCGCCGAACCGATCCCACACGAACAACGACAATCGCTTTGCGCCGGCAGGAACCTGGATGTTAAACTTCGCGATTTCGGGACGCCCGGTGATCCGCGGGGCAGACAACTTGGCGCTGGCGTCGTCGGGCGGCTTTGGGGCAAACGCTCGAGCCGGTTCAGGTTCGGAGGAGTATTTGTAGACCGTTTTGCCGGATGCGTATCCGACCGTTACGGGATCGCCGAAGAAGCGAAAACGATTGATGAAAAGTCCGATCTCGTTGGCATCCGACCAGGTAATCCCGCCGTCCACGGTGGCGCTGGAAAAGCCGTTCACAAAACCACCCGGCCCCCAACCGCCGACCCATCCGCGCCTTTCGTCCAGGAATCCCACTCCCTCGAGGTTGGCGTTCCCCTGGGCATCGTTGACCTTTATACGATTCCATGTCACGCCGCCATCGCTTGTTTTCAAAATCGCAGCGTCAGTGAAGTTCTCTAGCGAGACAAAGCCGATTTGGTCATTGAGCCAATGAATCTTCCAGCCCCATTCGCCAAATGGAAAGTCGCCCTCTTGTCCGGCCAGACGGTTTGTCCAGGTCGCTCCTCCGTCCGTGGTCTCGAGAACAACCGGTTTAACTTTGTCGCGGGTGGTCGGATTCGGCACGCCAGCTTTCCCGCCGACGACCCACCCATGAAGCGGATCTCGAAAATAGCAATCGATCAGGATGGAGGCGTGTTGTTCCATGCTCCAAGCGGACCACGTCGCGCCGCCGTCAGTCGTCTTCATCATTCGGGGTAGGTCATTGGGCTCGTTCGTCCCGGAACAATAAACGACCTGGTCGTCCACGACCGACAGCCCGCACACCTTCACCGGCGCCTGGGGCGGAAGGTTCGTCACGGGCTGCCAAACTCCGCCGCCGTTGGGAGTGTGCAGCAATCGGCGCGCGGGCGAGATCGTGCCGACCCAGCCTATATTGGCGTCCGCAAATGCTATACAGCGCAGATAAAGGAACGGAAAGGTCGCCTGCACGGTCCATGAATCTCCGCCGTCTTCCGTCTTGATAATCTTCCCGTCGCTATTCACCGCCCACCCCGTATTGGGATCAATGAACCAGACATCGTCGGTGCGAGAGCCGGCCTCGGGGGCGTTCGTCTTTTTCCAGTTCAAAGGGGCCGTTTCAACGCCTTCGTCCTCCAAGCAACCGTCATCGATCCATTGCTCAATGAACGCGATATCGAGGTCCGGAACGGCAGCCATGTTGGGAGGCATGCGAGGAATATCTTCGCCGAAGGGAGGTTCTCCCTTGAGTGCTTTCACCAGCATCGATCCCGCGCCGTCACCGACCGTGATGATGTCCATTCCCAATACTTTTCTGGCAACGAACACATCGCGAGTGACGTCTCGCCAGAATGGTCCGTGAGGAAATCCGACCGGCATGGTCGGACCGCCGACGGCGTTATCCAGGATTTGAACGACCCGCTGAAAGCGATTCATTCCTGCATTCTTCTTGTTTGGATTGACCCCGGCATGGATCTCCTCAATGCGCCGCTGAAGCGTGCTGAGATCGATAATCGGAGGAAAATGGACGCGAATCGCGAGCATTGCCGATTGCTCCGCCGCCTGCGTCTCGACGGGATTCTCTGAGCAATACAAACAGTCTCCAGGCGGAACGTCGGCTCTGCGCACGGCCTCCCGGAAGATGGCCGGATCAGGCTTGGCGATCCCAAGCTCGGACGAGAACAGCACGAGTTGCGGATCAAAGTCGCTTAAGCTGAAGTCGGGGGGTAACAGGTCGAGAATGGCTGGGCGGGCGAGGTCGGCCGTATTGGAGATAACGCCGAGGTGAAATCCCTTCAACTTCAAAGTGGCGAGAACTTCCTTAGCTCCCTCAAACCAAGTTTTCGAGTTGGTGACGAGCGTGTTTCCGAGATCAAAAAAAATGGATTTGATCGGCATGAAGTTACCTGTCAGTCGTGACGTTTCTCTTTCAATTGCTGTTTGAGCCAGCTCAGCAGATCGGCGAACTCACGTGTCAGCGCCATCGATTTCATCGTGAATTCACGGGAGGCGCCCCGTTCCTCGACGCGAATCGTGAACTCCACATCATCCCGCGCGTGCGGATTCTCATCCGTCGGCGACGTGGAGTGGCTCATCAGTTGTTCAGCGAGCCTGCGCCCCTCTTGAGCCGACTCCTCATCGAGTTCGGAGAACTCCAACGTTTGCCCAGGCGTTGAAATCCCGGCAGACCATCCCCCACTCTCCATGAGCGAAATCTTCATCGTTGTGCTTTCCTGACTGGTGACTTTTCCAGGGTGTCAAGTCGTCGCTTGATGTGCGACAATTGTCCTAGGATGCTCTGCATTGTAGCATCGCAGGAATCTCCGTTCCCGCGGAACGCGCCGCGCGCCGCAGCGACAGACAGCCCGGCGCTGGCCGTGATCCCGACAGCCTTCCATCCGAGAGAGACGTTCTTTGCCACGGCCGCGTCGAAGCGATCTTTGGCGGCCTTAACAGTAAGGTCGGCGAATTCCTGAAACACGCACGTGAAACTTGATTCTTTCAAAGCCTGATACCACACTTGGCCCGTCACTTCCCAGGAGCGATCGCCGTTCAGCATCGCTGCTTCGTAGAAGGCCTTGTTCGGAATGCCGGAATTAATATGGACGCCGCCGTTGTCAGAGGATGTGTTCACAAACTTATTCATGTGGCCGGGCTGAGGATCGGTGCCGAACAGCGGGTGGTTCACATACGCCTTTCCCGGTTCTTTCAAGGAGCGGAGTGCGTCTCCTTCGGCTCCCGGCGTCCACACTTCCTCCCCGATTTTCCAATCGGCCTGATTCACCGTTTGGCCATTTACCCACTGCTTCACCAGTGAGCCGAATACATCCGAGAATGATTCGTTAAGCGCGCCGGATTGGCCTTGGTATTGAAGATCCTGCCCGGTGTGCTGTGTAACACCATGGCCAAGTTCGTGCGCGATGACGTCCAACGATGACGTGAAGTCCGTGAACATGGTTCCGTCACCATCTCCAAATCTCATCACGGACCCATCAAAGGTGGCGTTGTTAAAGTCGACGCCGACATGGACATAGCCGTCCAGCCGGCCGCCGCGATCGTCAAGTGAGTTACGTTGGAAGACTTCCGAGAGAAAGTCCCGCGTTGTGCCCAGGCCGTCGTAGAGTCGATTCACGGAATCGTCGTTGGTTACTGGGGGTTGCCCTTCAGATCGCGCAAGAACTGCATCACTGAGAAAGAAACTGTTCTTCGCGTGAAAGAGCGTACGGCGGCCGTCGCCGACGGTGCTGGCAGCGGCGCCCATTTCTGCGTTTGCAATGCGCGCGCCGCGCAATTGCGCCGAGTATTGCATCGAGCGGATCGCCGAACGCCGAACGGTCGGATCGCTGCTATCGAGCATTTTTTCAAAGATATACGGGGGGACGATGCATGCGATTGGGCGGCGGCAATTCGTCTCGTGTTTGTTCATAAAAATCTCCGGATTTCGATTGGTCATGGTGAATGGAGGCTAAAATCACGGTGAAGCCTAATTCAATTAGGACGGTGTTCGGCGTTTTTCAGCCTATTGAACGAAGCCGTTTCGTCGTCCCGGCTTTCCAACAACCTCTTTAGTAAGTAGTTAGGCGTAGTGCAAACCAAACACAACGTGCTTCGGGTCATGGTTCAAACTTCCACGGAGTTGGGTTGGGTTGGAGAATGACTCATCGTTGTTCCCCGCGATCCGTCATCCCTCACTTTCCGGTGAGTCGAAGGCTATTAACCTAGTGCGCTGCTCTTGTGGTCATAAATGATCTAAATAGATCATTTTCAATGTTTTCGACCTCAGCGAAAATTCGGTTTCGCTGCTGGAGGATCCTGCTGCCAATCGAGGAAATCAAATGGAACAATTCGACATCACCAGCTTGATTTCCCCCGCCATTGTCAAAGATGACGTTGCCCGCGACTCGGCCATCGCGCTTGCCAGGATTAGCAAGCTATCCTATGAGCCGGACGACGACGTGCACCAAACGCTTTTGGAATGGGGCTTCACGCACGCTAGTCCCGTTTCCGTTGGCCCGCAACACGCATGGCTCGCGTTTCATCCGGCGATAACGGTCTTGGCCTTCCGCGGCACCAACGAATCGGCAGATTGGATCGCCAATATTGACATCCTTCCTGAACGCGTCCCGCGCGGGCGAATCCACCGAGGGTTCTTTCACGGATATGCGTCGCTTAAGGTTGGGATTGCAGCCGAGCTAACGACCCGACACGATCCGCAGGCCAAGTTGTGGATCACGGGCCATAGCCTAGGTGGAGCATTGGCGATCGTCTCCGCACACGATTTCTTGATGGTCAACAATCGAGAGCTGTTTGGCCTCTATACCTTTGGTCAACCTGCTGTTGTTGCTGGAGAATTTACTAACAAACTCGCCGACGAAGTTGGAAAGGACTACGTCCGCTTTGTTAACGAATCGGACATTGTTACCCGCATTCCTCCCTTCTACCACCACTTTGGACATCGGGTTTGGTTCCGAAACGGCGGAGTCGAACAGGAAATGGAGGCGTCGGTCCTATCCGTGGGAAGTGTTGAATCGCAAGCAGGCCCTCTGGAGTTACGACAACTAAACGAGGCTGAGTTTCAACGACTCCAAATGGAAATTCGCGGACAGGTCGCCGTGCGAAGTCACCAATCGATGATTTTGGGGGGCGCCGTCCCCCTCGTTCGCGACCATTCGATGAGCGAGTATATCCTCAAACTGATCGACTATGCCAATTCAGAGCCGATGAGCCCGGATTTTGTGTCGGATCCGTTGGCCAAATATTGACAAAGAGTTGACGCGTACTTTAGATCACTCCGGAGTATTGCGACGATGAATCGGCTTGTTAGATTCACCAGCCATCATATTGAGAGAACCGCGGACCGACTGCATGCCTCGTAAACGGCTAAACCCCAAAATTTGGCTCGCGAGCCCGGTGACTCTCGGAGGAAATCTTCCGTATTGTCTCGTGGAAGGCGAGCACCTCATTGGCCGAGGGAATGAATGCGACATCATCGTTCGCGACGTGAGCGTTTCGCGCAAGCATGCGATTGTCACCGTGCGCGACGGCAAGTTCGCCATTTGCGACCACAACAGCACCAATGGGGTTTACCTTAACGACGAGCGAGTCGAGTCCGTTGATTTTAATAAAGACAGTAAGCTGGCGATAGGAAACGTACTGTTGTTCGTTGTGCCGGGAGAAAACCCCGAGGATGTGGAAATGTGGTTTGAGAACTCGGAAACATACAGGCAACCCAATGTTCCGCCGATTGACATTGGCAAATTGGCAAAGGACCTAACCCCGACCCAATTGGAAATCCTGAAAATGCTCCTTTCCGGCAAGAGTGAAATCGAAATTTCGCGCGCCTGCTTTCGGAGTCAAGCCACCATTCACAACCACATCCAAGCGATTTACAAAAGGTTGGACGTGCATTCATTGGCCGAGTTGTTGCACTGGGTTTATGGATTTACCACCCGCATCATTAAGCGACGAGATACGCCGGCTTGAGTTATTCGCCGTTGAATCACCTCTGCCGCAGAATGAGCGGTGCTGAAAAATGATCCAAATAGATCATTCCCACGTCGCGAAATCTCCACATAATCGACGATTTGCGTTCGCGGTATGCACAATATCACGAGAGCCGAGGGAAACATGTTGCGGCAGCTACGACCGACTTTGTTCTTCGTCGGGGTTCTGTTCTTTTCTGCCAATTCAATATTGGCCCAGGATGAATTCACGCTATCCAACGGAACCGTCTGCGGAATGGAAGGGGATGCTCAACGACCCGACGGAAAGGCTCTCAATCGACTCAAAAACCGTTACGTTGCGCCAACCGAAAGCGATATTGACGCGGATGTGACGCTGGAAGCAATGTTGACTCCCGGCGACGATGTCGATCGATTCGATGTAAATCGTGCCGCAAAATTGTACGCCTACGTGATCGACGTTAAACCTGGCGGGAAGGAGACCTGCAATTGCCATGCGACGGCGCAGGTCGACAAGGACACGCATATCGAACTGGCCGTCACCACGACTGCCGAAAAAATACAGCGAGTAACAATCGAAGTCAGTCCGCGGTGGCGCGCCATAAAAGACGGCGACGGCGTCGACTGGACTACAGCCGCCCTCCGCGACCCAACAACTGGTATAGAGGGGAAGTGGGTCGAAGTGACCGGCTGGCTGTTCTTCGACACGATGCACATTCATGAAGCCGAGAACACCAACCCAGGCGAGAGCCGTAATTGGCGTGCGACCTGTTGGGAGCTGCATCCTGTTACCGACATCGTGATTAGCAACGCGCCGCCGGTGGACAATGCGATCGCCATGGGGCTGGTTACTCAAATGCAGCGGGCATACCGGAATGAAGCAAGGCGAAATCCAGGTCGCCTGGAGTCGATCCGTCAAAGGAATGCACTTGTACTAAGTCGTTTTGATGCAGGCGAAATGGACGAGCCACCCGAGGGTGAGGAGGGAATTCCGGTTCCAAATCTAGCGCCACGACACGAAGAAATCGCGCCAGCGATCACGCTTGCCGTGCCTGGTTTGCCGCCAGCGATGCACCCGTCAACGGTCGAGCGTGAAACCATACCGTTGGCCAGGTATCGGGAATACGTCCCACAAGAGTGCTGTTGTCCGCGTCCGCGCGTGAGATTGTTTAGGACGCGGCGTTGGTAACGTGTTCCGAACCAGAGGAAGTGGTGAATTGGCTTCGCTGCATTAGCCACGGAGTCTGGCGAGGCGCCACAAGTGTAACACTTATGAAATTTCAAGAATGAATCGCTCGCCAAAACTTTTCGACCATCCACTGGTCATCTGCATGGCTATCGGGACGTTTAGCGTGGTCGCGGCGTACATTCTCTGGAAAATAGGCGGGAACGCCGCCAAAGTCATGAGCGACAACCCCGCCGTGGGAATCACTTTCGAACTTGGCGGCGCGATCGCTGGCTTTGCGTCGGTCTTCTACATACTGCGCTGGGCATTCAAGGAATTCCATGAACTCCAGCCGCCACTTCGATCGATTAAAGTATTTTTAATTCCCCGCAAACATTTCGCTGCCCAAGACACGTATTCCTGCAAAGTGTGGATCTATGACGATGAGGTTGGTGAGGAACGAACCCAGGAATTGACGCCCCGTCGGGAAGCCGGATTTCTAACCATCCTACTGCGCAATATGCGGCAAACCGAGACGTTTCGGATTGAGCTATTCAACTCTCAGAACAAGTCATGGCAATCGGAGTATTGCCACGTCGCCGCGTCTCGAGCGGAGATGCAACCAAAATGAGTCTGAGACTACGCAACACCTGGGAATATAAGGGCGATGAATGGTGGGAATGGGCCGCCTACATCGACGACGATGGGACTGGCGAATTATCCAAAGTGGAATTCGTCGAATATAAACTGCATGAAACCTTTCCGGAACCGATTCGGCGCGTAGATGCTCGAAAGGGCGGATTTCGGCTTGATAGCGAGGGCTGGGGATCCTTCAATCTCAAAGCATTTGTGCATTTTAAGGACGGAAGGAAATCAAAGTTGCAACACGAAATCAAATTGGAGTATACACCCAAGACCGGGACATCCAACTAACTAGCAAGCTCAATTTTTTCAAGCGAAAGGTTAAAGACTTTGACCCGCGGCATGAACAGGGCTGGGCAATAAACTGCCACAGAACATGTCTGCCTCGGCGTAACGGAAACCGATTGCCTAGTCCGTATTTTGAATTCACAGGAGCTTGAGATGGATTGCTACAGTTGGCGGCACCATTTTCTTGTATAGCGGGGTACCTGTGTCGGCCTCATGGGGTTTCTGAATGATCTACTCCGGTGAATGCCGCTTTTTTCCACTCTTGGCAATCTCGAGGATTCATTCCGATGTTAATCAAAGTCGGCGTGAAATCGCCTGATTTTCTAGGCCATATTTGATCGATACGGAATCATCCAACCGCCGACTAGGTCCGTGACCATAGAATGCGCATGCTGTATTGCAGCGCGCATCAATCAGGAAAATGATCTAACTAGATCATATGAATTAAATCAAGCGACTTCAAAATATGGGCTGTACACAACGATTGAAGACAAAGTAGCCATTTTGAGGCGATCATTTTGGGTCGGTTGCTTTTCTACGATTGAATCGTCCGAAGGAGGAAACAATGAATTTCTTGTTTGCACTATTGGCAATAATTGCGTCCGCAGTGTTCCCTTCAATTGGAATTTCCCAAGAAGGTGTGGAAGGCGCAATTATTCGTCCGAATGTCGTCGACGCGAAGGTCGAAGGATGTACCGTCTCGGCTCCAGGGAACTACGACATGATCGTCGGCAATTTTATTGAGTTGGAATATAGCTACCCCGTAGTACCGGCTGCCATGCCCAAAAAAGTGAGTCACAAAGAGACGCTGCGGGGCGTAGTCAGATTGTCTCCTCTCGGATTCCGCCATGCGGTTACCCCAAAACTCGTCGGTCGACAGACCATAGTCTTTTGCTTTGATGCTGCAGAAAAAGGAAGCGATACAATTACCTTGATTGTCGACGAAGCGGAGTATGCGTACACGTTCAAGGTCGTAAATGATCCCGAAGCGGTCCCAGAACTTTGTGAGGCTGCTTACTTCGCTCAGCAGGTACCGGGCGCGGTGATCTTAATTGCCACCGGCACTCATCCGACGCCTGGTTTTAAGACGTATTTTGAACAGCTCCCAATCACGATATTCCCGCCACAGCACAGACTCATGCACATTAAGCCGACAGGCATCGTAGCGCAAGTTCTTACGCCCTTCGTTGTGTACACGTCGTTCCCTGCCGACGACAAGGTCGAGGAAGTTGTTATTCACGATGCATCCGGGGAACACAAAATCAAGGTAGAGCAAGTACCGGAAAAAAAGTAGTTTGCAAACAACGATTTGAAACGTCGCGCCATGGGGTAGTTGATGGCGTACTTAAGCCATCCATCCTCCACGTACAGCTTTTGTTCATTTATTTACGCCCGGGTCAATCGCCGTTTTGAGCGGTTCGGGATATTTGTGTAAGTTTTCGTCGCGAAAGTTATGGCACGTCCGCTGCAGTCGTTCCTTGCCGTTCCCGAACATGAACGACAACTCCGTTGGGTGCAAGACGCGCTACAAAATGCAATTGAACTTGAATGGGCTACGATACCGCCATATCTCACCGCGATGTGGTCCATTATTGACCGAGACAACGATGATGTCGCTGACTCGCTCAAGTCCATTGTCATACAAGAAATGTTGCACATGGGCCTGGCGTGTAATCTTCTGACGACCCTTGGTGGAACCCCGGTTATTGCTGATCCGAGAATTGTGCCCAATTATCCTTGCGAGTTGCCGGGCGAGGTTCATGTCGGACTACTCATCCCTTTAAGGCGGATTTCCAAGGAACTCGTCCGCCGCAAGTTCATGGCCATTGAAGAACCCAGTGATACGGATGTGCGCTGGTTCCGAGGGCGTGCCTACAAAACTATCGGCGCATTTTATGACGCAGTCGCAAAGGCAATTGAGCGATTGCCTGCAAGCAATTTCCTTGGAACAAGGCAGGCGAGTTGTCGTGCATTACATGACACTTCCGGCGATTTCGACGCTGACGGAAGCAACAAGCGCAATTAGGAAAATCAAGGAACAAGGCGAAGGCACTGCAGGATCGCCCTATTCCGAAGGTAGCTTGGCGCATTATTTTCGCTTTGGCGAAATGTTTCACGAACACCGCTATGAGTTCAAGGACGGGATATGGGATTACAGCGGCGATGAGTTACCCATGCCACGGGTCAAGGACAACAAAGTATTTTCGATGGCTCCGATTCCAAATGGCGGGTACCCTGGAATTTCTGATCATTTCGACAAACTGTATTCCCAAGTTCTGCGTGACATGGAAGCAGCCTGGAGCAGTAGCAATGATCAGGAAGGGCAAAAACTCCTCGATCGGGCTATACGAACAATGGCGAACGAGCTCCCCGATTTAGCGGTAGCGTTAATGCAGAAGAAAATCTCACGACGTGGACGCAATACCTACGGTCCAAGCTTTCGGTATTTAGCGTGCTAAATCAAGTGATAATAGGTAGTTCAATTTCGCAAGGGAGACAACAATGAACCGCGTTTTTGTGAGTATATGGGCGTTGTCGGAGCGAATGGCATAGCCCAAATCGGAGCGTCGGTACTCGCGGTCGATTGGAACGCCGCGGTCGGCAATGATTCGATCTGGGCTGGGTAGATCCCGGCGTTTGCCAGGCCGAGCTGCTAAGCGGCCGCCGGTTTTACTCGAGCAGTCATTGGTCGAGGAGCCCATACAGCTCGGTCACGTTCCGGAACATTTCGCGATTGAGTAATTCCGCTCGAAGCTTAGCGACCGAGGAATCGAAGTCTCTGTTCGAGTTGTAAGACGCCACTCGATGCTGGGTCGAACGTTCGTTCTGGCGGCATAAGTTGAATTTGATCAACTTGATCGTCTACGTCCATCATGGTTGGCGTCGATTTCAATTCGGCCTTTCCCAACTGCGATCTTGCTTCATCTAATGACCGCCTGGCGTTCTCCAAATTTTCGAGAGCTCTGAGTTGACTTCTTACAGAGGTAACTAACTCCTGATTTGCATCGAACACATCAATGCGGTTGAGCGATTCCTTGATCTCTCGAATGTTTGATGCCATTAGCTCTGGGCTGTCCTTCAACTCCGGAACAACCGACAATGCGTTTGTCAACGGCTGTTTGATTGTTGAATTTTCTGGCAACTTGTTAGCAGAGTCCAGCGCCAAAGTGCCAACGTCAATGGAGGCTCTCCACGCAGCTTCAAAATTCGATTGCGCGATTTCCAGCGCCTTGGTTGCCGCCGCAACATTGGGTTTGGCTACCTTCGCGTTCGGTACGGCTGCGTTGGAAGCGGATGAAATCGGAAGTGTAGCAATCACATGGAAAGCTGCATTTTTTTCGTTAGTTAGATTTCCATTTGGGTCGAGAAATGCGATAACATCCTTAGTCCTGGACTTAGGGGGGTCATTGATGGCGATATCCAATATTGTCAACGAGAGTTTCGTCAATTGATCTCGGCCACATTCGGGGACCCAAACGTAAGTACCGCAAAACTCGCCGACAAAACCGCAAGCCCGGCAGTCTCGCGGAACATCGGAGCGCTTGCCTACTTTAAACCAACATGTTTCGACTAAGCAGTCTGCTGTAACCATGCCGGTAGCATTGGTTAGGGCGCTGACAGAATCGGCGACTAAGGGTCGCAGTAGCCGCCTCTTGGAAAGATCTGTGCCGGCCTCATCGACAGTTAGGATAATCTCACCGGTTTCCATGCTAATGTAGAACGGCTCGTTGAATTGGTTCAGTTGCTGAACGACTAATATTCCAGGGATGCTTTGATCGGGATTATGCAAAATCGGCTTTCCCTCTTCGTTCACCGCGTTTTCGTTTGCAAACAAGAAAATTGGACGACCATCGGATGTGGATTGTCCCACATGAGAAGGAGTAACTGAACCGAGATAGAAATTATTGAATCGCGCTTGACACGAAGGACAATCAGTTGACTCACCAGTTGCCGCACAAGATGCCCCCACCGCACGTTGATAGGCACATCGCATTAGCTCCAATTTTCGCGGGTCATTTATCGGTGTCATTGTAAATGAGCCGCTTGATCCACGGAGGGAGTTAATCCCAAACGACCAGTCAACTAAACCAAATGGATCGAATTTCGCTCCCAAGCTGCCACCAACAGCGTCCGTGATTCCTGCAGCCCCCTGATTTGGTATTTCGAAGTGCGGCAACGCGCTGGGATTAGCGACAAATTTTGCCAGATTGTCTAATACCTGCTGGGTCTGAACATCGGCCACGGTTCGCGTGTGACCTAATGTCGAGAAACTTAGGCGATGACTTACGCAGCCTGTTAACGTCAAGATGACGAGGGCAATTGCAAAATGTTGTCGGAAATAACTCATTAGGCAGATTCCAGAGCGCAGGTTAGAACCAATTGTTCGTCCATTCCGATTATTCGGAAAGTAACGCAGGGATCTTTGCTCCCTAATTAACAATTGGCATAAGCCATACAAACGGAAAACCCAAACTCGGAAGGAACCTGGGCTGCCCCGTTTTCTGTACAAGGTGTTATGAGAGCACGGGTTGAGGTGATCGGCCCGATCGGCGCGGATGCTCTGATACCGATGAGTCGATCGGGGAAACCCAAACGTCGTACACACCCGTCGTTCACTCAGGCCGTAACCCACTCGATATTCTCCCACCAAAGCACGCCACCGATCAGGCCT
>JBGTJE010000020.1:0-104535 GCA_041745295.1 Pirellulaceae bacterium | reverse complement strand
ATCTTGTCGCCGGCTTTGAGGCCGCTGACGATCTCGACTTTGTCGTCTTTGGCCTTCCCGATTTTGACGTCGCGCCGTTCGCTTCCCGAAGCCGTTGGGACGAAGACGTAATTTGTGAGCCCGTCATCGTCAGAGAACACGGACGCCTTGGGGACCGTCACCGCGTCTTTCTTTTCATAGACCAAGAGTTTTACGTCGCAGGTCGTTCCGGGAATCAAGAAGTCGGGGAACTTGTCCGCAGAGAGTTGGCAATCGAATTTGCCCTCTTCCACCGGCACGCTACCGATTTCTTTGACGGTTGCGGTAAATGTTTGCGTGGGATTCGCGGTTGGAAGAGCAACACCTGAGGTCCCTTTGCGTATCGAGCCCAGTTGTTTTTCGTCTATTTCGCCGCGCAATTGGTACTGCGTAGGGGCGACAATCGTGAGGACTACGAGGTCCTTGGTCAACGGCGCATTGGGCTCGATCACGCGCGAGGCCCCGCCGGGGATATTGGACCAAGTGCCGCGGCGGCATTGCCCGTGATAGACAATTCCATCGATCGGCGCCTTGAGGGTCATTTTTTCCATGTCCGAGGCGAGTTTGTCGAAGTCCCGTTTTTGCTTCTCGTGCGTGAACTTTTGCTTTTGCAGCTCCAATTCTTTCAGTTGGCGTTGCGAGGGGAGCGAGATCATCGCTTTCTGGTATTCCAATTCGCCACGCTGTAAAGTCTGCTTTTGAGTCACCGCATCCCGTGGCAGCTCGACATTGAGCGTGTGATCGACATCGATTTGTGCCGCTTCCAAGAAGAACTTCGACTGATCCAAACTGCGTTGTGCTCGCTTGAGTACGATTTGCTCGGACTCCTCGGTCAACTCGTCTTCGCTGTACATTTTTTGCAATTGATCCAATTCATCTTGGGCATACTCCACTTGGAAGCCGGAAGACTCCAATCGCTTATTGGCTTGTCGCTCCGAGAATGGTGCCGTGACTTTGAAGTAATATTCGACGTCTTGTTTGGCGTGATCCCATTTTTCTTGAGCGATCCCGTGATCGAGGTCATAGGTCTTGAGGACTTGGTCCAAATTGCTTTCAGCTTCCTTCAAAGACAAGGCGGTGATGTCGAGTTCCGTCTTTGCATCCTGCAGTTGTTGCTCGATTTTTTCGGTTTTGAACTGAAGCACCACGTCCCCTTTTTTGACCGTCGATCCGGGCTTGGCGACTTGCTCGACGACTAGCGTCGCGAAGACTTCCATGTTGGTTTTGAGTTCGGCAGTCTGCGGGGCTTCGACGCGCGCCTTCAACGATTCGTAAATATTGAATACCGCGGATTTGGCTTCGACGGTTTCCGGAGAGGGTTTGGCCGCCGGTTCCTTAGCGGGTTCTTGGCTCCACAAGTTCAGCGGCAATATCCACATCGCACCGCAAACCGTCCATCGACACATCGAATTCATCGTGCACCCCTTTGACTGGATATTCATGAAGTAAGTCTGATTAGGCGAAGCCGCGTTCAAATTCAAGCGATTCCCCGCATCACGAGATCGATCGGGGATTTCAATTCTGGAATGCCGTGGCCCACGTTGCAAGCTCTCGACACACAAGAAACGCATCCTACCAACGATGATAGGCCGGATGGCCAGGTTTGACGGCGACAAACGTGCCGCGGCACGTCGCTGTGACCAAGCCGTTGTGGGATAGCTCTCCATCGACGACCGCCCGGCGGCTTCCCGACTCGACGATCCAGGCCCGCAAGTCGAGCTGGCCGTCGGTTGGTGTCGGCAGTTTCAATCGAATGGTGTACTCGGCGGTGACCGTGCAAGGAGGCTGGGCGGCTTCGTTGCGCTGCATAAAGTGGCAAGCCGCCGCCCAGTTGCAATGGCAATCGAGCAACGACCCGATGATCCCCCCGTTGAGGATTCCCTCGAACGCCTGGTGATACGGCTGTGGCGACCATGTCGCGACCAAGTGCTCACCACTGACGAAACTCCTCAGGAGCAAGCCACGGTCATTGGCCGGTCCACAGCCAAAGCATTTGTTTTCCGGCGCGAATGTTTCCTGCACACTTTTTTGCGACATTGCGAGGGCCAATCGAAAGTGACGAAGTAGTTTGGCGCTTAAGCCTACGTCATCCTACGTGCCAAGCAGCAACAAATCATCGGGCGAGCAACTTCGTTCGTTATCTTAAGTCGGGTGGGGCTCGCATGCGAACAATTGTTGGAGTTCAGCGTTTGCGCTGGGAACCCACGGCAAAGCGTGAACTCTACGACAACACCGACGCAATCACCGCCACATCCACAATATCAGACGGCTTGCAACCGCGCGATAGGTCCATACAAGGCTTGACCAAGCCTTGAATGAGCGGTCCCAGCGCAGTCGCGTGCGCCAATCGCTCGGCAAGCTTATAGGCAATATTTCCAGAATCCAAGTCGGGGAAGATCAGCACGTTGGCTCGTCCAGCCATCGACGAATGGGGCGCCTTGCGGGCCGCAACCGCAGGATCGATTGCCGCGTCAAATTGCAATTCACCGTCCAACTCCAAATCAGGACGCGCGGCGCGAGCCAGCTCCACAGCACGAATAACTTTCATCACCCGCGGATGGCTGGCACTACCCTTGGTGGAAAACGATAGGAGCGCGACGCGCGGCGCTTGGCCGGTAAGCCGGCGATGGCTTTCGGCGGAGCAGATCGCGATTTCCGCCAACTCTTCTGCCGTTGGATCAGGAACGACTCCGCAGTCGGCGAACGTCAGAACGCGATCCGAGAATTGCATCAAGAAACAACTGGAAACGAGCGAATGCCCCGGCGCAGTTCCGACAGCGTAGATGCCCGCCCGCAACACGCTCGCCGTCGTCGCCAGGCTGCCGGCGACGCTTGCGTCGGCATCGCCCAAGCCGACCAAAAGAGCGCCAAACATCAATCGATCCGCAATCGCTTCTCGAGCTCGGTCGGCCGTCATTCCTTTATGGCGCCGCTGCTGCACAAGTCGATTGATGCTTCTTTCTTGCCGAGCCGAGTCGCTCAGGTGGACAATCTCGATGCTCCGGTCGAACTCGACGTTGTCGGATGGGTCGAGCAGGATGGCCTGGCCCAAGCCCTCGCGCTGGATCACGTTCGCGGCTTCCACGACTCGCGGATCTTGTGCTTCTGGGAAAAGGATGCGCCGAACACGCTGCCGAGCTCGATGGCGAAGTCCCTCAATTGCATTCATCGAGCTCGACGATCCTGTAGTGGGGCCTGTACTTTGATAATCGCCCGTTCGCTCCTAGGTTGTGATTCTATGCATTTCAAAAGTAGGGCGGCCCTTCTGGGCCGTCGTTATACGGTCGATCGACGGCCTGGAAAGGCCGTCCTACGAATAAACACATAGAATATCCGCGAAGGGATGTGCTCATGCTGATCAAACGACATCGCCGACGGTCCTTATTGCCCGGAATCTCTCAGACGTTGCAATACGTCGGTTGTATCGTCGTGAGTCACGCTACCCGCTCGGGCCACAATCACCATCACCGGTCGATAATACTGGATGTGGCCAGGGCCGCCGTTGGTATCCCAATGCTCGGGATGAATCGTCGCCTCGATCAAGGCCACTAGTTCCGGACCGTAATCATCACCGGCAAAGCTACCGGCATGCACGGCGATCTGATCGGGGCCGGGAGTATATTGCAATCCGAGGAGCAACGCGTTGATCATCTCGCGGCGCAGCCCATCCGCGGACCGAGACGGATCGTCGCCGGGTGACGCAAAATCGCTTCGGCCAGCGAAGCTCTTGTGGCGCGCGGCGCCCCTGGAATCTCCCATACCTTCGGGGAGTGACTTGCGAATGTCTTTTTCCGCGGCTTTGAGCTGAAATACTAGTTTGTTGCGCATGCCGCGCAATTTTTCGATCATCGCATAGCGCGGGTCGCTCCAGACTTGATTATGCAATTGGCACAAGTCGACGACCGCATTCATTTTGTCGCGATCCGAATCGGACTCACGATATCGTTTATAGAACGCGGTGATATCCCGATCCATATCGGCAATCAGCGGGGATTTTGCGTTGTCGGTCGCCGCACCAAGCGACAGCGCGAGACAGTAGGCGAGCTTGAACACTATCATGGCAACCACTCCGTATTACGCCGAATGCCCCCGGCCCATTGAGGCGCCAATCGAAAAGATCCGACCAGCTCTAGTAGTCTATCGCACAGCGACTCGATCGACAATGAAGTTTGGAGTTGGATGGTGGGTCCGTATCATCGTAGCCATCACGCTCCGCGTGATGAATGCCGCCCCGACGAGAGGTTTCGCCTGTATGTTGAAGCCGCTTACCTCTCGCGGAGCGAGAGGGCTACAGTCAACCGTCACAAAGGTCTACTACCTGCGGTAGTACGAGAATCAGGCCGCTCGTCGAGTCTCATTGATAATTCGGACGGAGCTTCCACCCGCCTCAAAACGAGCAAACAGGCGAGCCACTCGTGTTGAAGACGTCAGGCTCCCCGCGATCACGACGGCCAGGGCCACTCCCACCAAGGTGTCGCTCAACCAGTGTGCGCCACTGGTAATGCGTTGCAGGGTCGCCAATCCGGCAAACGTAAAAAACGGCCAACGCCCCGCCGGGAAAAGCCAGCTCAAACCGAAGGCCAGTCCAAACGCGGTAGACGCGTGCCCGGAGGGGAACGAACTCGCAAAGTACGTGCCATAGTCGGCCCGCGTCGAAAACACAGCCGGTAGTCCGCCAATCCAGGTGTCGAGGATCGACGATGGCATTTGTTCATTAAAAAATGCGGGTCGCAATCGACATACGGAAAGCTTGAGCATATTGGCCGCCAGGCCGGGTAACAACGCGCAAGCGAAGAGCCGCGGCAAGCAACGACGAACCCCAGGCGATAAATGCCAAACGCACCAGCTTGCCAAGACCACTCCTGCTCCGTGCGCAAAGATTTCCGACAACCCGAGGAAGCGACGAAGGTCTCCCGGAAGGTGATCCACATTCAGCATCCGCGCGACGAACGTGTCCGCCGTTAACGCGGCGCCGGCCAACACCGCCAAGATCGCTCCCATCCCAATAACTCGCGCTTGGAGCCGTACCAGCGGCGGAACGATCGACATTTCACGTAGCGATTTCATCCCGCTACGATATCGTGCGCAGCGGTTTGCTCCCAAGGGCAGTTTCGGGCCAAAAAACCGTTGTTTCAACCGGCATAACCGGAACAGCGCGTCGATAAAGAGAATTCGAGGCGCGCGCAGTGGCCCGAACATTCAGCGGCAGTGGGATACAATGGAAAAGTCGACTGGAGGGTCAGTTACTTTGTAGCCATCACGCTCCGCGTGATGAATGCTGCGCCCACGGGTGATTTCGAGCGTGTTCCTAAAATGCTTTCCTCTCGCGGAGCGAGAGGGCTACAGTCCATTTGCGACTTGATCCGAAACCCAGTTTTTTCGCGGCTCGATTGAGGTAAACCCATGAACGTGCTTTGGTCAATTGGCATCGCGCTGACGATGATTTTGCAACAAGAGGTCGCCCCCTCGGGTAGTTCTGGGCAAGAATCAATGGACGAACTCGTGACCGAATCGGCCCAAGCCGATTTGATTCGCGACGTCTACATTCCGGTGCGCGAATCGGGCGTCTTGGAACGACTCTTGGTGAAAGAGGGAGATTGGGTAATTGCCGAGCAGGCGATCGCGGAACTTGATCGCAAGATGTACGAACTCGAGGTGCAAGCCGCCGAAATGAAACAGAAAATCTCCGACTTGAAGGCCACCGACGACGTGGACAGGCGGTATTCCGAAAAATCCAAGGAAGTTGCCGATGCGACCTTAGAGCGTTCCAAATCCGCGGTGGACAAATTCCCCAATAGCATCTCGACCACGGAATTGGAACAATTGCGGTTGGAGCTCGAGCGCGCAACCCTCAGCATCGAAAAAGCAGAATTCGATCGCAAGGTCTCCAGTTACGAGGCCGAGCTAAATGGACACGAGGCCGAAGCTGCGAAAGTCAAATTGGAACAACGTTCCATTCATTCACCCATCGCCGGCCTGGTCGTGGAAGTCTTGCCTCAAGAAGGCGAGTGGTTGAATTCAGGACAGAGTGTGGCGCGCATCCTGCAACTCGATCGCATGCGCATCAAGGCTCTCTTGCCGAGCGACCAAATCAATCAATCGTTCGTCGGCCGGCGAGCCGTTTTCGAATCCGCCGTCAACGGCACAAAGTACGAAGGGACAATCCACTTTGTGAGCCCCGAAGTCGTCCAAGAAAAGATTCGATTTTGGTTTGACGTCGACAACCCGGATCATCTGCTTCGTCGCCTCGAAGCCGGAAGGGTGCGGATTCTCCCGAAGGCGGCAGAATAGTTTTCAGTGGCCTGGATGCGTCTCGTATTTTTTTGTTCCCTCGCCCCCGCGTCGGGGGAGACGGTAAGGGTGAGGGGAAAATAGGAAGCTTGAATGTGTCTGGATTTCTCACCCTAAATGACGGCGATCGCCACATCCCTATTCGCGGAAGTCGTCGAGTCGAAAGATCGATGGCGCAGCGTCATTCGCGTTTTGAAAACGGTCGTACAGCCAAGCTTGGCACACGTCTCGATCGGTGATCCGCCAATCCTCGTCGCCAATGGTGGCGATCGGATGCTGTCCGCAGCCGGTAATCAAGACGCTGTCGCCGGTTTGGGCCAAAGCGAGGGCTTGTTCAATAGCAGTCAATCGATCTGGGATCACGTGGCCGCGTTGTGTTTCCTTGAAACCGTCCAGCATTTGATGGTAGGGCTCGTAATCCAGCGCTAGGCCCAATTGATCGGCGGTCATGATGCAATGCTGAGCGCCCCGTTCAAGGAGTCGACCAAGCTGCATCCGTTCTAGTGCGGATTGGGTTGCCGTCTGTGTTGCAACGCAAAGGACTCGACCGTCGGTGACTTGGCGAACGGCGTGCAGCGCGGTCGCCAATTGCCCTGGCGTTTGGCTGATATCGACGAACACGCCGAAATCCTGGCCACAAACCACGCGCTCAAGGCGTCCCGGTATGGTTTGCACGGCTTCGAGCCCTTGGGCGATCAACGGCAAGTCGATTCCCAGCGACAATCCAACCGCGGCCGCCGATAGGAGATTGTAAATCTGATGTGCGCCAATCAAGTTGGTTCGCACGGCCACCGATTGATTTCCCGCGTGGATTAAAATCGTCTGCTCGCTCGAGGATTGTTCAAGGACTTGGCCCGTGACTTCGGCGGGTTGCCGCACGCCCACAGTTAACGCCGGGCAGGGTAGTTGGTCCAGGAGAAAGTGCGTCGTCGGATCGTCCGCATTGACGATCGCCATCCCAGTCGGTTTTAGGTAATCGAAGATCCGCGTTTTGGCGGTTTGATAATTTCCCGTGTTGCCGTGTAGTTCCAAATGCTCTCGGCGAATATTGGTAATAACGGCGACGTCAAGTTCGACGCCGGCCAAACGATGCTGGGCCAGCGCTGTACTGGGCGCCTCTAGTATCGCGTGGCGTCGGCCATGGATGACCATCGAGGATAAAACTTGGGCCAATTGCGGCGGCAAGATTTGGAGCTCGCGGCCTGGCGCACACTGATCATAAAATTCCAACGAAGACAGCAGCCCCGAGGATTCGTCGGCATTCGCTAGAATGCCTCGGACCAAATGACTGGTGATCGTTTTGCCCGCTGAACCAGTGATACCCACCGAGGTGATTTTGCTGCTGGGATATCCGGCCAATGCGTGGCAGATTCGTCCGTAGGCCTTGCGACTATCGTCCACGATGCACTGCGGGCGATCGACGGCCAAGAGTCGTTCACTGACGACGGCGCAAGCCCCTTTTTTCAAAGCATCGCCGACATGGTCGTGTCCATCGACGTCGCTCTCGACGAGGGCGACAAACAAATCGTTGGGTTCGCATTCGGTCCACCGGCCGCAGCAGGAGCGAACTTGGACATCCGGAGGGCCGACAAACTGGCCCTCGGGAAGAAGTTTCTTTAGACTTAGGCCAGATTGCGTGGGGGCTAGCTGTTGCATTGAATCGGCCTCCTTGCCTTCATGCGTTTTCGCCAAGCTAACTCGATCAGTGTGCCCGGCGGCGAGCGTTGCTGAAATCCTTTCAGCACTGCTCGGCGATGATTGTGTCCATTTGAACTCGATTGTCAAGACAAAAAATAGCGACCGTTGCCGCTGATAGCTGTTGCTTTGTCGACGATTCACCGCGAATCGATATCGAGCGCGAAAGTTTGTTCATGTCCGATCATCAAGACTTTGACATCACCTCGCTCGCCGTTTATTTGCATGTCACACCGGCCCAGGTCCAGCGGATGGCTGACCGCGGCCGATTGCCCGGTCGCAAAATCGGCGGCGAATGGCGGTTTTCGCGGGCGGACATTCACCATTGGTTTGAAGGGCGAATCCGAGCGTCCGACTCCGAAGAACTGAAGGGCGTGGAACAAGTGCTGCAGCGCCAAAAGTCGGCGCCCTCGACTCAAGTCCGCATCGCAGAACTGCTATCGATCGACTTGATCACCATTCCCCTGGTCGCGCGAACGAAGAACTCCGCCATTGACAGCCTTTGCCAGTGGGCGGCAAACTCTGGCAAGCTGTGGGATATAGATGCGATGGCCGATGCGATTCGAACTCGCGAAAGCTTGCACCCGACCGCGCTCGAAAACGGAATCGCACTTTTGCATCCACGGCGTCCAATGCCGACCGCAGTCGCCGATTCTTTTTTGGCCTTGGGGATTACGAGCAAGGGCATTCCATTTGGGGGCCCGCGCGGAACGCTGACCGATATCTTTTTTTTGATTGCTTCGTACGACGACGCAATTCATTTGCGGATCCTCGCCCGTTTGAGTCGAATCATTGTGGAACCAGGCTTTGCCGAAGCGTTGCGCGGTCAATTGGACGCAGCCGGCGCCTGGAAATTAATTTCAACGACAGAAGACGATATTCCTTAGTTCAGCTATCTAGAGAGGCAAACAGGCATGAAAATCGTCGTTACGGGAGATTGGACGCATTCGGATTTCGTCGACGTGGTCAATGAGTTAAGTCCTCAAGCTCAATTCGGCGATTTCGACGCCCTGCAGCAGTTCGTCAGCGCTCCGGATTTGCTTGTCCTAGCCCAAGCTCGCCGACATCAATTCAGCCCACTTTCGGTCGAGAAGCTGATAATGCGATGGCCGACGACTCCAGCAGTCCATCTCTTATCGAGTTGGTGCGAAGGCGAGTTGCGCTCGGGTAAGCCATTGCCGGGATGGACGCGCGTGTATTGGCATCGCTGGGCCGTGGAATTCAGTCGGTTCGTTGCAGCGCACCAAGCAAACCGCACGAGCGCATGGGATCGCGCGATCGATCCGCAATGCAAATCGGCGTTCGACACGGGCCGCCTGCCCGGCGGCCAGTGTTTTGAAATCGGGATCCTTGCGCGCTGGAACAGCGAAGCTCTAATGATTGAGCAGATGCTGCAGCCCTTAGGGCACGCGATTGGGCGCCACGATGTGGACTTGCCCGGCGACCGATCGCCAAAATCGGTCGATGCTTGGTTGATCATCGGCGATTCGTGCGATTCGTGGCTGGAGCGATGTATAACCCACGCCAAGCAAGCTGGGCGGCGCGCGCTTAAAATAATTGTGATGGGCTTTCCGCGACGTCAGGAAGTTGATCGTTTGCAAAAGTTGGGTGGTCGCCCCATCCGCGTCTTGGCAAAGCCGTTTGAGGTTCAACAAGTGCAACAGCTCTTGCAGTCCTTCGCCGCCAACCGCCTTAGCGTCCCCGGCGGCAATCGCTGATCACGACCCCACAATTAGGTACGCTGAGTCTCCGATGCAGAGTGTCGAAAAAATAACAACCGAAAAGCAATCCGCGCTCCAGGCCTGGTATGTCGCGGGGGCGACGGCCAGTGGCAAGTCCGACATCGGCATCCTGATGGCCCAGCGACTCGACGGCGAAATCATTTCGCTCGATTCGATGGCAATTTATCGGGGGATGGACATTGGAACTGCCAAACCGCTTGCGGCACAGCGCGAACTCGTCCCCCACCATCTGATCGATATTGCCGACCCGAACGAGACGTTCAGCGTCTCGCGTTATCGCGAATTGGCACAGGCAACGATTGCCGAGATTCGCAGCCGCGATAAAACGCCAATCTTTGTCGGCGGCACGGCGCTGTATCTCAAAGCGTTGGTACGGGGAATTTTCCAAGGTCCGCCGGCCGATTGGGATTTTCGCCGCGAAGTCATCGCCGAAGTCCGTACGACCGGCTTGGATCCCCTGTATCGGCGACTTCGCCAAGTCGACCCGTTGGCCGCGCACCAATTGCACCCGCAAGATGAACGGAGAATTATCCGCGCGCTCGAAGTCTACAAGAAAACCGGCATTCCAATCAGTCACTGGCAGCAGCAGTTCGAGGTCGCCACTCCCGCCGATCGTTGTCGCGTGTTTTCTATTCGCTATCCTCGGGCCGAACTCCACGCGCGAATCCAGCGCCGCGTTCAAGCGATGTTTGACCGCGGACTTGTCGCCGAAGTCCAATCGTTACTCGATCGTTGGACTGAGCTAAGTCACACCGCCATGCAAGCCGTTGGCTATCGCGAGGTCATCGAACACTTGCGCGGCTCGCGAGATTTGGTCGCCACCATGGAGCAAGTCCTGGTTCGGACTCGACGATTCGCCCGGCATCAAGAAACTTGGTTTCGCGGTTTGTCCGAATGCCGAATCGTCGACGTCGGTGCGGGAGATTCCGCGGAATCGATCGCCGATCGCCTGCTCGCATTGGGCCGCAGCGCCGACGTGCAAAGCATTACCAATTAGGAATGGCGAACAGATCGGTGCCGCGCAGCCGTCATTTTGGGCTGAGTCCCGGAATCCATCTTCCACGGATGGGGACTACCCGTTGTTGAGACGATTCGTGAGCCAAGGCGTTGAGGGGAGAGCGTACAAGGGCGCAATCTGTGCGCAAGAAAGACACGACAAGTCAACGATTGCACGGCCATTCTCCTTCCGTTGGCTTGGATTTAGGGACTCAGCCCGGAATGACACAAGAGGACTCAAGCTAGGTACTGCGCGGCCGCTCGCAAGAATCTTGGTGGTGAATCATCCGGTCGGTTGAAGGAAAAGGATCGCCGCGCCCCTTTTTCGCTTTGTTCCCTTTGACGGCGCAATGTCCCGCACCATAATGGCGTTCACACTCTGATGCTGCGCGAGCGAATCGGTCCGCGCGACCGCGATTCAGTTGCGGCGGCAAGTCAACAATTCCATTAGCCTTCGAGAAAAAAACACATGACTTTCGCAATATCACGTCCCTGGCGACAGGCGATCTTGATTGTTGGATTGACACTTGCTGGCCTTTCCAGCTTTGGTGACGCGGGACTGGCGAAGGTGCAGGAAATGCCGGCACCTCGCGTGGAATCGGAGGCCCAGCCAGCAAAAGAAGACCTTTCCGAACTATCCTATCGCTTGCCGGAACCACGACCCGACAAGACGATTTTTTCGCCCTTGGATTTGCCCACACCCAACCGCATGCGCACCGCGACGGGCTTGCCCGGCGAGGATTATTGGCAACAGCAAGCCGACTATCGAATCGAAGTCGCCTTGGACGACCAAAAGGACTCGCTGGCCGCGACGGCTCACGTTACGTATACGAACAACAGCCCGTATCCCCTGCCCTACCTTTGGATTTACTTGGAGCAAAATCTGTTTCGGGAGGGGAGTGAAGGTTCGAAATTTACTCCTCCGGGCTCCCGATTCAACAATCGGCAAGAGTTCGCCGGTGGCGTCGACGTCGAATACGTGCGCAGCGGCCAGACCGATTTGAAAATGCGTATTTACGACACGATCGCGCGCATCGATTTAGCCCAGCCCGTCGCCGGGCGTGGCGGGAAAGTTGAATTCGATATCGCTTGGAAATTCAATATCCCCGAGTACGGCGTCGATCGGATGGGAATTCGCAATGTCAAAAAGGGCAAGATCTACGAAATCGCACAGTGGTTTCCTTGCCTTTGCAAATACGATGATGTCTATGGCTGGAACACCTTGCCCTATCTTGGCCAAGGCGAGTTCTACAGCGAATTCGGCAACTACGACGTGCAAATAACGGCACCCGCCACTCACGTCGTTTGCGCTACGGGCAGTCTGGAAAACGCCGATTCCGTTCTCACCGAAAGCCAATTGCGACTGTGGCGATTGGCGCACGGCAGCAAGTCCACCGTTGTCATTCGCGGCGAAGAGGAGATCGGAACCGAGTCCGCCGAATCCACATCCGAACCCAAGACCTGGCGTTTCAAGGCCGATAATGTTCGCACGTTCGCTTGGACCAGTTCGGAAGCCACGACTTGGGACGCGGCCATGATCGACTGGCAGGATGGCACTTCAACATTCGTGCAATCGGTCTATCCCGGCGAAGCCAAAGGGGCCTGGGCCGAAAGCACACAGATGCTGCGGCACTCGATCCTGCATTACAGCGACACCTGGTTCCGCTATCCCTACCCGGCGGCGACGAACGTCAACGGCATCGTCGGCGGGATGGAGTACCCAATGATTATTTTCTGCGGTGGCGATTCGAATAAGTTGGGTCTGCATGGAGTCACCTCGCACGAGATTGGCCATAATTGGTTTCCAATGACGGTGAATACTGACGAGCGCCGTTACGCTTGGATGGATGAAGGCTTTAATACGTTTATGAACGCCTACGATCGATTTGAACAATATGACGCAGACGTTAACGGAGCCGAGCGGGCAGCCGGTGAGAATCGATTCTCGGCGCGGGCGATTGGCCAAATGCTGGGCCAGCCCGGGATGCAGCCGATTGGTTTGCCGGCGGATCAAGTCCGTCCGGAATTACTCGGCGCCTTGGAATACAACAAGACCGGCATCGCTTTGCGAATGTTGCGGGAAATCGTCCTCGGCCCGGAACGATTCGATCCCGCGTTTAGGGAATACATCAGTGCCTGGGCCTTCAAATCGCCGCAGCCGGCCGATTTTTTTCGCTGCATCGAAAACGGAACCGGGACCGACTTAGCCTGGTTCTGGCGCGGATGGTTTATCGAGAACGCACGCCACGACCAAGCGGTCGTCGACGTCACCGAGTCAACTCGTTCGCCGCGAGCGCGAATTCAAATCGCCAACAAGCAAGAAATGGTGATGCCCGTATTGCTGAGAATCGTCTTTGACGATGAGACGTCCATCGATCATGAACTGCCGGTGTCCGTATGGTACTATTCCAACCTTTGGACAACCGAGATTCCTACCCACGGAAAGAAGATCGCCAAAGTCTTACTCGATCCCGATCGCAAGATGCCCGATTCGAATCGCCTCAACAATACGTGGAGGCCTCCCGGAGCATCAGCTGAAGCGAACCAGGAGGGAGAGGAAAAGAAACCCGAAGGTGGATCGGAAGACGGTGATTGATCGCTTTCCACGATCGTTCGGGCTCGAGGCGCCGCGACCTGAACTTGGGCGTGCCACCCGAAAATCACTTCGCGCGAGCGGCCACGACGAGATAATCGAAACACAATATTGCTCCGGGCCAAATAACGCGAGTTAGAGTTAAAGGAACTAACGCATCATGATGAGATCGAATACCTGCGGCGAACTTCGGGCCAAACACGTCGACCAAACCGTCACGGTCTGCGGCTGGGTCGACATGATTCGCGATTTTGGCGGCGCTAAATTTCTGGTGCTCCGCGATCGCTATGGCAAAGTTCAGATCGTGATCGGACCGGAGTCGCCGGCTGACGCGCGACAGATCGGCGATTCCGTCCGCTTTGAGTACGTGATTCGAGTCGTCGGCTTGGTCATGCGCCGACCCGAAGGCCAAACAAATCCGAAAATGCCCACGGGAGAAATCGAAATTCGCGCCGAGTCGATCGAAGTTCTCAACGTCAGCGACGTCCTGCCGTTTACTCCCAGTCAAGTTGAACTGCCAAACGAGGACTTGCGACTCAAGCACCGCTACCTCGACCTGCGGCGCGACGTCATGCAACGGACCCTGCTCCTCCGCCATCGAATCGTCAAGTCGATGCGCGATTACTTTGACGAGCATGACTTTGTCGAAATCGAGACGCCGATTTTGGGCCGCAGCACCCCCGAGGGGGCACGCGACTATTTGGTGCCCAGTCGCGTCCATCCCGGATCGTTTTACGCTTTGCCGCAGTCGCCGCAACTCTACAAGCAACTCATGATGATCGCCGGCTACGATCGCTACGTGCAGGTCGCCAAGTGCTTTCGCGATGAGGACCAGAGAGCCGACCGGCAACCCGAGTTCACGCAACTCGATGTGGAAATGTCGTTTGTCGACGCTGAGGATGTCATGAGGATTATCGATGGCTTAATGCAGCGGCTCGCGAAAACCGTCTTGGGGATCGAATTGCAATTGCCGCTGCCGCGCATGACCTACGACGAAGCGATGCAGCGATTCGGACACGACTCGCCCGATTTGCGTTTCGGAATGGAACTCGTCGACTGCACCGATCTTGCAGCCGAAGCCGAATTCCAGGTCTTCAAGTCTGTCGCAGCAGCGGGCAACAAAGTCCGCGGGATCAACGTCAAAGGGGCCAGCGAACAATACTCGCGAAAGAAAATCGATCAGCTCACCACCTACGTCCAAGAGGACTTTGGAGCCAAGGGCTTGGCCTGGTTCAAAGTCGAGGCAGACGGAAAGCTAGGGGGTTCAATCGCCAAAAACTTTTCGGAAACGCTGCTCGCCCGTATCGGCGTGCGGATGTCAGCGGCTCCCGGCGATCTGTTGCTGTTTATCGCCGACACGTGGGACGTTACTTGTCGGGCACTCAACGGGTTGCGCAAAAAGTTAGGGGCCGAGCTGAAGCTCTACGATCCTCGACAGATGCATTTTTCTTGGGTCGTCGAGTTTCCGATGTTCGACTTCGATGCGGAAAACAATTCTTGGGTGGCAATGCACCATCCGTTCACTGCTCCGCGCGACCAAGATTTGGCGTCGCTCGCCACCGATCCGAAGGCGGCTCGGGCAAAGGCCTACGACCTAATCATCAACGGCTTTGAAGCAGGCGGTGGAACGATACGAATCCACAAGAACTCGACGCAACAGCAAGTCTTCGGTCTTTTGGGCCTGACCGAGGAGCAAGCCAAGCACCGTTTTGGCTTCTTGCTCGACGCGCTCCGATTGGGTGCACCACCCCACGGCGGAATTGCCCTCGGCGTTGATCGAGTCGTCATGCTCTTTGGCGGACTCGACAACATTCGTGACTGCATCGCCTTTCCCAAAAATCAACGGGCCACGGACCTGATGACCGAAGCCCCCAGTTCGGTCGACCTCAAGCAACTCGACGAATTGTCGATCCGGGTCGCGAAGTCGTAGACTCAACTAACGTATCGAAGCATTCACGCAGTGAGTTGGTATCCCCCGCGCTGTGCGCGGGTCTCCTGACTACTGCTGTAAACATGTTTGGAACCCGGACTTCCCTGGAAAAATCGTGTTGCTGTCGCGAAGGTTATGTGTCAAGTGCAGTCTTGCGCGCCAGTTTTCCGCAATTCCTTATTTCATAGTGAGTTTTGCCGGTTGAAGAAGTTTACAGCAGTCGTCTCCTGACCCCGCACCTGTTGCGACCGAAGGTCTCCCGGCCCGATCCAGCGAACAGGATCAACAAAAACTCGCGGCAATCAATTTTTCTTCGGAAAACGTTCTTGGATCACTGCCGGTAATTCTTCATCGACGATTCCCAGCGCCCCGCGCCCTTCTTGGCGGACGCGCTGAATCACGTCGTCGAGAATCGAGGGGACATCGGCTTTCCAAAAAGCTTCTTGGGACTCGCGCGTCGCGGGAACTCGCATGGGTCGCACAAGTCGAAAGCCAACACCGGTCGCCGGCTCGGTGGTGTACCACCAGGGACTCTTGGGAAAGTTAGGATCTTCTTCTTTCCAATCGCGATCCTCGGAACCAAGCCGCGCGGCCGAGCGGCAGTCTTCGGTGGCCAAGTCAAACGAGCCTCCGCGCACGACGCGCGGATAGAGCTTTGTCGGTTGCTGAAAGGCCGATTCAATCGTTTGCGGCTCGCCGTTGAACTTGGCGTAACCCGAATCGGTGTACTCGTCCAAGACCCATTCCGCGACGTTGCCGTGCATGTCGTAAAGTCCCCACGGATTGGGCTTCTTTCCCCCCACATCGTGGCGGCTTCCGTCAGAGTTTTCCTCATGCCAAGCGTAGTCGTCCAGTTCTTCGACGTCGTCGCCAAACGAATACCGCGTGGTGGTTCCCGCACGACACGCGTATTCCCATTCGGCTTCGGTCGGTAGCCGATAGTATTGCCGCGAAGTCAGGCCGAGCCATTTGGTGTATTGCTTTGCGGCGTATTGCGTCATCGTGGCGGCGGGGCCGCGATCGTCGGAGCCAGCTTGGAACGTAAAACTCGGATCGTAAAGCGATGAAGGCGCAGTCACAACATCCAGGCCGCGGTCGTCGGCGACTTTGCGAATCCCTTCTCCTTGAAATTTCTTGAAGATGTCATGCAGCAGCATGAACCGGCGGTACTCGGCCCACGTGATTTCGTATTTTCCGATCCAAAATGGCTCGACGGTGACTTCGAATTGAGGCCCTTCGTCATCCATGCGGTCCTCTTCGTCGGCGGGACTGCCCATCAGGAATTTGCCGCCAGGAATAGGGACCATTTCGAATTCGATTTCGGTCCCCGGAATTTTGGTCCGGTACGAGACCATGTAGCCTTGTTCCGTTTGCACAAACGGTTCGTTCTCCGGCTTCTGATCGGCCCATCCCAGTTTCACATCCGCATCCTGTGCGAGTCCATGCGAACAGAACACGCCAATGGAAGCACAAACTGTCAGGCAATTTCTCACGCATCGACTGGTCAGATTAGTTCGCACGCTTTACGCCTCCGTAAGCCGTCAACAAAAACATTCATTCGATCGCGCGTTCGATACGGGGTGCCTATCAATTGGCTCTTATTCTTGTGTGCCACTGGCTCTGCCAGTGTCCGTTTTGGACGTCAAATCCAAAAGACACTGGCAGAGCCAGTGGCACACAAAACCAAATGTTAGTCCGCACAAATGTTGGCCGCTCGTTCACGGCGATCCATCATAGACTCGCCGTGAGTTCGCCGGCCAGATCGAGTGCAATTTGGCGGCGAATCTCCTCGATGGTCAGGTTGAGGCCGAACAAGTATTGGACTTTGGCCAGTGCGGCTTCAAACGTCATGTCGACTCCCGAGACAACGCCCGCGTCGGCCAGCGCCCCTCCGGTCGCGTATTCCGCCATCGCAACGTGGCCCTGGTGACATTGCGTCAAGTTGACGACTACGATTCCGCGCTGAGTGGCATCGGCAATCGCATGCAACAGCGGTTGGTTATTGGTTGGACCATTTCCCACTCCGTAGGTTTGCAAGATGACGGCTTCGAGCGGTTGGTTCAATGTATGCCGGACGACTTCCGCCGATAGTCCAGGAAACAGGCGAAGCGTCGCGACGCGCGCGTTGGAAAGCGGACATAATCGAAACGATTGCCCGTTGGCGACCGGTCGAATGCGCTCCTGAAATACTTCGACGTCGGTTCCTGCGATACCCAATGGCGAAAAATTCGGCGAATCGAAGGCTTCGAAAAGCGACGTACTGCTCTTGGTTGCGCGGCAACCGCGCAACAATCGACTGCCGAAAAAGATGCAGACTTCGGGAATTCGGAATCGCGACGCGAGCATCATCGCGGTCATCAAATTTTCGCGCGCGTCATTCCGCAGTTCGCACAGCGGTAACTGCGATCCGGTCAGCACCACGGACTTGTCCAACCCGCGCAGCATAAAGGCGAGGGCCGACGCCGTGTAGGCCATCGTGTCGGTTCCGTGCAGAATCAAAATGCCATCGAAGCGGGAATAGCAGCGCTCGATTTCTTGTCCGATCCGCAGCCAGTCCGTTGGAGTCATGTTTGCCGAGTCGAGCACCGGGTCGAATTCGAAAATCTCATAGATGGGCATCGTCGGATCGGCAAGCTCCGGAATCTGCGACATCTGTTGCTGCAAAAAACCGGGTTGCGGTTGATAACCGTCGGCGGTCCGCCGCATCCCGATCGTGCCACCCGTGTTGATAATGAGAACGTGTTTACGCATGGGCGAAGTTCGTGAGGGCCGTATCGAGGTTGACGGAAAGGATCTGAATCGTCATGCTTGAAAGGAATCTGGCGAGTGCTGATGAGTCGCGTTACGCGTTTGGTCAGAACTGCGAGCCCTTGCCAAGCCATAGTGATAATTACCCGACGACGGATTCGAAAGCCGGGCAGTCGCCACTTGTCTCGGCGAAGGATTCGGATCCCGGGAAACCACGATTCACACCGCCCCGCATTCCCTAAAAGTCTTGAGGAACCCAAACCATGGTCGAACCCACGAAAAAACCTAATCCGCCCCGACCGATTCCCGTCGACGAATCGCGGGCCCATTGCGCGTACGCGAATTTTTGCCGCGTCACCGGCTCGCCTGAGGAGCTGATTGTCGATTTTGGACTGAACGCCCAGCCGATGGGCACCAACGACAAACCGGTCGAAATCACTCAGCGAATCGTCTTGAATTTCTACACCGCCAAGCGATTGCTGCACGCTCTGCACGTTTCGGTCATGCGGCACGAAGAAGTTTTCGGCAATATTGAAACCGATATTCAAAAGCGGATCCGAACTCCCGAAGCAAGTCACGCGTAGAGCGTGCGGCTGGCAACCATAATCTTTGGTTAACCCCGCCGCAGGCGGGCTTACTGGGATCGTCAAGCTCGTCCCGGAATCTGCGACGGGCCTGGGATTAATCACGCGCCGTCATTTGGGCGGGTTAACCGAACCGCGGCGCGGTCGCAACGCCCGAAAGCCGATCGATAAAACAAAGACCACGTGGCAAGCTTGTTCGGATGTCCAACCGTTATACTACGTTGCCGATCTTGCTATCAGTTCTCGAGTTCGTGCCGATGGCCAAAAAGACGATCGCTCAAATCGACCCCAAGAATCGCTGTGTTCTCATGCGGGTCGACTTCAATGTCCCCTTGGACGAGTCGGGAGAGATTACCGATGATCGGCGAATCGAAATGGCGCTCCCGTCGATTCGCTCCGTTCTGGATCGCGGTGGACGGCTGATTCTCATGTCGCATTTGGGCCGTCCGGATGGCGCGCCGGATTTGAAATATAGCCTGTGGCCGACGGCAGTGCGATTGGGCGAATTGCTGCGGCGGCCAGTGCGCTTTGCCAAGGACACCGTCGGGGCCGACGTCCAGCGACAATCGCGCGAGTTGACCAACGGCGACGTCTTGGTTTTGGAAAACGTACGGTTCGAAGCGGGGGAGAAATCGGGCGATCCGGGATTCGCACAATCGCTCGCGAAGATGGCCGACATCTATTGCAACGACGCGTTTGGAACGTGCCATCGCGAAGATGCCTCGATGGTCGCCGTGCCGCTGGCAATGAACGCCAAACCGAAGGTTGTAGGTTTGTTGGTCGAAAAAGAGATCAAATACCTAAGCGACGTGATCGCCGACCCGGAACGGCCATTTGTGGCGATCCTCGGCGGCGCAAAAGTCTCCGATAAGATAAAGGTGATCGACAATTTGCTCACGCGTTGCGACCGCATCTTGATCGGTGGGGCGATGGCCTACACTTTTTTGTCGGCGCAGGGTATCGCGGTAGGGGCGAGCAAAACAGAGGCCGATCGATTGGATCTTGCGCGAGAGCTTTTGGCGCGCGGAATGGACAAGATTGTGCTGCCCAGTGATCATCATTGCGGCGACGCATTTACCGCCGACTGCAAAAAACAGGTTGTCAGCGGACCGATCCCGAGCGGCTTCATGGGCTTGGATATCGGCCCCCAAACCATTCGTAACTTTGAACAGATCATCCGCGCCGCGAAGACCGTGGTGTGGAATGGCCCGATGGGCGTGTTTGAAATGCCGCCGTTTGACGAAGGAACCAGGGCCGTCGCCAAGGCATTGGCGGACAGCGACGCCGTGAGCATCGTCGGGGGTGGAGACAGTGCCGCGGCAATTGAACAGCTGGGCTTTGCCGACAAGATCACCCACGTCAGCACCGGGGGCGGAGCAAGCTTGGCAATGCTCGAAGGCAAATCGTTCCGAGCGGTAGATATTTTGGACGACGCATGAGCACAGCGCCATGAACGATTCGCAGTTGGCCCAAATTCGGCAAGAGGTCATCGATCTGGCCCCGTGGCATATTGAAGTCGAAATCGCTCATGGAATCACGTCGAAGTCGGCCAGCGATGCCGCCGGAACTCCCAAAGCCAATGCTCCGAAGATCGGCATGATCAATCCCAAAGAGGGCTTCATTCGGACGCTGAAAACACTTTATCCAAACGGATTGGAGCATCGATCGTTTCTCGATTGCGGCTGCAATTGTGGAGCGTATTGCTTTTGGGCCAAGGAAAACGGGGCCGGTCGCACGATGGGCGTCGATGCCCGTGGCCATTGGATTCGACAAGCGCGACTGATCCAAAAGTATCGGCAACTGCCGCTGATGGAATTTCTCGAGTTAGAATTGGATGCGTTGGCGGCTCGACCCCTGCCGCGTTTTGACGTCACGTTGTTCAAGGGCCTTTTGCACCTGGTACCCGATCCGATGCGAACTCTCAAGGTCGCCGGGGACCTCACTCGCGAAGTCTTGATTCTCAATACGCCGGTCGTCAACGTCGTCGATCCCGAGCCCGCCAACGGATGTTTCTTCATTTGTCCCACCCCCGGGGAGTCATTGATCGACGGAGTTCATCGATTGAGTTGGTATCCATCGGGTCCCAAAGTTTTGCTCAAGGCTTTGGAGTGGTTAGGTTTTCCCTACGTCAAGACTCATTTCTACGTGAAAGCGGTGCCGATAGCCCAAGATTGCGTTGCCATGCGGGGGCAGAAAAAAGGGGTCGTCGAAATTATCGCGGCGCGCAAAACCGGGTTGCTCGGACGATTATCGACCATCGAGCGGAGCGAAGCGCAAGTCGACTAGAACGCTATTTATCGAGCAGCGATTCGAGTTTGAGCTGCAAATCGTAGCGTTGGGTGCCTTCCGCGCGCTTGATGGCTTTGCGGTAGCTTGTCCGCGCCCGCGAGTATTTGCCATCCTTTTCGAACGCTTGAGCTTCGGCAATGAAGGCGTCCACTTCGCTCAGCTTTTCGCTCTGTTGAGCGGCGCGCTGGGCTTGCAACTCCGCGACGCTCAAGTCGCCTAGTTGTGCCGAACTGTTTTCGTTGCGGAAATTCGTCGAGGTTCCATCGGACGATGGCGAAGGGCGCGATTCTTGTTGCGGCGACAAAATATCCGACCAGCGACTGCCTAACGATTGCGGCGCTTGAAAGGGCGGTGTGTAGGGTTCCACGGTGTCGCCGGGATTTCCGACCACGGGGATAACGCCCGTGACAAACGGTCGAAAGCTGCCGTCGAAAATGGAACCGACGCCTCCGTTGGGAACTACGACGCTCGGGGAATTGCTCGTCATGGTGCGCGTGGATCCTTTTCCCATTTCCAAGCCGAGCGAGAATCCGCTGCCATTGTTGTTGAATCTGTTGAAGCCGAAACGGGCGGAAGCGTTGGGGTCATATCCGCCAAACGGTGGAATGGCGCTTCCCGCAGATCCTTGGTTGAAGGATCCGAAAAATTGGGAGGAGGGGCCGCCAAATTGGAAGCCCCAATTCACTCCCATAGCCTCGTAGTACGAGTCGTTGATACCGACCCGCGGCGTCGAGACTTGGATGTCTTGCCCAAAAGAAACTCTTGTCAAGCCGAAGAATGCGAAGAAGGCAACTGTCAACAACCGGGTCGTCTTCGGCCGATGCTCCATTCGTTGGGTTTTGAAACATCCAACGTCGGCATGTCGTGCCCTTGAATGTGTGCCTGACATCTATACTGCTCCCCGTAACGCCCCAATGGATTATAGCCGTCGCCGAAGCGGGTGCAATTACAAAATGACATGCAGCAGGTCCGTTTGGTTGTAGCCATCACGCTCCGCGTGATGAAAGCTGTACCCTTGAGCAGTTTCGAGTGTCATCTGAAGTCGCCTTCCTCTCGCGGAGCGGGCCTTGGCTTTAAAGTGACTTCAAAACACTGGCAGAGCCAGTGGCACACGGAATTTCGCTTCGGTCTTGTGTGCCACTGGCTCTGCCAGTGCTGTTCTGGGGCAACGCTCGCTGAGCGAGAGGGCTACAGTCCGATTCGATCGGAATTCCACCTAAAACAGATTTGCCGAGAGGTTGCGTAAGTCCTCGGGGGAAGCAAACGTTTGGCAATTCGTGGGCCAGGCGAGCGATTTCATTTTCGTGAATCGTTGCGATCCCAACGGTTGGTTTTCGAGGTCGCGAATAAAGACGGCGGCGATTCGGTCTCCGTACTTTTCACACATTTTGGCGTAGATTTCTGGATCGCGTTCCCCCGAATCCCCGATCAAAATGAACTTGCGCCTGGGAAAGACCTTTAGCATTTTCGCGATCGATTGGCGCTTGCGGCGTTTCGCGTTGGCTTTTCGCCGTATGACTTGGTCCCGTAGGCGAAAAGTTCGCAAATGAAGCGTGCCCGCTGGAAATCCATCGCTGGACGTCCATTGGAGGATTGGGTCAAACAGCTGCCAGGGGCTCGAAGAAACGTAATGGAAGGCAGCACCCTTGGCCGCCCAAGCCTGATAAAGCTCGGCCATCCCATCGATGCAGCGGAATTCGCGCAAAAAAGTGTTTGCCAAAAGTTCGCGGCGGTTTCCCACGTTGGACTCTTTAATTGTGTCGTCGATATCCGAGACGATGGAAACGCCTCGATCCGGCAAAACGAAAACGTTGCTCGCCGAGACCACTTTAGAGTCTGCGGAAAGCCATGCCCGAATCGGCAAGCGGTCCTGAACCATTTCGCCCGAGCTGCGAAGCTGTTCAACTAATGCTGCCGGAACGCGGAATCCGCCGCGAAACCAGCCGCTTCGTCGCGTGCGACGCCGCAAACGGAATCGACGTGGTCCAACCTGGATCGAAATGCGCTCGCCCCCCTTGGCCTTGGCAACAAACGGTGCGACGCGTCGGCGAAACGTCTCGTCGATGACTTCGGCCGGCGTTGCCTTCATCGCCCGGGCCAACATATTAACTAAGAATTGCTTGCGCATTCCCAAAGGAATGCGGTGCTCGTAGACCACGCCCGAGATGCGAATCGCGAAATCGCCGCGACTCGTGGCAAAGCCGTATCCGGGATAAATGACGATATTGGATTGACGTTTGCTGGACATGAACTTGGGCGCGAGCAACGCCGCAGTTTTTGCTTGTCTTTGTCGAGCCCGACGCGAAAATAGTAATTCGTCGCACCTCGGCTTTGTCGCGAAGTATAAGGCGCTACGCGCTAGCGTCCGGTTATTGAACCGAGTTCGAGGCAAAAACCGGGGGCTACCGCCCTGCGGCTGATTGTTAACGTTCGCGATTTACGTTTCAAGGCACGGTTTAGAATAGTCTATTTCCACACTCCCGATCAGCCCTAATGAGCAGCCACGCAAATATCACGTCCGGGAATTGGACTGGTTTCTATCTCGAATATCATCGTCGTGAGCCGGGTTGGATGCAACTCTACTTGGACTGCAACCCACAGGGAGTCATTCGCGGTGAAGGGATCGACTATGTTGGTCCTTGGACGCTGATCGGACAGTTCAGCCCGCCCACGCAACACTGCATGTGGACCAAGAGCTACGTCAACCGCCATCGGGTTGAATACGAGGGATTGTTGGGCGAAAACGGCATCGTCGGCGATTGGCGCATTTCGCCATTCTTGCGCGGCCGATTCCATATTTGGCCCGAGAGCATGCCCCATTTGTATGAGCAATATTTGCGCGAGGGGATACCTCTTCCCCAAGACGATCCCATCTTTGATTCGCTAGGTAAGAATGCGATGTGTTGGCACGGGGCGACCGGGGCGGAAGCTCTGTAAGGTCGAGATTGTGGCTGAGGCATTGATGAGGGCTGCCTCCCTAGCTAACGCACGTCGCGTCAAATCAGTCAACGTCTCGGGGTCAAGCGCGACGCGCGCGTTGACAACGATATTTGCCTCCTTGGTTCGACAATTAGACGCCAGCGAAAGAACGGGCTCGTTAAAACTGCTCACCAAGTTTGCCACTCCGTAAAAGCCCTCCCAAAGTCCGATGACTTTTAGGTGCGCTGTCTCAGCCGGGATTAACGCCAATTCGTCGCGAAAGCGGCGCAACAGGTTCAACAGAAATGCATCGAGGTCGATGAGCAACGACGATTGCACGATGACCTGGCTATTGAGCCATCCGAGATCGGCTTCGCCTTCGGCGTACACTTCATAGTCGACATCCATAACGCGACGGCCGAATTCCCCTTGCTGATCAAGAAACTCGCACAAGGCATCGAACCCTTCTCCCGTTTTGGCGGACATTCGAATGACGGGCCGGCCGGGAAATTGGGCTTCCAAAAGCTGTGTAAGCTCGTCCAATTCGGGCGCCGTTAGTTCATCAATGCGATTCACCACCGCGAAATCCGCCTCTTCTATCTGCGTGCGGAAAATGTATTCCGCTTGCGGCGAGAAGCCGCCCTTGGCGTCATGCTTGAGAATTCGAATCCCATGACTCGGTTTGACGATCACCCCGTAGGGAGCAATTTCAAATGGTTGCGAATAAATCTCTCTGAGCGGACGAATCACCGTGGCAATCAAATCGGTGCAACTTCCGACTGGTTCGGCGATCACGACGTCGGGTCGTTGAGCCGCACCCAGCCGTTCGACTGTATTCGTCAGTTCATTGAAGTTGCAGCAGAAGCAAGATCCGGCAACTTCCCCGACGTCGAATCCTTGGGAACGCAAGATATTTGTATCCACCAAGTCGGTTGCCTGATCGTTGGTGACGATGGCGACCCGTTTGCCTTGCAATTGAAATCGTCGGGCCAGTCGCGCGATCGTCGTGGTTTTTCCTGCACCCAGAAAACCGCCGATCATGATGAAACGTGGATTATCAGCCATTACTTTTCCTCACTCGAATTCAATGTTTTCCAGTCTGAAAATGGGTAGGGCACTTTTCGATCAGCTTTGTATTCGTGCACGGTCATCCAAGAGAACGTCGTCTGTATCTTGTCGCTGGGATCTGGTTCGGCCAGAGGTACGCCATCCGCCTCGATATAGGCTGTACGGACAACGGCTACTCGTCGGCTTGCCTTTGGGACCAGTTCGTAGTCGGTGCCTCGCGTTTGCAAGAACCACGTGTTGTCGCGGAATCCAGTTGCGAGCCGCGACCGAGCCTGTTCGACCAGGAACTTCCTTGCTGCATCATCCAGCGCAGGGGCCTTGCGAATTTCGGCAATCAGCTTCTGCGTTTCCGACACGTCAAAGCTGACCCAACCATACGGGGGCAAAAACGCCTCAAGTTTGCAATGGGAGGGCGAATTTTTGGGAAATGGATTGATGCCGTAAGTGACCCGAGTCGGGACGCCGATCACCCGTCCCATCGCCGCACAAAAGCTATGGTAGTCGCTGCAGTGGCCGCGTCGCTTGGTGAAGGCATGCTCCGAACTCGCGCGCAGCGATGCTTCATGGTGATCGTATTCAAAAGAATCCTCGACCCAATTCATAACCCGGTTGAGTGCGGCTGCGGGAGTAGATTTGCCGGGAACGATTTCCTTGAGTAGATTCTCGAATCGTTCATCGACTACCACGGCCTGTGCGTCGCCCAGTCGGTACTTGTGGAAACTCTCCGGCCAATCCTTTACTAGTTCAACTTTCGCGGGATCGACATTCCACCGCAGCTCCCAGGTCTTGACCTGAAATTGGTGCCGAATCACCTGGGCGCCTTGCGGCGAATCAAACTCAAAATACGCAAAACGGTTTCCGTACACCTCCTCGCTCGCGATGGTCGGATCCACAACCATCGGGAAGGATGAGAGGCGCCCTTCGGTTACCTCCTGGGCCGTATCGCTGGTCGGAATGGGAAGCCAGACTCGGAGTTTTTTCGTTTTGTACGGGGGCGTGACGACAACCGAGAAATCAACCTCATAAGTGACCGCATTGGATCGCTCGGCTTGGTACGGGAGCAAAGGATCAAGTTGGAGGCCACCGCCGCGATCCTGAGCGGATAAAATGCCGGAAAAGCCAACTAAAATCGCAATGCAAACGACGCGATTCATGATGGAGCCTCAATGTTGACAGTCGACGGACGTAGAAAGAACTGATAAAAACCTCCACCTGCCAAGGCGCCTGCGATCGGAGCCAGGATGTACACGGTCAGCCACCCAGGATCTGACAATCCCGGGATGGCCACGCTTCGCCAGCCGGCAAAATAAGCGAACAATCGCGGGCCAAAGTCGCGCGCTGGATTAAAACAAGCTTGAGTCAACGGAGCCAATAAAGAGATGAGTGCCGTCACCGAGAGTCCGATGAACACCGGCGCAAGATTCGCCAGCGGCCGCGCTGAGTTTCGATCGTCGGTGAGTGCGAAAACAAAGCAAGCTAACACCATTGTCCCCAGAAATTCGGCGAACCACGCCGCGCCGTGACTAAACTGCGAACGCAGTTGGGCATGGGCCGCCGAATCGTACGGACCCGCCATCGCGGCGATAGGCCCGGGATTGGGAAAGTACTCGCCATAGCACATCGCCGTGACAATGCTGCCGGGCTCGCCGCGCACAACTCCCTTTTCGCGTTCCTTGTTGGCGATGAATCCGCTAAACAACGCGAACAAAACGGCCGCCGCCAAGATCGCTCCCAGGGTTTGAGCGAATACATAGGGAAAAACTCGACTCCAGGAATGTCGTCCCCAGGTCGCAAACGCGATGGTCATCGCTGGATTGATGTGTGCCCCGCTGACCGCGGCAACCGTGTAAATCGCCAACATGATTCCCAGTCCCCAAACGATCGCGACTTGCCAAAGTCCGACCTGCGCTCCCAGCAAAACCGCCGTGTGAACGGAACCGCAGCCGAACAGGACCAACAAGAAGGTGCCAAACCCTTCCGCCAACATGACTTTCGCAAGCGGAACCAATGGGGGAGCCGGATTTTGTCGTGCGTTGCCGTTGCTCATATCACGCGAAAATAGGCGGTGTTCGGAACGAGCGGTCATTCTAATATCCGTTAGAATGAATGGAAGTCACTGCACCGCAAAAAAACGCAGATCGACCGAGCCGGGAATTGAGTCTTTCACTGCCAGACGTTAGGTTCTTAACCAGGAGATTTCAATCGTGAAGGACGTACTGTCTGCTGGAAAATGCGCCAAGCTATTGAAGGCGCTCGCCGATACCGAGCGCTTGCGACTCGTCCAAGCGCTGCGCGAACGACCGCAAAGTGTTTCGGATTTGTCCGCATTGCTGGACAAAGAAATCGGTATCGTTTCTCATCACCTAAAGGTGTTGCGACACCAGGGACTCGTTGCAACGCGGCGCGTAGGCAAGACCATTATCTACTCGCTTGCGACAAGCGTTTTTTCTGCCAAGAAGTCCAAACCCGATCGGCTCGAACTGGGGTGTTGCTGTTTGGAGATTCCCAAATCGCAAAGGGCGGATTAGTGGCCGGTCAAGGTTTGCGTCCAACGCGACGTATTTGATGTTGCGCATTTTGAGTTCCCTCTCCCCGAATCTGCACGCGCCGATGAGCAAAACCTCGGACTTGATATCGCCGCGTGCAGATTGGGGGAGAGGGTGGGGTGAGGGGCCCAATTGCGGACGCTGCCCCTCATCCTAGCCTTCTCCCCCAATGTTCAACGCGAAACACGCATTCTAAATATCGAGATTATTGCGCGTTGAATATTGGGGGAGAAGGAACAAGAACCGCCGAGTTACCGTCAAGACCCCCTTTCGAAACCGCGGCATTGCTTCTAAAATCTCGACTCATTTTTCGCGTTGCGCTTTGGCGCCCGCCGCCGACATCCGACTCGCGTTAGGATCCGTTCCATGTACAAGTTGAAAACGCACAAGGCGACCAAGAAGCGGTTCCGCATCACGGCGTCGGGCAAGGTGAAACATCGGAGTGCCGGGACGAGCCACCGACAAGTCCGCATGAGCAACAAGCGCAAACGAAAACTGCGCGGCACGAAAGTGCTGCATGACACCATGGAGAAATCCATTCACAAGTCGCTGGGCAAGTACAGCTACTAGTCGTGTCAACAATTTGTGCGCGGGCAATTGAACGCTTGGCGATCGCCAAGGGCCTTGCGGACACACCAGGAAAAATACCATGCGTACCAGAAAAGGTGCCGCTCGGACGCAAGCAAAAAAGCGTCTCTTCGAACGAGCCAAGGGCTATGTCGGCGGTCGGCGAAAACTCTATCGAACCGCCAAAGAAACTGTGGCCCGGGCCGGTGCCTTCGCCTATCGGGACCGCCGCAATCGCAAACGATCGTTCCGCCAACTTTGGATCGTGCGGGTCAACGCGGCTTGTCGCCAGCGCGACATCGCCTACAGTCGGTTTATTCGCGGCTTAAAGCTGGCCAACATCGAGTTAGATCGTAAGTCGCTATCGGAAATCGCCGTCGCCGATCCCAAAGGTTTTGATAAAATCGTCGAAACGGTCAAGAAGGCGCTCGCCGCGTAGTCGAATCGCTCAATAAAAACTAATCGAAAGCGCGGCGGCCGTTGGCTCCGTGCTTTTTTTTTGACTTGTGCCACAGCGTTCAACACCCCGATCCCAGGCCGACCATGTCCGTCGAAGCAAAACGACCTGCCGATGTGCCCCTGGCGGAATTCTTGGACCAACTCAATCGGTTGTGTACCGCCGCTCGGACCGCGTTCGCCCAAGCCAACGCGTCGGATCAACTTGAGGCGGACCGCGTCGAATACCTTGGCGCCAAGGCCGGGCAGTTGAAAACGGTGCAAAAGTGCCTGGCGGGCATCGCGGGTAAAGACAAACCCGCCGCCGGCCAGCGGCTCAACGAAGTCAAATCAGAAATTCAGATCGCGTTCGATCAAGCCAAACTGCGGCTGGAACAATCCGGCCCGGTCCGAGCGCGCGACCCGAAGATCGATCCAACACTGCCGGGCCGTTCGATTCGCGTGGGTCGTTTGCACCCGATCACGCAGACGATCGAAGAATTGAAGGACATCATGGGGCGACTTGGATTCACCCCCGCAGATGGCCCGGAAATCGAAGATGAATGGCACAATTTCGCGGCGCTTAATATTCCCGCCGACCATCCGGCCCGCGACCCGCTCGACAATTTCTATATCACCTTGGCCAGTCGCCAAAACCACGAACCGCTCTTGCTCCGCAGCCAAACGAGCACGGTGCAAATCCGCGTTATGGAGGAAACCAAACCGCCCGTCCGGATCATCTCGCTGGGTCGCGTCTATCGCCCGGATACGGCCGACGCAACGCATTATCCGATGTTCCACCAAATGGAAGGTTTGCTGATCGATGAACATGTTTCGATGGCCGACCTGAAAACCGTTTTGCGGCTGTTCGCCGACAACTATTTAGGCGCCAGTGTCCCCGTGCGCGTCCGACCATCATTCTTTCCTTTTACCGAACCCAGCGTGGAAGCGGATTATTTTTGGAATGGCAAGTGGGTCGAGTTCGGCGGGGCCGGAATCGTCGACCCCAACGTGCTGCGCGCCGTCGGATACGATCCCGAAAAATACTCGGGGTTCGCATTTGGCCTCGGCGTCGAACGATTGTGTATGATCCGCCATCAAATCACCGACATTCGCTACTTGTTCACCAACGACGTTCGATTCCTGCGCCAGTTTTAGAAGCGCCAAGGGCCTATGGTTTGATGTTGTGCTATTCGTGTTCCTTCTCCCCAAAATTCAACGAACAAATTGGATAAATAATCGAACGAAGTTGTTTGAGTTGAATTTGGGGGAGAAGGGTAGGATGAGGGGGACGTACGTTGCAAATGCAGCCCCTCACCCTGCCCTCTTCCCCGAAGCGGGGCCGAGGGAACGATTGTGATTTTTGGAAACGCATTTAGTCGCCAAAACTATTAGCCGTCCCGCAGAAAAACTTGATCGGAATAAGTCATGCTGGTTTCACGACAATGGCTGCACGAGTACGTCCAACCCAATGTTCCTTCGGAACAATGGATTGAGCGCCTGACGATGTCCGGGCTCAATCACGATGGGACAACCGAGGTCGGCAATGACCAAGCGATCAGTTTGGAGGTGACGAGCAATCGGCCCGATTGCCTGGGTCACATCGGAATCGCTCGCGAGATAGCTGCGCTGCTTAAGCTGCCGCTGCAACGTCCCGATCCCCAGTTCAAAACGGGCGGACCGCCGATCCAAGCAGACTTTCGCGTGACGATCGAGGCCCCGCAGCTTTGCAATCGGTTTACGGCTCGTCTCATCCGTGGCGTTCGTGTCGGCAGCTCTCCCAGTTGGTTGGTCGATCGGTTGGCGACGGTTGGCATCGCCAGCGTCAACAACATCGTCGACATCACCAATTACGTCATGCTCGAGTGCGGCCAGCCGCTCCACGCATTTGACTTTCGTAAACTCCATGGCGCCAAGATCATCGTGCGGGAGCCCAAAGCCAACGAGACGCTGGTGGCCATCGATCACAAGACATACCGCCTCGAGCCCGGAATGTGCGTAATCGCCGATGGCGATCGCGCCGTCGGCTTGGGCGGCGTTATGGGGGGCGCGGACAGCGAAGTCTCCTTCGCAACGGTCGATATCATCATCGAAGCCGCGCAGTTTCAGCCGATCTCGATTCGGCACACCGCGCGCAAACTGAATTTGCACAGCCCGGCTTCTTATCGTTTCGAGCGGACGATTGACAATCAACAAATCGATTGGGCCAGTCGACGCTGTTGCCAACTCATCCTCGAAATTGCCGGCGGGCAATTGGCCGCCGATTGGATCGATGCGGGCAATCAACCGCTGCCGCCCACACCGATTTGCTTGCGACACCGACAAACCAACCGAGTCTTGGGAATTGAGATACAACTACCGCGCGCCATTGAAATCTTGGAATCGCTTGGCTTCAAGCTCGTCGACAAAACCGCAGATGAAGCCACGGTGGTGGCGCCTTCGTGGCGCCGCGACGTAACCCGCGAAATCGACTTGATCGAGGAAATCGGCCGCATCTATGGTTACCAGGAAATACCCGATACGCTGCCCGTACCGATGGTGGCTTCACACAAGCGTTCGGGCGACCGAATCGTCGAGCGCATTCGCCATTTTTTGACGGCCGCGGGATTGGATGAGGCGATGACCTCAAGCATCGTTCCCGGGCAGTGGTCGGAAAGTTTCAGCCCCTGGAGCACGTCCGAACCGCTGATCAGCCAACAGCCGATGCTGGGCGTTCTGGAAAAGGCTTCGCAAAACATCGGCCCAGTCAATCACTTGCGGCGAAGCCTTATTCCCAGTTTGCTCGAGGCGTTCCGGATCAACGAGTATCGAGCCAATGGCGACATCCACTTGTTCGAAATCGCAAACGTCTATTTGTCGCGTCCGTCCGGCTTGCCCGACGAGCAAACCAAACTGTCGATCGTAAGCCAGCGCGATTTTTTTGAACTCAAGGGAGTATTGGATTCGCTTTTGGCTCACTTGAATCCCCAATCGACGGCGACGATTGCCGACTTTGATCATCCTTTGTTGGACGTCAACCTTTCCGGCCAGCTAAATGTCGACGGTCAATTGCTGGGATTTATCGGGTGCATTTCGGCCTTCGGCAAACGCACATTTGCCTTTCGCCAATCGGTTTGCATCGCCGAACTCGACCTCAAGGCCCTTTTGAGATCGGCGGTCGAGACCGTGCGCTACCAAGAAGTCAGTCCGTTTCCGCCGATCCAGCGCGACTTTAATTTTGTCGTCGACGACCCCATGCGCTGGCATGAGTTGGAGTCGGTCGTTTGTCGAGCGGGCGGGAAATTATTGGAGTCGGTTCGGTTCAAAGAACTTTTCCGCGACGAGAAAAAAGACGGACTAGGGAAAAAGCGGTTGCTCCTGAGCGTGGTTCTCCGCTCGCCAGATCAGACCCTCACCGGTGAGCAAGCAGACTCAGTCTGCCGACAAATCGTGGAGCAGTGCCAAGCAGTTCTTAATGCGGATCTGGTGAAGTAAATATCAGCCAGAGCGTACCGCTGCTGACTTGGTTTCGAACTCTTGTTCCTTCTCCCTTCCAGGAGAAGATTAGGATGAAGGGCCGCGCGATCGAACAACACCAACCTCGCACGCTGCCCCTCTCCGTTCGGAGTAGTCGTGGTGATTGCGCAATGAACCCCCTCCCTGGCCCTCCCCACGCTGCGCGGGGGAGGGAACGATACTCGTTTCGCCGACTCATTGAAATTGAACACGACAATTTGAAATTTACATTTTGCAATTTGCAATTTGGAAAGTGAAAATTGCAAAATGTAAATTTCAAAGTGAAAATTGAATACTAATGCTTTACTCCGAACTAAAACGCCTGGTCTATCTCACCGCCGGGGCTGGAGGCATGTACTGCGGAAGTTGCATGCACGACAACACGCTCGCGCGGTCGCTCCAAAAGCGTGGCTTGGACTTGCAATTGGTCCCGGTCTATACGCCGATCCGCACAGACGAAAACGATGTGACCGTCGATCAAGTTTTCTTTGGCGGCATCAATATTTACCTCCAACAAAAGATTCCATTCTTCCGGCATCTGCCGCGGATTTTGGCTCGCGTATTCGACAGCCCTTGGCTGATTCGCAAATTAACATCCAAAGCGATCGCGACCGATCCGCGCGAACTTGGCGGACTGACCGTATCGATGCTCCGCGGTACAGGCGGAAATCAAAAAAAGGAAGTCCTGCGGCTGACGAACTGGTTGAAGTCAAATGGGCGACCGGACTTACTCCTTCTGAGCAATTTGCTTATTAGCGGTGGCGTTCCGTTGTGGAAAAAGGAACTGCAAGTCCCGATTGTGGCGACGCTGCAAGGGGACGACGTGTTCTTGGACTATCTGCCCGAGCCGTTTCGCGAACAAGCCACCCAGGCGATCCACGACCTGGCTCAGTACGTCGATGGCTTTATCGCACATACCGAGTTTTACGCGACTCTGATGTCAAAACGCTTGGGCCTGGATCGATCCAAGATCTTCGTCACGCCGCTTGGAATTGACACGTCAGATTTCGAGTCGCTCTCTGCGGCTCCAAACGATCGCCCGCCGACAATAGGCTATCTGGCCCGCTTAGCTCCCGAGAAAGGATTGCATTTGTTGGTCGATGCGTTCGTGAAGCTTGCCCAACGAAAGGATTCGAACGAACCGCATCTGCTCATCGCCGGCTGGCTCTCGGAGCAACATCGTCCCTACGCCGAAGCCCAGTTCGCCAAGTTGCGTAGTCATGGACTGGGGAAACGCTTCGAGTATTTGGGGATCGTCAGCCGCGAGAAAAAGCTGCGAATGCTTGCACGGTGCGATGTCTTCTCAGTCCCAAGCGAGTTTCTTGAACCGAAGGGCCTTTACGCTTTGGAGGCGATGGCGGCCGGCGTTCCTGTGATATTGCCGGCACACGGCGCTTTTCCTGAATTGCTCGCAGCGGCCAACACCGGCTGGCAATTTCCGCCAGGCGATACCGACGCACTCGCCGAAGCCTTGCACCAAGTCCTTGCGGACGAACCGCGACGACTTGCCGCCGGCCAGCGTGGTCGCCAATTCATTTTTCAGCACCGAACCGCCGAGAAAACCGCCGAGCAGACTGCGCAAGTCCTTCAACAGATTTGGCGCTCGGCACGGCGCTAGAGCAGTTTCTTTCGCGAGGTGTCACGCCCCGAGAATTCGAAGTGGTTGTCCGACAATTCGGATAAAGTATTTGATGCTTGCGAGATTGCTCGTCGACTTTCTGCTTCCGTTCCTGTCCCCAACGAGCTTGCCTCGTTGGAACTAAGACTTAGCCCGCAAATCTGTCGTTCCAACGGAACAAGTCCGTTGGGGACGTTGGAGTAAATGCGAAACTCAATGCAGGACACGCTTGCACGTGAAGACTCAGGGCGTGGCACCCAACTGCTTCCGCAGCTCAACCCCGTTTGCCGTCGCAACTAGCTCAACACCTTCAATTCCGGCCAATTGGCGGGCAACAATCCGCGCGATACAGCGACTTGGTGCATCGTCGCCAGCGCCGTGCGCCCAATCGAACCCAAGTCGAGCGTCCACTCATTGACGTATAAATCGACGTGCGCGAACAAGACGTCATCGTCGAATTCTTGAGCGTATCGGCGCATCGTTTCGACCGTCTCGCCGCGGTTACGCTGCGCGTAGCAAATGGAATCCTGGACGACCCCTTGCACGCGATGCAGGATATCCCCGGACAAATTGCTACGCGCAAGTAACCCACCCAGCGGTAATGGATGAGCCGTCTGCCTTTCCCAAAGCTCGCCCAAATCGGCGACCAAATGCAAACTGTGCTCGCGCCATACAAATCGGCCTTCGTGAATGCATGCTCCCAAATCGGCAGCACCGCTGGCTAATCGCGGAATAATTTCCGAAAAAGGCACGTGTTGCAGGTCGACCTCAAAGGGAAGCATCGTGCGGCATAAAAACGTGGCGGTGGTCGTCGCCCCGGGACACAAAACCACGGCCCGGCGCCCGGCCAACGCTTTTGGCAAATCATCGAAAGGGGTCGCGTTCGCCGATAGCAACAGCGGACCGACTCCAAAGCCAATCGCCGATCCACTCGGCAAAACGGTCACCCATTCCGCCAACTGCAACGCGGCATAAAAGCTGGCTTTAGCCACATCGAGCGTTCCAGTCGCGAGGCGCTCGTTCAACTCTTGGATGTCGAATAATTGAATGTCGAATTGCAAACCACGCGTGTCGATCTTGTCGTTGAGCAAACCGTGGAACGCGAACGTGTCGTTCGGACAAGTCGAGATTCCCAATCGCAGTGTGGAACGCTTTTCGCGCGGACTCATGGGCCACGATTCTTTGGATCGACTGGTCAACACAGCACCGAATCGAACACGTCGTCAAAGAGTTTGGCCGCGGCGTCAGCGGCCACGTCGACTTGCCAGAGCTTTCGATCGCGTTGCCCAGCAGCGTTGGAAATGCCGCGAATGATCTGCGCGCCGACTCCCGCTTGTTGACAAGCAAAGGCAAACCCGAATCCTTCCATGTCCTCGGCGGTGGCACCAGGAAATTGCTCCAGTCGGAGATCGACATCCACCGGATCGGCGGCGGCCGCACAGACGGTTAAGAGAAGGTCCGAATTCATCAGCGGAGCGGCGAACTCCAGCGGTAGGATGTCAGATCGAGCTTGTTGGCCAGGATGGGCGAGCACTTGCGTTTGCGCAAATCCAACGTCAAACGCCGAGCGGTGCAGCGCGCCCGATCCGATGCCAACGCCGTAGCAACCCACTTTTTGAAATTGAGTTGCCGTTCCCACCGGCAGGTCCGAACTGTAGGAACCGGCGATCCCGAGGAGAAACATCCGCTGTGGTCGATGTTCGCCAATGAGCCACGCGGTTCGCGCCGCCGCGGCGATCGGGCCAAAGCCAAGCACTTCAACTGTTGTGTCACGCCGCCTGCCGACCCGTGGGGCGAGTAACTTGAATTCAATTTCTGTCGGCACGCAGAGCACGATTTTGGTCATATCGTGTCTCCTGGAGTTGCTACGATCCCGCTGGACAGAGATAATTCTAGTACCGTTCTCGCCGAATGTCTTTAGACGGTGACAAGTTACGTGGCCAAGTCACGTTTTCTTCCGCCTAGCGACGTAGGCGACGAAGCACAGGGGACCAAAAATGCGTCTTCCCGTGATCGATGGCCTGATTCGGCGCCGGTTGCTCGTCAACTTTCGCGTGGACGCCGACATAATGCGGAAGTTTCTTCCCGCGGCGTTTCGGCCCAAGCTTCATCGCGGTTACGCCATCGCTGGGATTTGCCTAATCCGTCTCGAACAAATTCGCCCCAGTTGGCTGCCGCGCTGGGTGGGAATTTCCAGCGAGAACGCGGCGCACCGAATCGCGGTGCTTTGGGATGATCCATCGGGGTTATTGAACGAAGGAGTTTACATTCCGCGACGCGATACCGGTTCGCGGCTCAACCATTATGCTGGGGGACGGATTTTTCCCGGCGAACACAATTTGGCTGACTTTCGCGTGACCGACGACGGTGTGCAAATCCAGATGTCGATTCGGGCCCGCGACAACCGCATGTCCGTCGATCTCAAAGCCCACGAGGCCATTGCGCTTCCCCCCTCGTCCTGCTTTGGGACGCTCGCCGAGTCGTCTGCGTTTTTTGAACGAGGCAGTATCGGCTACTCGGTGACCCGCGACTGCTGTCGCTTGGACGGGATTCGCCTCAAGACTCAAGACTGGCAAGTTCGCCCGCTGGCGGTCGACCACGTCGAATCAAGTTTTTTCGAGGACGAATCGATTTTTCCCGCGGGCACCGCTGTCTTTGATCATGCCCTCATCATGCGCAACGTGATTCACCAATGGCACGACGTCGCCGATCTGGTGACCGGCGAAGCGGAACAAGTCGCGCCTCGAACCGCAACAGTGCCACCCATTCCCGCCGTCGAATCCGCGTCAACGGCCGTGCGATAACCGGTACCGGCATTGATTAATTCGTAGCGGGAATCGCCGGAGTCTCGGCCCAAATTCTGGCGAATTCGGCTACGTCCAATGCTGCGATTCGCAAATTGCGCTCTAGCCGCAGAGCGGCGGAGGCATCTAGCCGTCGGTGCAACCCACGGAAAAATCGGCGACTAAGCCTTCGCTCGCCTCGTAGTGGCGACACGATTTTCGTGCGAGCCCGCCGGAATTGCGAATAGATGCCGATCCATTGTGTGCTCGCTAAGCTTGTGCCGCCGCTACGCGGCTCGAGGCATGATTGGGCCCGGGAACCGTGGACTATCGTCCACGGCTATATGCTATCGCCGCTCCGCGGCTGAAAGTGCGCGCAATTCGTGTCGTTCGCTACGCGGCCACGGAACTCTGGCGAGTTCCGCTGCTGCCGGGACTCGAAACGACCGACGGCCCGCTGAACTCATTTAGCGGGCCGTCCGGTGAGGTTTGATCCAACAAAAGCCAAGATAAACTAATCGATCGTGGCCGTAGGCTTTTCCGCCTTGACCAATGATTCAACCGCCGCCTTGTACTTGGCGCGGGCCAAATTCAAGCGGGCCGTCATTTCGCATTCCGTCTTCTCGCCGTTGACGACGTAGATCGTTTTTTCACCCGATTGGGTTGCAATTTCCTTGGCCTCAACCGGGCAATCGCATGACTTCTCGCCGACGAGATAAGTCATCGCGATCGAGTCGGCGGCGTTTTTCACCAGCGCGACTGTCTGCTCAGCTTGCACCGGGCAGGAGCAGGATTTTCCGGCGATCGAAGTCGCGCCGCTGACTTCGCACTTGCTCGGGGTCGTGAACTCCGAGACGAATTTTTCGGTCTGCTCGACCAACGACGTGAACGCGGCTTGGTCGTTGTCGAACGACTTGTCGGCGACCACGTATTCAATCGGTTTGCCCGTCTTCTTCGCCAGCGCCGCGGCGGAATTTGAACAACAAGCAGACTCGTCGCCAACTTTATAGGCGATGGTCGGCAATTTGGCCAACGCGGCCTCAATCGGGCATTGACCCTTAGCCTTAGTTTCATCATCCGATGCAATTGAAGTCGCCGTCGTGGCGGGACATTGACCCTCGGACTTTTCTTGAGCCATTGTGTAACTGGCGAAAAGCAAAGAAATCAACGCCAATGCCAACATCATCTGTTTCATGAATAACTCCCAAGAATAAAGGTAACAAAGCGTACGAAAATCAATAAAGCTCGTTCATTCGTCGTGCAGCCAAGTTTACGACTCTACAGCAACTTCTTTGAAACTACTATCCGGAGTGCACCGCGATTGGGTGCTACCATACAGACCCGAAGAATTCACCGCAGAAAGTCGTAGACCGAATTGACGGTTACCTGCCAGCAAGTCTTCTTGTCTGCTCCACACGCTCAGCGGGTCAAACGGCTGCGGCGGGCGGAGATGCGGCGGATTTGCTCGTCCGCTACCACGCCGATTAAGATCACAACGCCCATCGTGAATAACTCAAGCTGTTGCGAGACACCGATCATGTTCGGCGCGTTGAACAAGACGCGCATGATGGCCGCGCCTAAGATGACGCCCATGACCGAACCCTCTCCGCCGCGCAACGAACAGCCTCCCAACACCGCCGCGGCAATCGCATACAGCTCGTAAAAGCTGCCGTGTCCCGATGGTTCGGCATTGTTTGAATCGAGGGTAAACAAGATACCCCCCAATCCCGCACAGGCAGCGCAAATTATATAGGCCACGATGATCATCCGATCGGTGTTGATCCCGCTGTATCGCGCGGCTTCCTCGTTGCGGCCCAAGGCAAACAGATATCGACCGTAAATGGTCTGATTCAAAAACACGCTCGCCAGCAATCCCACACCGACCAAAAAGAAAAACGGGACTTGGACTTTGGTGTTATGGATCGCCGTGAAACCCAATAACCACAGAACAGCGAAGAACGCCGTCGCGGTCATTGTGACTTGCTCGAACAGTCGCTGGCTTCGCATCGCGGTCGAAGCAATCACCGAAATGCCCAGCATGAGTCCGCCCATCGCGGCAAACACCGCCAGCATTTTCCACAGCGTGTTGGGATCGCCTGATCCCAGCGTCACTGCTTCGTCGCCAATCCACGATTTGATTCGGTAGAGCGACCCCAATGAAGTTGCCCCGAGCAGCGCCGGCAATACGACATACACAAGCCAAGCGTTCTTCTGCCGGGCCAAGATCATACGGCGGCTGATTGCAATCAGCAACGCGGCGGCCGCGAGGACCAGTGGGTAAACCGCGTACCTCATCCAAACCGCCGGCCGGGCCTGCGATTCTGTGGGGACGACGATATTGAACGTCTTGACTTCGGTTTGACCAATCGTCATCAAGGTTTGGCCGTAATTCGTTGTCCAGCCGTCCCAATATTTCGAGCTGGAGACGAGAATTAAGATCGACCCAAGTCCAATGAGGGTTGCACCCCATGTCCAATTGGCACGGCGCCGCTCGGGCTGGCCGAAAAATGCCCGCAAAAAACCCCAAAGCACAAACGCGATCCCGCTGACCAACAACACAAGCGTTGCCGTGCATGGCTTGCCAATCGATAGCAGTCGCAACGACTCGTCGTACTTGGTGCCAAAACCTTGCGACTTATCGTTGGCCAACCAGCGGCTCAGTCCGCGATAACACATCAGCCCGCACAATGTCACGACAAACGGCTGTAGTTTCAACTTGGTAATTAAGATTCCATGCAACCATCCCAAATGGACAGCGACGGCCAAAGCAAAAATCAGGCACACCGGAATCGTAATCCAACCGGCAAGGTCCCGACCGTCCAGAGCCCAAGCCGCGAGCCACCCCAATAAACCCACGACCCAAAGGCCAACGATCACCGCTTTTTCGCGGGAACTTGCCACTCGCTGGGACCGGTACGCACGAAAGAACAACAATGCACCCCAACCGAGTGCCGCAAGGATCGCCTCGCTGCCGAGGATCTTGCTGAGGAATCCAATATTGGTTGCCGCAGGCGACTCGACCCAGCCATTGAGTGTCAACGTCAAGATGCAGCCGGTTAGCCCGACCATCGACCCGATCGAAAGGTCGATCCCGCCGGTGATGATCACAAACACCGCTCCGATGCCGATGATGCCAAACAGCGAAATGTAGCGGAGCAAGTTTTGCAGATTAAACGGGCCAATAAACGCGTCGTTGAGCAGTGCCGTCGTGATGCATACGTACAAAAGCAGTAAGACGATGCCCGTGATTTTGTTGTTGGTGTTCATCGGAGAGAATTACGAATTACGAATTGAGGCATGAGGCATAAGGCATGAGGAGTAAGGAGTGAGGAGTAAGGAGTGAGGAGTGAGGAGTGAGGAGTGAGGAGTGAGGAGTGAGGAGTGAGGAGTGAGGAGTTGAAGAGGCGGGAAGAAGGTTTGAGGAATGAACTCGCTCGTAATTGCTAATTTGAAGAACCAAGAACGGAATCTACAAATCCGAAATCGTAAGCCTGAATTCTGAAATCTTAACTCTGAAATCTCAAATTCTGAACTTAACACTGAAAACTGAAAACTGAAAGCTAATCCCTTCCGGTTCCAACAAGCCCCGTCGCCAGGTTCATCACGGCCTGTTCGCTGAATTCGTGGCGGGACAATTCACCCGTTATTCGACCTTCGTGCATCACGAGGATGCGGTCGGCCATCGCCAGGATTTCTTCCATATCGCTGGAGACGAAAAGGATCGCGGTGCCTTGTTCGGCCATTTGATCCATCAGGCGGTAGATTTCTTGCTTGGCGCCGACGTCGACGCCGCGAGTCGGTTCGTCCATCAACAAGACCTTGGGTTGACAAGCCAACCATTTTCCAATCACGACTTTCTGCTGATTGCCACCGGACAGCAATTTAACGAATTGCTCGATCGACGGCGTTCGCACGCCAAGCGATTCGGTCAATTCGCGAACGGAATCACGTTCGCGGCGATGATGAATGAAATGCTTGGCCCGTGCTTGGCGGTGGAGCTGGCAGAGCGACATATTCTCGCGGACTCGCATGTCGACGATCACCCCCTGCGCCTTGCGGTCTTCCGGCACCAACGCCATGCCGGCATCGATGGCTTGGCGGCAATGTTCGAGCGGCACCGTTTTCTGATCGACGGCCACGCGCCCGCTCAGCGGTGGCTGAATGCCAAATATCGTCGTCAGCAATTCGGATCGCCCCGCGCCGACTAACCCCGCAAGGCCGACGATTTCACGCCGTCGAATTTGAAAGCTGACTTCGTGCGCCGGAAAGGCAAACGAGCGAACGGACTGCACCTCGAGAGCCACCGGTCCGGGAGCCAGCGGCTGATGCGGGTGAAAGCTCGACAGATCGCGGCCCACCATCCTCTGCACCATCGTTTGATGCGTAATCTGATCACGCAAAAGCGCACCGGCGTTGCGCCCATCGCGCAGTACTTCGACTCGATCCGCGATCCGGCGAATCTCGCTCAACCGATGCGAGATGTACACAATGCTGACGCCGCGATCGCGCAGTTGGTGGATCATGCCAAAAAGTCGATCCGACTCTCTCTGCGACAAGCTGCTGGTCGGCTCGTCCATGATGATGATACGGGCGTTTGTCGATACGGCTTTGGCGATCTCGATCATTTGCTGCTGGCCAATCGAGAGCGAGCGAACGATCGTGCGGGCGGAAGTTGCCAAACCAATCGATTCCAAGATAGCCTGGCCATCTTGCTGTATCTTGTGATGCTGCAGCATGCCAAACCGACGCGGCTCGCGGCCCAAGAAAATATTCGACGCGACGTCGAGGTTATCGCACAAGTTGAGTTCCTGATGGATCAGTGCGATCCCCAATCGCGCCGCATCATGAACGGAAGCAATCCGTTGCGCGCGGCCGTCGATGCGAATTTCGCCGCCGTCGAGCGTTTGAATGCCCGCCAGGATCTTCATCAACGTGCTCTTGCCAGCGCCGTTTTCACCGATGACTGCGAGCACTTCGCGAGGAAACAATTGGAGGCTCACGTCGCTCAGCGCGTCGACTCCCGGAAAACGCTTGCTAACGCGAACGACTTCGAGGATGGGCGCGGGAGTCGAAGACATTCGGTATTGGCTGTTGATTAGGGCGCTAGGCAACGCGCGGTCGAAGTGAACGAGAGTATTGCAAAATGCAAAGTGAAAAATGCAAATTGCAAAATGAAGATTAGAACCACGACGAGCAATATTTTCTTTTTCAGCAATCAGCAATCAGCAATCCAAAATCCATCCTACTTCTCCCCCACCAACGCTTTCAATTCCTTGCTAAATTCTGCCACGTTTTCCTTCGTAATCTTGCGGGCGGGGATGTCGACAAAGCCCTTGTTGCTTTCGACTTTTTCGCCTTTGACGAGCTTGTTCAGGATCTCCACCGATTTGTAGCCGTACATATACGGGTTTTGCACCACCGTTCCCATGCAGTTGCCGCTGGCGATCTCCTCCAGCGTCCGATCGTTTTCGTCGAACCCGACGACTTTGATTTCGCCGAGTTTTCCGGCGCTCTTTAGTGCGTCGAAGATGAATGGCGGGTTGTATTCGAAAAGCCCGACCATGCAGTCGATGTCCTTGTATTTTGCTAACGTCTGCTCGGGAAGTTCTTTTTTACGCACATCGTCGAAATCATCGACCAAGGTCGCCAAGATTGAGTACTTGGCGTCCTTGATGACGCCTGTGGGGTCATCGAAGCGGCTCGGGTCGTGCGAGCGACCGAGAACTTCGTCGATCACGCCTTGCCGTCGCAGCTTGGCGTTGTCTTGCTCCATCGATCCGATGAACAAAACGAGATTGCCACCGTCGGGCAACGTTTGCTTGACCAATTCGCCCACCATTCGGCCTGCGTCGTAGTTCGACATTCCGACGTACAACCTGCGATTGGTCCCCGGGGCGTCGGAATCGTGGGTGATGAAAAAGCAGTTATTGCCGACTTCGTTCAGGATGTCGGTTTGGTTCGCCGGATCGACAGGACTAACCGCGATCGCGTCGACGCCTTGGCTTAGCAGCTGTTCGAGGATTCGTTTTTGATTGGCCGCGCGGCCCCCTTCGCGCGTCGGCATTTTAACGACGACATCGCAGTCCAATTCCTTGCCGGCCTTGAGGGCGCCGGTTTCGGCGATTTTCCAAAAGTTGGCAATGCCGTTTGTGACAAAGGCGATCTTGGGTTTATCACCAACCTCCGGCTCGTCGGCCACTCCGCTTGTACAAAACCCAGCCGAAAGAACCAACACCACGGCCAACGAGCAAAATCGTCGCATGTTTACCCGCTCCTAGAAACTTCAGTCACAGCCCGAAATTGATTTGCGCCAGTCTAGCTGTCCCCAATTGTTCCCACAAGAATCGACAGTCTGCATCGTGTGTCGATAAGGCGGTTCGGCTACAATGTCCGATCGCCCGTTTTGAGGTTGAGCTTTTCCCCGGCAACACACCATTTCGTTGGCAATTGAAGCCTGAAGCGCTGGCGAAGGAGCCGTTTCACTAGCTTTTCCGATGTCGCGACTTGAAAAAATCCGCCAGATGCTGCAAGCCGAACCGCGCGACGTATTTCTGCGCTACGCACTGGCGATGGAACTCGATTCCGGCGGCCAGTTCGACGAGAGCTTGACCGCCTATCGAGACTTGATGCAGGATCAACCGCCGCACGTTCCATCCTTTTTCCGCGCCGGCCAATTGTTGGTTCGGATGGGACGAACGGACCAAGCCCAAGCGATTCTGCAGCAAGGTGTTCGGCACGCCTTATCCCAAGGAGACGCGCACGCCGCCGCCGAGATGAATGAATTGTTGGCGTCGGTCGATACCGGCACCGACGAACTTTGATACCTATGAACGAACCGAAGAGCACCCAATATTTTGGGCCGAACAACTTAGACTCTCGACAAACGTATCCTCCAGCGAATCGACTGTGCCATGCCCTCGATTGTCTATTTTGATTCGGATGTCGATCACGACGTGTTGCGCGACAAGACGATTGCCATTTTGGGTTATGGCGCCCAGGGGCGATCCCATGCTCTCAACTTGCGCGACAGCGGCTTGCAAGTAATCGTCGGACAACGTCCGAACAGTCGCCGCCACGTCGAGGCCGTGGCCGACGGCTTTGCGCCCGTTTCGCTGGCCGAGGCAGTTCGGAGCGGCTATGTGATTAGTCTGCTACTTCCGGACGAATTGCACGGACCGATCTTTCGATCGGAAATTCGTCCGCATTTGAATGCCGGACAAATCCTTATGACCTGCCACGGTTACAGTTTGCATTATGGACATGTCGTACCTCCGGCGGGCGTGGCCTCGATCCTTGTTGCGCCCAAAGCAGCCGGGCATCGCGTCCGATCCGCTTTTGTGGAAGGAACCGGAGTTCCATTCCTGATCGCCTTGGGCCCCGGCGCCGATGATCGGACGAAATCGGTCGGCTTGGCCTACGCGGCAGCGATGGGTGGGATGCGGGTTGGGGTCTTTGAGACGACGGTGGGAGCAGAAACCGAAACGGATTTGTTCGGCGAACAGGCTGTCTTGTGCGGTGGCGTTTCCCACTTAGTCAAAGCGGCGTTCGATACGCTTATCGCCGCCGGTTACCAGGAAGAACTGGCGTACTTTGAATGCGTTCATGAGCTCAAGCTGGTGGTCGATTTGATCCATCGGGGCGGATTGGCGTACATGCACGACCACATTTCCAACACGGCGGAATTCGGCGACTATACGCGCGGCCCACGGATTGTCGACGAGCGCGTTCGAGCCACATTGCGAGAAATTCTCGGCGAAATTCGCAGCGGCAATTTCGCGCAGCAAATGCAGGCGGAATTCGATGCCGGCCAACCCGTATTGAACAGTCATCGAGCGGCAGAGCGGGAATCTCTGATCGAACAAGTCGGTCGGCGAATCCGCCAGCAGATGAATCTCACATGAGCCAGCGGCGCGATTTTCTGCGTGAGAACCGGCTGCTGGTGGCACTGGCGACGTACAACGAAATCGAAAACCTGCCGGAACTCGTCGACCAAATTCGCGACGTGTTATCCTCGGCCGATATTCTTGTCGTCGATGACAATTCGCCCGACGGCACCGGTCGCTGGTGTGATGCACAAATAGCCTTGGGTCGCCCTCTGTTGTGCATCCATCGACCGGCGAAACTAGGATTGGGAAGCGCGACTGCCGCGGCATTTCGTTGGGCGATCCAGAAGGACTACGATTGGGTCGCGACGCTTGACGCGGACTATGGCCACGACCCGCGGGAGTTTACAAAAATGATTCTCGCGGCTGCCGAGAACGGCGCACTCGACGTGGTGATAGGTTCGCGGTACGTCCCCGGCGGCCGTATCGAAGGCTGGCCTTGGCGGAGGCGGATCGCCAGCAAAACGATCAACGCCGCGGCGCGTTTCTGGCTCCGCTTGCCAACCCGAGATAACAGTGGGGCGTTTCGACTCTATCGCGTCGCCGCGCTGCAGAGGATCTCGGCCGAGTCGCTGAAATCGAGCGGCTATGCATATCTCGAGGAAGTTCTGTGGCGTCTGCGTCGGGCGGGGTGTCGCATCGCCGAAGTGCCGATTACATTTCGGCAAAGGAAACGTGGTCGATCCAAGCTTGGTCTGCGCGAAATTCTCCGCACCCTGCGCGATCTGGCGATGCTCCGTTTCCGTAGGTTCTAGACAAAAAACGTAGCGGAGCTTAGACGAACCCGAAGCGCAAGCTTGACGTTGCGATTTTTCTGTTCCCTCCCCCTCATCCTAACCTTCTCCACCAAATTCAACTCAAGCAAGTGCTTTCATTAATTTATCCTCGTTGTTCGTTGAATATGGGGGAGAAGGAACATGAATTGAGCGTCGTCGCAGCGGACTGATCGCCAGTTTAGAATGATCGTCCGCAAACGCTGTTTCGATAAACATCGACTGTCTTCGACTTCGGAGCCCCTGATGCGTTTCTGCAGCTTAATTTTTGCCGTATACGTCTCATTTGTCGCATTCGTCCCAGGGGGTTACGCGACGAGTTCGTTGACCGCCTGTCAAAACGCGGAATCCAAACCCGAGCAGGCAGCAAGCGCCGATATCGAACTCAGCGACGCAGCGATCGCCATCAACCGAGAGTGCTTACTCGTCGATGGCCACAATGACCTGCCTTGGGCGGTACGAGAGTTGGGTTCGTCGTTCACGAAAATCGACATTCGACAGCCGCAACCGACGTTGCACACCGACATTCCGCGGCTGCGGCAAGGCGGACTCAAAGCGCAGTTTTGGTCAGTTTATGTCCCTGCGTCAACGGATCTGACTGGAAATGCATTGCTGCAAACGATGGAACAAATCGATCTAGTCCACGAAATGGTCGGTCGATACCCCGACGTCTTCGAAATGGTTCAATCCGCCGCCGACATCGAACGGATCGTGGGATCGGGAAAGATTGCTTCCATGATCGGCGTAGAAGGTGGCTATTCGATTCAGAATTCTCTCGCCTTGTTGCAGCGATTGTACGATCGAGGTGTACGCTATATGACGTTGACGCATTCCAGGACGCTGTCGTGGGCCGACTCGGCGACCGACAAACCGCAACACGGCGGCTTGGCCCCATTTGGCGAAGACGTCGTCCGGGAGATGAATCGGATCGGCATGCTCGTCGATCTTTCGCACGTTTCCGAGGAAACGATGCTGGATGCGCTTCGGGTCACCCAAGCTCCGGTCATTTTCTCGCATTCTTCCGCCCGTGCGATCAACGAACATCCGCGCAACGTGCCCGACGCTGTCCTCAAGCTAATTCCCGCCAACGGGGGCGTGGTCATGGTGAATTTTTTCTCGGGATTTATCGTCCCAACCGATCAGTTGAAAGCCGACAAGAATCGTTTGGGGACGGTGCGCGACGTCGTCGATCACATCGAGCACATTATCCAAGTCGCCGGCATCGACCACGTGGGCATCGGCTCCGATTACGATGGCGTGTCCCGCCTCCCTCGGCAGCTTGAGAGCGTGGCACATTATCCGTACATCACGCAAGAGTTACTCAATCGCGGGTACACTCGCGAGCAAATTGAAAAGGTCTTGGGAACGAACTTGCTACGCGTCTTGCGTCAAGCCGAAGACGTCTCGCGGAAACTGAAGTCGGGTGAAATAAAATTCGAGTAAGCGAAAGCCATTTGAGAATTCAGATTTTAGATTTCAGAATCAAGATCAGAATTCCTCGGTCTTCAATCTGAAATCTGAAATCACAAATCTAAAATCCGAGCACTATGTTAAATTTCACAATCCCAACTTGTTTGCTTGCCGTCTTGCTTGCCCTCGCCCATTGCTCGGCCCAGCCGGCGACGAAAATTTTTGTGAAGGTGGGTGAGCATGACCGCGCTGGCGCTGTCGTCGAGTGTCCGGTCAACCGCAAGGCGTTTGGCGAACGCGGATTCATTATGTTGGTCGGAGCCGAAGGTGGGGCGCCTATCCATGGCCAAATCGGACCACCGCGGTTGAACTCTAAGGTCCCCGAGGATTGCAGCGTCCTGACGTTCATCCTTCCCAAGTCGTTGCCACTCAAATCTGGCGCGTCGTTGGAATTCACGGACGTGTCGGCTTTGCATAATTTGTTATGCTTCGGTTGGACGGATTATCCCTCGACCCATCGCGAATTGACTAACGGTGCCAGACCTGTTTTGCGGTATGTGTACGAACCGCGAGATACATCGTCCCCTGAACGGATTGACCAGACGTTTAAGGCGTATCACCACTTATACAACCCGTCTGGCACTGCAGTCGTTACCAAAGGGACGGGCGGTTTGTACCCACATCATCGTGGATTGTCGTATGCCTTCAATGGAATTTCGTACGGCGACAAACAGGCGGACATTTGGCACTGCAGAGACGGCGAATTTGAATCGCATGAAAAGTTTATTAGCGAGGACGTCGGACCGGTTTACGGTCGACACCAAGTCCAAATCGACTGGCACGGGCGAGACGGAGCTGTGTTCGCGAGCGAAGTTCGCGAACTGACGGCGTACGATATCGACGGCGGCCATCTGATCGAATTCCGCAGTCGGCTGACGACGACTCTACCGCTGGTGCGGCTCGCAGGTGATCCGCAGCACGCCGGATTTCAGTTTCGCGCGGCGCAGGAAGTCGCCGATAAGACCAAAGAGCAGACTTACTACCTTCGCCCCGATGGCAAGGATCAGCCGGGGACCTTTCGCAATTGGTCCGCTGCCCCGGACGAGACGGAAATCAACCGCAAACACGCCGACTTGCCTTGGAACGCACTTTCGTTTGTCTTGGGTGGACAGCGTTATACCTGTTGTTACTTGGATCATCCCGCCAATCCGAAACCCGCGCGCTTCAGCGAGCGAGACTACGGCCGCTTCGGGTCAGATTTTCAATTTGAGCTAACCCCCGATCGGCCCTTGGATGTGCAATACCGGCTTTGGTTGCAAGACGGAGAAATGATCGTCGACGAGGTCCGCGGTTTAAGTCGCGATTTTACCGATCCGTGCCGCGTGGAATCGCACTCGAAGTAGTTTGCCACCGAGCCATTTCGCGATCGCCGCTGGCAATTCAGCCGCTAGGCGGGCAAATTCCCGCGGCATAAACTCAACACCCATGCGAACCGGGTCTAACAGCCCGTTGAAATACTAGCACGACGCGCCAGCGAGTGAATTGTAGAAATTCTACACACTTGCTTGCGCCGCGTGCTTGTATTAGTTTTTTTTCAACAGACCGATAGTCCGCGCGCCGAAGTCATTGTCAGGAGTTCCCATGGAACGAATCATTCCGATTTTTGGCGTGGGAATCATGTTGCTGTTGGCTTGGCTCATGAGCGCCAACCGCAGAGTCATTCCCTGGCGAGTCATCGTTGGCGGATTGTTGCTGCAAGTAATCTTCGGACTGATCACGCTCAAGGTCCCGGGGGGCGACTACGTTTTCCAAAGGATTGGTGACGGCTTTACCCAATTGCTCAATTACGTCGACGAGGGTTCGGCATTTGTTTTCGGCTCCATGCCGGTTCAAACCGAAGAGACCGTGGATGGCGTTAGGACACTTACCTTGACCCCTGCGTACGCGGTGCACGTGGTGGCTTTCAAAGTCTTGCCCACGATCATCTTCTTTTCGTCGCTGATGTCATTGCTTTACTATTTCGGGGTGATGCAGATCGTCGTCAAATTCTTGGCGCTGCTCATGCAGCGGACGTTGGGGACCAGCGGAGCCGAGAGTCTATCCTGTGCGGGAAACATTTTTGTGGGTCAAACGGAAGCTCCGCTTTTGATCAAGCCGTACATCAACGAAATGACCGACTCGGAAATCATGGCGGTGATGGTCGGCGGTTTTGCCACAATCGCTGGTGGAGTTATGGCCGCGTACGTGTCGTTTGGCGTCGATCCCGTGCATTTGTTAACCGCAAGTTTGATGAGTGCCCCTGCCGCATTGGTCGTCGCCAAGATCCTGCAACCCGAAGTGGATCATCCGAAGACCTTGGGGACGGTCGAGGTTTCACCGCAAATGGATGCCGTGAATCCGATCGATGCGGCGGCCCAAGGCGCGTCGGATGGATTGAAACTCGCGCTCAACGTGGCGGCGATGTTGATCGCGTTCTTGGCGCTAGTCAAAATGTTCGACAGTTTGCTGAGCGGAATGACGTCCACGATTGGGTATCCCGTCACATTCACCGATATCTTCGCCGTGGCCTCCGCGCCGTTTGCATTTCTCATGGGGATTGAATGGAACGACTGTTTTCGCTCGGGGCAGGTCTTGGGAACTCGAATCATGACCAACGAGTTCATTGCCTATTTGGACCTTGGGGCGATTTCACGTAATGAGACTCCGCAAATCTCCGAGCGATCGCAGCAGATTTTGACCTATGCGTTATGCGGCTTCGCCAATTTCAGTTCGATCGGGATCCAGATCGGTGGGCTCAGTCCGCTGGCTCCCAACAAGCGGGGCTCGCTCGTCCGTCTCGGCCTGCGGGCCATGCTCGGCGGGCTTTTGGCCTGCTACATGACCGCCTGCATTGCGAGTCTTTTGATTCCGTAGCAATCTGTTGAAAAAGGGGTCAGGAACTTTGCAAGCGGTTCAAGATTGCCTTTTTTTACCGTTTACAAGAGTTCCTGACCCCTTTTTCAACGACCTCCTAGCAAGAGTTGGGTGTTGGCATGAAGCGGCGTTCTCGTTCCTCGTCCGAATCGGTTCCCAATGCGCCTCGGCGGGATCGCGAGACGCAACCGCTTTTTCCCGATCCAGCCGCCGGAATCCCAGTCGTCCATCTCAAAGCCCGCGTGCGGCACCCGCTGATTTATCGCAAGCGGGTAGAACACGTAGACCAGAACGCAAAACCTGGCGATTGGGTCGCAGTCTATGTGCCACCGCAGGAAACTACGACCGAGGCTGTCGAAGACGCTAACCGTGAAACGGCTGCGGACGAGCTCGAGCTGTGGGGCTACGGAATCTACAATCCACGCTCCGAAATCGCCATCCGCATGATCCGTTTTGGAGCGCAACTTCCCGATGACGGATTCTGGCAACAGCAATTGAACCGGGCGGTTCAGCTGCGCCGCGAGCTATTGGATTTGGACCAAGTCACCGATACCTACCGCTTGATCAACGCCGAAGGGGACGGCTTTCCTGGTCTTGTCGTCGATCGCTTTGGCGACGTGCTGAGCGCCGAATTGTTTAGTTGGGGAATGCTGCAGCGGAGCCGTGAAATCTTGCGGCGCCTGTCGGTGATCAGCGGCCATCCTCACGTCGTCATTCGGACCGGTCCAAAAATGCTTAGCCAGGAAGGGGCTGAGGCGGCGATTTATTTTTCGGACGGAGCCCCGCGCAGCGTCGTCGTCCAAGAACTCGGGACGCGATTTCGAGTGCGGTTGGACGAAGCCTCCCACAAGACCGGCTTTTTTTGCGATCAACGCGATAACCGCGCGCGACTGGCCAAGTTCTGTCCGGGAAAGTCCGTACTCGACTTGTGCTGCTACAGTGGTGGGTTCGCGATTCAAGCGAAATGCTTAGGTCAAGCCGCGGAAGTGATCGGCGTCGATTTGGACGAGCAGCCTTTGCGCACGGCCAAAGATAATGCAAATCTGAATCGGGCGTCGGTTCGCTTTGTGCAGGCGGACGTATTTCCCTATATGCGCGACATGATACGGCAAGGCCGCCAATTCGACGTCGTCGTGCTCGATCCACCCAAACTCATCAATTCGCGGGCCGAGATCGAATTGGGCACGCGGACGCATTTTGATTTGAACCGCTTGGCGATGCAGTTGGTTAAAGCAGGCGGGCTGCTGTTGACATGCAGTTGCGCCGGTTTGTTGCCCGAGTCGGAGTTCATGCGTTTGGTCTTCGCTGCGGCGCGACAAGCCGGGGCACCGATTGATGACGTCGGCATCAAGCGCGGTCCGCGCCCCGCGCGGCTTCTGTTTCGAACCGGTGCCGCCGGCGATCACCCCGTGGCCAGCAATTGCCCCGAAGGCGAGTATCTCAAAGCCGCTTGGCTAACGCTCGACGATCCGTTGTAGCTTCGCACTCGGGATGGGGTTTGCGCGCTCGGCGCAGGTCCAGCGCGCTCGGCGTAGGTCTCCTGACCTCGCCGTTCTTCGCGACCGCAGGTCTCCTGGCGCTTCCCACACCGTGATCAGTTTCGGAGACCTATCGGTCGGAGTCCGTGCGGGGTCGGGAGACCCGCTCACAGCGCGCGGCGTTGGGCGGCGCTCACAAAGCGAGATCGTTTACTTAATTGAAATCATCAAAGCTCGAAAAAATCGAGAAGCTATTTAAATTCAAGGAACAAAAGTAACAGCCAGGGGCTCTAAGAGTCTGAAATTGTGCCACTGCTGGGCGTGCGAGAGCGCGTCGTTCTTCGATTTCGGGGTTCGCGCGAGGTATATGGCGATGCCGAAAAACATTTCATTGTTGTGTGTCGCGTTGATCGCTTTGGGTTGTGGCCAAAACGCCGGCAGATTCACCAACTCGAGGGAATATTCTTCAAACGGCGTGGCAACCGTGGCAACGAAGTCCGAGTCTCCGGCCTACTCCGCTATCGAAACCTTGTCGAGGGCATCCGAAGGCGATGCAACGGCGGGACCAGCGGAGACTGCGGGAAAGATTGCTTTGCAGCTCCCCGAGCAAACAGGCGACCCCAATCGGCGGATTATCTATACCGCAAACCTATCGATAATTGTCGAATCGTTCGAGGCTGTGCCCGAAGAAGTGATTCGGCTGGTCCAGTCCCACGGAGGCTATGTCTCCGAGACTCGCGTCGGCCAACTTCAAGGAACCAGTCGCAACGGCACGTGGAAAATTCGGATTCCGGTGGATCGTTATCGAGACTTCCTCCGCTCGGCCAGTGGTTTGGGAGTTCCTGCTTCGCTCACCGAGAACGCTACCGACGTCTCCGAAGAATTTGTCGACCTTGAGGCGCGGATTTCCAGCGGAAAAAAACTTGAGGAGCACGTAACAAAACTACTCGATCGGCAAACGGAAAAAATCGAGGACCTAGTTGCGATCGAACGTGAACTCGCGCGAATTCGCCTGGACATCGAGCGAATGGAAGGCCGCATGCGGCTTTTGGCCAATCAAGTCGCCATGTCCACCGTGAACTTAACCGTTTCTGAACAGCGAACGTTTGTGCCGGCGGAGCAACCCGCGTTAGGCCGCCGTATCTCGGTGGAATGGACTGAGGCACTAGGCAGAACCGAACGGTCTTTCGAGAATTTCGTCGTCGGCTTGGTTGCCAACACTTTTGTCGTCGTAGCTTGGTTAATCGCCATTCTTGTCGCCTGGTTGGCGTTCAACTTTTTCCGCCGCCGCATCCGCGTGGGAACGAGTCCACTCGAAGTTGCAGCCCGGACTCCATGAATCGGGTAGACCGATCGGAGCCGCGCCAACCCAAGCGTGCGACGCTTTCACGGGTGGCACGTCCCTGAGTCTTCAAAGGGCGTGGGAATAATCACACGTCGCAATTCGCGCGGACCAAACGATCGACGTAGCACGCACGACGATGAACAACAGTTCGCAATTGGCCGATTGTCCGGCTAGAATTGGAAACCCGTCCGCGCTTAGTGAATGACCCATCAAACTTGGCCAACGGTAGGAAGCATGCGATCGGCGCCGAGTACCCTTTCATGGCCCACACGACTTTGGCAAGTCGCGCGTTTGGTGCTTCTAGCTTACGTTATTGTCTTGGTGATTCTCATGATCTTTGAGAACAAGTTGATTTTCTTCCCGGCGCGGTTTCCAGATGGCGATTGGACGGGGGCGGGATTGAAGTTTGAGGATGCTTGGATCACGACCGCGGACGGCGTCAAAATCCACGGCTGGTACTTACCGTGCGACGCCCCTCGTGCCTTCATCGTGTTCGCCCATGGCAACGCTGGAAATATCACGCATCGAGACGACCTGATGCGGGAGCTGCAGGATCGCTTTCGTGTCACGTCGTTGTTCTTTGACTATCGCGGCTACGGACGAAGTGAAGGCTCGCCCTACGAGGCCGGCATCTTGGCCGATGCCCGGGCGGCCCGCCAATGGCTTGCCGACAAAGCTAAGATTCCCGAAAGCGACATCGTGCTGATGGCAGAATCGATCGGCTGCGGCGCGATGGTCGACTTGGCGGCGAAAGATGGCGCCCGCGGCCTCATATTGGAAAATGCGTTCACTTCGCTGCCCGATGTGGCGGCCAATGCCATGCCCGGCGTTCCCGTTCGACTCATCATGCGGACGCGTTTGAATTCGCTGAGCAAGATCGCCGCGTATCAAGGTCCGCTACTGCAATCTCACGGGACGCACGATTCGATCATTCCATTCAATCTGGGCCAGCAATTGTTCGCGGCGGCGAACGAACCCAAGCAATTCGTCGAAATCAAACAAGGCGATCACAATGACCCGCGGACGCAGCAATTCTATCGCGAGCTAGAAACATTCTTGAATGCGTTGCCCCCGGCCAAGAAGTGATAGCAAGATAAATCCGCGAGCTTCCATGACCCTCGTTACGAAGTCCGTCATCGTCGATCAGCCGCAAGTCGGCCGCATCGACCGGGTCGTCCAAGCATTGGCCGCATGTTCGCGCAGCCAACTGCGCGGGCTTTTTGACAATCGTTGCGTGTGCGTCAACGAACACGTTTGCATTGACCTTTCCCAACCAACCAAGCTTGGCGATCAGATCACATTGCGTTTTGATCCCAACCAGCGATATCCAGAAAAGAAGATAACGTGGCGCGAGCCCGCCTTTTCCATCGTCTTCGAGGACCGAGATCTGATCGTCGTCGACAAGTCCGCCCACGTCTTGAGCGTGCCGACCGACCACGGCGAATCGAACACGCTGGTCGATCGAGTCTCCAATTACTTGCGGCACAACAGTGGAGCCCGCGAAGCAATTGTCGTACACCGCTTGGATCGCGGCGTGAGCGGACTGTTAGTGTTTGCTAAAACCCGGGAGGCAGCGACGCGGCTGCATGCCCTCTTTCGGGAACACAAACCAGCCAGAAAGTATGTTGCCTTGGTCGACGGCAAAATGAAATCGGCGGTGGGCACGTTTCAGTCGCACTTGGCAACCGGGGATAATCTCGATCGATATTCGACCGAGAATGCAGACGAGGGGGAGTTGGCGATTACGCATTATCGAGTGCTTAAGCAGCTACAAAACGTCGCCCTTGTCGAAGTCTGCCTGGAAACCGGACGCCGCAACCAGATCCGTGTTCACTTTGCCGAGGCCGGCCATCCGGTCTTGGGCGATCCGCGTTACGGTCGCAAGTCCACCACACAACAGACATGGACCGCGCCGCGACTCGCGTTGCATGCCGCCAGTTTGGAATTTGAACATCCGCATTCCGGCCATTTGCTATCGTTCGAATCACCGATGCCGCCGGAGATGAATAAATTCATGTCCAAAAAAAAGCCTGAATCCAGGCGGGCGAGGCGAGGCTGAAGGCGGCCGCAAGTGGTACGTTTAGGCAAGAATAGTTGCCTTTCGCTCCGCGAAAGAACGTTCCTTCGCGGAGCGAAAGGCGACTATGGCGTCAGCCCAAATTCGTGTCTCTAGAAACTCATTCCCGCGAAGGCGGGAATCCATCTCTTGAGTTTATGTTGTTTCGAAATTCCTCCCATCCGCGGAAGATGGATTCCGGGACTCAGCCCGGAATGACTCAGCATTGGTTGGGGCTCGCCCTTGGGAGACTCAGCTCGGAATGACACACGATTTTGTTGGAGCTCGTGGATTCTTTAAGCAAAGTTTCGACTAAGCGGTATAATCGGGGCATGAAGCTCCCAGTAATCAGCGTTACGCCAACCGCGCCACAGGAATTTCTCGAAGTCCTGCCGACGGCCCATCCCGTGAGTTGGGCGGACCGTCGACCGCTACCGATGTCGATGGCGGAAGCAACCGAGCGCGGTTGGGATGAGTTGGACGTGGTGATCATCACCGGCGACGCCTACATCGACCATCCAAGTTTTGCGATGGCCATTCTGGGCCGGGTGCTCGAAGCCGCCGGGTACCGCGTGGGAATCGTGTCCCAGCCGAACTGGCAATCCTGCGACGATTGGCGGCGGTTCGGCCGCCCGCGTCTATTCTTCGGGATTAGCGCCGGCAATATGGATTCGATGATCAATCACTACACCGCGAATCGAAAAGTTCGCAACAGCGACGCGTACTCGCCAGGAGGCCGGATCGGATTGCGGCCCGATCGCGCCACGCTGGTGTACTGCCAGCGCTCGCGCGAAGCGTTCAAAGGGGTGCCCGTAATCGCCGGTAGCGTCGAAGCTTCGCTGCGGCGATTGGCTCACTATGACTACTGGAGCGACAAAGTCCGCCGCTCGATCTTGCTCGACAGCAAGGCGAACTTGGTGGTGTACGGCATGGGCGAAAGCCCGATCGTCGAAATCGCGCATCGCTTGGCCAAAGGGGAGTCGGTCAAGGACTTGCGCGATATGCGCGGCGTCGCATACGTGCTTGGGGCAAGCGAAGCACCACCGAAAGACGCCCTGGAACTGCCGAGCTTTGAACAAGTCCGCGACGACAAACTGGCGTTCAGCGAAGCGACAAAAATCATCCACAACGAGACCAATCCGTTCAACGCGCGGCGCTTGGTGCAGTTCCACGATCGCCAAGCCGTCGTGGTCAATGCTCCCCAGTTGCCGATTAGCGAACTGGCGATGGATCGGATCTACGATCTACCCTACACACGGCAGGCACATCCTAGCTACCAGGAACCCATTCCGGCCATGTCGATGATCAAAGATTCCGTGACAATTATGCGCGGTTGCTTCGGCGGCTGCACGTTTTGCTCGATCACCGCCCACCAAGGCCGCATCATCCAGTCGCGGAGCCAAGAATCGATTATCAACGAAGTCCGCCTTATGACCGAGAACCCCAAGTTCAAAGGGATCGTGAGCGATATTGGCGGGCCGACGGCGAACATGTACCAAATGCGCTGCACGCAACCGGACGTGGAAGCCAAATGCCGCCGCCAATCTTGCGTCCATCCCACGATCTGCAAATTGTTGGGGACCGATCACGGTCCGCTGATCGGCCTGATGCGCGAGTCGCGCCAGGTACCCGGCATTCGCAAAGTGCTAGTCGCCAGCGGCATCCGCATGGACTTGGCCGCCCGCTCGCCAGAGTATATGCGCGAGCTGACCGAGCACCACGTGGGAGGCCTTTTGAAAGTCGCACCCGAACACACAGATGCCGACGTCCTTGATCGGATGCGCAAACCAGCGATTGATAATTTTTCTTCGTTCGCCGACCAGTTTGACGAGCAGTCGCGGCGAGCCGGGAAGAAACAGCACTTGGTGCCGTACTTCATCGCCAGCCATCCGGGAAGCGATTTGAATGCGATGATCGATTTAGCGCTGTTTCTTAAGCGGAGCGGCTATCGGCCGGACCAGGTTCAGGATTTTATCCCCGCGCCGCTCGACGTCGCGACCAGCATGTACTACACCGGGATGGACCCGTTTTCAAAAAAACCGGTGTACATCGCCCGCAAGCTTCGCGAACGCAAATTGCAACGGGCGCTGATGCAATTCTTCAAGCCGGAGAATTATTTCGAAGTCCGCGAGGCGTTGCGCGAATCGGGCCGGCAGGACCTCATCGGCAACGGCTGCGATTGTTTAATTCCCGCCCAGCCGCCCAAGGAAGCGATCGAGCGACGCCGCAAACTGGCCAACACTCGTTTTCGCGGCGAGTATGTGCACCAAATCGACGGCCCCGAGCAACCGCCGATCGTCGACGCGTTGCTAAATCAAAAATCTTCCCAAAAACAATCTCGCCACGCCCCCGGCCGCGGCTACCGCCCCGAGCGCAAAGAAACACACCAAGCCGCCCGGCGAAAACCAACACAAAAGAACGAATAGCCACAAAGAACGCAAAGAACACAAAGAAAGTCGGAATCAGGATCAATTTCTTCGCGATCTTTGCGTTCATAGTGGCTAAATATTCGTCGTTCCTGATTGTGACGTCGAAGTCCAGATGAATTTGCGGACTTGAAACTTGAACGAACCAAAGTTGACGAGCAATCCATGCTGTAAGCGAGCGGATTTGAGATAGCCCAAACTCTGTGCCTCGTGTTTCGGAATCAACGTTCTCACTGCTTCGGCTTCGACGACAAGTGTATTTTCGTATGCCTTTTCTAAATGTCCATGTGCGTGATAGACGTGAATGTCAAACGCGGCTTGACGTACTTGATCGCATAGCGCCGAAATGTCTAGCGTGTGACTTATCTCCGAAGTCGAAAATGAAAATCACATTCTATCCACGACTCGCCAAAGTTAATTAGCCACAAGAACGCAAGGAACAAATGCGGAAATTGTATCTTTCTTTGTGCTCTTTGCGTTCTATGTGGCTATCTTTTTTTTGCTATCCTTCACCGGGCGAAATTCCAGGTGTCCAAGCTATAGCGCTGAGAAACCAGTTGTTTTGTTAGATCAGCCGGCCAAATTGGAAGTGGTTCGCGCACATTCCAGCCAGCGATCAGCGCGTTTTTCAAGTCGCTTGCCGATGCGTAAATACCGGCGACGAAGTCATCATGCGAACGCCCGCGACGGTAGTCGGGCTGTCGTGGTGTCACGTTTAGGCATTGCTGAATCAAAGCAGCGGAGAGTCCGCATAACAATGTACCGTGGTACAGGACCCAGTCCCGTTTGCGGCGCATGCTGTTGCCGGAGAATTTTCGGTCGCCGACGGTCAAGTCACTCGTGCCTTGCAGGCGAGCGTCGATGCCAATCGATTGCAGGGCCCCGGCGTTGCGCTGCAAGATCATCCGATGGGCAGTGTCCAACAATTCCAATTGCGGCCACCGTGCAACGCTCAGTACGACCGCGTACATCAAGCAGCCGGGGCCGCTCACGATCGCCGCCCCGCCGCTGGCACGCCGCACCACAGGAATCGAATGCTGTCGGCAAAATTCCAGCTGCACTTCTTCTTTTGCGATCGAACTGCGGCCGATCACCACCATTGGACTTGTCGGTTCCCACAACCGTAAAACGTCGTCGCCAGATATCGATTGTTCCGCCGACTCGAGTAACGCCTCGTCGAGAGCGACGTTAGCATACGCCGACTCAAGCGTCAGATCGAGCAATTTCATTGGGGGCTTCGTCCAAAGTTGGAAACACACGGCGGCGTACCCCAGGCAATGCTGTCAAAGTTTGCCGGTTAGATAAAGTTAGGTTGCGACAGCTGATGCCGCAATGCTGAGAGAATACCGCTGGCAATCCGCTACCATTCCCCAAGTTATGCCCGCAGAATCTGTCCAACTGGCGCAATAGGTTATGAAACCTATGTTTCGGAGACTTGGCCGTGAGCAGTCCAAAAAATCATTTGCATCCGAGGCCGTCTTTCGACAAAATGAACAATAGGCTCCCAGATGTATCCCTTCGGCCAACAATCATGTTGGCTTAAGTAGAGATCGAATTTCGAACAACTCGTCCTTTGGAATGCGTTAATGACTACTCCTAACGGAATATCTCGAATCGCGTCGGCCCTGGCGATGGTCGCTTTGTTGAGCGGAAGTTCGTCGGCCCAAGATTCATGCGGCTGTTATCAAGTCGTTCCGCAGACGATTTATCGACCGCAAACCGTCACGTCCTATCGGTTGGTCGATGAAACGACTTTCGAAAAACAACAACTGACCAGCTATAAACCAGTTTGGGTTACCGAACATCGCGAACGGAGATATACGGTTCGTAAGCCGATCTATGAGACGAGTGAACGGACGGAAGAATACACCGTCATGAAGCCGGTCATCGAACGGAGTTACACCGAGAAAATGTATGAGGAAACGTTTTTGGAAGACGAAGTCGAAATGCGCGATCAAGAGTATTACATCGATAAGCCTGTCACCGAAACGTCGTACCGAGAACAATCGTACGTCGTTCGAAAACCGGTTACCGAAACGGTCAACACCTCGGAGCAAGTGACCGTGTTCCGACCGACGATGAATTACGAAACTCAATACTCGATCGGAACGACCTATACCAATCAGCTTGCCGTGCAACCGCAAGGCTATACGGTTCCGAGACTGCGATACGATCCCCGATCGAGCTACATTGATCCGACCACCGGGGCAATTTTGTATCAACGCGGCGGACTCCAATGGACGCGTTATCAACGCCCTCCCGCGTATTCGGTGCAGGCGGTTCCCCAGATGACGATGATTCCTCAGCAATGCGCGACAACGTCGCTTATTCCTGAAACCGTAACGGTTCAGAAACCGGTGCAAGTGACGCGCTACGTCGAAGAAATCGTCACCTCCAAAATTCCCGTGACGACGCAATCGGTCGAGCGACAAGTTGTCACGCAAAAAGTTCCCGTCACGGTGCAACGGCAGAAAAAACGCATCGTGACTGAAAAGGTCCCGGTCGAAACCATCCGTTACGTAGCACAAACCGAAACCCGCAAAGTCCCGGTGACGCAACTGCGCTACGAAGAGTCAGAACGAGTCGAGCCGTATGACGTCCACGTCCTAAAATACATCCCGGAAATCAGGGAAGTTGAAATCCCCAGGACCGTCACGCGCCGAGTTCCTTTGACCACGACGCAATTGGTTCCAGAAACGCACTGGACCAGACTCCCCGTGGACGTAACTCAACTGACCCGACTGACGTATTCCAGCGATCCCCAGGTGATGTATTCGGTTCCTTCAATGATCGATCCGTCGCAATACACAGCGACCGGTCGAGCCATCGCAGGAATTCCCGTCATCGAATCGAAACCGCTCAACGAGACATCAGTGATCAGGCCGAAGGCGGCCGATGAAAAATCGCAGACCCCAATGATCGAAGTCGAACGTCCACCAGCGCCGTCCAACGAGGATTCGCGCTCGGGTGACGACTCGGTGGAAAAAAAAGCCGAACCGAAAACCGAAGAAAAACCGACTCCGGCCGATCCCAAAACCGAAGCCGACACACAGCCCGATCTGAATAACGCGGGCTAACGTAATCTCTCGCCCAATCTATCTTGGTGGCAGTGTCAGTTGTTTCGCCCGCACGCATCGATCCGCCGCGGCGGACTGGGCCTGCCGCCCGATTTGTTTCTTACGATCAATTCAGCCAAAACTCCCCAGCCACTTTCGTCACATTGTCGTTTCGGTTCTACTCAATTTGTCCTGGACCTAAGCGAATTCGGTAGGGCGATGATTATGGAAACCGAAGCAACCGCGGGACTATCGGCCACGGAAGATCGGGATGATTTCCCATTGGATCTGACCGGTCGTCGTGTCGCCTTTGTCGGACGGCTGGAGGCCTTGAATCGCCAAGATTTGACTCAATTCATCCGCGACCGCGGGGCTCTCCCGGCAAGTTCACCAGAAGAAGCGGATTTTCTGGTCGTGGGAATGACGGACTTGCCGATCGACGACCTGGATTTGTTGCTTTCCGAAGGACAAATTCGCGCTGTCGCCCAAGGGGAACTGGTCGTCGTCAGCGAGAGCCGGTTTTGGCAAATGCTTGGCTTGGTCGACATCGACTCGGGCGTGCGTCGCTTGTACACCGCCGCGATGCTTGCCAACCTGCTGGGAGTCCCCTTGGCCACGATTCGCCGCTGGCACCGCCGCGGTTTGATCGTCCCCGCGCAGATGGTTCACAAGCTGGCCTATTACGACTTTCAAGAGGTTGCGACCGCACGGCAGCTCGCCAAGCTGCTTCAATCGGGCGCCTCGCCGTCGATGATTGAAGCGAAACTGTCGCGGCTCGCGCAGCTTTTTCCGGACGTGCAGCGGCCGCTGTCGCAGTTGTCCGTCATCGTGGAAGGAAAATACCTCTTGCTCCGACAAGGCGAGGGGTTGATCGAACCGGGAGGACAGCGGCGGATCGACTTCGCCGCGTTGGATTCGCCGCGGTCCGGTCCAGCGTCGCCGCGGGCAACGATTTCGGTGGATCGCGATTCGAGCGACTGCGAATCACTCGTGACGCCCGAACAGTATCGGCAGTTGGCAGCCGAGTTAGAGGATGAAGGGCAGAGCGGAGAGGCGATTCATGTTTATCGCAGCATGTTGTTCGCCTTTGGATCGCAGGCGGAGACCCATTTCGCGCTGGCCGAACTGTTGTACTTGCAAGGCGAACTAGGGGCGGCGCGCGAGCGGTATTTCATGGCCATCGAGCTGGATGCCTCGTTTGTCGAAGCCCGGGCCAGCCTTGGGTGTTTGTTGTTGGAACTGCGCGAGCCTGAACTGGCGATCTCGACGCTTCAAGGTGCCCTCCGCGTTCATCCGGAGTACGCGGATGCGCATTTCCATCTCGCCCGGGCGCTCGACGATTGCGGTCAGCCCGACGAAGCCATTCCACATTGGCGACGTTTCTTGAGCCTTTCTCCCGACAGCCCTTGGGCCGACGAAGCGCGCCAGCGGTTGGCGATCCTTCCGTTGGGCTCGGAGTCGTAACAGAAAGGCTTGATCGATGTTTCCTGGAATGTTTCTTCGTCGCGGAGCGACGGTCCGATGGTAGCCGTGGGTTTCCGACCCACGGCTATCGCTCGCTCGAATTCAGCCCAATCAACCGCTGACCTACGCGACGCTCGTATTGAAGGCCTAACGCTAATGGAAAGCGGGCGAGGCCCTCGGCGCGAAGTTTGGGTGCTTCCAGTTGTTCATAACGCTCGAAATCTTTCTCGTGCGCGAAACGGTAGTGGATCTCGTAAGTCGTGGGAGTTTCCTGCATGCGGAGTACTTCCGCAGATAAGGCACCGGCGGCGAGGACTTCGGCCAAATGTCGTTCACGCAGCCAACTCAGCCAGCGATCGGCGACCGGCTCCGCACCGGCAGAAAACGTGCAGCGGACGACGTACAGAATCGTGGCCCCGGACCTAGGTTGCTCGCTCATATACTGCTCTCGCGACAGGACCGACTAGAACACGTTCGACGAAAGTGAGTTGGAAACAAAAAAGCCGCCAAGCACCGAAGTGCTTCGCGGCTCTTTGTATTAGATCCTCCGACGATTCGCAGCAACGGGAGCTGCTGGGAGAATGGCGGGATCTGGCGTGCTAAGCACTAGCCATTGGTGACCCAAGCCAACCCTTTTAAATGGTCCCTCAGCCGAAATGTGGCCGGAGGAATCTAGACCAACTGAATTGTATCATCTTTCGATGATCACGCGATGTTAATTCGGCGATTTCGTTCCACCGAGTGCACTCTTTTCTGATTGACAATGCGGGATGCCGGAAAATTGTTCTTGACCGCTATCGTAGTCCGACAAATTGCGCCGCGATACATACAGAGCAATTGCGACGGCCCAAAAAAATATTGGCCAAAACGGCGGCGATGTTAAGAATCTTTCATGCTTCTGGCGCGCCTTTTGCCCAGAGCTTGATTAGGTACGCCGTCGAGTTCGTTCCCGGCATTGGATATTCCGCGACGACTCGCGATTGAACTTCTCGAAACGAGGGGTACTGTTGGGCTTCGCGCAATTCCTCGGTCAAGCGCGCTCCCTTAAACGCCAGCAGGCGGTCCATCGCACGCCAGCGGCCCTGAAACCAGTTACCGATTTTCCAGAGTGGTCCGACCGCACGGGCCACGCACACATCGAAGTGCTCGTGGGCCAGCAAGTCCTCGGCACGCTGATGCCGGATGCCGCACTCCAGGTCTAACTCTTGGACGATCGCCTGCAAAGCGCGGACTTTTTTGGCGACGGACTCACACAGCGTGACTTTCAAATCGGGACGCAAGATCGACAGCACGACTCCCGGCACGCCACCACCACTGCCGATGTCCAAGACCGATTCGCCGGGACGAATCAAGCGCGAAAGTTGAATGACATCGTTCAGGTCCCGCGCGACGAACACATCGAAGTTCAAATGCCGTGTCAAGTTCAGCGTTTGGTTTTCGCGCCAAAGCACCCGACAGTATGTTTCCAACTTGGTTTCGATCGCGGGGTCGGCTAACGACACTTGAAATCGCTGCAGCGATTGCCGCAGGGTCCCCGGATCCGTTGGGGGCAAATCGGTCAACGTCGGCTCCGGGCTGGTCATGGGCTATTGAGGAAGAATCGGGTGACGTGGAAGAAAATCGGTGCTGCAAAACAAATCGAGTCGATCCGATCCAACACCCCGGCGTGTCCTTGGACCAACGTGCCGTAGTCTTGGACCCCGCGATCGCGTTTGATCGCGGACATGGTCATGCTTCCGGACGATGCCATGACCGAGACGAGTAAACCCATGCAACCTGCGCCCAGCCAAGTAAACGGCGTGATCGGCAACACCAAGTGAATCATCATCGAGAAAATCGCCGCGCAGCAGGCACTGCCGATCAGTCCTTCCCAAGTTTTCGTCGGATTGATTTTGGGTGCAATCACCTGTTTGCCGACTAATCGGTCCCACAGGAAATGGAGCAAGTCGCTTACCTGGACCAGCACGACAAAGAATATCAAAAGCCCCACCGGGCTCCCCTCCCAAGCCACGAATTGCGATGGGTCGGTGCGCGGCAGCTGCGACGTGCCACGCCATTGAACTAGGTTCAGATACAAGAGCGCCGGTGCATGGCTGAGGGCATACACGCAAACAAACAAACCGAATTGAATCTTGGCAATCCGTTCCAAGAACCGTTTGGGATCATCGGTGAACGCGACGCGCGCGGCAACGAAGAGCGATGCATAGACAGGGATGACGACCGTGTACAACTCATAACGGTTGAGCCCGACGAGCACGTATTGCAGTGGAGTAAAAAGAAACAACATCCAAAACAAGGTCCGGTGGTCGGCCCGTCGGGTGGGAGTCATGGTGATGAATTCGCGCAGTGCCCAAAACGACACCAGGCAAAAAAAGACGACCAGCACGACTTTTTCGACCCCCCATGATCCGCCAAAAGCCTTGTCGACCATTAGCGAAACTGCCAAGATTAGGCATATCGTCAAATTGCCCCCGACTCGGCGGTGGAAGGCGCGGACGATCGCTGGATCGATAACCGCCATCGAACGGCGTTGGACCAAGAGCCCCACCAACCAAGCCGCCGCCAGCAAGAATAAGTACAGGCCCAACAGCGTGATGCTGGGCCCGGTTCCCTTCCAATCCACGATCGATTCCTAGATCTCTTTGAGTTTTAAGATGGCTTGCCGCGCCCGGGCAAGAAACTGAACTTTATTCTCCCCGGTCTCCAGCCACATCGGCGGCCCAATCGTGATGCAGCTGAGCAGGGGCACGGGCAGCACCTCGCCTTTGGGCATAACGCGATTCAGGTTCTCAATATAAACGGGAACGAGTTCCAAGTCTGGTCGTTTCTTACCTAAATAAAAAAGTCCGCTCTTGAACTCGCCCAACTCGCCGCTGGGATTACGGCTCCCTTCCGGGAATACGATCAAACTGAATTTGTCGCCGATTTCGCGGATCATCGAATCGACTGGATTATTGCGAACGCTGACATCTTTCCGATCGATCAGCAGTGCGTTGAACACGCCGGCCATGTAGCGCCGAACTGGACCACTCGTCCAATAGTCTTTGGCGGCAACCGGCCGAGTGAGTGCGCGAATTTCGCGCGGCAAAATTGCCCACAAAACCAAGGCGTCCAAATGACTCGTGTGATTGGCAAAATAGACACGCTGGCAAACATCCGGTTGGCAATCGATCCAGCGAACCGTGGCGCCGCTCAGAATTTTGGCGACCAGCGCAAGTGTTGGAACGGTGATCTGTTTCATGGGGCAACGCTGCAGAACCATTCAATCACTGATTCAATGGTAACACCATTCGGAGCCGAGCCCTAGTGCATGAACTTAGCTCAGTCTTCGGGGTGGCACGTTTTTCTTGGTGGCACTTGCCCTGAGTCTTCGAAGGGCGTGGTCGAATCAACGGTCGACGCCACCACGCCCTTCGAAGACTCAGGGCGTGCGACCCGAGCAAGGTGAACATTCTGGCGACGGTTTCCCTTGCGCGCGCCGAATCAGCCGTTGCTTGGATCGATAGACTTGCCAAAGCAGATCCTCGTAACCCCGAGTCATAACGGCAAGCGAGCCATGTCGAACGACTTGCTCGCGTCCGACAAGTCCCATCGATTCACGGCGCTGTGGATCTGACAAGATCTCCAACCAAGCCTGCGCGTGCGGCGCAACGTCGTGCCCGCGGACCAAAAAACCGGCTCGATCGTGGATCAACGATTGGCCTATCGATCCCACGTCGGGCGCGACGATCGGGCGTCCGCACGCCATGGCCTCCAAAATCGAAACGGGACTGGCCTCGTTGTGGGAGGTCAAGACAAACAAATCGAGCGCGGAAAGTACGGCCGGAATATCAGCTCGGGAGCCCACGAATACAACCGACGCTTCAACTCCCAGCGCGGCACCAAGCGATTCAAGTGCAGGGCGCTGCGGGCCATCTCCGACGATCAGAAATTTGGCATCCGGCCGCTGAACCAGGACTTCACGTGCCGCCTTCAGGAATAGCGCATGGTTTTTTTCTGGACGCAACGCGGCAACAATTCCAACGACCGGCGCCGTCGGCGCTATCTTTAGTTCGGCACGAATTCGTGCCCGATCTGCCGGATGGAAAACAAAACGCCGCGTATCAATCCCGTTGGGAATCAGAAAAACTTTATTTTCCGGAAATCGCTCCTGCGCGACTAAGTAACGCGCGTGCGACGAAGCCACCGCAATAAACCCATCCGTGATTCCGGTGAGCATGCGATTGAGCCGCCCCACGCCGTCTGGCCAGCCCGTCGAATGCAACGCCGACAAAATAACCGGCAACCGGGCATAACGCGCCGCTAAGCGTCCCCAAAACATTTTGTCCCCCGCGCCAACTGTGACCAAAGCGTCGCTGCGACGGTCGGCCAATAAGCGGCGTAACCGAGAGACGACCGCCACGTCATATTTATGGGAAATCAACCGGCTGTGCACGGGAATCTCAGCGGCGATTTCCTCACCCAAGGGACCGGGCTCCTTCAAACAGATGATTTCCGGATCGCAGCGGCGACGATCCATCGATCGCACGAGATTGACCAAGAGCGTTTCCGCCCCGCCGATCGGCATGCTCGTAACCATGAACATGACCTTGAGTGGCCGCGTCGCGTTCGTGACCTTCGAATGATATTGTCGGATCATGTTACGTTTTTTGTGCTGATCGGCTGACGGGCAACTTTTTTTGGGTTGCCCACGTCGTGGGGAATCGCATACGAATACCGACGAACTTGCCGCATGCGAGGATCAAAATCGAGCCAATTTTTCAAGTATTCCAAATGGGGATCGCCGTGAAATCGCTGCAAATGAAAGGCGTCGTCGCCAACTTCGTTGTACCCCCCGTACGCCGAGCACATCCCCGAGTAACCCGCGCATTTGCCCAATTCAAAGGCCGCGGGCGATAAATTGACTCGTTGACCAAAGGGAAACGCAAAGTATCGGATCGGCTTTTCAGTGGCCGATTCTAGCTGCCGTTTGGACTCGACCACCTCGCGAAAGAGGAGTTGGGCATCGTCGATCGCACCGACATTGGAATGCGTCAACGTGTGGCTGCCAATTTCAATTCCCATGTCGGCCAGCGCGCGAATCGACTCCAACGAATTCGGGGCCCGCGGTTTCCCCAGAGCCACGTCGTGGACAAACGGCTTTTGATCGCGCACGTTTTCCCAAACGATAAAGTAGGTAAACGGTATCTCGCGCTCCAGTAACAACGGGATTGCCCGGAGACAATTCTCGGCGTAACCATCGTCAAACGTGATGCTGACACAAGGTCGGGCGTTAAAACCGTTGCGAATTCGCTGCTGGGCTTCGGGGAGGGATACCAATTCAAAGTTCCTTTGAAGCCAGTCGATCTGACGCTCAAAGCCCGCGTTCGAAATGGTCCATGGATTTAGATCGTCGGCGACCCGATGGTAGAACAAAAGGGAGACGGGAATTGTCCCAGATCGCTGCGCCAGCGCCCGACTGACCTTGCGGTACGGTTGGGTTGCCAGGCGATACGATCTAAGCAAGAGTCGTTTACCAAATTTCATAATGGCACGTCGCCCCGGCGAAGGAAGAAACTTGGCCCCGCCGAAAATTCCCCTCAATACACTGTGGGCTAGACTGTGGGGCTTGGGACAAACTGTTCGCAAGCTTTGCCGATAATCTCGACGCTACGACCGGCACAATCGTTGACCACTGACCAATCGGCGTCGCATGCCAGCAGCAAACCTCAGACGCCGGTTTTTGACGTAGACTTGAATCATGCTGCGACAAAATCTATTCGGCATGTCGATCCACGCCCTCAAAATGGGACAGGCGATCGATCATTTAAGGCGCTGTGTGCGCGAGACTCCTTACGACTGCCGATACGTAGTAACCCCCAACGTCGATCACACCGTGCTCTTGCAAACCCATCGAGGATTGCGCGACGCTTATTCCCAAGCGGATTTGGTGTTGGCTGACGGACATCCGCTCGTTTGGGTGTCGCGCATTTTGGGTCGCCCACTTCCTGAACGCGTGGCCGGCTCAGACCTCGTTCCAAGTTTATTTCAAGCGATTCCCGCCAATGAAAAACTGCGCATCTTTTTGTTAGGCGCGGCGCCGGGCGTGGCCGAGCGGGCCGCGCAGAATATTGCGCGACAATGGCCCCATATTCAGACCGTCGGTGTGGACAGTCCCCCGCTCGGTTTCGAGCGAAATCCGGCCGAAAACGCCCGTATCATTGACAAGATTGGCCACGCCAAACCCGACGTGTTGATCGTGGGATTGGGCGCGCCAAAGCAAGAATGTTGGATCCACCAACACCGTTCCCAAATCCTCGCCAAAACGGCGTTGTGCGTCGGTGCCACGATCGATTTTCTTGCCGGCGAAAAAACGCGCGCTCCGCGCTGGATGCAACGTGTGGGCTTGGAGTGGTTCTACCGTATGTGCAGCGAACCCAAGCGCTTGATGCGCCGCTACGCCAAAGACGCGTGGATCTTTCCGCAGCTCGTTTGGCGGCAATGGCGCGAGCAACGAATGTCGGCAAACCACCCGTCGCGCTAGGATAGAGCACTGAGGGCAACTCGGTCGCAAATTGTCCGTTGCGTGGCAATGACTTTTCTTTGTAACGTGACACAATACATTTTCTTGTGCCCTCTCCCGCCTCGGCACATTGTCCAGATAGTGATTCTCCAACATTGGCAGAGCCAGTAGCACACGGAAAATCGCTTCTGTCTTGTGCGCCACTGTCTCTGCCAGTGCTGTTTTTGGGCAAAGCCCCGCCGCGGGGAGAGAGCAGGGTGAGGGGGTGCAAATTCTTTCGGACGGGGCACGTCACGAAAGGGGGACTCGCCACGCTGCCGCGTCAATCGACGCGCGGTATCGAACCGCGAATCAATGATGCATTGTCGGCTGCGATCAACCTCTCGATAGGCACATGGAATTTGCGGTAGCGTCCGCCGTCGGCATAGGGCCGTCCTCGGCCGTCCGGGACGAGAATGGTCGCCCGCTTGGTGACGCGATTAATGCGCCCGAAGTATTGGCGTCCGGCGTAGGTAAACGACACTCGGTCCCCCACCCCCAATCCCAATTCGGCCCGCATCCGCTCACCGGGCCTGAGCAGCCGATGATGGGAACACTCGTGCTGAAACAGATTCGCGGACAATGTCTTGAATCGCTTCGCCCCACAACTGCTGTTGCCGAACGACAGCAACTCGACGAGGTGAATCAGTTCGTGCTCCATCAAGCGCTGCAAGGCCTGCAGCCGCGATTCGCAAAGCCGTCCGGCGACCCAATGCGCTTGACCGGCGGCAACAAACGAACCCGCCAGAAGGGTGGTTGAAAAAGCAATTTCGTAACGCGACTTTCGGAGATGCTTGAATACCGTCGTCTTGGCTGCGGCGCTCGTTAACCGATTGCTCAAGCGAAAATTCAGTTCCGATTTTGTGCGAAAAAGTTCCGCGGAAATGGCGGATCGAAAAAACGATTCGTCATATAATTGATAGATCAACCGCAAGTCGTCGCTGCACAGTTCTTGGAAATTGACTCCGCGCAGCAGTTTGGAGTTCGCCAAAATGTGTTGCTCGATGTCTCGTTCGCGAGCGCGAATTTCGTCCGCGGGCAGCGGTTGCAAAAGCAAGTTTTCGGTCAGTTCGGAAATTCGCATGCGCAGTTCCTCGAGGTGCGTCGCATTGTCCGCGATTCAAAAAACTCCCTCAACGCGGGTGGCGTTTGCTGGCGGTCCGCCAGCATTTGCAAGGAGAATAAATTGCCATTTTTGGCCAACTGCATTGAACTTTGGCCGAAAAAAATTCGATGCCTTTGACAGCACCACATTTTGTGTTGACACGCTGGCAAACCACGATATATTGATGCCCACCGCTATACTTGGCGGTTGGAGAGGATCGGCGAAAGCAGCCCAAAACGGCGAAAAATCGCCCCGGATTTTCCAGCCGAAAACCCGGCAACAAAGGAGTGCCAAAAGGGCCATGGGGCTGGGTTGGTTTGGTGGTCGCACGGAAGTTTGGATTCGCCGTATGAGATGGCGAACGCGCAATCACGTCGAGTATCTAGCCCGCCGGGCACGGAGGCCGTCTCCTCGCTCGTTTGAGCTGGCGCATTTGGCGAGTTTGCGACCAAATGAGTCAAGGCTTCTGACGATAACCGTTGCGCAGTGGAATGACGATATCGTCATAAGATCAGCGGGAGAAGCGCGATGACCTCTTTTAAAAATGAATCTTTCTGTGGCAATTCTGACCAGGAGATGGATCTAATGCTCAGTGCAACTGAAACCGCATTGTTGGTCGCCAAGCGAGACGGTCGCATAGTTTCGTTCGATCGCCAGTTGATTACGGTCGCGATTCAAAAGGCTTTTTGCGCAGACCGAAATCTGGAGTCGCCCGATGCACTCGACGCCAATACCTTGGCCCAGATCGAAGAAATGGTCGATCGGGTGGTTGCCGAGATTTGCGAGCCAGGACCAGCGGATCCTGCCGCCAGCGTGGAACAGATTCAGGATGCGGTCGAGCGAGAATTGATGCGGCAACAGTTTTTCTCCGTCGCCCGCCGTTACATTTTATATCGCGAGGAGCACACCCGAATCCGCTTGCTGCGAGCCGAAGACCGCATGGACAGCGGCGAGCCGTTTCCGCGGATTATGGTCACGCGCGGCGACCAAACGGAGAATTTGGATTTCGACCGCTTGCGCGGCCAATTGGCCACCGCCTGCCGCGGATTGGACGACGTCTGTTCGTTTCAGGGCCTGTTGGATGACGTCGAGCGCCAGTTCTACGACAAAATCACGCCCCCCGAGATTGCCAAGGCGATGGTGCTCGCCGCGCGAACGCGAATCGAGCAAGACCCGGCGTATGACGCGGTGGCCGGGCGGCTGGTACTGAACATTATTTATCGCGAGTCGCTCGGACAGGCCGCCGACGGCGCCGAGCGCGATCGGCTGTATCGAGAGCGGTTTGAGGACTTCATAGGGCAAGGGATCGCCGCAGGTCGCTTGACGCCGGAACTGCGCCAGTTTGACTTGCCGCGTTTGGCAACCGCGATCGTGGCCGAACGGGATGAGTTGCTGCCGTACCTGGGTTTGCAGACGATTTACGATCGCTACCTGCTCCACGTGAACGAACGTCGCATCGAAGCACCGCAGTATTTTTGGATGCGCGTGGCGATGGGATTGGCCCAAGCGGAAGGCGCCGATCGCACCGACCGGGCCATCGAATTTTACGGCGTTTTGTCGAGTTTACGGTTCACTTCGGCCACCCCGACGCTATTCAACTCGGCAACCTGCCACCCCCAACTGAGTTCCTGCTATCTCAGCACGGTGATGGATGATTTGGAGAACATCTTCAAAGTGATTTCGGATAATGCCCGCTTGTCGAAATGGGCGGGAGGCCTGGGCAACGATTGGACGAACATTCGAGCCACCAATGCCCACATCAAGGGCACCAACGGCAAGAGCCAAGGGGTCATTCCGTTTCTCAAGGTCGTTAGCGATACCGCGGTGGCGGTCAATCAGGGGGGCAAGCGCAAAGGCGCCGTCTGTTCGTATCTAGAAACTTGGCACGCCGACATCGAAGAATTTCTCGACTTGCGCCGCAACACGGGCGACGAGCGGCGGCGGACGCACGACATGCACACGGCGAACTGGATTCCGGACCTGTTTCTGAAGCGCGTCGAAGCGGACGCTCAATGGTCGTTGTTTAGTCCGGATCAAGTACCCGATCTGCACGAGCTCGTCGGAAAAGCGTTCGAGGAGCGCTACGAGCAGTACGAACGAATGGCCGCAGAAGGCAAGATCGAATTGTCGCGGCGGGTGAATGCCCGCGACCTGTGGCGCAAGATGTTGACTCGCGTTTTCGAGACCGGTCATCCGTGGATCACGTTCAAAGACCCGTCCAACATTCGGTCGCCGCAGGACCATGTGGGGGTCATCCACAGCAGCAATTTGTGCACCGAGATCTTGCTGAACACATCGCGTGAAGAGACGGCGGTGTGCAATCTCGGCTCGCTCAATCTGCCGCGGCATATCAGCAACGGTCAACTCGACTTGCAAAGGCTCCAGGCGACGATCCGAACGGCCGTGCGAATGCTCGACAATGTCATCGACATCAATTATTACCCAACCGCCGAAGCGAAGAACTCCAACTTGCGGCACCGCCCCATCGGCTTGGGCATCATGGGCTTCCAGGATGCGTTGGCCAAGTGCGGAATATCGTACGCGAGTCCGCAGGCGGTCGAATTCGCCGATCGGAGCATGGAGGCGATTTCCTACTATGCCTTACTGGCGTCCAGCGAACTTGCCGCCGCGCGAGGTACGTACGAATCGTACCGCGGCTCGAAATGGGATCGCGGCTTGCTCCCGATCGACACGATCGACTTGCTGGAACAACAGCGCGGCGTGCCCGTCGAAATGGACCGCAGTTCGACCATGGACTGGAGCCTGGTTCGCGAGCAAATCGCCAAACACGGAATGCGCAACAGCAACGTGTTGGCGATCGCCCCGACCGCGACGATTTCGACGATCGTCGGCGTCACGCAATCAATCGAGCCGATCTACAAGCATTTGTTTGTGAAGAGCAATTTGTCGGGCGAGTTTGTGCAGATTAACGTGAATCTGGTCAATGAGCTCAAGGAACGCGGGCTGTGGGACGCCGAGATGTGTGAAGCCATCAAGTTCTTCGACGGCTCGCTCGGTGAAATCGATCGCCTGCCCGACGATATCAAGGGCCGATACGCCACGGCGTTTGAAATCGAACCGCGGTGGCTGATCGAGTGCGCCAGCCGTCGGCAAAAGTGGATCGACATGGGTCAGTCTTTGAATTTGTACCTCGACAAGCCCAACGGTCGAGCGCTCGACGAAATGTACCGCTTGACTTGGCGGATGGGCTTGAAAACTACCTATTACCTTCGTTCGTTGGGAGCCACTCAAGTCGAAAAATCGACCGTCGACATTAACAAGTTCGGCGTCCAACCCCGTTGGATGAAGAACAAGAGCGCGTCGGCGGACATCGAGGTAACTCGCCAAGCCCCAGCCGCGAAAGTTTGTCGGATCGACGAACCCGATTGCGAAGCCTGCCAGTAGTCGATGCGTCGGGCAGGGGAGACAATCGGCAATGGTGTGGTTTCGCGCCGGCGCTTAAGAGCGACGAAGGCGGGCGCGGAAATGTTTGGTCTCATTTTCTTTTTATTCTCGGGAGCCGAATATGGCGATTGACGTTTTGAACAAGGTGAAGGATTCAGGGAAACCATCGCGCATCGATGCGCACGAAAAACGACTTATCAATTGTCATCAAGTCGACGTAAACCAATTGATGCCCCTCAAGTACAAATGGGCTTGGGAACATTACATCAATGGATGCAACAACCATTGGATGCCCACCGAAGTTCCGATGAACAAAGACATCGAGATTTGGCGATCCAATACGCTATCCGACGATGATCGGTCGGTCATTATGAGGAACCTTGGATTCTTCTCGACGGCCGAGAGTTTGGTCGGCAACAACTTGGTGTTGGCTATCTTCAAACATGTGACCAACGCGGAATGCCGCCAGTATTTGTTGCGTCAAGCGTTCGAGGAAGCGGTTCACACACACACCTTTGTCTACGTCGTCGAGAGCTTGGGCTTGAACGATGGCGAAGTCTTCAACATGTATCGCGAAGTCCCCGCGATCGCGCGGAAAGACGCCTTCGAAATGGAACTCACGCGGGAAGTCATGGATCCCGAATTTACCACCGAATCCTTCGAAGGAGCCCAAGCATTTCTGAAGAACCTGATCGGTTATTACCTGATCATGGAAGGCATTTTCTTTTACACCGGGTTCGTGATGATCCTATCGTTCCATCGGCGGAACTTGATGAAGGGAATCGGTGAACAGTTCCAGTACATTTTGCGCGACGAATCGATTCATTTGAATTTTGGAATCGATCTCATCAACGGAATCAAAGCCGAGAATCCGGACATTTGGACCGCCGCTTACAAGGCGCAAATGGTCGACAAGGTTCGTCAAGCGGTTGAGCTCGAAATCGCGTACGCCCGGGACTGCCTGCCCAACGGAGTGCTGGGATTAAACGCAGGACTTTTCCGCGACTATGTCCAACACATCGCCGACCGGCGGCTCGAACGCATCGGCTTACCCGTCCAATACGGTAGTCCCAATCCGTTCCCTTGGATGTCCGAGACGATGGATCTAACGAAAGAGAAAAACTTTTTTGAGACGCGCGTCACCGAGTACCAATCCGGCTCCGCACTGGAATGGGATTAAGAGTCCAATCCTGGACGGAATCGCTCCGCAATGGCATAATCTCGCCAAGAGAACGTGCTGCCCTATTACCTGTGCGCATTGTGCGCGGCGAGCCGGTCCTTTCCAATCCAAAAGGTGAATTATGAAAAGTCGATTGCCGTTGTGGGCAGCATTGTTTTGTGCCGCGGTGTTGCTCGTCCCCATTGCGATCTCCCCAATCCGTGGCGACGGGCCGCGCTCCGATCGCAGCAATGTCCAATCGGAAGAGCTGCGCTGGAAACTCAAGGCCGGCCAGAATTTCAGAATCGAACTTGATCAAGACATGAAGCAGACGTTTGACATGGGCGGAAGCGAACAAGAGATGCCCATGAAGTTCACGATGTTTATGTCGTGGACCGTCGACGAAGCGACCGAGACCGAATTCCAGGTCACGCAAATCATCGATCGGATCAAAATGTCGATGTCGTTACCCGGCATGGGCGACGTCAGCTTCGATTCGGATAGCGAAGAACCCCCCAGCGGCTTTGCCGAACAATTCGCCAGTAGCATGCAACCTTTGGTCGGATTGAAGATCGCCCAAACGCTCAACAGCCGGGGACAGACGGTCAAATGTGAAATTGATCCGGCCGCCCTCGAAGGTCTCAAAAACGCTGGGATGGGCGGGCAATTCGCCAGTGAAGAGATGTTGAAGAACATGGTCAGCCAATCCGCTTGCGTCTTGCCGGAATCAGCGATCGATAAGGGGGCTTCCTGGGACGATCAGTTTTCCGTGGATAATCAAATGGGAAAAATGATCACGTCGGCGAAATACACCTACGAAGGCAAGGAGACCCTCGACGGGAAATCGTTGGAAAAAATCTCTGTGAATTCCTCCGTCAACATCGAACCAGCTGCGGACGCTCCGGTCGAAGTCGAAATCGCCAAACAGGATAATAAGGGGACGGTTTACTTCGACAATGACGCCGGTTACGTTTCCAGCGCGACCATGACCCAATCGATGACGATGAACGTAACAACGATGGGACAGGAGATCAACGTCATCACAACAGGTACGGTTACCTTCAGCATGAAGCCGGATGATGGGTCCGGCAAAGAGGAACCGAAAGCCGAAAAAACCGACGATAAGGTTGGCGAAAAGGTCAAGGAAACGGCGACCAAGGACAAATAATTGGGCCGAGAACGTTCCGAAACAAGACCGGTCAATAAATCTGACCGGGCTTCTTTGTTGTCTCTATGGCGGTGGCGCGCGGCCGCCCGTCGTGGGGACATTTGCTTGGATTGTCGGCGTTCGCTCCAAGGCTGTGAATTTATTCATATTGAATGTCGCGTCGCCCTTCGGCGCCACGATTTCCGGTCGTTCGACGGCCTGGAAAGGCCGTCCAACGAATTAATTCACATCCTCTCCTCGGACGGACGTGCTTCTGCGGAGCAAACGACGCTCTATCCGCCGGTTCCATTTCTGGACAAATCGCTAGGATTTGACATAATGAGGGCGATCTAGGCTCGGATGATTTCGGCGAGGGGCAATTGGCTGATGTCATCTCAACCAATCCGCAGTGCTCGGCGCTGCTCGATGAGCTTGGCCGAAAGGAACAGAGTATGAGCAAGAAAAAGAGTGCGTTTACCTTAATTGAGTTACTCGTCGTCATCGCCATCATTGGAATCTTGTTGGCATTGCTCTTGCCAGCAGTCCAGAGCGTTCGCGAGTCGGCTCGGCGAGTGACTTGTGCCAACAACATTCGCCAATTGGCGATCGCCAATTTTGGGTACGAAGAGCGCATGGATCGCTATCCCGGCGCATTTGAAAAATGGCCCAATCCCAATCCGGCCGAACCACCGTTGTTGTTTACTTGGTCGATCCTTTTGCTGAACGATATCGAGCAGTCCGCGGCGTATGAATTTTATTTGAAGGGCGAGGAGCCAGACGAACGCGTTGCGACATTCATCTGCCCGACTGATCCGACAGTCACCAAGGAAAACGCCCAAACAAGCTATATCGCTAATCACGGTGTCCATGGCACGTGTTGGGATGACTTGCCCTCCAATGGTCCCTTCCTCAATCGCGCGGCGCATCCCAACCAACAATGCAAATCGCGCGACGTGCGCGATGGCTTGGATTCGACGGTGTTCTTATCCGAGAACATTCAAGCTTTGAAGTTCGACGAGTTCGGCTGGAACGGGTTTAACGATGATGGCGAAATTGACCCGTCGTTCCTGGCCGAGAAATCCGACCTGAAGTGGAATCCCATTTTTCAGTGGTTCGCGCTGACCAATCCACCGTTTGGGGCCCGGATCAACGAAGATAAATTTAATGAGGCCATGACGACCCCGGTCGAAAAGGCAATCCGAGCCCGACCCTCCAGTTGTCATCCGGCGGGCGTCGTGATCGCGTTCGGCAGCGGACGAATCAAGTTCATTCAAGACAGCATTGATTACGTGGTGTACCAACAGTTGTGTACGCCCTACGGTGCTGGGTCGGCCATGCCAAACAAAATGTACGTTGTTGACGGCGACGATTATTGAGCCGGGCAACGAGCGCGCGGCCATCATCGTCCCGGAATTCCGGGACAGCATCCGAGTCCTAGGGGGATAGTGCGATTATGAAACATAGCGACAAGATGATTGATGCGTTGAACGAGCAGATTCACGCCGAATTGAATTCGTTTTACAAATACTTAGGGATGGCGGCGTATTGCGATCGCGAAAAATTTCACGGTTCGGCCCATTGGCTCAAACAACAGAGCCAAGAGGAGTTTGGGCATGCTATGAAGCTCTATGCATTTCTCGTGTCGCGCGATAGCCCCGTTCGCTTGGAGTCAATGGAACAACCTAATCAGAAGTTCGATTCCATCGTGCAGGTTTTTGAAACCGCGCTAAGCCAGGAGCAAGAGATTAGCGAGCGAATCAACAAACTCTATCGCATCGCAATTGAGGAAAAGGCGTTTGCCACGTCCGTCGAGCTGCAGTGGTTCTTGACCGAACAAGTCGAGGAAGAAAAATCGGTTCGCGACATCGTATTCCGGCTGCGGAAGATCAAAGGCGATCCGGCGGCGCTGCTGGATTGGGACCGCGACCTTGGCCAACGAAATTCCGCCGGCTGATTCTGGGCGTACATCCGCCGCCGATCCCCTTTTGTCGTGGCGTGTACGTGATTCATTTGAGCCGCCCCAACGGCGTCGGCGACGACTATGGATTTATTGATCACCATTTTTGAGTTCATTCGGCATCTCGACGTCCACCTCGAGACGCTCATGCGCGAGTACGAGCTGGCAACTTATTTGATTTTGGCGGCGATTGTCTTTTGCGAAACGGGTTTGGTCATTACGCCGTTTTTGCCGGGAGATTCGCTGTTGTTTGCCGCCGGGGCGATCACGGCCAAAACCGGAATCCTCGACATTTGGCTGCTGATGCTCGTCCTGATGGCGGCCGCATTCTTGGGAGACAACGTCAACTATGGCTTGGGCCGAGTGTTGGGGACGAAAGTGTTGGAGCGGGATTTTTGGTTCATTCGAAAGGCGCACGTGCTGCGTACCCAGCAATTCTTCGCGCGACACGGCGGAAAGGCGGTCGTCTTGGCTCGATTCGTCCCAATCCTCCGCACGTTCGCTCCGTTTGTCGCGGGGATTGGTGCAATGCGATACGGCCGCTTCATTCGCTTCTCGGTCTTGGCGAGCATCCTTTGGGTGCCGAGTTTTTCGTTGGCCGGATACTACTTTGGTCAACTGCCCATATTCAAAGACAATTTTCACTGGATCGTGCTGGCGATCATCGCAATCTCGCTCGTTCCCATCGCGATCGAATGGTTTCGAAGCCGAACGGCAAAGCGGGTCGCGCATGCGTCCACACCGGTCGCAAGCTCAGCCGTGCGCAATCCCGAGAATACCGAGTGATCCTAGATGATTCGACGTCCGCAGCGACCATCGCCCGCCGCTCCGCTCGTCAAACGTACCATTTCTTCTTGTGTTCTTTGAATTGTTTGAGAGCCTTCGATTCTTCGTCATAGATCTCAAACACGGTATCCAATTTCATTAAGCGAAACACTTCCATGATATTGTCGTTGAGTCCACAAATTCGCATGTCCAAATGAAGCGATTTGCATTTCTTGCTGAGCATGATCAGCTTGCCGATCATTGCCGAGCCCATGAAACTGACGGTAGAAAAATTGATTAGCAACCGTTCCTGATTGGTCGCATTCACGAGCTCCATCAGTTCGTTTGAGACCTCTTGGATTTGACTTTCGTCAATGATTCGCGTTGCTTGTGGATAAGCGATCAACACACCGTCTTCAGTTCGCGTAATAATTTTGGCCGACATTGTATCCCCGTTTGGAATTCCCGCGTTCAGGTTACTTGTAATTGTTCCCACTGTCTTTGGCAAGTAACGCAAGCGGGCGAAAAGTTGCGAACGGCGAAGTGACGTCGCATCGGGGTCACGACTGAGCTGTGGTTTCGTCCCCAGGCGTTGGCTTTTCGCTACGCACGGATTATTCGGCCAACACGCTGTGGTTTTTCTGAAACACCGCGCCGACCCGCCGACTTGCGGCATCCGCCGCAAACGCTTGTCAGATCTTGAGTTAGAAGAATTGGCGCCGCGGCGACTGTGGATTGGCATCCAGGGTGCAATGAGTCGATGGACCGAAGCGACCCACCGAGAACCCCGGACAACATACCCCATGGCCAAACCGAGTAAGCCTTCCGTCAACCCAGCGGTACCCAAGATCAAATCAGCACCGCTCAAATCAAAATCGAATTTGACCGGCGCAGCCTTCGAAGAATTCGCCGTGGAGGAAGTCGAGTTTGTCAACGACGATCTCGGCGACGATTCGGTTGACGATCCGGTTCGCATGTATCTGATGCAAATGGGTCGCATTCCACTCCTTACCCGCGAAGAGGAAATCGATTCAGCCAAGAAGATTGAAGCCACGCGCGAGCGGTTCCGCAACAGCTTGTTGGCGACAGATTTCATGCTCCATGCCGCCGTCGAAATGTTGCAATTGGTGTTTGATGGAAAGCTCCGACTGGATCGCACGATCGAAGTCTCCGTCACCAACAAGTCGGAAAAAAAACGGATCATGCAACGTCTCAAGCCGAACTTGGCCACGCTGCGGAATTTGCTTCAAGCCAACCGGCAAGACTACTTTCGGGCAATCGACCGGCGCAACGAAAAGCGGTACCGCCACGAGTGTTGGCAGCGGATGATCCGCCGTCGGAATCGAGCCGTGCGGTTGGTCGAAGAAATGAACCTGCGCTACAGCAAGCTGCAGCCCATCTTCGAACGCTTGGTGGAGACCAATCGACGAATGCAGATGTTGTATCTACGGCGAACCGAGGCGACCGCGGGAGATTCTGGGCCCACCCGGCAAGTCGTTCGCTCCGAATTGCATGTCCTGATGGCAAAAACGCAGGAATCCCCAGCGACCTTGCAACGCCGCATCGAACGAACGCTGCGTTTGCGCGAACGACACGACGCCGCTAAACGCATCTTGAGCGCTGGAAACCTGCGCCTCGTCGTTTCGATCGCCAAGAAATATCGCAATCGCGGCCTGAGTTTCTTGGACTTGATCCAAGAAGGGAACACGGGCCTGATGCGGGCGGTCGACAAGTTCGAATATCAACGCGGCTACAAATTCTCGACCTACGCAACGTGGTGGATTCGCCAAGCGATCACTCGTGCGATCGCCGACCAGAGCCGTACCATTCGCGTGCCCGTGCACATGATCGATACGATGAGTAAGGTGCGCACGGTCATGCGGGAACTCGTCCAGGAATTGGGCCGCGAACCATCACCCGAAGAGACCGCGGATCGCGCCCAGTTGTCTTTGGACGATGCCCGCTGCATCATGAAAATGGCCCGCCAACCTTTGAGCTTAGATCAGCCGGTGGGGGATCACGAGGAAAGCTATTTTGGGGAATTCATCCAGGATCACCGGGATGATGATCCGTTGCTCGAGGCAAACCAACAGGCGTTGAAAATGCGAATCGACGAAGCCATGGAACATCTGAATTACCGCGAACGCGAGATTCTCCGACTGCGATATGGTTTGGCCGACGGGTATGCATACACCTTGGAGGAAGTCGGCCAGATCTTTTCGGTAACGCGCGAACGCGTCCGACAAATCGAGTCCAAGGCGGTTCGTAAACTGCAACAGCCATTTCGCAGCAAGGCCTTGGCAAGTTTCTTAGACGGCTGCGAATCGCCGATCAACGGCTCGCACGCCGACGCTTAGAATGTGTTCCCTGAAGCCCTAGCGAAACTCACCGGACGAACTTGCGCCTATCGCATCGAAACAAATGCGCAATAATTTCTGGTGAGTTGCGCGGCGACAATTCGAAGCGCGGCCAAGCCCTTTTTTGTTGACGCGGCGGACCGGATGCCGGTTTCCACGGCGATTGACCCATCGGCGGTGAATTCTCGGCAGATGAACCTTAACTTGTGCCAGCGGCACGGTTATGATGTTGGGGGTCGAATGCTCGCCTTTGGGAAACACGTTCATGTGGGTTCGGAAGAAAATCGAAATCAGCAGTGGCGAGTTGTTTCGCGGCCTTTTCGGCTGCTTGCTCCCGGCGAATCGCGAGCGCCTCCTGAGCGAAATCAAACAATCGTTTGCCGCAGACCACGCGTTCGTCTGTTTGTCCGTGCGAAGCGGCTTCGATCTCATGCTTAAGACCTTGAATTGGCCGGCCGGTTCCGAGGTTCTTATGTCTGGGCTGACAATACCCGACATGCCGCGAATCGTACGGCGAAATCAACTGAGACCCGTCGGAGTGGACCTCGACCTGGATTCGCTGGGCCCACAAACGAATCACTTGCGGGCACTGATCACGACTCGAACCAAGGCAATTGTCGTGGCCCATCTGTTTGGCGGGCGCGTCGATATGGAACCGATTCTCGCCCTGGCGCGAGAACACGACCTCATGGTCATCGAAGATTGCGCCCAAACTTATGTTGGCAACCATTATCGGGGACATTCCGGCGTCGATGTCTCGATGTTCAGCTTCGGCCCCATAAAGACCAACACGGCTCTCGGAGGCGCGGTTTTCGTGGTGCGGCGAAAGTCGCTGCTGCAACTGCTGCCCGACGCCCATGCGCAATGGCCCACAAACAGCCGCTGGTCGTTTGCGAAACGCGTGATCAAATACGCATCTGTTCGGCTCATTTCCACCCGATTGATCGCCGGAACAATTGCGCGGCTGACCCGCTGGATGGGGACCAATCACGATAACCTAGCCACCAAAATGGCACGCGGCTTTCCCGGCGGACGGTTCTTTGACAAGATCCGCCAGCAGCCGTCGACGCCGCTCCTCGGATTGTTGGCCAAGAAACTACAGACGTTCAATCCCGACTTCATAGAGCAACGTACCCGTCGCGGATTGCAAGTCACTGAACGTCTCGCGGGTCGCGTCGACGTAGTGGGGAGCCAGATGCTGTCACCCACGTTTTGGGTCTACCCGGTCCTGGTCGAAAATCGTTATGCGCTGGTCGAAGGGCTTTGGCAACTGGGCTTTGACGCGACGACGCGGAGTAGTTTAGTGCCCGTGAATCGTGTCTTGGACGACTCGGGTGCGTATGCCGAGGAGAGCATGGCTAGCGACGCCGAGTTACCCCATGCACACTTTATCCTGAGAAATCTGGTCTTCTTGCCGTTTGATTTGTCAATTCCTGCCGACAAGGTGAACGACATGGTTCGCGCCGTTCTCGAAACGAATCCATCCCGGCCGCAGCGAACCGCTGCCCAGGCTCTCAATCTGGAGCCCGTCGCTGTGGGTGGCAACCGTTCGCCATGACCCTAAGGCCAGCCGGATCACCGGGCGGGCCACCCCGACCTTTTCTGCGTTCCGTTTTGCAAAAATTGCTAGCCGTTTTCGCCAAAATCTTAGCTTGACGTAGAATATCCAGGTCGAGGCAATTTCTTCCCCTTTGGGAGTGCTCCGTGTTGCAAGTCAAAGACATCATGTCCGAGAAAGTCGTCACAATTGGCCCCGCAGCCAGCGTGCAAAAGGCGGTCGAATTGTTGCTCGACGAAGACATCGGTAGCCTTCTGGTAGTTGACGAGAATCGGCGGATGATCGGCCTTCTGAATGAAAGTTCTCTCTTGGCCGCCACGTTCGATGGACAAGTCCGCAACGATCCCGTGAGCCTCCACATGGACCGCGATTTCGTCCACGTCCGTCCTACGGACTCGATCGAGAGCGCCATCGACGCATCCATTCTTCATCGAGTTCGCCAGCTGCCGGTGATCGAGAACCGTCGCTTGGTCGGGCTCGTGACGCGCCGTGATTTGCTGCGTGCGGTTTTTGGCCAAATCCAAGTCGCCGCGGCGCGATAACCGCGGTGTGTAAGTCTTTTTTGCTTCGTTTAACGGCAAGCCGAAGGCGACCGCGCATTTCCGCAGGATTACATCTTCCTTCGTTCTTTGATGGCTGGAACGCGGTTACGAAACCGTAGCATTTAACGTAGCTGAATTCGCCGCATTCAGGCCGTAGCTCTGGCTTTGCACTAAAAGACACGGGCATAGCCCGTGGCACACAATGCATTGAAAAAGCTATTGTGTGCCACTGGCTTTGCCAGTGCTTGCGTTGGCATTATTGTGCAAAGCCCGCAGCCCTAGCGAGTTCCGCTACCGATCACAAAAAATAAAAAACCCTCGACGGTTTTCCCCATCGAGGGTTTTGTAAAGCACATTGTTCAAACAGCGCCTCGAAGCGGCATTAGCTCGCCGGAGAAGCTGGGGGTGGGGGATTCGGGTTGTTATCGTCATCAAGTTCCGTAAGCAGCCAAGCAAAAAGAGCCACTGGCAACAGTCCACCGAAACCGAATCCACCGCCACCGCCACCGCAACACGCGCCACCGCCGCATCCGGAGCCGCCCTCAAAATAGCCTTCTTCACAGCCGCAGCCGGTCGCTCCCGCAGCCGCTCCGCAACCGATCGCGTCTCCGCATGCCTCAAGGCCGGCACCCGGGACAAATTCTTCCGAAACCGCAACCTCTCCACCCACTTCACTCGCATGGTCGACTTGTTCGACAACAACTTGTCCATCGTTAGCCGGAGTCAGCAGGCTGTCCAATTCTTGGGCCGGTGCCGCAGGGTCAACGGTTTTCTCGTCCTGCCTCGCTTCCGGTGTTTCTTGTTTGACGACGGTTGTTTCAACCGTATCTTGAATCGCTTCAAAGCCTATGGCGGCAAAGCCGGCTGGTCCTGCCGCGATAAAGTCATAAACCCCCGGCTCCACCGCGTCAAATTCAAACGATCCGCTTTCGCCGGCGATAGATTTATGAACGATTTCATCGTTTTGGACCAAAAAGACTTTGGTCGCGGCAAGCTTAGCATCGATCACTAGAGACCTGACCGTTCCGACGAGTTTTCCATCTCGGACCTGAACGCGATTCGCTCCGTCGCCGATAAGTTCGACGCCATCCAACGAGGTCTTGATTTCCACCTCTTCCAGAAGGACGGGCGTTTTCTTCGGCAAGTATCTGGCAACAATTTCTTTGAGCGCTACAAATCGGGGCGAAACGACTGGGGCAACCATAAACGAGTCGTCAGTTTGGGTTGGGTCCGCGGCATTCACAACGACACCATAAGCCACAAAGCCTTTGGCGCCGGATCCGATAAACGAATATGCACCTGGCGTCAGGCCATCCACCACAAAATTGCCATTGTCATCCGAGACAGACGATCGAACCACACTGCCGTTCTGAACGAAATACACGTCCAAGCCGCTCAGAGGCGCCGAGGTTTTTGATGGACCGTCAATCGCAACAACTCGCCCGCTAACCAAACCGTCTGAGGTTAGCGTTACGACCTGATTGCGGAGTGTCTGATCCTTTGAATTGGTCTCTTGGGAAACCAGCACGGATGCAGAAAACAAAATGAGCGCACAACAAATAGCGCCCAATCGGATGGTGTTCATTAAAGCGTTCATATTCTCTTGATGACAAAAGGGGGGATCGGGAATTCGCCTAGAATCGCACTTCTATTCTTATTTACAGTTTGCTTCCGAGTCAACGATTCCACTAGTCAAAAATGGTAAATTCAGAAATTTAGGTAGTTTTTTCGGCCTTTTCAAACGGATACCGACTGGCCACCTGTTTTGGGGGTATGGAAGAAGTAATTACACCAATTTCAGGGCTACTTGCACTAGCATACAGCGATTTTTGCATCCGACCAGACAAGAATGCAGTCCGCCCGGCTAAAACCGCTGTTTTCATCGCAGTCGCCATTAACTCGGGCTTTTCCGCTTTGGCGATTGCCGAGTTTAAAAGGACGCCATCGACCCCCAGCTCCATGGCGATGACGACGTCGCTAGCAGTTCCAACGCCCGCGTCGACGATCATCGGATAATCAGGATCGCCCTCTTTCAGGAACTCAAGAATGATCCGAATGTTATTGGGATTGAGGATTCCCTGACCGCTACCAATCGGACTACCGGCAGGCATGACACAGCTGGCGCCTGCCTCTTTAAGTCGCCGCGCGGCGATCGGATCATCGCTCGTATAGCAGAGGACGCAAAAACCTTCCTTAACGAGTGTTTCCGTCGCCCGCAACGTTTCCAGCGGATCGGGCAACAAGGTTCGTTGATCGCCAAGCACCTCCAGTTTGACCCAACCGGCCCCCGGGTTCTCCAACCCAAGTAAAATTTCGCGCCCCATTCGCGCGCAGCGCACTGCCGTATCGGCGTCGAAGCAACCGGCGGTGTTCGGCAAGAGAATCAATTGGTCTAGGTTCAAGTGGTCGAGAATGTTGCGACCCTGGCTGTCGTGAAGGCGTTCGCGACGCACGGCCACTGTCACACAATGGGTTCCCGACAATTGGACGCATTGTTGCATCTGTTCAAAGGACTGGTACTTGCCCGAGCCGATGATTAAGCGGCTCGTCAGTGTAAACGGGCCAATCCGCAGAGGCTTGTCGCTGAAGTCAGGCGTCGCGTTTACTGATCGCGTTCTTGTCAATCGCCTATCCTCCGCCCGCCAACGAAACGATTTCAAGCTCGTCACCGCAACGCAAGCGACAGCGCGGATGTTCGCTCCGCGGCACAAGCCGGCGATTGACTTCGATCGCCACCTGTTGCGGAACCAAATTTAATTGGCCGACGAGCGACGCCAACGTGGTGCCAGCGCCGACTTGCCGAACAACTCCATTGACGGTGATTTCGATCGTTGTTTCGCTCACATTCGCGTGCAGATTGGGGGAGAGGGAACAATAGTATCGCAACATCGAACTTTACGCGTCAGCCATATCACGTGCGTGGTAGCTGCTTCGTACAAATGGTCCGCTGGCAACTTTCTTGAATCCCATCGTTCGGGCGATTTGGCCGAGTTCTTCAAATTCTTCCGGGGGGACATATCGCACGACCGGCAGGAATTTGTCCTGAGCCGGCTGCAAGTACTGTCCGAGCGTTAGAAAGTCGCATTCGACGTCGCGCAAATCGGCCAACGCCTCCAAAAGCTCTTCGCGAGTTTCACCCAAGCCGAGCATGAGTCCGCTTTTGGTTCGAATTTTGACATTGGCCTTTTTTACGTGCTCTAACAAGCCCAGGGTCCAAGCGTACTCGCTCTTGGGACCGCGGACGCGGCGATAGAGCCGTGGAACGGTTTCCATATTGTGATTGAAGACTTCGGGAACCGCTTCGACGACGCGGTTAACGGCCCAGCGACAATGGACAAAATCGGGCGTGAGGACTTCGACCGTTGCCCCCGTTCGCACTCGGACGGCGACGACGCATTGGTAAAAATGTTCCGCACCGCCGTCCGGCAAATCGTCGCGCGTGACCGAAGTGATGACCACGTGTTTCAATCCCATGCGAAACGCCGCCTCGGCGACGCGCTGCGGTTCGTCTCGTTCCAAGGCTTCAGGCCGGCCCCGTGAAACCGCGCAAAACGAACAGGGTCGAGTGCACACGTTGCCCAGCACCATGAACGTCGCCGTCTTGTGGGCATAGCACTCCATTCGATTGGGGCATTTGGCATTCTCGCAGACCGTTTCCAGCCGCAGCTCGCGGAGCAACTCGGCGGTGAAGTGATTCGCGTTGGCCTTGGGGACTTCTCGCTTGAGCCAACGCGGCAATCGATGAACGACATCGATGGTCGGCGCTGCCTCAAGCGGCAAAGCGCCCTCGATCGAGATCACAGGCAGTGATGGATGTTCATTCATCGGGTTCGTTTTCCTCGAAGCCATTGCTCAAAAATCAATCTTAGCAATTACGCTCGGGGCAGCTAGGGCGCCCCTTCAACGAGCAGCGTCGCCTTTTGCTCCGCAAAAGCAGGTACTTTCGCGGAGCGAAAGGCGACTCCGCATCCCGCCTCCGCAGTCGATATCGGTTTGCATGGCATCGTCGCTTGAATTGAGCTATAGTCACCACGCATGTGCGCAAAGAAGAAAAACCCGAAGCCGACCGGCATCGCCCAGACAACCAACCAACGGATGATTTCCGAGAATCGTAAAGCGCGCCATCGCTTTGAAATTCTAGAGCATCTGGAGTGCGGGCTGATGCTCGTCGGTAGCGAAGTCAAGAGCCTTCGCGAGGGGAAAGTATCACTCGACGAAGCGTACGTTCGCCTTCGCGAGGGTTCCTTGTGGCTCGTCGGCGCCGATATTCCCGAGTACAAACAAGCAACGATCTGGAACCACGACCCCAAGCGCCCTCGCAAATTATTGGTGCATGCCAACCAATCCCGCAAACTGACGGGCCGAATACAAGAAAAGGGCCTGACCCTGATCCCCTTAGCGATGTACTTCAACGAGCGAGGGATTGCGAAAATCTCGGTGGGTGTCTGCAAGGGAAAAAAGATGTTCGACAAGCGCCAGACGCTGCGGACAGCCGACGCCAAGCGGCAAATCCAACGTGCCGCCCGCCGGAAGTGAAACGCGTTTAACGCCAAGCCGAAGGCGACGGCATTCCCAATTGTCACGCGCCGTCGCCTTCGGTTTGCCGTTAAACGATCTAATCCCCGCGCTGTGCGCTGTCTCCCGATCCCACACCGAAGCGAGTGCAGGTCTCCGACAGACCCTATTTCATCCGTTCGGCCATCGCATCCATTATCTCGCTTTGCGTCCAACCGCCACCTTCGTGCCCTTTGCGGGCTTCTATCATTATCGTCCCATCGAATTTCGGATTCTTAAATTGAACTGTCGAATCCTTAAGTTGTCGCACCGCGGCGTTCAAAAAATAGTCGTCCGAATCGCCGACCCAGATGTTCACTTTTCCTCCGGCTAATTTGGGACCGAGCTCGCTCCAGTTGTTTTCTAGGAGCAGTTTCAAATCGTATTTCTTCCAATGTTCGACGACGGACGGATTGATCGCTCCTGTCGCGCCGTCCCAAACCGGCACCGGCCAGCCGTCGGAGCCCTTGGGCCCGTATACGGCGTTCCAACTGGCCCAGTCCCGGCCACTCCATTGCCAACGGCCTCCGCGCCCTAGAACTGATTCCAAGAGAACTTCGTGTTTGACCGTCGAAATAGTATCACCGTCGATCGTTCGAGTACTCGGCCGCTCGATCCCAAACGCATTCACGAACGCGTTAGGATCTCGGTAGAGATCGATCAATTCATACCGCGCAAACGTCACCGAATCCGGACATTGCGACCAACAGCCGTTGAAAAAATCCGGGTAAAAAACCTGCAACGCAAACGAGACCCAACCACCGGTACTAATTCCGGTTGTGAATCGACTTTGGGTGGTTCCCAAACAGCGATAGGTTTTTTCGATGTGCGGAATCACTTCCGTTGTCAACGCCGCGCCGTACGGTCCGTTGTTTGCCGAATCGACTTGATAGGGATCGCCAAACGGCCCGGCTCCATCGGGAAGTATCTGCACAAACCGTGGATCCGGTTGAATCTCGCCGGCGGAAGCGTAGCGCGTTCCAAATCCGCCGATATGCACCGCCAAACCGTACTTCTTATCCGACGACTGATCAAATTCTACCGGCAGTACCACGCCGACTCGATAATACATTGGTCGACCATGAAACTTGGAAAGCAGCTTGGACGATAGCGTCAGGTACTTGTGCGTTGCACTTTCCTCCAACAGGTCGTAGGGCACGATGCGATCAAGCGTAAGTTTGATGGGTGTCTCGGATTGCGGGTCGACCTTTACCTTGGTAACCGCCGAATACAGATTGCCTGGTGCCATTGGCAAATTGATGTCGCGATTCGTAACGAATATCGCTTGGACCGTGTACTGGCCAGGCGGCAGGGATTGCAAACCGCTGGCAGGAAACGTCGCCGACGATGCGTCGAGCGCTACGAGCGTGCCCACGTCAAACCGCTCAACATCAGTTCCCAAGATTGGTAGGACGGGGGGATGATAATTCGTGAAATCGGGTTTTCCATCGATGGGGCCAATACCGACAAGCACGCGGCCGGATTCGGGCGCTTCGCCGACTTGTTGCGGGGCGATTCGTACTTCGAACCTAAGACCTTGGGATTTGCTGGACTCTTGCGCAGCGGCGACTCCTGAAAGCGCAAAACAAACAGCGACTACGAGCGGGCAATAAATCATGATTCCATCTCAAAAGAAGGGAGGATATTAGGCTGTGTCTCAAAGCATCAGCCGCCGGGGCACTCGCCCAGTCAAGAAGTATCAGTTTCCCTCATTCAACCAAATGACAATGACCGGCAAGCGCCAACGGCATTGGAGATCCCGAGGCATTGTATACAGTACTCCATTAATTCTAACGTCCAGGACGCCGGTGTTCACCAATGCATTCTCGGCGAGTTCCGCTACAGCTAAACGAAACTCGCTCTAGCCAATTGTCGATCGAACAAGCCATGACTTGCCTCAATTGATCGTATGAAATTAAACGCTATCTTTTCGACTGTTGCGCTATCGCGACAAGACCCAATCCAGCTTGTCTGGATGGTGAATCGGTTTGAAAACTAAGCGCCGACGACCCCTGCAACCTCTCGCCATCTCCTGTCCGACGTCGAACAGGAGTTGGGGAGTTTGGGTTTCGCGTGCGTCTATTAGTCGTCAAACCTATTCGCCATCGGCACAAGGCCGATGGGGTCGAAAGGGGGACGTTCGAACTATTTCAATGGTCGCCGCCAAACCGGATCGCGGTCGTAATTGATCACCTAGACTTTGTGGCAGTATGTGGCGTCCAAGGCGATCAAGTTGTCGTGTCGATCAAAGGTGATCTCCGCGACGCCTCCCAAGGGGACTTCAATCACCGCGTCCGGCGTCGCTTTCTGGAGTGGCTTACGATAAACGTAGAGCTGGTTCCAAATGCGCTTGTCCGGCGAGCGGTTATAGTACCCGTCATTTCCCACGACCATCTCGTTGCGGCTATTGAAGGCGACGGAAACGGGAGAAACGGGGTACTCCTTGGACATAAAGGTCCGCTCGTGTGTAACGCGCCCGTCGGCAAACTCCTTGTAGCTGGAATGGCCAAACACTTTCAGCAATGTGATCTTCTTACCGTAGAAATCGATCGCTGTTCCATCCTGAGCCGAAGCCGCTTGGAATAAGAATAACGACGTTGCCACGAAACCGACGCATCGCATCGAAGGAAGCCTGGATACAATGTTGTCCGAGAACAAATAAGTGCTATTGAGAATTGGTCGATAAGAGACGCGATTAGTGCCCCAGCGACCCTCGGGTTCAGAATCTACTGTATTTGAGTCCAATCGCGCAGCGAGTTGATGTTGGCGCGCATGACGTCTAGCCATGTACCGGCTTCGCTCAAATTTCCGCACGGGTCGAAGACAACACTACCGAGTCCAACGGCCTTGAGCTTTTCGACCGATGCAGGATCGGGAGATCCCTCCCAAATCATGACCTTGGCCGGATTCGTTTCCAAGATCTTTTTCAATTCGGCGATGGCGTCGTCGGAGGGGACGACATCGGGCTCCCACAAGACACTTTTTAAATTCAGGCCGTAGCGCCGAGCCCAATAGTGATACACCGGGTGCGACGCGACCAAGGGACCTCCGTCCATACGTTCCGAAACCTCTTTCATGCCCTGATCCAATGTTTGCAAGTCGGCACGCAAGGAATCGAGGTTCCTGTCGAATTCCGCCGCGCGATCGGGGAGCATTTTCGCCAGGGCATCTCGGATGGCGATCGCCTGCTGTGCCGCTTGGTCGAAATCGATCCAAGTGGTAAAGGCAGTTCCCGAGTGCGAATGTTCTCCCTCGGGGCCGTGGCTATGCGTTTCCGCGTGCTCGATCTGGATAAACTTGTCGCGAAATCCAGCCGAAGTGTCGATTATTTTCGCTTCGGGAAGCGTGGCGCTGTCGATCCATTTCTCGTACGTCGCGCCGTTGATCAGAATCAGGTCGGCATTTTGATATCGTGCGACCGCTTGCGCGTCCGGTTGCCAAAATGCCGGATCGCCTTCTTCCAACATCGGAAACTGGACATCGACGAATTCGCTACCGATTCGCTGGGCGAAATACTTGAGCGGATAGTTCGTCACGAAAACGCGCGGTCGCAACTGCTTTTCCGCTTCGTCTTTTAGTGACAATGCATTCTGGTTGCCGCATCCCAACGACCCGGCCAGGATCAAAGCCAACAAGACGCTGTGCGTGCGAATGTGCATGTATATTTCCTCGGAAAGGCATTGTCGTCTTTTGCTCCGCAAAAGCACCCTTTCGCAGAGTGTAAGGCGACTATCGAAGCGAACGACTCCACGACACTCCGAGACGAAGTCGACAATGCAAAGTCGACGGCTGTTACAATATCGCTGGAACCATTGTGGCGACGTTGTCACGATTAGTCCAGTGTCAACACTTTTCCATCGGAGTATGCCGTCATGCCAAGTGTAAATCCGATCCCCGAAGGCTACGCGTCGGTGAGCGTTTCCTTAATTGTTTCCGATGTTGAGCGCGCGCTCGAGTTCTATCGCAAGGCGCTCGGTGCAATGCCCAGCGAATGTTTGTGGAGTATCGATGGAAAATCGATCCTGCACGGTGAAATGCGTTTGGGCGATTCACGCGTGATGTTGAGTCCTGAGAATCCCGACTGGGGGACTAAGTCGCCGGCGACGCTGGGTGGGTCGCCGGTTTCGATGCACGTGTATCTGCCGGACGCCGATGCCGCATTTCGCCGCGCGATCGACGCCGGTTGCGAGGTTGCCTATCCGATGGAAGATGCTTTTTGGGGCGATCGCTACGGCAAAGTCAAAGACCCTTTCGGCCACAGTTGGGGTTTAGCAACGCGGCGGGAAGCATTGACCTTAGCCGAGATCGAAACTCGAGGCCACGCCTGGATGCGCAAGATGGCGCCGGCGACCTAACCGCCGGTATCGCCGCGAATGGGCCGAAAGACTTTGGCTTGCGGGTTGTTGGCGCGGAGGAATTGTTCGCGAAAGTCGTCGTAGAGGATTTGCTGGCTACGGCGACGCAGGGTTTTCTTGGCCAGCGATTTCCGCGCGTAAGCGCCATCTGACTTGAGGTCGTAGGCTTTGACATTGTCTTGGAAATAGGTCTCCAGGACTCGGATCAGTTGGGCTTTGCATTGTCGGTCATCGACCTCTACCACCAGCTCGACGCGGCGGTCCAAATTGCGCGGCATCAGGTCGGCGCTGCCGATGAGGACGACGTCATCGCCTTTGTGCAAAAAGTGAAAAATCCGCGAATGTTCCAAGAACCGATCGACGATGCTGACGACGCGAATGGTCTCGCTCAAGCCTTTAACGCCAGGGCGCAAGCAGCAGATACCGCGCACATTGAGCAGTACCTCTACGCCGGCTTGGGACGCTTCGTACAAGGCGTCGATTATCTGATTGTCGACGAGCGAGTTGAGCTTAAGTTTGATCCTGGCCGGTTCGCCGTCGCGCGCAGCCGAACTTTCGACGTCGATCAACTCTAAGATTCGTTCGCGGAGACCGAGCGGAGCCATCGTCAGTTTGTGCGTTGCCAACGGTGCTGAAAAGCCAGCGATGGCGTTAAAAAACCGAATTGCGTCATCCCCCAATTGGGCGTCGCACGAAAAGAAACTAATGTCGCTGTAAAGGCGGGCCGTGGCCTCGTTGTAATTCCCGGTGCCGATGTGGACATAACGCCGCACGCCTTCGGGCTCACGCCGAACGATGATGCAAATTTTGGAATGGACCTTCAAACCGCGCAAACCGTAGACGACGTCGACCCCTGAAGCCTCCATTTGTTTTGCCCAGTTGATATTCCGCGCTTCGTCGAAGCGAGCTTTAAGTTCTACGATCGCGGTAACCGACTTGCCGGACCGGGCCGCATCACTCAACGCGGCGACGATCGAGCTATTCTTGGCGGTTCGATACAGCGTTTGTTTGATCGACATCACATCGGGATCGTCCGCCGCGGCCCGAATGAATTCTGCGACCGGATCAAACGACTGGTACGGATGAAACAGCAGCTTGTCCCCTTCGGCGATCGTCTGAAAAAGATCGGATCCCGCCGGGAAATCGGGAGACGGCTGCGGGGGCCATGGCTCATCCTTCAGTGCATCGTGGCCTTGGAGTTGCGTGAGCTTCATCAGCGCGGAGAGTCCGATCGGGGCTTTGCTTTCGAATACGTCGGTATCCTCCACGCAGAGCGAATCGCGGAGAAAGTCGCGAGTGGCGGGATTGGCTTTGGCATCCAATTCAATCCGCACGCAATCGCTGACGCGGCGCGCTGCGAGCAAATTTTCGACTTCGGCCAAGAGATCGCCTGCCCCGTCGTCCTCCAACTCCAAGTCGGCGTTGCGCGTCACGCGGAACGCGATCGCTTCAACTATTTCTTGCTCGGGAAACAGCTCGCCCACAAACAGCGAAACAATGTCTTCCAACAAAATGAAGTGGTACCCCGATTCTGAGGGCAGAGTCCAAATGCGATTCAGGGTTCTCCCCAACGGGATGATCGCAAAGCGGTATCCGATTTGATCGACCGCCACCTGCGACGAGTCGAGCGCCGTGATTTTCGGACTGCTCAACAACAAGGCGTTGGTTTTGAGTCGCACGCACAAGCACAGCGGAGCGCCGGCTAACAGGGGAAATCCTTGGTCGCTATCGACGCCGATCGGGGCGACGACGGAACTAATCAGATCGCCGAATTGTCGTTTGAGAAATTCGATTTGCGGTTCGTTCAGTTGTTCGGGCGTCAGCCGCCGGATGTTGGATTGGACCAACGCAGGTTCAATTTCGTTGAGAAACAGCTCTTCCTGCAATTGGAGAAAATCCCGAATACGTGCGTTGATCGTTTCCAATTCGCTGCGCAAGCTTTCCGCGCCGCTGCCGCCGCGGCGCGCGGCGCGAGTGAGCAACAACTTGAGGCTGCCCACACGAACTTGGAAAAATTCGTCGAGGTTGGAGCTGCTGATGGCGAGAAATTTGACTTTTTCGAGCAACGGCTGATCGTCCGAACGCGCTTCATTCAAGACGCGCCAGTTGAATTCCAGCCAACTCAATTCACGGTTGACGTAGTTCGTCAATTCGCTCATCATGCCACCCTAAGCATTCAAAAAATCCTGCCATTCAATACCTAATTGGCGAATGGCAGCTCGCACGGTGCCCAATTTGAGATCGACGCTCTGCCAATCCGGAACGACCGTGGCCCGTTGATTCGCCGGATTCAACCACTTCCGGTGTGAACCGCCTCCCGTCCGTTGAATTTCTTGGCACCCCAGAGCCGTCAGCTTGCGGGAAACTTCTCGGTACTTCATGTAGTCGCAATGACGGTCTCAAGCCAAAGTGCGGAGTTCGGATCCTGGATTTGGGCGTTTTTTGGCAGCGTGCGTCCGAGTTCACGATACGCCTCAACGACTGCCGCCAAAGCGTCTCGCGTGTTATGGAGGGCCTGATCGACCGAATCGCCTTCGGTCACTAATTCCGGCAGCAAGGGTGACGTTACGGTAAATCCGCCTTCGGGCTGCGGAGTAAGAACCAAGGGAATTTTGTAATGCATACGGACTCCTCGTCACGTCAATTATAGCAACAAAAACGCGTCGCACCGAATTCGCTTCGGGCTTATATTCTTAATCGATTGAGAATTCTAATCGTACAAATCATCCTAGGGGAGCGTCGTTGACGGTTAAGCGAACGGTTCGCCCGAACGTGTCGCTGAACATGGCGGTATCTTTCTGGAGTTCCATCTGCTCCAACGACAAATCGGCCGGGCTATCGATCATGATGTTGATCCGCTTGCCGACGACATCGCAGCGGATCTTCTGGATCAGTTGATTGCGGCTCGAGTCCAATGAGCGTGCGATTCGAATTAGCGATGCCAACTTGGTCACCGCGACGCGATCGTTGCGATCAAGCAAAGCATAACCTTCATGATCGGGCTGCGGCGACGCCCGTCGATGGTATCGTGCAACGAGGGCGATTAGTTGCACATCCTTGGCGCCAATCCCGAAAAACTCGGAATTATTGATGAGGTACATCGTGTGTTTGTGATAGCTGCCGCTGTCGACAAACAAGCCGATTTCGTGCAACAGTGCCGCCAGGAAAAGAATGGGGCGAAAGCGCGGTTCCATTTGATGCAAGCTCGCGAGCTGATCGAATAATTGCTGAGCGAGGTTGGCGACGCAGACGGCATGCGGCTCGTCAAATTGGTACTTGCGTCCGAGGTTGAGCGCCCAGCGATAGATTTGCTCTTGTATTTTTTCGGTCCAAACTCGTTGTTTTGCCATCTCGAGAATCAGTCCGTCGCGCAGATTGGCGTTCGCAACCCAAAGGTGTTCGACGCCAAATTCTTGGGCGATCAGGCAATGAACTAGCAGCGCCGGTCCAAAGAGTTCGGCGGTCGAGGCGTCCAAGTGCAGTCGCTTGACGATCCGATCGGCGGGCAGGCTGAGCACGTCTTCGGTAAATTTTCGCAGCTTGGAAAGTGGCAATTTCAAGAGCTTGTCGCCGAGCGGCTTGCGGGTGATCTCGGTCGCCGCGCGGCGAATTTCCCCTCCCAAGGCGATCAAATGTTTGGGCGGATTCGCTTCCAAGGGAGCCTTGATCCGCTTCAGAGCCTGCTCAATCTGCGACTCGAGGAACTCGCGCGTGCTCACGATCGCGGCGTCGTAGCGGGCGAGCGAAACACACAATCGCAAAGCGCCCAATCGATAGGTTTGAGCGAACACCACGTTGCCTTCGCGCAGGGCTAGGACTTCGGTGCTTCCGCCCCCCAGCTCATAAATGAGCGACGTCGACTTCTCGTCGGCGAATTGATCCATGTAGGGCTGGATTCCCAGGTATGTCGCACGGTGCAGCTCCGCTTCGTCAAACGGCTCAATCTCAAACCCCGTTGCCAGATAGACGCGGTCTTGAAAGGCTAATGAATTGGAGGCTTCCCGCACGGCGCTGGTCGCCACGACGCGGACGCGATCCCCATTGCGAATCTGGTACTCGTTGAGCTTGTGCCGATAGGTCTCTAACACGTGCACGCAGTCTTCGATCGTCTCGCGGCGAATGATACCCGTCGAAAATGTATCGTCACCCAAATGGACGGCTTGCGTCAATTGTTCGATGACATGGGCTTGCCCCAACGGCGAAAGCTGTGCAATCGCCATGCGAATCGACGTCGCACCGATGTCGATCACCGCGACGAGTTGCGGTTCTTTGCTCGGTTCTTCGATTTTAGGCGACCCGGTAGACATGGATTTCAAGGAGGCAATTTGGACCTAAAGCGAAACGCCCTCGAGGCATTTTCGGGCCCAGGACGCGGCTCCCATCGCGGTGGCTTGATCACCCAATTTGGCCGGCACAATCTGAGTGACGTCGCGAAATGTCGGAAGGACCCGCTTACGAAAAGTCCGTTTGACCGCGTTGAGATATAGCTCGGGCATCGCTTCGACCAGTCCGCCGCCCAGAATCACGATGTCCGGCGCTAACAGGTGCACCGCGGTGACGACGGCAAGGCCAACATGATGGGCTGATTTCTCCACGATCTGAGCGATAAACGTATCTCCATTTTGGATTGCATCGGCCAGATCGCCACTGCGAATGTCCGAGATTTGCGTTCCACGTTTTTCCATGAGCCAAGGAGCTTGGCCTCGAAACGCGGCTTGGGCAGCGGACGCCGCCACCGCCAAGCGGCTCGCAACCGACTCGAGCGACCCCGCATTTCCCAGACCATCCAACGGACCGTCGCTCAACAAGGGAATGTGGCCAATCTCCATACAGGTACAACTGGTGCCTTGCAGCAGATTGCCTTGATAAACACAGCCGCCACCGATCCCCGTGCCTGGAAAAATCCCGATGACGCAGCGCGCCTTCTTGCCTGCTCCAAACTCATATTCGCCATAAACGCCCGCGTCAACATCGTTCGCGACGACGGTGGGACACTTGAAATGGCTTTCCAATACCTTCTTAACCGGGACGTCTTTCCATCCGAGGTTGGGGGCCTCCAAAACAATGCCCTGTTTAAGGTCGAGCGGCCCTGGACAGCCAATGCCGATGCCGGACAAATCCTTGCTCGTCAACTTAGCCTCGACCAGCGATTCCTCGATGACGGCGATGATCCGCTTCAAGCCTGCGGCGGTTCCCTCGTGGCCCTTGGTTTTTTTCCGGCTGCAGGCAAGGCGCTTGAATTGGCCGTCGTAGACGTCGGCCATCATTTTGGTGCCGCCCAAGTCAAAGCCAACCCAATATGTCTGCGGAGCCTGCGCCACTCGATTTTGTCCTTTGATTATCGGGGTCCACAGCCGGTTGAACAACGTGGCACGACGCTCCGCGTCGTGTCTTTCGACACGAGACTATCGAGAATCCCATCGGTCCCTGCGACGCGGAGCGTCGTTCCACACTTTTTTCAACAGGCTCCTAACAACCGGTATGAATTGCGAAGTGGCCGACATTCTATGCGAATTCGTATGGGTTGTTTGAGGGGGCGACTAAGGGAAGTTAGAATTCTGTCCGTTTTGAAACAGAACTAAACGATGAATTTTTGGTTAAATACGCGGAGCCGTTGGATGACGTGTCCCGAAGGCGACTCAAACACAACCGTCCGAAGCGACTTATTTGCCACGAAATTGGAGCTTGTCATGGAACGAAGGTCTCTTGCGTGCATCGTCACCGTTTTCGCCCTTTTGAATGCTAACCCAAGTGTCGCCGACGACTGGTCGCGATTCCGAGGTCCCAACGGAACAGGAATCAGTACCGAAGCGGCGACGACTCCCGTGGAATGGAGTGACGCTAAAAATCTGAAATGGAAAATCGATTTGCCGGGTCCCGGCGCGTCGAGCCCCATCGTGGTAAACGACCGAGTATTTGTGACGTGCTGGACGGGCTACGGTCTCGACCAAAGCAGTCCGGGAAATCAAGAAGACCTGCAGCGACATTTGTTGTGCATCGACAAGGCGAGCGGTAAGACGCTGTGGCAAAAATCCGTCAAAGCGAAATTGCCCGAAGATGTTTTCAGGGACATGTTCGCGGAAAACGGTTATGCGACCCACACGCCCGTATCGGATGGAAATCGAGTCTTCGCTTTCTTTGGTAAATCAGGTGTCTACGCCTATGACATGGATGGCAACGAGTTGTGGTCCGCGGATGTTGGATCGGATCTGGACCGACGCAAATGGGGTTCCGCGTCGAGTCCCATCGTGTACAAGAATCTTCTGATCGTGCCGGCGGTCGTCGAAAGCCATTCGCTGGTTGCATTGAATATGGAAGACGGCAAAGTCGTATGGAAGCAAGAAGCCGAAGGATTCGGCAATTGCTGGAGCTCGCCGATTCTCGTGGAGCTACCAGGCGGCGAACAAGAAATCGTTATGGCCGTTCCGATGGAAATCTGGGGCCTTAACCCAGATACCGGCGTTTTGAAATGGCATGCCAACGGCCCGCCTTCGGACTCGATGTGTTCCAGCGTCATTGTCGCCGACGGCATCGCGTATGCCATGGAGTCCGGACCGCGCGGTGGCGGCACGGCAGCGGTGCGAGTAGGCGGAAACGGTGACGTTTCCAAGGACAATACCGTCTGGACGGGCGCCGATCGCAATCGAATCGGTACGCCTGTGGCCTACGAAGGTCGCCTTTATTGGATCGCAAATAAGATCGTTAATTGCATCAATGCCAGCGACGGATCGCGTGTCTACCAAGAACGATTGGACGGAGGCGCCGTCCCGCCGGAAAGTGGCCAGGCTTCACCGGGACGTCGCGGTGGCGGCGGTGGCCGCGGCGGCCAAGATTACTCCTCGCCCGTGGTGGCAGATGGAAAAATGTACTACCCAACGCGCGATGGCACGGTCTACGTGATCGAACTCGGTGAAAAATACAAGCTCTTAGGCAAGAACAAGTTTTCGGATGATGGCCAAGTCGTCTCGACCCCGGCGATCAGCGGCGGGCAAGTGTTCCTGCGCTCCAGTACGAACTTGTACTGCATCGCACAAGCGGATTGATCGTCCGGATACGCGCTGCTCAAACCACTGCGTTGGAGAAACTGATTTGCGCTCGGTTGGCGATAATTCGATTGAGTTCGTTGGCGACCGTTTCGACGGTGAAACGAATTTGATTTTCGGTGTGTTCCGATGTGATAAAGAATCGTAGCCGAGCCTTTTTTTCCTCAACTGCTGGATGGAGAATCGGCTGGGCGTTGATCCCGGCGTGAAATAGCGCTTCGGAGAGCAAAAGCGCCCGCTTGGAGTCGCCGGTAATCACCGGAATGATCGGAGTGTGATTGCTCAATCCCGTATTCAGCCCAGCGTTCTGGGCAAGCTTCAAGAATAGACTTGCGTTAGCTGCCAGGCGCGCTACGCGCTCGGGTTCGCGGCGCATGACGCGCAGGGCACCGAGCGCAGCGCCGACGTTGGGCGCTGGCAACCCGGCGGCGTACACGAATCCGGGCGTGGTATAACGCAGGTATTCGATCAACCGTGAATCGCCACCGATAAATCCGCCGCAGCTCCCAAACGACTTACTCAGCGTTCCCATCCAGAGTTCGAGACTATCACGCCGCACGCCAAAGAGTTCGCCGATCCCACGACCGGTCTTGCCCAACGTCCCGATCGAGTGCGCTTCGTCGAGATAAAGCCAAGCCTTATGTTTGCTCTTGACCTCGATAAACTTGGGCAAATTCGGGTAATCGCCGTCCATGCTGTACAGCCCTTCGATCGCGATGAGCACACGACGGTATTCGTGACGAATCTCTCCGAGGGTCTGATCCAGCGATCGCCAATCGTTATGGTCAAAGGGTCGCCGCCGAGCCCCCGAAAGTTCGGCTCCTTCCACGATGCTATTGTGGGCCAATGTATCGTGGATGATCAGATCGCCCGGACCGATCAAGTGACCGATAACCGATTCGTTGGTGGCATGTCCGCCGGCAAACGTGATGATGTCTTGCACGCCGAGGAACTCTGCCAGTTCGCGTTCGAACTCGCCATGGATTTCCTTTTCGCCCGAGACGAGGCGGCTGGCCGAGACGCTGGTGCCGTATTGATCGATCGCTCGTTTGGCGCTCTCGGTGACTTCGGGGTGGCCCGACAAGCCGAGATAGTTGTAGCTGGCGAACGAGATTAATTCGCGCCCATCGATCCGAGTCGTGTCGGCGATAATTCCCTGGTGGACACTGAAAAACGGATTGCGAATTCCCGACGCCTGCATCATTTCCTTCATCCGTTGGACGCGGGTAAATTCGGGCATTTTTTCGATTTCGTAATTGACGTCGGGGATCGGCTTGGCGGCGTGTTTTGCCGGGGGAACGGGGTAATCGACCGAGCTGAGGGGAAGCGGTTCGCTGCCGATGTGTTTCAAGATGGCCTCGGCCACTTCGCGGATCGTTTCGACCTCTTGCAGTACGTCGTCGGGAATCCGTCCGCCGAAAATGCGCTCCAATTTGGCCGCAATGTTTAGTCGCTCCAGCGAATCCAACCCCAAATCGACGACGATGTTGGTATCCAAGTCAATTTTCTTGGCCCGCTCCTTGGCAATTTCCCGCACTTGCTGGATGACGATCGAGCTAACTCGCTGTTCTGCATCGCTTAGTGGTTGGCCGTTGGTCAAAGGGGCCTCGGTCTCGGCATCGATCGTGCTGCCGTCCCAAGCCGTCCATTGAGCGACGACTAATAATTTGCTTTGCAAGTATTTTTCGCGACAGGCGTGCCGCTGCACTTTGCCGCTGGAAGTTTTCGGAATGGAATTGGCGCGAACAAGTACGATTGCGTCGGGAGGCAATTCGTGTTCCTCCATAATCCGCGACCGAATGGCGTCAATGACGTCGCCCCATTGCTTATTCGTTCGGTCGCGTTCGACTTCGCACACGACGATGAGTTGCTCGCGGTCGTTTCGCTCAATAGCAAACGCCGCAGCTCCGGCGGCACGCAAGCGAATACTGGCATTTTCAATGGTTGCCTCGATATCTTGCGGATATCGATTGACGCCGTTCACGATAATCATGTCTTTAAGCCGGCCCGTGACAAACAATTGTCCCTGATGCATGAATCCCAAATCTCCCGTGCGAAGATAATTTTTGCCGTTGTCGTCCGCCAAGCGAGCATGGAACGTGGCAGCCGTGTCGTCCGGCTTTTGCCAATAGCCTTTTCCCACGCTGGGGCTATTAATCCAGATTTCGCCAATTTGATCCTCGAGCAAGACTTGCCGAGAGTCCGGATTGACGATCAAGACTTCCGTTCCGGGGACGGGTTTGCCCGAACTGACCAAATCGCGATCTCCTGGACGACCGCCGTCCGCCGCAATGACGCGATGCTGCTCCAAATCGGCCCGCACAAACGATCGCATGACCGGATCTGTCCGACGGTCCGAGCCGGTGACCAATAACGTCGTCTCGGCCATCCCATAACAGGGATAATGCGTTGCATGCCGAAAACCAAAGGGGGCGAACTTGCGGGTGAATCGATTAAGGACGTCGGCCCGCAAAGGTTCTGCCCCGTTGAACGCCAATTCCCAACACGACAAATCCAGTCCTTCGCAATCCTCGGGCCGAATCCGTTCAGTGCATAAGGAATAGGCGAAATTCGGCCCGCCGTTGATCTTGCCACGGTACTTTGAAATCGCCCTGAGCCAGCGGATCGGACGCGTCAAAAATGACACCGGCGACAAGAGCGTGATCGAGCCTCCCATAAACGCGGGATTCAAGATCCCGCCCACCAAACCCATATCGTGGTACATCGGCAGCCAGGATACACCTAGGCAATTGTTGACGGTAATCTCAAACGCGTGAGTGATCATGCGGCAATTCGCCATCAAATTGCCGTGCGTCAGAACGACGCCCTTGGGCGAGCCGGTGGATCCGGACGTGTACTGCAGAAACGCGATATCGTTATCCGAAATCTCAGGGCGCACCCAATCGCCAGCCAACTCTTGTGGAATCTCTTCGACGGCCACCCAAGGTATATTCGCGAGATTCGGCGCGTCGACAAACGTTCCGTCGGTCCGGTCGATCACCGATCGAGTCGTCAACGCCATCGCCGCGTTCGCGTCGTCAGAAATGGCACTGATTCGCCCCATGTTCCGATTTCGTCGCGGCGGAAAGGCGGGGACCGGAATCGCCTTGGCATACAAGCAGCCAAAGAATGCGGCGATAAAATCCAAGCCCGGCGGAAACAACAACAATACCCGCTGCCCAAACATGCCATTGATCAGCAACTTGGCCGCAATGGCACGGGCCTTTAGGTCCAGATCGTGGTAAGTCCACTGAACGGTTTCGTCGTCGCCATTGATCAAGTAGCGGTACGCGATCGACTCGGGCTTGGCCGAAGTCCAATACCGTAGCCGGTCCACCATGTTCGTTTCCGGTGGATAATAGGGCTTGCAAAATTCAGAAACGTCTAGAATCTCGTTCATTCAACCATCCGTCACGAAAAAACCGCCCCGCCAGTCGGCCAGGCTGCTCGGACCAAGCCGGTGTCCCAAACAAGTACATCGGTCGATTGCCCATCGGGGGCGGAATTAACATTCTAGCTTTTGTCCGCCCCCGCATCAGGGCAGTTTCGGCCCGTTCAATACTTTGTCGGTTGGATCGCGGACGTTAAGATAATCGCATTTGGCAAATGTTTTCGGCCCATTTCGACTAACAGGACCCCCAAATTGGAAACGTACAAATTGGTCATGCCAGAGAACTTGAACCACCGTGGTTACCTGTTCGGAGGATACATGTTGAAGTGGGTGGATGAAATCGCCTGGATGGCCGCCTCTCTCGATTTCCCAAGCGCTACATTTGTCACGATCGGCATGGACAAAATTGAATTCAAGAAAAGCATCAAACAAGGCACCATCCTGCGATTTCTAACCCAACAAGTCCGAATGGGCCGGACATCGGTGAGCTATCTCGTCGACGTCGCCGTGGGAAACCAAACCGCGTCCAGCGAAAACAGCGTTTTCTCAACCAATGTGACTTTCGTGCGAGTCAATGAGTCAGGACAAAAGATTCCGATCGACGAAATTGCTCACTGAATCGAAATTGCTTGCTGCAATGGCATCAGCACGTTTTCAATTACATAGTCGTCCAAGAGTTTGAAACAAGTGTTCCGTAAACTTTGCATCGTGGACACAAACGTCTCGCCTGGTTCCAAGCTGCCCAATCGGCGAACCGTGACATAGACGCTCAATTGGTCTTCCGGGAATTCACCCGTTCTCACGTGATAGGCCGACGTCCGTGACTCGACTCCCACGCGACACTGCGTCCGGCAGGGAGGATCCAGGGCAAATTGGATTGCCGGATCGTAAGCCAGCAACGATCCGCCGGGCATTTCAAGCATTCGCTCAAACGCCGGTGCCACTCCCAAGGCCCCAGCTAACAATTCGTTGTGGTTGCCACGGAACGTATAGTCAAAACCGATCAAGAAATTGAGCGACTCGCAATCCAACGGGCTGACGGAAAGCGCAAACGGCAGCGCGTCAAATACTTTTCGATGCTGTTCCAACGCCTCTTCGATCGTCGGCGGATTGACGAATCCGGAGCAGATTCTCTTCGGCTCGATCGACGACCAACGGTAGGACCCCTTTTCTTTGTCTTCTTCCAAGACGTATTCGCCGCGCTCGCGCGAATAGAAATGCCGCATTCCGGGGTATAACTTGCGCAGCATCTCAAAATAATGGAGCACTGCGTCTCGGCTTTGACCAATTTCCATCTCGGTGTGCAGATTCACATTGACATAAAAATCGTCACTGTAGGCGCTATATTTTGTCATCATGATTATTCCTCGTCACGCGCGTGCGCAGCGAGCCTAAAATTCCCGTTTCTATGATTTCTCCTAGAGGCATCGTTGCCCCCGGCGGACCAACAATTGTAGACGCTTGGGCGGGCCTTCGAAACCCGCGGGGAGTTTTGTTCGTGGATCCTGCGATTAAAATTTTACGCATGCAAATCCCCAATCAGCGTTCCGAGCATTCCATGACTCCCATTCGGCTCATCGTCACGGCGTTCGAATCCAAACTGGGCTTCATAGCGTTCGCCGCCGACGCGGCTGGCGTTCTCGATCGAATCTGGTTTGATTACTTCAACGAAGGGGACTTGCGATCCGCAATCAGAGCGAATATCGATGCGTCGTGCCAACCGGAGACGAATTTGGAGTTTGACGACAGAGCCCAAACGAAATTGGTTCGTCGATTCAAAAAATTCGCCTCCGGAAACATCGACACTTTTGCCGACGTGCAAATCAACGGGTCTTGGATGACGGCGTTTCAACGCCGGGTGGTCGGCCAAGCGCGGCGAATTCCTTACGGAAAGACGTTGTCCTACGGTGCTTTGGCACGCAAGTCAGGTTGTCCCGGCGCTGCCCGCGCCGTGGGCTCGGTCATGGCCAAAAATCGATTCCCCTTGATTGTTCCTTGCCATCGAGTCGTTGCCAGCGGTCGTCGACTCGGAGGATTTTCCTCCGTTCATGGTCTGACGACGAAAAGTCGCTTGCTGCAATTGGAAGGGGCAATCAACGAAAAAGGGGCACTCATCGAATGAGTGCCCCTTCGTGAATCCCTGGGCACTGGACCGAAATCCAGTGCCCAGTACAAGCTCAGTTGTGAGCACCTACCGAATTGGTCGACCCAGAAACCAAATTTTCGGTAAGTTGATTGCTCTGACCCAGGAGGGAGGGCCGATGTCGAGTTCCCGCAAAATCGACACCGTGCAACTGAGCTTCGAACATGGTTTAGGCAAGGGCCGCAATCCCTCGAATGCGGTCGAATGGGTTTGCGGGCGGTACGTTTATTAAATGCGACACGTTGTATCAATACCGATTTTTGCCTTCGTCGTGAAATGTCTCGCGATCGGGAAAAGATCGAGTTTTTTTCCTGTATCTTTCGACAAATCGGTGCAACAAATCGCTAGCTATTCGCCTCGGTGGCAACATTCTCTAGCAGTTCAGTTAGAATTTCCCTTACAAAATCGATTGCCGGACGCGAATGACGTTCACCAACCATCCGTCAAGGAGCGAACATGAACCGCCGATTTTCCAGCCAACGCCGAACTTTGTTAGCCGCCGGTGCCATTGGCTCGGTGATGTTCATTGCGCCGCATCGCAACGCGCTAAGTTTTTTTGAACCGGGTCGTTTGGCCGACGAACTGGAAAAGACTCCCCCGCAAGGCGAAGGGCCTTTCTATCCCGATAAACTGCCGCTCGATACCGATAACGACTTGTTAATTTTGAATGACTCGATTAACCCCGCCATCGGGTCGATTACCCACCTCACCGGGAAAGTCACCGACATTCACGGTAGCCCCATTAGCAACGTCACCGTCGAAATCTGGCAAGTCGACAACAGCGGCGTTTACATCCATTCGGGTTCACAAAGTCCGGAAAAGCGGGACAAGAACTTTCAAGGGTTCGGCCGTTTTCTCACCGCCCGTAACGGCGAATACTATTTCCGCACCGTTAAGCCGGTCGCGTATCCCGGCCGTCCGCCACACATCCATGTCGCGGTCAACAAAGGGGATCGACGGATTCTCACCACGCAACTCTACGTCCAAGGTGATCAGCGGAATGGGCGCGACGGCTTGCTGGCCGAAATCCCCGCCGCCGTCCGCAAATTGCTGATGGTCGAATTCAAACCGATCGAAAATTCCAAGATTGGTGAACTCTCAGCAACGTTCAACATCGTCTTAGGCGCAACCCCCGACGAATCCGACCACGGCCATTGGCGTCATCAGCATGACCATTCGAATGCCTAGTTCGCACCACCCGAGTGCCCATTGCAGGGTTGGAAGTCCAGTGCTGTACTTCTTTAACGCCACGCCGTAGGAGAGTCCTGAAATACTATCGTCGAGGGGTATATGATTTGGTTGGTAGCGTTGGCGTCGTATGAGGAGGAGGATGGCCATGTTGAAAGAAGAGCCGTGGCGTTACGCGTTGTCCGAACTCGACCAGCGAGTGTT
>JBGTJE010000019.1:0-74477 GCA_041745295.1 Pirellulaceae bacterium | reverse complement strand
AACACTCGCTGGTCGAGTTCGGACAACGCGTAACGCCACGGCTCTTCTTTCAACATGGCCATCCTCCTCCTCATACGACGCCAACGCTACCAACCAAATCATATACCCCTCGACGATAGTATTTCAGGACTCTCCTACGGCTTGGCGTTAAACGAAGCAGAACCTCCGTGTTGGCTAAAGCTGGGCTTACCCAAGCGAGTATCGAGAATAAAGATGATTCCGTGCGAGGCTCCGACGAGTCAAAAACGTTTTGACGTCGCAAAATGGCCAGGGGCAAGGCTTACCATTTCACCAAATCCGTCGGGGCCTCACGGGCTTTGAAAATCGCGATTGCGATCTCCGACATGTTCTTAAAGCAAGGGCTGTGCCAAAGCCTACGGCATCGTTTGGGATTTAGACCGTCAAAAGTCTCAGGGTTGATTTTCGGATCGATTTCAGCCAAGCATATCGAGCGCGAAAAACCGAATTCATTGTCGGTTCCCAAAAATCAGACGCAGAAACGGCATCCCAATTAATCGCCTTTGCCCCGGCAAAAATCCGAAAATTGGGTTGAATTGTAGCGACAACTGAAGAAGTGACCCGGCGAAGGCAGATTCGATCTGTGCTGAACCAATGCAATTGTCCAATTCGTACACACATCCACAGTTGTGTGGCCGTTCCAATCGACTTCGCCCAATTTAACCTGGGGCGATACAATGTGTCCCGAACAGAACCCGATCGCGACTTTGGTTCGGCCACCTCCGGCATTGATCGCGGTTGTGAGATTCCCGACAAAATGCGGCGTACGCCGCCAAGTTTGAACTATGACTAGCAACTCCATGGACCCGCAACTTCGCCAAGAAACTCTCCAGTCCGCATCGCGCGACGTGCTCATTGGATTCAACCCCAAGGCCGGCGCCACTTCGTCCGAAAGCCCGATCTCGCGATTATCACGTGCTTTGCAATACCGCGGATTCAACGTTCAGCTGGAAACCGACGTCCACCGGATCGTAGCCGAGTCGAATCGCCTCTCGACCACGGGGAAGCTGCGCGTTGTCATTGCCGCGGGCGGCGATGGGACTGCTTCGCTGATCGCAAATCGGCTTCCGGTTGACATCCCCTTGGCGGTTTTTCCCCTGGGGACGGAAAACCTGTTGGCCAAGCACTTGGGCGTCTCTACCAACCCCAATCAACTTGCCGATTGGATCGCCGAGGGGCACACCGCCCGTTTGGATGTGGGGCTCGCCAATGGGCAGATTTTTTTGGTCCTGGCCAGCTGCGGTTTTGACGCCGAAGTCGTGCATCAGTTGCACAACCAACGGAAAGGAAATATCAACCGCTTCTCGTATGCTTGGCCGATCTTTCGTTCGATCAGTAAATATCATTATCCAAAGATGAACATTCGCTGCGATGGCGGACCTGAATCGACCGCGCGCTGGGCGTTTGTCTTTAACGTCCCGCAATACGCACTTCAATTGCCGATCGTCCACGACGCGAATTGCTTGGACGGGCGGCTCGACCTGTGTTCCTTTCGAGGCGGCAGTCTGTGGAACGGCTTGCTCTACATCGGTGGGGTGATTCTGCGGCAGCATCGCAAATGGAAGGACACCGTCGTTACGAAGTTCGAGAGCTTGCGGATCGAATCGGACGAACCGGTTCCCTATCAGTTGGACGGCGATCCCGGTGGATTCTTGCCGTTGGAAATCAAAGTTGCGCCTCAGCGACTGCGTGTTGTGGTCTGCAAAAAGTGGTTACAATCCAACGTCGCAGGCAAGCAACCCGGCGCGAGTGCGATCGCAACCAATTGAAGGATTCACTTTGGTCAACAATCCCGTCTCGATCGGCGACCAGCTGTGCGGAAGCGGCGCGCGGTTCCTGCTCATCGGAGGTCCGTGCGTCATCGAATCGCTCGATTTGACTCAGCGGATCGCCGACCATCTCAGCAAAACATGCCGGGCAGCCGGGATGTCGTTCGTTTTCAAGGCTTCGTTTGACAAAGCCAACCGTACGAGCGGCGATTCGTTCCGCGGCCTGGGGCTCCAGGAAGGTCTCAAAGTCCTCGACACGATCCGCCGCCAGTTCGGGTTCCCCGTCACGACCGACATTCATGAATCGCACCAAGCCGCGCCGGTCGCGGAAGTCTGCGAGCTGCTGCAAATCCCCGCGTTCCTCGCGCGGCAGACCGATCTCCTCTCGGCAGCCGCGAAAACCGGACGGGCGGTGAACGTAAAAAAAGGTCAGTTTATGGCTCCGCACGACATGCAGTTCGTGGTTCAGAAGCTCGAAGCCGGCGGTTGTCAAAATGTTCTGTTGACCGAACGGGGAACGTTTTTCGGCTACGGGCAATTGGTGAACGACATGCGTTCGCTACCGATCATGCGGTCCTTTGGCGTCCCCGTCGTCTTTGACGCGACGCATAGCGTGCAATATCCCAGTTCGGCCGGCGGCAAGACCGGCGGAAACCGCGCGATGATCGAGCCCTTGGCCTGCGCCGCGGTCGCGGTCGGCGTCGATGCGTTGTTCCTCGAGACCCATCCAACGCCCGATTCCTCGCCCAGCGACGGCTCGAACATGCTCCGCTTGGACCAAGTGAGTACACTCCTGAACAAGCTGATCCGAATCCGCGAGGCAATTTCGGAATAATAGATCGAGCTTCGTGGTTGTACCTCAGGGGCCTCCATCTGGCCAATTCAGCTGCAATCGATCAATATGTATGCTGGCGGCATCGCAAAATCCTAATTTGTGTGCCACTGGCACTGCCCATGTCATTCCGCATTCTTGGTTCGAGACGCGCACTGGCAGGACCAGTGGCACACAAATCTAGTTTCAATTAGGCCGATTCATCCACCCGAATTCCATTAGCCGTCGTCATGTATCCACCAATCTGCCCGGCCGTTCGAATCGTCGGATTGTTCGCCGTTTGTTTAACGTTGGGTTGCGGCCCACAAGCTGCGGTAGTCGATGTTTCTAGTCAAACCCAAGTCGCCACAACAGACGTCTTGGGTGTGACGATCGATTATCTGTTCAGCGAACAGCAGTTCGCGATGACGGAAATTGAGGAAAAGGTTTCCGGCGGACTGAGCCGCTGGATCTCGGCTGACCCAGAGACAGTCGCCAAATTCGATTGGCTACCGGACCCGTTGCTCGAATCGCTTCCGCCCGAAGTTAAACCGCTGCTGGACGATTTGGCGAGTGAGAATTTCAAAACGAGCGACGCGCATTATTTGCAAGGGCAAATCTGGCTTAAGTCGCTGGCCGCGACCATCGTGGCTCGACCGGTGGTTCGGAACTTTTGGCCTCCTTTGTCGCGCCAAGTCGACTTGGCGAACAATGGCGACGCCGGCGAGGATCCATTTGCGGCGGCATTGCAAGCGGCGCATCCCGAGTTGAGCGCGGATCAGCTCAAACAGCTGGTCGATGCCTGTAAACTATTTGATTGGACCATCCGCAACGTATTGCTTCTCGAGAGAACGGCGTGGCCGAGCGCTCAAGAGGTCGACGAAGAATCCGTCGTCTCAGGCGAATCAAAGTGGCCTCCGTCCTGCGGTGTCGCGGGTCCGGGATACCAGAGATTTAATTGGCAGCTGTTGCTCTATGGTCGCGGAGACGATTTGGAACGGGGGAGAATATTCGCTCAATTGGCCCATCAGCGAAACATCGATGTCGTGCAACTCGCACTGAAAACCCAATCGGATTCGTACGCACCCAACGAACAACTCACACCCTGGATTAACGCTGTCGTTATCGGTGAACATCTGTTCTTATTTGATACCCGGTTGGGCCTTCCGATACCCAGTTCGGCCGATGGCCGCATCGCGACCATGGCCGAAATGAAAGCGAATCCCGAATTACTCAAGTCGTTGGACTTAAGCGTCAGCGAATCGACGAGCGACGATAGCAATTACTGGTTGCAAGTCGATCTGGCGTCACCGGTTGTTGCCTTGATCGACGCGCCGTTAGAATCTCTTTCAAAGCGGATGGCCGTTTTGGAGCGCAATTTGACTGGCGCCCAACGAGTCGTCTGTTCCAGTCGGCCAAGCCAGTTGGCTGAACGGCTCAAATCGAACCCGCTCATCCAAGACGTGCGGTTATTTTCCGCGGAATTCTACGTCCACCAGTATCGCGATGCGCTACTCAAAGGATTGCAACAGATTCGCTTTAACGCAGATATCGCGGAAAAGCTTTTTTGGATGTTCACCGATGAAGAATATGTCGACAACTATGTTCGCCTGCGGACGGCCAAGAATAAGTACTTTTTGAACAAGCTCGAGTCGCCACCGGGCATTGAGCGGATTGGTGCCAAGGAAATGTTTTCCCAGATGATCGTCCGCTATACCGATGATCTGATCAATAATTTGCAGCAATATACGACGATTCATGCATCACTCGGGTTGCATGACCATTTGCCCGCGCTCGAGTTTCAGCAGCGGCTGGAGGCGGTCAAGAATCAAATGCGTTTGGTCCGGGGCGACGCGAATTATTTTCTTTCGCTGTGCCACCTCGAAAGCGACAATCCGTCGACCGCGCTCATTTGGCTCAAGCGAGTTTCGGCACTGGATAATCGCGACCATTGGAAGAATGGCGTTCCATACCTTCAAGGCCGGTCCCAGGAAATGCTCAACGAGTTTGCCCAAGCCATCGCCCGGTACGAAATCGGCAAGGACGATGAAAAGCTGGCACCTCAAACGCACGGCAACCTGATCCGAGCTCGGCTGCTCAAGCAATTGCTGCCGACCAACGCATCGCGCGATCCAAAGTCAGGTGGCACGCCCAGAGTGGTAGGGTGGACGAGTCATCGAGTCCCACCGGAATAGGGCGCATCAATTGAAAGCGCCGAGCGAAATTCGTGGGGTTAGTGGTGATGAGACTCGAAAACTCGTCCCATCCTATAAAACGCGGTTCCCGCTTCCACAATCGAAACTATTCGATTACGGCCACCGGTTTGCCCAAAACTTCTAAGTTCGGCTGAAGGCCCAAGCCAGGGCGGTCCGGCGCAGCCAATCGCCCTTTAATTCGTTGTGGTGCGTCGACGGCGGCTGCCACGCTGACGTAGCTGTTGAAGTCCGTCGACGTAAAGAGAAACTCGGGCGGAGTCGAATGCGCTAAGTGGCTGATCGCCGCGGTGGTGAAATCTCCACCCCAACTGTCTTCGATCGTGCAGGCAATGCCAAGCCCGACACAAAGATCGCGAGCTTGTCTCGCCCGCGTCAAGCCACCGAACTTACTGATCTTAATATTGACGACGTCGGCGGCCAAGTCATTCGAGGCTCGAAGGATCATTGGGATCCCGTCAATGACTTCGTCAAGAATGAATGGATGATCCGTGCGCCGCTGCACCGCTAGGCAATCTTCATAAGAAAAACAAGGCTGTTCGATATAGACGTCGACGTCACGGACTGCTCGCACGACGCGCATGGCTTCGTGTTTCAGCCAGCCCGTGTTTGCGTCGGCGATGAGCACATCGCCCGATTTCAGCTGCTCCGAGACCGCGTGGATTCGCTCGATGTCGAGTTCGGGATTCCCGCCCACTTTGAGTTGAAATCGATAATAGCCTTGGGCCCGATACTCCTCGACCCGGGCAGCCATGGCGTCGGGTGTATCTTGAGAAATCGCGCGGTACAACGGGTACGATTCGCCGTAGCGACCACCGAGCAAAGTGCAAATCGGCAATTGCGACGCTTGCCCCAGAATATCCCAGCAGGCAATATCGATTCCGGATTTCACATACGGATGCCCCTTGAGAAACCGATCCATCGTTTGGTTCAATCGCTCCAGCTCGAGCGGATTCAACCCCAAAAGTTGCGGCCCCAATTCAGACAGACCAGCGCGGCAACCCTTGGCGTAAGCCGGCAGGTAAGCTGACCCCAGCGGACAAACCTCTCCCCAGCCGACGATTCCGGAATTCGTTTCGACGCGAACGATTGTGCTATCGAACACCGCGACCGACTTTCCACCCGACCAGTTGTAATTGCCTTCAATCAGCGGCAGGTCCACTTGATACACGGAAATGCGAATAATTTTCATTGGCAGCCACAAATATTTAGGGAACGCCCAGCACAACCTAACGTCATTCCGGGCTGAGTCCCGGAATCCACGATCCGCGACAGTTGAAAATCTACCGCAACTCCGCACGCCGCAGCGATGCTTGTCGCGCGATAGCTTGGAGTTCTTGTCGCGCGAAATTGGCGTCTAGCAAGGGAACGTGGATTTTATGTTCCGCCGGCCCGGCGCCAGCCGTGTCGATGCATAGTGTCGCCATCCTCCAGCGCCGATCGAACGGCGAGTTGTCGAGCCAGACCGTTTGGACTCGTTCCAAAAACGTTATCGAGCACTTTTTGGTTATTAGTCCGCTGCGAAAAGCAATGCCGAATTCGCCCCGCGCATATCGCATCGTCGCCGCTTTTTTTCCGGCGTAACACCAAGCGGCGACGCAAATCCCGGCTCCGGCCGCTAGGCCCCACCAAGCCAAATACCACAAGGCCAATCCAGTGATTGCCAAACCGATTACGATGGCGACGCGGCGCATGCGAACAGCAGCACGCGGCGAGGGGGCCATCCACGGCAACTGGACCTCGTTCCATTGAATCCCCGGACGAATCTCGCACATCAATCGAGGGACATCCGACTCGCGAAGGACGGGAATAAACCAACGTCTCGATATGGACGCCGTATCGTTTTCCGAATCCGTGCCTTTTCCCCCCGCCGTTTCCACCCGGATCGACGCAATCCCAACGAGCTTGCCGAGCAACGTGCGATGAATGCTGATCAGTTGAATTCGCTGCCGCGGGACCGTGGCGGACATTCGCGAGAACAATCCGCACTGAATTCTGAACTCTTCACCGCGACGTTCCAGCGAAAATCCATGAAACCTCAAGAGATACCAAACCACAGAAAAAAGTCGAAGAAAGATTAACAAGAGGATAATTCCCATGGTCGCCAACAGCCACTTCGATTCCAATTGCTGCCAGGGGATGAAGCGCAGCAAGCGACGTGGGTAATCCCACCAGTCTTGACCCCAGGGAAGAAACTGGAACGACGCCCCAACAGCGACAGCGACGATGACCATGCCTCGATTGCTCAGCAAGCCGGCCTTGATCAACAGGCCAGTCGGGATTATGAGCAGACGTTCGGTCGGTTCGAGGGCTTCATCAGACAAATGCCTTTCCGGCGTTGCTTCGGCGGTGGGGTTTGTCGACAACGGAAGCCCAGGTTCGCCCATTTTGGCAAAGATTCGCGCGCGAAGCGTCTCGACTTTTGCGAGCGACAAAACGCGCAACTTCGCTTCGACCCCAGTGCCCGAAGCGGTCTCAATGCGGACTTCGGCGACGCGAAACAATCGGTGCAAAATCGTCTGCAACAGATCGATATTTTGAATGCGATGGATGGGTATCGTGCGATGTCTCCGGAATATCAATCCTTCGTCGATAATCAGATCGTTCCCTCGCACTTGATAGCGCACCGTGAGATATCGAAACGCGGCGAAGGCCATCGTAATGACAAAGAAAATAGCGGCCAGAAACAAACCAAACTTTCCCCATTGCGTCGCGGTAAAGACGGCGATGAGCGCCGGAATAAGTTGCTGGCGAATTCCCGACAAAAATTCGAAGAGTAACGACGAGGGATGCAGCCGTTGTGGACCCGCTGCCCGCGGCGGTGGACTGGGAGCCACTGCGTGGTCGGAATTCGGTTCAAGGGCCACAGCCGCAAGCGGCTGATTTTTTTCGACTTCAGACGGCGTCACTCTTTCCCCTCAAATCATCAATCAGCGCATCACGAAGCCACTTGGCGATGGGCAATGACAACCCGCTCAATTCCACGGAGGCCGCGACCGTGCCGGCCGTGTGAACGACAAGCTTAGCGATTCCATATTGTCGCTGCAGCGGCCCTTGCTGCACGTCGGTGTGCTGCACTCGTGCACGGGGTACCGTTATTTCGCGTCGCCAAAAGATTCCGCGACGGATTTCCAATCCCGATTCACTCAACCGCCATGACGCCCTGCGGTGTTCGGCTGCGGGTAAGGAATAGATCGCCCATGACAGAAGTCCGAGGGCCACGACGAGTCCAGCAAGGCTTATCCAATAAACAAATCCCGGAGGCCAGGACGCGGCCAGCCAAATACCAAACCCCAGGATGGCAGGTCCGCCGATGCACAGCCCGACGATCACACCCGCGATCCGTTCCACGAGGACGTAGCGAGGATCGAGTCGTTGATAGCCACCCCCCTCGTCAAGCTTGGGCGCCGGCAGATCAGCCAAGGTTTGCGCCGATTGATCGACCGCACCAAAGTCGGATGGATCAAGGATTGGATCGTTGACTTGAATCGGCTTCGACTCGCGCCCGGGCTCTGACTTTTCCGTTACGTCGACTTTCATTCGGTTTGAATTCACCTCGTTGGAACTCGTTGGGGGCGTCCCGCGACACCGCACGACGAAACTCGCCCAGAACGCTACGAGCACCAGTATATTCGAATCCAGCGGTTTGTTCTTTGACTTCGGGTCGGATGCCAACGCCCTTGCGCCTCGAAAGGCCGTCCTACGAATGAATTCACAGCCTCTCGGCGAAAGGACGTTCTCTTGCAGAACAAACGACGGCATCGCCGAAAATTTGCAAACTTTGACAAAAAAAGCGATACTTTTACGATCCGAATCGAGTTTAGCAGATTGTTGACCGAGGCCACATATTTCAGACGAGGCAGGGCGAGCCATGGTACGGTTGGTTGGGATTCTGGTGGTCTTCGGGTTGGGAATCGCGAATTCAGTCTGGGCCGACGATGACGAATGGACCAGCGAACAGTTGAAATTCTTTGAGGCCAAGATTCGGCCCGTGCTTGTCGACAAGTGCTATGCTTGCCACTCCGACGATGCCCAACAGATCGCTGGAAGTCTGCGCGTGGATTCGCGGGCCGCCCTATTGCATGGCGGCGATTCTGGCGCGGCCGTGGAACTGGAGCACCCGGAAGATAGTTTGTTGCTCATCGCGATTCGGTACGAGGATCCCGACTTATCGATGCCGCCCAAAAAAGAGGGAGGGAAACTCCCGGACAGCGTTATTGCCGATTTTGAAAAGTGGATCGAGATGGGCGCGCCCGATCCGCGCAAGGGCGATGCGGTCGTTCAAGAATTTGGCGCCGACGAGGATGCCAAGAATTGGTGGTCGTTCCAACCATTGCAACAAGTCGCGCCGCCGGCGCCGATGGATTCCGCTTGGTGCAAGTCCGAGATCGATCGGTTTGTGCTGGCAAAACTGGAATCCTCCGGCTTGAAGCCCGTTGGCGATGCCGAGCCCTTAGCTCTGTTGCGGCGCTTGTATTTTGACCTGATTGGCCTGCCGCCGAATCCCAAGGAAGCAAAACGGTTCGCCGACGACTGGCAAAACGCCAGCGACGAATCGGCACGCGATCGCTTACTCGCGTCGGTCGTCGATCGGTTGCTCGCGTCGCCGCAATTCGGCGAGCGTTGGGGACGATACTGGCTGGACGTGGCGCGCTACTCGGAATCGAGCGGCAAGGACGTCAACATTTTATACCCGCTCGCCTGGCGCTATCGCGACTACGTCATCGATGCCTTCAACGCCGACGTGCCGTTTGACAAATTCGTACAGCAACAAGTCGCTGGCGACTTGCTCCCCGCGCGAAGCGACGAAGAAAAATCGCGGAACCTAACTGCAACGGGCTTCTTGGCGATCGGACCGAAGTCCTTGAACGAAATGAGAGGTCGCCAGTTTGTCGTCGATTTAGCCGACGAACAAATCGACACGGTCACGCAAAGCGTCATGGGACTTACCGTCGCCTGCGCTCGCTGCCACGATCACAAATTCGATCCCATTTCCCAACAGGACTACACGGCGATCGCAGGCATTTTTCTTTCCACCGATACGCGGTATGGCACATCGGGTGGAAACGGCGGACGAAATTCCGGTGGTCTGATCGAACTGCCCGTCAGCACGGCCCCAAATTACTTGCCGGCGTTGACGAAAGCGGAACTTGAGCAGAAAAAGCAACGCCTCGCAGCCCTGCAAAAGGAGCAACGCGATATTTTTGCCGAACGACAGCGCAGTCGGCGCAGCGGCGGAACCCTGACCCAAGACGATGGATTTAACATCGTTCGCGTCGCCACTCAAATCACGCAATTGGAAGCCGAGCTGAAGAACTACAATGCAGACGGTTCGGTCAAAGCCATGGCGATTGGGGCCGTGGACAAACCGACGACCGCGGCAACGACAGTTCGAGCTCGATTCGGACGAAATCGCGGCGGTGGCTTTGACGTATTGACGGACAGTCCGCTGTTTGTCCGCGGAGATGTCGATCGGCCGAGCGAGAGAATCTCCCGCGAGATTCCCGAGATCCTCCCGACTGTCGACTCGCCCGAAATTCCCAGGACGACGAGCGGACGCAAGGAACTTGCCGAGTGGATGACCGACCCCAATAACCCTCTCACCGCCCGCGTGATTACCAATCGTGTTTGGAACTGGCTTTTTGGTGCGGGGATCGTGACGAGCGTTGACAATTTTGGGACGACGGGCAACGAACCCAGCCATCCCGAGCTGTTAGACTTTCTTGCGCGGAGATTTGTGAGCGAAGGTTGGTCGGTAAAAAAACTGGTGCGAGAAATCGTGCTCAGTCGAACGTACCGATTGGCGAGCAGTCATGATGCGGCGAATTTTTCCGCCGATCCGTCCAACGCATTGCTTTGGCGACATAGTTCGCGACGTCTGGACGCCGAAGCCATTCGCGATGCCCTGTTGAGTTCAGCAGGAATGCTGGATTTGAACCGCCCCGAAGCTTCGTTAATCGGTCGAGCCGGTGATGGCCCGCTGGGAGGACCGCGGCGGTCGACGCTTACCGAAGACAAGGTGGCCAAGGCTAACAGCAATCACCGTTCGGTGTATCTGGCGGTAGCCCGAAATGTCGAGCCCGAAGTCCTGGCCGTGTTCGATTTTCCAGACGCTGCAACCGTACAAGGTTCGCGACAAATCACCAACGTGCCGGGACAGTCCTTGTTCATGCTCAACAGCGATTTCGCTGCAAAACAAGCTAAAGCGCTGGCGAACCGAATCATGTCGGTGGATGCGAAATTGGATCCCAATGCGAAACTGGAAACGAGCGAAATCCCCAATCAGTTAAATGAAATGTATTGGATTGCATTCAGTCGGCCGCCAACCGACGCAGAACTTGCGGCGGCGACGAAATTGCTATCCCGATATCGCAAGGACCCGTTGACCGGTTGGACCAGCGTTGCCCGGGCGCTGCTCGCCAGCGCCGAGTTCCGGAGTATCGATTGAGAGAGTTGAGAGTTGAGAGTTGAGAGTTGAGAGTTGAGAGTTGAGAGTTGAGAGTTGAGAGTTGAGAGTTGAGATTCCTCCTTGTCTTTCTGAAAACTGAAAACTAGGTTCCAAATGTTCACTCGCCTTTGCAATCACATTACTCCCTTATTCACTCGTCGCGACATTCTCAAGTATACCTCGTGCGGATTTGGGTGGCTTGCGTTTGCCGGATTGACCCAACGCGCTTGGGCCGCCAGCGACAACCCGCTGGCTCCTAAAAAACCGCATTTTCCCGCCCAGGCCAAGCACGTGATTTTCCTCTGTATGCGCGGTGGACCGTCGCATATCGACACGTTCGATTACAAGCCCAAGTTGATTGCGGACACGGGCAAAGCAGGCCCTCGTCAAGGCTCGAAGTTGTTGGGGTCAAAATTCAAATTCAAACAGTTCGGCAGCGGCGATCTGTGGATCTCCGAGTTGTTTCCAAATTTGGCGAAACGCGCCAACGACTTGTGCATGATTCATTCGATGCAAACCGATCTGCCCGCCCATCCTCAAGCACTCGTGCGATTGCACACCGGCACGTCGCAGTTTATCCGTCCGTCGTTGGGTGCTTGGAGCCTTTATGGTTTGGGTACGGAAAACGAAAATCTCCCTGGGTTCATCAGCATCACGCCGCCCAGCGGTTTTGGCGGTGCGACCAATTATGGAAGTGCGTTTTTACCGGCGATTTACCAAGGCACACGCTTGGGCAGCGACAATCGGCCGATCGCGTCCGCGGAAGTCGCGCACCTGCGCAGCAACCAATCCAAAGACGATCAGCGAGCCGAGTTGGATTTTTTGCAGACGCTCAATCGCGCCAAGTTGGCCAGGGAAAAAGTCAACCCGGACGTCGAAGGTGCCATCGAGGCCTCAGAATTAGCGTTCAAAATGCAGAGCGAAATGCCAGACGTCATGGATCTTGACAAAGAAACCGAATCGACCAAGCGACTCTACGGCATCGGCCAACGCAACACGGATGACTTTGGCCGAAAATGTTTGCTGGCGCGGCGGATGGTCGAAGCGGGCGTTCGCTTTGTGGAAGTCACGCACGGCAATTGGGATCACCACAATAACTTGAACGCCGCATTGCAGAGAAACTGCGGGGAGGTCGACCAGCCGATGGGGGCATTGCTCGCCGACTTGGACAAGCGCGGCCTGCTCAAGGAGACGCTCGTCGTTTGGACCGGCGAGTTCGGCAGGACGCCCTACGCCCAAGGCCAAGATGGTCGCGACCATAACAACAAAGCCTTTACGCTTTGGATGGCCGGCGGCGGCGTAAAGGGTGGCTTCTCGTATGGACGGAGCAACGACTACGGCTACGAAGCCGAAGAAAATCCCGTCCCGATTCACGATTTGCACGCGACGATGCTGGCGTTGCTCGGTCTTGAACACGAGCAACTCACCTTCAACCACGCCGGCCGCGACTTCCGGCTTACCGACGTGCACGGCAACGTGATCCGCGATATCATCGCGTGAAAGGATTTCTCCATTGCGAATGATGCGCCGCACATGTGGCGCCGATCAAATGCCGCAATGATTCCTCGCTCCTCGGTTGCAGCGGCGAGATTTAGTGATGGAAATTACTCGTTCCTGCCGTGACGTCGCGCATCTGATCGGACGCGGTATAGCCGCTCGGTAAATCCGCCCTCTGACGTAAACGCCGCAGCCTGTGCCTTAATTTGGCGATCCAATAGGGCACAGGCAACTCCAATTAACACGAGCGCGGCATTGGCGGCTATCTCCGCATAGGTGGACCCGATGGACGAATAGGACGATAGGGACGATGTAGACGGTAATTTGTGTTTCCCCGGTCCATGTTGTCCATCATGTCCACATTGTCCATGCATCTCGCGAACCCATTCCGCCACGTCATCCGACGTAGCGAAACGCCGTGTGATCAACGCGGTTCGGCGGCGATCTTCCTTTTCCCAGAGTTTCAGGCCACGTTGCCGCAGGTAGTCTTCATAATCCAGGCGTAACTCCTCGAGGCTAGCTCGGGCAACGTTGGTCAGTTTCAGTTCGGTTTTCTTCGACGTGCCACTGGCCTTGCTCCCTTCGGCGATGTTCTGCACGCCACTTCTCGCTGCCTGCACCATTTGATCGTGGGTTCGGCTACGCTTGCTGATGTAACGGTCACAAAACCGCACCGTAACGTCATAACAAAGTTGTGCGATCTGAAAGCTCTTGAGCTTTCGATAGCCGCCATGCTTGGGAATGAGCGATTCGGGTTCCACGACAATCTACTCCTTGCGCGTCATGAGTGCATCGCAAAATCTGGATTCAGTTCAACAGACTCTGCCCACGCTCGAAATTATCGTGGTATCCTAATCGGAAGCGACGTAATCCAGATGCTAAATTCTGAAATGAGATACTTATGCAATTCGCTCGCGAAACTACGCGAAACACATTGTTCGTCCTGTTCGCCGTAATGGCTTGTTCGGCTACGTTTGCCGACGATCATTGGCGGCAATTTCGCGGGGCTGACGGCCAAGGTCACTCAGCGGATTCCGATGTCCCAATCCGGTTTAGCTTGACGGAAAATTTGCGCTGGCGAACGGAGATCGATGGCAAAGGTTGGTCCTCGCCGGTCGTTGCCGATGGACAAATCTGGTTAACCACGGCGCTAACAAGTCCAGCGACCGAGGAAGAGACGTCAAAAAAATTGGCCAAGGACCCACTTGCCGACATCAAAGAAGTCGCTGGAACGCTCAAACTATTCGCCGTCTGCATCGATTTTGCATCGGGTGAAATTCGACATCACATTGGTTTGGCCGAAATCGCGGATCCCGAGCCTATCAACCCCCTCAACACGTATGCATCGCCGACTCCGGTGCTGGATGATGGCAAGGTGTTTTGTCATTTCGGGAACTACGGAACGTGGTGCCTCGATGCAAAGTCCGGCACGATCCTGTGGCACGAGCAAATTGTGGTCGACTACGGCGTCGGTCCGGGTAGCTCGCCGATTATCTTCGACGATCTGTTGATTTTAGCGTGCGATGGCTGCGACCAACAATTTGTCGTTGCCCTCGACAAGCGGACTGGCAAGCAAGTCTGGAAAACGGCTCGACCTCCACAGCGGCCGAAAGACGGAGAGATGCGCAAATCATTTTGCACCCCGATCGTGATCGACGTTGATGGAAAAAAGCAAATTGTCGTGCCAGCTGCTCAATGGATCGCGGCGTACGAACCGCGGGATGGCAAAGAAATTTGGCGGATCGACCACGGCGACGGATTCTCACTGGGTGTGACACCATTGTTCAGTCACGGACTGATCATTTTCTCCACGGGATACGGAAGACCTGATCTGGTGGCGGTGAGGCCGGATGGTCACGGCGATGTGACGGCGACCCATATTGTTTGGCGGGTGTCGCGCGGCGCGCCAAACAAACCCTCTCCCGTCATTGTGGGCGACGCGATTTATATGATTGCCGACAACGGCGTTTTGACCCAATTGAATTTGGACACTGGACGAGAGGTTTGGCGGAAGCGGATTGGCTCGGAATACTCCGCATCACCCGTCGCTATCGGCGACAAGATCTACTTCCCGTCGCACGACGGCGTGGTAACGGTCGTGCAAGCGGGACATAAATTTGAGTTTGTGGCCGAGAACAAGCTTGAGGCTCGCCTCATGGCAAGTCCGGCGGTCGTCGACGGCGCTCTATTGATTCGCAGCGAGCAAGCCTTGATGCGGATTGGCCAATGAGTACTTTGCAAATTAAGAGAGATCTTCCGAGTCGTTGGATTGATCGGGGGCGTTTAATCCCCAGGCCTGCTCTCGGCGTCGAACTCCCACTGAATCTGGATCTGTCCTTCATTGTGGCGAAAACTAGCAATCGCTTTAAAAGGCGATATCTCGAACGTGGCTTATTCCTTGGAGGGTGCGATGCTCAGTCGAATATCTGCCGTCGTCGTTTCAATTTGTCTGCTTGGGATGATCGGCTGTGGTTCGGCGACTAATCCACATGAGGACTTGTCGAGCCGGGCGTTGGCCTCCATGGAAGAGATGGGTGATATCCTGGCGTCCATTAAGGACGAAGCGTCCGCTCGTGAGGCAGTGCCGAGACTGGAACGACTGGGAGCGACCATGAAGGAAATTGCCGAAGAGGCGAAAAAACTTGGAGATCCGCCAGCCGAACTAAAAGCAAGACTTCAAGCAAGTATGGATTCAAAGTCCGCCGAGATGGAAGCAAAGATGGGTGAGTTCATGAAGTACATGATTAAGAATCCAAAGATCATGGAAATCCTGGCACCTGCGTTGACGAAAATTTCGCCAAGGCAATAGGACTACAATTCATTTGATCGGCGGTCCAAGGTCGCAGTCACTCGTCCAATCGCCCGTACTTCGGAAAGAGGAAACGACCACATGCATTACGATTGCCTGCTTCGATGCGCCTTTGCCACGGTTCTCACATTCGTTTTGACGTGTGCCGGATTGTGCCAAACCACGAATTCTCAAGTCGCGAACTATCGCGCTGTTGCCGACCAGATCATTGCGGCCGGTCGCGAGAAAAACGATTCTTGGCTCAAACTCCAGGAACTGTGCGATGACATCGGGAATCGATTGAGCGGCTCCGATTCGTTGGCTCAAGCCGTCGAGTGGGCCCAGCGCAGCCTCAAAGCCGATGGTCAGGAAAATGTCCGGGCAGAAGAAGTCCAGGTGCGGAAATGGGTCCGCGGAAACGAGTACTGCGAACTTGTTTCCCCTCGGTCGCTCAAAATCGAGATGCTGGGACTGGGCGGGTCGATCGCCACACCCGGGGAAGGCTTAACCGCCGAAGTCATCGTTGTCAAAAGCAAAGACGAGTTGGATGTGCTGCCAGACGAAAGCATCCGCGGCAAGATCGTGGTATTCAACTTCGCCATGCCCAAATACACCGTCGAGAAGGGTTCTGGCTATGGCGCGGCCGTTCAGTATCGAACCAACGGCGCCAAATGGGCTTCGGAGCGCGGTGCCGTTGCGGCCCTCGTTCGTTCGGTCACCGCCAAATCGCTCAACACGCCGCACACCGGAGCCATGCGGTACGGAGGAGCGGAAACGCGAATTCCAGTTGCCGCAATCACAATCGAAGCAGCGGAAATGCTCGATCGCCTGCAAGCCCGTGGAAAAAAATCAGTGGTCAAACTTTACATGGAGGCTACCGACGAAGGCATGGTCGCATCGGCCAACGTCTTGGGAGAAATTGTCGGTAGCAAAAAACCGGAAGAAATCGTCGTCATCGGCGGGCACATTGATTCGTGGGACGTCGGCCAAGGGGCACAGGATGACGGCGCAGGATGCGTCGCTGCCATGGAAGCGCTCAATATTCTCCGCAAATTAAATTTGCAACCGCGTCGCACGATTCGAGTTGTCTTGTGGACCAACGAAGAGAACGGCCTAGCCGGCGCCCAAGCCTACGCCGCACGACACCAGAAGGAAGTCCATGTCGCTGGGATCGAATCCGATTCTGGCGGATTTTCACCGGAAGGATTGAGCGTTGAACTGCAAGACGAAGCCAAACAAGAGATCGCCGTCAAGCAACTAGCCGAAATTCTGCAACTGTTGAAACCGATCAATGCGACGAAGGCTGACTCCGGGCACTCGGGATCCGACGTCGGACAATTGAAGGTTCTGGGCACCGCTTGCCTCGGGTTAAATGTCGACGGCTCACGCTACTTTGATACACACCATACCGCCGCCGACACCGTCGACAAAGTCGATCCAAGGGAACTCGGGGATTGCGCGATCTGTTTGGCCGTCGCGGCCTATGTTTTGGCCGATATGCCAGGACGCTTGGGCGAATCCGCATTGAATACAGAGCGCGTCCCGTAAAGCCGTCACGAATGGAGCAATCGTTCCACAACCTGCCTATCGCCTATCGGCCGATTCGAAATTCGCGAGATTGGCCCAAAAATGCAGCTTAAATAGAAACTGGGGGAATCGGCCATCCCCAAATCCCGTTGGCGCGACCTTCTATGACTGGCATGAAAGGCTGTTCCATTCGTTGTCAACTGGCACCGTCATCCCAAGGAATTGCAATGCAACAACTGAATCTCGCTCGAGTCCAATTTCGCATGGCAGTTGCTGTACTTCGGCGCTGGAGGCAGCAGTTCTGTTCGACGATCGAATTGCGCATCTACAGCACCCACCTTTTGGAAAGGAATGACCTCGCGGTGAAAGCACCCACAATAAGCAAAGATAGCTGGAGTAACCTAGAAGCGTTTGATTCGCACAACGGCTGGGTATCCCGAGACGTATTTCTCAAGGAAGCCAAGACTCGGTTGGCTAATGGCGAACACGTTTATACGATCGCAGAGAATGGACGGTTAGTTCATTATGGTTGGGCAGCGGCACCGGTCGCACATCGTTACATTCCAGACGCCGGTCAATTCGCCGAGTTTCCTGGCGATTCGGTCTACTTATACGACTTCTTCACCCATCCCGAATGTCGTAATCGCGGAATTTTTCAAAACTCCCTCAAACAGATTCTGCGAGAGTGGGGGGCGACATTGAGGTTTGAGGAAGCATTCATCGGCGTCGATTCAGCCAATGGCCCGTCCCGTCGCGCGATCGAAAAGATCGGATTCTCTTATCGATTCAGTCTCTTTCAACAATGGCGATGGTTTCGCGTCAAGCGTTGGTCTACAACAAAGCCTTCTCGCGGAGAGAATGTTAGCTTGCACTTGCGCGGAGTTCGTCGACCAGACAACCCGCAAGAAGTGCCAAGAGAACAGCGCCGAATTGGGGACATAGCAATCGTCGAGCCCGTCGATGTTGACTCCTCAAGTCGTGTGACCTACATTAAATGAAACGCAATTTCAGGCCTGAAAGGTCAGCGATGACTCGTGGCGGTGTTACGATACTCGTACTCTTGGGGCTACTCGGGCGCCTTGTGGTGCCTGTTACGCATACGCACGCCTATTACACCCTCGCGCAGCATATTGAGCACAACGCGGTTCCCCACGTTCACATCGGGCATGCAGCCCACACTCACGAGCTCGAACATGGTGCCCACTCTCATGACCATGAGGATGAGTTATGCCAGTCACCTAATCCCAGTTTTAATCCGGCCGCGATTTCGGCACCGGGGCAAGATCACGATGCTGACGCGGTTTGGTTTCCGAGTGCTTCTGGATCGACGTTTTGCGTAAAGGCAAAGTCAAATCCTGCAGGATTGTATGCGGGTGCAATAGCCTCGCTGCCAATCGCTAATTTCTATAGCGTTGCAATTGGGTGGCGATTTGCGGCGTGCGATCTGCGCGCGCCTTCGTCCAAACTTTTCATAATTCTGCGGACTCTCCGCATTTGATCTGCTGCGCTTAGCGATCAATTTTTAGGGCCAGTGCACGAATTGTCGGCGCTGCTTTCGCCCTGTTACGTTGCTATAGCCTTTCACCAGATTTGATCATTGCCATGTTCAATTTCAAGCCGCAACTCAACGCGTTATTCAGAGCGTTTAGCACAACCCGCCGTCATTCCGGGCTGAGTCCCGGAATCCAAGTTCCACGGACGGAGGAATTACATTTCCAGGCTCACCTAACGCTGGAATGCCGCAATCGTTGTCTTCCCCTGGGGCTCCTATTTTTCGCGCTGTTAATAGTCTCGGCCGGCTGCCAGCGCCAACCCGTAACGCCGGCCACCACAAACGTCGCAGCGATCCAACAAACGCCCGCGACCAACCGCGTAGACATCAACGCATCCGTTCGACAAAACCTTGGGATTACTTTCGCAACTGTTGAGAAGCGAGGCGTTTCGCGCACCTTGCGAGTGCCCGGCAGATTTGAATTATTGCCAACGTCACGACGCGAGTACCGCGTGCCCGCCGCCGGCAAGATCGAGTTATTAGTGGAGCAATTTCAAAAGGTAGTGCCCGGTACGCCGCTCTTTCGGCTCGACTCGCCACGGTGGCGTGAACTGCAAGGTGAATTGACCGAGGCGCAAGCACGGCTACGAATGGCAGAGGCCGGAACACAAAGCATTGGACCGTTGATGGACGCCCTCGAAAACCGCCTTGTGGCCAACCAGTCAGCGGTCCAATTGTGGAAGGATAGAGTTGCGACACTCGAAGGACTTCAAGCCAACGGCACTGTTCGCGGCTCCGATATAGCAGAGGCTAAGGGTGCACTTGTTGCTGCGCAGAACGAACTTTCTACGAGCCTTGAAAAGCAAGCCGAGTTGAACGCCAAGAAGAATGAATTTAAGGCGCAGCTAGATTCGGCCCAGGCTCGAATGTCGATTCTCGTCGAGGCCGCTGCCTCATTTGCCGGTCGACCACCTTCAGAATTGGTCGAGATCACGGATTCTGTCCCGCGCTGGCAAACGATTTCACAGATTGAGGTCGTTGCCTTGTCGCCCGGCGTCGTGGATTCCATCGCGGCAATCAGCGGATCGTATGTCGACGAGAACATGCCGGTGTTGACATCGGTTCAGCCCGAGCAAGTTTGCTTCCGGGCAAATGGATTGCAAAGCGATATGGGGAATTTGGCGAGCGGTATGGCAGTGACCGTTGTTGCTCCGCAGGGTGGTTCGCTCGACGCGTCAACCCAGATTGAAGGTACGCTCATTGTCGCTCCAACCGCCGATTCCGAGCGACGCACGATTCAACTGATCATGACGCCCAACCCGCCACCCGATGGCCAAGCCTCGACGACATGGGCGCGGGCCGGCGTCTCGGCATTCTTGGAAATTGTAATCGGCGGGAAAGCGACGGAGGAATTGGCGATCCCACTCTCAAGCGTCGCTAAGGACGGAACGCGCGCCATCATTTTTCGCCGCGATCCGAAGGATCCCAATAAGGCGATTCGAATGGACGCGGACTTGGGGATGGATGATGGTCGCTGGATCGTGGTCAAAAGCGGCGTGGCGAAAGGTGACGAAGTCGTCCTCGACGGCGTCTATCAATTGATGGTCGCGACAAGTGGGTCGATAACCAAGGGTGGCCACTTTCATCCCGACGGAACGTTCCATGAAGGGAACGAATAAGGCCGCATTATGCTCAAACACTTAATCGCGTTTTCGCTCAAACAATCGACGCTGGTGCTGCTGCTTGCAGGAGTCGTGCTGGTGTATACGGTTGTAAAGTTACCGACCATGCCGGTGGACGTCTTCCCAGAACTCAACGCGCCGACAGTCGTGGTGTTGACCGAGGCGGGTGGTCTGGCTGCAGACGAAGTCGAGCAATATGTCACATTTCTGGTCGAGGCCGCGGTCAACGGTTTACCGGGTGTTCGACGCGTTCGCAGCGCATCGGCGATCTCTCTCTCGTTGGTATGGGTTGAGTTCGACTGGGGCACGGACATCTATCGAGCACGACAATTGGTAAGTGAACGGTTGGCTGGCGTGCGCGATTCGCTGCCGGAGAATTCACATGCGGAAATCACACCCATCACGTCCATCACGGGCGAGATCATGCTGTTGGCGGTTTCGTCACCAGATGGCTCGGTGAACGATCTAGATTTACGCGCTTATGCCGAGTTTGACTTGCGAAACAAATTGCTTGCGGTTCCCGGCGTCGCGCAGGTTTCGGCGATCGGAGGCGAATTGCCGGAGTATCAAGTCAATGTCAGGCAGGAGCGGCTGGCTCTCTATGGCTTGACTATGCAAGACGTCGCCAAGGCGGCACGAGCAGCGCACAGCACGGCGAGTGCTGGCTATTTGCCGTCAGTGGAACGGCAAGAGTTGCCAATTCGCCAGACCGCGCGAGTGAAGAACGTTCGCGATATTGCGTCGACTATCGTGTCGATCAAGGACGGCTCGCCGATTACGCTGGGCGAGGTCGCCGAAGTGACGCTTGGTCCCGCACCCAAACGGGGCACTGCCGCCAACCAAGGGCTACCCGCGGTCGTACTAACGATCCAAAAGTCCCCAGGTACGAATACGCTGATGCTGACCGAAGCGATCGATCGATCGCTTGATCAAATTGAGAAGGGCCTGTCTCCCGGTATCGCCATCAATCGCGACGTATTTCGCCAGAGCCATTTCATCCAACGATCGGTAAACAACGTGATGCATGTATTGCGCGACGCTGCGATCATTGTCGCTGTCATCCTCATGATGTTCCTGCTGAACGTTCGCACCACGATTATCACCCTGACGGCATTGCCACTGTCGTTGGCCGTCGCTTTACTCGCCATGCGCTGGTTTGACATGACGCTAAACGTCATGACGCTTGGTGGTTTGGCCGTGGCGATCGGCGTGCTGGTGGACGACGCGATTATCGACGTGGAAAATGTCTTCCGGCGGTTGAAGGAAAATGCTGCGATGTCTTCAAGCGAGCAAAAATCGCACGTCGATGTCATTTTCGCCGCCAGCAATGAAATTCGCCCCGCGATGGTATTCGCCACGATCATCATCGCCATCGTCTTTGTCCCGCTCCTATTCCTCGGTGGAATCGAAGGGCGATTTTTCATCCCACTTGGAATTACCTATATCGTTTCAATCCTTGCGTCACTCGTCGTGGCTCTCACGGTCACACCGGCGCTCTGCAAAATCTTGCTTCGGAAATACGGCGTGAGCGCACCCGGCGCCGATGCTTCCGGCGAAAATCATCACGCCGATGGATGGTTTGTCCGTTGGCTCAAAGGACTCTACGAACCGGTTTTACGATGGTCGCTGGCCCATCGCGGGATAGTTCTCGGCGCGGCACTCGCCGCCACATTATTGGCCGCGATGCTTGGCCGCACATTTGGTACGTCGTTCCTTCCAGAGTTCAATGAAGGATCGTTTACCGTTTTCATCTCGTCCCCTCCCGGTACGTCGCTGGGCGAGAGCAATCGTTCGGCGATGGCGATCGAAAAACGGCTGATTGAAATCGAAGGCGTCAAGAGCGTGACTCGACGCACGGGCCGCGCGGAGCGGGACGAACATGCCGAGCCGGTCTCGAATAGCGAACTCGACATCACGATGAAACCCGGTGCTATCAAATCCCAAATACGCCAGGAAATTGCCGCGATCGCATTAAGCGTTCCGGGCGTCACCGTTCAAATCGGTCAGCCCATTGAGCATCGACTTTCTCATATCCTCTCGGGAACTCCAGCGGCCATTGCGATCAACGTCTATGGAGAAGACTTGGCCACGCTGAGAGACCTGGCCAAACAGATCGAGGGACAACTCAAGAACATTCCCGGGGCTCGCGACGTCACCGCAAATCGCGAAGTCCTAATCACATCGCTTCCTATCAACTACCGGCACCCCGATCTCGCCGCCGCAGGCTTGAGCCCAGCTGAGGCCGCTGAACAAGTTCAAACTGCGCTTTACGGCGAAGTCGTTGCCACCGTAAACCAGGGTGTACGTAGATTCGATTTGGTGGTTCGCCTTGCGGCGGAAGACCGGCAGCGAATCGATCAACTTGCGGATTTTATCCTTAAGGGTCGCGAGGGTGTATTAGTCCGGTTATCGGAAGTCGCGGACATCGGTCCTGAGAAGACCAGTAATATCATCGCGCGCGAAAACTCGCAGCGCAAAGCTGTGATCTCTTGCAACGTGGCCGACGGGTACAACTTGGGTGACCTCGTTAACGAAGTCCGCAGTCGCGTGGAACCCATCGTGCACGGCACGGGATACATCGTCGAGTTCGGCGGGCAGTTCGAAGCGCAACAGTCTGCGGCACGGACATTGCTCGTTGCCGGGGCCGGCATGGCGTTGGTCATGTTCATGTTGCTGCAACTTTCGACCGGCTCGCTCAAGGTTGCCGCTCTGGTCATGGTGAATCTGCCCCTGGCGGTCATCGGCGGAATTGTCGCGATCTTCGTAATGGATTCCACGCAGCACGTAAGCCCAGGCGGTTGGCTTGGCCTGCAACAAAATGCATTGGCACTCGCAGGATTTGGGACCGCGATCTACCAAGCACCCGTAATCTCGATCGCCAGTCTTGTTGGCTTTATCACCCTGTTTGGCATCGCGGTGAGAAACGGCATTCTCCTTGTGAACCATTACAAATACTTGGTTGACGTCGACCACAAACCGATGGCTGAGGCAATTGTTCGAGGGTCCATGGAGAGACTTGTGCCCATTCTCATGACTGCATTGTGCGCGGCACTCGGTCTATTGCCGCTCGCTATTTCAGCAGGCGAGCCCGGAAGCGAGCTATTGGCTCCATTAGCCGTTGTCGTGCTCGGCGGTTTGTTAACGTCCACGTTTTTGAACTTGATTGTCGTGCCTGCCGGTTATGCGCTCGTTCACGGCGTCCGTCGCGCCGAACTCAGATCCGATCGGACGTCGCGGATCTCTCGTATGGTTCGCGCGGTCTTTGGAAAAAGGGAAGCCAATTGGACGGAATAGAAGTTAGACGCTAGTTGAGTGTGTTTTGTTGATCTGAATTTTTTCAAAAAGATGTGCCATGCGTAAATTTTCGCCTCTCGGAATCGTTTGCTTACTAATTGCTGTTCTATCGATGCCGGCTTGCGACAAGAAAGAACCGTCGAAAACCAACACTGGAGCCGGCAAGTCGACGAGTGCGGATAAAGACCACGATGCGGGCCATGGCGGTCCGGTGATTGACTTGGGGACCGCCACAATCGGCGGCTATTCCGCAAAGGTCACTCGCGATCAAGGCGAAATTGTCGCCGGGAAAGATGCGCCCATAGACGTGATGGTCAGTCCTGCGGCCGGAACCACCGCTAAGGTTACAGCGGTTCGTTTCTGGATCGGGACCGAGGACGGCGCAGGGTCAGTTAAAGCCAAATCTGAAATCGAAAACCCAGCCGAACCCAACCGATGGCATACTCATGCCGAAGTCCCTGACCCGCTCCCACCGGGCAGCAAACTATGGGTTGAGGTGGAGGATGACTCCGGCGCGCAAAACGTCGTGAGCTTCGACCTGAAAATGTGATGAGTGCTAAACATAAAGTTTCGATCGAGAGCAACCCGGAATCGTGGTCCCGCAATTCCTGTCCGAAGTCGTTAGCTAACGGCTTTGGAATCGTCAGGTGAGTCTGGTCGCGACCGATGTCGACGAAATGGTAATAGCAGCATGCCATCAAGGCGGTCAGCGTCGCGCTCATTTCGGATTGAGGCAACGCCAATTTCCATCTCTAAGTGTCCTTTAGCTGGCTGGGAACGATACGTTCCGAGGAGAAAATCCCACCATGGCAAATTGAATCCGTAATTGCTGTTGATTTCCCGCATTTCAACGGAATGATGCACGCGATGCATGTCGGGGGTCACCACAATCAATCGAAGCAAACGATCCAACCAAATTGGCATTCGAATATTGCTGTGGCTGAACATTGACGTCGCGTTGAGAAGTACTTCGAATGCCACGACCGCAAGCGGCGCGATACCGAAAGCAACCACGACCCCGATTTTGATCAAAGCCGAAAGTAGAATCTCAATTGTGTGGAAGCGAATGCCAGTAGTTACGTCAGTATCCAAGTCCGCGTGATGGACCATGTGCAACCGCCAGAGCGTTGGAACGGCGTGAAACAAGACGTGTTGCAGATAAATTGCCAAATCGAGGACGATGACCGCGATGACTATTTCGAGCCAAGGTGGCCATTGAAATAGGTTGAAGAGCCCCCAATTGTGAAAGGCCCCAAACATGGCCGCCCCGAAAACTGAAACTGGGAGAAGCAATCGTTGAGCGACAATATTCAGCGCCACCAGCCCGAGGTTGCTGGCCCAACGCGGTCCCTTGGATACTGTTAGCTGTCGTCGCGGGGCCAACAGTTCCCAAACGGCCATTGCCAACAACGCCCCAAGAAAAAAAGCCAAGCGAATTGGCGCCTCATTCAAGCCTGACATGCGTGCCATCCCATCGGGACTGAAAACTAGATTTGACAATCAACCCGGCAACTGTCTTGGACTTAGGCTCAAGTGATTCCGGCACCAAGTGCCACGGCTGAGGCAAACAATAGCACGGCGACCAGTGTCTAAACAAGGCGCAGCGTTACCTTTTTGAGTAACCGCGACACTCGCCGCCGCGATCCCGATTTCGACCGGGAGACATTATCCAAGACAAGCGCCGCAACGGCCCCATCAAACCGCTCACCTGGAAAGTCCGTTTCTGTTATCGCCTTACACTTAAACCCAATTTCGAGACCTACATCTGTCGCCCATGTGATCCGAGATGGCCGGGCTAAAGAAATTTCGGCTGCCGAACTGGTGCCAGGCGATCTGCTGGTTCTCGAAGCTGGAGCGCGCGTACCGGCCGATGGGCGAATCATCGAGAGTGTGCGGCTGCAAATTGAGGAGGCGGCGCTGACTTGTGAGTCGCTGGCAGTGACCAAAATCTCTGAGCGACCACGCTGCTCTCCGCAAGGAATTCGGCGATGCTGCCCACCGACTGCACTATCTCGCAATCCCGCCCAGTGTGTTCGAGAAGGTCGTCGAGGGACTGGGCCAGTCAGGCTGCGCCCGTGGCGCGCGTGTCATCTTGGAGAAGCCGTTTGGCCGTGACCTCCTGTCCGCGCAGGCGCTGGCCGACAACGGGATCGGTGCGGCACGCTTGGATGTGCCGGAATGGTTGCCGCCAGGGGCGCTTGCCGATCACCCGGAACAAACATGCTAAGTTGGTGCTCACGGATGCTAGCGCATCTAGTGGCCTTCGTGTCCGGTGCTGCCCATGATTTCGTCGTACAGTTCTGGCGGTAGAACTCGCACGATCGTGAATAGGCCTTCGACACCCATCGACCAGCCGGGACGCATGCCCATCGCTTCGCGACGGCCCTCGATTCGGGACGTGCCTTCCATCCCTTCCATCCCCTCGTGGCCGGACATTTGCTCTTGCGAATTGAGCTGGGTGGCTTCGTGTTGCATCTTGTCGTGATCGGGTTCGCCGTCTGGTTTCTCGGACTCCTTCTTCTTCGGCATGTCTTGCTTTTCCATGTCCATGCCCTTCATGTCCATGCCGGGCATCTTCATTCCTTTGGCGGGCATTTTCATTCCGAGCATGACTTGAGGATACCCCAACACTTTGAGTTGCTCAGGAGTGGAATTGTTACGGACCAATGGGCCGGCTTGCGACGTCATCGAGTTCATCATGTGATGGAACATATGGCAATGCACGGCCCAGTCGCCTGGGTTGTTGGCAATGAACTCGACTTCGCGCACCTGGGCTACTCCAACCAACACATTGTTGCTTGGATACCAAGCAGACTCCGGCATGCGGCCACCCTCCGTGCCCGTAATCCAAAATGTATGGCCGTGCATGTGCAAAGGGTGGTGGTCCATCACGCTGAAATCAAGGAAGCGAATTCGCACACGCTCGCCCAGCTTGCACAGCAACGGCGTGGTGAGCGGTCCAGAGCGGCCATTAAACGTCAGGAAATTCCATTCCATGGACAGCGTGTCCGGAACAGTCGTATTAGCACGAAGTTGAAATCCCTGAGCAATGAGGACGAAATCACGATCCACCGTCGGCTCGTGAGTCTTGGCGGGATACACAATGAATAGTCCCACCATGCCCAAGGCTTCCTGCATTCCGACGTGCGAATGATAAAAAAACGTCCCCTCCTGATGAACGGTCCACTCGTAGGAGAACTCTTGCCCCGGTTCGATCTGGTCTTGCACCAGGTAAGGAACCCCATCCATGTCGTTGGGAAGTTCGAGCCCGTGCAGATGCAGCGTGGTCGGCTCCGGCAGTTTGTTCTGAAGGACGATTCGAACGCGATCGCCCTGGTTGATTTCAATGGTCGGTCCGGGCATGTCTCCGTTGTAGCCGTAGGTGTCCATCCACACTCCGGGCAGGATTTCCCGGCGGATCGGCTCGGCGATCAGATGAAACTCTTTGGCTCCGTTGACTTCTTCCCAAGGGAGATTCTTCAGGTCGGGTGCGTGGATCGGAACCGGTGGCAGCGTTACGGCGCGCAGGCCCGGCACGAGCTTGCCGCGGTCGGTTGGACTTCCAACGGGTCCGCCCAAGCCCGGGTGGGTGCGCGGATACTCGGCCGCGTCGCTTTCAGCTTCAGCGGGCTTGTGCATCTCGTGCTCACCGGTTTTCGGTTTGCCTGTTTGGCCGTCGCCGTGTTGTTGGGGGTGTTCATCTTGCGCACGTCCCAATGCCGCACCTGTCACGATAATACCTGCCGCGGCCGCACCTTTGACGAGGAAGTTTCTGCGATCTGCGGGGTCGTTCATGTTCATCTCCAGGCGGTCGTGGAAGTTTTAGACTTCGGAACGTTTCGGCTGGGCGCGAACTCTCGCGGATTCCGCATCAACTCAGCCTGTCGAAAATTTTAGCGCGGCTTGGGTGTGGCGTCGATGTGGCCCCCGCCGACCGGTGGGGGTGGTTCCGTCAGCCCGCCGGAAAGCAGCATTCCGCGGATCGCAATATCGGTTTGACGATACGTCATGACGCTTAGGACGTATTCGGTTTCGAGCGTCATATGCAGGCGCTGTGCGGCGAGGACGTCAACCCACGGCGCTCGCCGATCTTCGTAGCTTTGTTGCAATAGCTTGGATGCCTCTTCGGTTTTTGGCAGCATCGTGGCCTGATACTCTGCGACACGCTGCCAAGCAGAGAGATACGTGCGATACTCATCAGCCAATCGCGTTTGCAATTCCAACTCCAGCCGCTTGGCCTCGGCGTGTGCGCGACATAAGTCAGCTTGGGCCTGTTGAATCGTGCCTAGATTACGATCGAAAAGCGGTATCGGCAACCCAATGTTTACGCCGACCGTCGTGTCGCCGGCGTCGAGGTTTCGACCGACCCTGGCATCGACGAGTAAATTCGGAATCGGCTCAACTCGTTCGCGCTCAAGCTGGATTTCATCGTGTCGAATCTTCTGCCAGGCTGCAACCAATTCAGGACTGTTGTTAAGCAACTGCCCGAGGGCTGAGTCATAGTCCAGCGGCGCTTGCAGGGTTGTCAGGTTATCTTCCATCGTCGTCGATGGAAGCTGCGGAACGCCAGCCAAGGCGGCCAGCGTGCGCAAGTTGTGTTGAATGTCATTCTCGGCGTCCTTCAAATTCAACTGATCGCGTTGCAGTTCCACTTCGGCATGCAACACGGCTGATGCCGTCGACTGGCCCAGATTAAACATTTCACGGTTAGTTTGGACATTATCTTTACCGTTGGCGACCATCCGCTGGTGAATCTCAACAATACGCTGCGCGGCGAGCGTGCGATAGAATTGCGTTCGGAGGTCATTGAGTATGCGCTGCTGCTGAGCCTCCGCGATAGTCGCCGCGATTTGCGCTCGCTGCGCCCATTTGGCGCGGCTCAGACGCAGTTTGCCGGCGGCGACGATCTCGTGCGCGACAAAGCCGCCTTGCAATTCGCCCGCGGTACCATTGATGCCAATCTGCTCGCCGGTGTAGCCGATCACGGGATTGAAGGGGAGCCCTGCCTGATTCGCCGCTCCGCGCGCCCCTTGGATCTGGGCATTCGCTTGGGCGAGTGTCGGATTATTGGCCATCGCAATCCCTTCCAGATCCTGCAGAGTCAACGCCGAGTGCTCCTCGAGCGCCACGATCGGTGGGATCATCGGTTCGGCATGCGTGTGCGACTGCGGAGCTTCCTTTTGATAGGCAACGAACCGGGTCTGTGTGACCGGATTTGCCGTGGTTGGCGGCGCGGCTATCGCAACGGGATTGGACGAGCTAGACATGGATTTCGCGGCCTCATGTTTCGCCTCATGCACTCCATTTTGCATTCCCGTAGTGCCGCCTGACGGCACTGTGGCGCATCCGCTGACGATAAGCGATGTATACAAGGCAACTGCGGAAAATTCCCGAATCACGATCATCCTCCCTGCCACGGCTTCGCGTTATGCCCAGAGCATGCGCTCGGATTATGGCTTACTGTCACAATCGTCAGAATCCACATACGACTTCAAACCGTAGGCTTGAACCACCATCAATTGAGCCCGCTAAATCGAGGCAACCGTTATATTCGGCATAGATTCCAATAATTCGCTTATGCCATCCCAGCGATCGGCGTTGCTCGCTGCAATGAAGATTGGCAGGCGGCCTCGGCCAGATTGGCACTCTTGTCACGCGACGTGCATTTCAAACCAGGCGACGAGCTCCCAGAGTTCGCGAATGTCGCCGACGCCGACCACCGTGATATGACGCTTACCGCACTTCCATGACGCGGCCAATTCCCCATCGATTTGCACGATGCTTGTGAGCGTGCCGCCACATTTTGCGGTGATCATCGGGCGTTTGCCAAACCAGATCGGCTGGTCGTCGCTGTGCTCAAAGACGGAAATGAACCCCGCGTTTTTTCGTTGATAGATGACCTGGACACAGACGCAACATGGCATTCTCAGCACGTAAACTTCATGCAGCGAAAAACCGTTCGGCAAGGATTCGGTGGCAATCGGACGGTACTTAATCAAGTGAGCGGCTTCATCCAAATCAACGCGCTGGCCGTGGTAACTTGCAACCAACGCCGATTGCGGGGCGGCGGATTGTCTTTCAAGTCGTCCAGGAAGTGGCCAAAGTTCACTTCAACAAGAGCGTGATCGTGAGCGAGGAATTGTGCCCATCCAAATAGCCAATGACGCCAAGCACCAACGCCGCTAAACCCGCTGCGACAATCTTTCGCGCGCCCCAGCGCCGCCTCGGAGCGTCCCGGTCCCATCGGCCACGCGGGACGACAACTTCCGAGTCCGACAATCCTTGTTCGAGCGACTCCCAGGGCACTGACCGAACCGTCGGATCGGGAAGTTTTGAAGCCGCCTCCGAGATGGCGCGGAACTGCTGCAGCACACCGGCGCATTCCGCACATTCGTCCAAGTGCTCAACGACCGAGGGACGCACGTCGGCGGGCAGCTCTCCATCGTGGAACGCGGAAAGTAGCTCCTGAACGACGCCGCAACTCATTCTAGAATTCCCAGCCGAGGTCATGGAGGCGCTCCTGTAACTGTGCTCGCGCCCGGTTCAGGCGTGAGCCAACCGTGCCGGCGGAAATGTAGAGCACCTTCGCAAGTTTGTCGTAGGAAAGACCGTCGATTTCGCGTAACAAAAAGATGCAACGTGAATCCGGGTCGATGCGTTTCAGTGCAAGTTCCAACAACTCGCGGTGCTGAATCTGGGTCGTGTGTGTCGGCCGGCGATCCAACAGTTCTGCGGGCGATGTTCCGCGCGGCACTCGCCCATTGCTGCGGAAGAACTGCAAACACTCGTTGACCACTTACCGATACAACCACGTCTCGAAGCGTGTGTGTCCGCCGAATTACCCAATCGAGCGGAAGAGCTTCAAAAACACTTGTTGCGTCAGATCGGGCGCCTCTTGGATCCCGACCATGCGAATCACCAAACGCCCCACCTTTTGATTGCAGACCTCGTAGAGGCGCTTCCGAGCTTCGGACTCGTCTCGTTGGCAACCCGCGACAACTTCGGCCAACAATCCGTTGTTGCTGCACCAAGAATCCGATTCTCGCACTGTCATATTAGATGACGTGGCTCGCCCATTTCTTCCCACTTCAGGAGGCGGTGCTTTCATGTCCGGCTTTTCCCTAGCATTTCGCACGTCCCCAATAGGCCGCTCAAGTGATCGTCGCGCGGTAAACGCCAAGGTGGGCACGAGACCTGACGTGTGCTCTGCCTCTAGACGCAATTGAGCGGTCCATTGGACTAAGAATCCGGATCGACGAAAAGCCGTGTCGATGTTTTTTGCAAATACAGGCAATTTTCACGAAGAATGGAACGGTCCGGCGCATCCAACCCTGCCGGAGAGAAGCCAATAAATTAGGCCGCTGGAATGCCGTATGCAGCAAGAAAGCGGGAACGGTCCCAGACAGTCTGGGACTGGCGACCCTGTTACTATTGGGAGGATCTAACGATGTTACGTAACTTTTCCTTGATGGTGGCCACGCTGGCCATCGCCGTCGCCGGGCAGTCGGCTTACGCCCAGCACGAACACGTCGAGCGCTTAATGACATGCGCCAAAGCCAGCGCGGACTGTCAACTCCAGTGCGACTCGGGCTTCAAGCACTGCCTGAACTAATTGCAGCCAATGGTTTTCTGAATCTGTGCGAGCGTACCGGCCAGAGAGGCTTCGAGGCGGGCGGTTTGTAACTGAAATGTCAAGACTTCAGAGTAGTTGTCAACCAATTGCGCGAAGGTCGTTTTGCCGACCACGTATTCCGAAGTCGCCACTTGCAACGCTTGCTCGGCCTTGGGGGTGATTCGATTTACAAAGAGATCTCGCTGTTGTTCGAGCGAATTGGCTTCGGCAAAAAGTCGTCGCAGGGTGCTCGCGATGGTAAGATGTTGCGCCTCAAGGAGTCGCGTCGAACTAGCGTGTTGGGCCGATGCCTCGCCAATCCCAGCTCGAATTTTCTCGCGCCATATCGGTAGGGTGACGCCGACTGAAAAACTAATATTGTCGATCCCATCTGCTTGGGGACTGATTGCTCCGCCGGTTGTCATCATTCCGTATTGCATGCCCAGTCGCAGGTCGGGATATTTCTGCAGGCATGCCAATCGTTGGTTTTCGCGATCGCGTTCAATCTGCCAAGCCAAGCCGCGAAGTTCGGGGTTGCATTGCTCGGCTTGGGCAATGAGCTGTTCGAGTTGTTGTGGAATGTCTTGAATCGGCAACGACGATTCGGCTGATAAATTCGCGGCCAATGGATCTTGAATCACCGCGGCCAAATCCGCTTGCGCAGCGGCCCTTTGCTGAGTCAACTCAAGTAACTGTTGATCGAGTTTTTCCGTTTCCAGTTGGGCCCGAATTACGTCTTGTTGGGAACCCTCGGCCCGATATCGTGCTTCGGCCGCCTTGACCAACTGGCTCGCAACGTCGCGATTGTTGGTCACAATCTCCATCGCCCGCGTCGCAAACCAAAGTTCGTAATAAGCAAGGCGCACTGACTCCGCAATTTCGCGCTCGATCAAATCTGCTTCGGCTTGCGCAATCTGTACTTCACGCTCGGCTATCGCGCCTTTGGTTCTTCGTTTTTCGGGGTAGGGAATTTCTTGACTGAAATCCAATTGATTGGTCATGCGGCCGCTAGCCAGCTGCTGGGCGTTGGCCTCAATTGGCCAGAACATGGTTTCGACCATTGGATCGGCGAGAGCCATCGCTTGGGAAATGCGATATTGCGCCGCGTAAACGCGAGCCCGAGCAGCCAAAATTTTCGGATGCGAGTTCAATGCTCGTTGTAGAAAGTAATCAAGATTTCTGTCGGCAACTTGCAATCCTGGCGAATCACTAGCGGCGACCATATCCGGGAGCTGTGCGTGCGCGGTTGGGTGGGCGGACGTCGATCCCTCTTGGTTTCGGAATGAAACAAGTTTGATGCCGTTATTCGTTGGGCTCTTCTGACCGTTGCCAATCGACCCAGGTGAATTGAGTTCGCTGGCGGCCCCAAAACGCGAGCTAATCGGCGGCGACACCATGGTCGATGGCATGGATGGAGTATCCGATACTCGGCATCCTGTGACGCCAATTCCTAACAGAAGCAGTCGACAGAATTGACTTACGAAAAAGTGGAGTCGATTTGACGAAACCATTACGATCGCCTTGAGCGAACATAGGGGAAGCGCGATTGGGTTCCACCTAGGGCCAAATTGCCGACAACGGCGATGAGATACAATTGTCGTCATCATCGGCGGATTCCGTACTCGTTTTTGGAAAAATGGGTACAGATGCCAAAGCCAGCGTGACCCGACTAATCGCGCATTCTTGACCGATCGAAAGACACGACGAAGGTGTTTCTTCAATGCGGCTCGGCGAAACGTAGAAAATTGCGCACATTAACTTCGCTAGCGATCACTTTCGACGAGAAACACAGCGGTGTGTCGCGTGACACCTTGGTTACAGACTCAAATTGACTTTCAAGGTTTAACGTCGCATACTTGTACGGACCAAAAAATGTCTCGAAAGACCCTCCGAGAAGTCTCAGGTCATGTATTTCCCCTATCATCGAACGATTTCACTAGTCCTCGTCATCGCTTTGACGTTTGGGAACGTGTTCACGTTTGGTGGCGGTCCATGCACTACCGGCTGTCCGGGCGCGGGAAGCGCAACTTGCCAATGCTGTGCTTCCCATACCAAAAGCCAGCCACCTGCTGAGCAAGATTGTTATGGACATTCGCAGGCCGCCAACAAGTGCTGCCAGCAATCCAAGGCGGAATCACCAAAATCTTGTTGCTCAAATACGCATCACGGAAGCGCCGATGCGCGCCTGAACAGCAAAGATTTATCCGCCGATCGATCTTCGGTTCTGGACGAATCAACTGGAAATGTTTGTCGTTGTTCGCATCAGCTTCCGACGCCAAACGCGCCGGCACCCGAGCGGCGCGACAACCTCCGAATTGAATTCCCGGCTATCTGCTTCCAAGTGGGCTTTCCGGCAATTTCTGACGTTACTACTCTGACGCCATCGTTTCTGGACGGCGTCGACTATGGGTTGGCCCTGATGACGCACACGCGTCGCCAATCCCTTCTTTGCACTTGGCAGATTTGATCGCGCTAGGAATACTGCGCGCCGACCTTATCCGGTAATCGAGTTTTCGCGCCGTGTATGGTTTCAAATTGGCGTGTTCCGTGCCCTTTCAAGGTAGTCAAACACGTGGACTTTATCGCGGTTGGATTTCCAGTGCGATTGTTCATGTCGCAAGGCAACGCCCATTACAGCCGTTTGAGTTGTTGATCCTTGCTGTTTCATTTTTGTGCAGTTCGGGTGAACGATCCCGGGGGATCGAGCCGTTAAACATTTGTAAAGGATAAGACAATGAAATCTCTCTTGAGTGTTTTGTTATTGATTGGATTCACGGTCACGACGGGGACAGCCCAAGAAAAAACACCTGATGCCGCAGACATGTTGCAAATCCACGTCCAAAAAATCTGTCCGGTTTCCGGAGAGAGTTTGGGATCGATGGGCACTCCCATCAAAGTGAAGATGGGTGAGCAGAACGTCTTCCTCTGCTGCGAGGGCTGTAAGGGCGAAAAAGCTGATGCGGAGCATTGGAAATCGATTCAAGCCAATTTCGCCAAGGCTCAAGGGACGTGCCCAATCATGGGCAAGCCGGTGACGGCTGAAAAAAAGTCGACTGTGGTGAATGGCCAACAGATTTTTGTCTGCTGCCCACCGTGCATCGAGAAGATCAAAGCCGATCCAGCAACGGCACTGGCCAAAGTTAACGCCAGCTACACGGCATTTGTTGCCGCCGACTCTCAGATGAATACTCAACTGCTACTCATTGCGGCCCAAGGAATTTGCCCTGTTTCCGGCAAAGCGTTGGGTTCGATGGGGGCTCCGATCAAAGCCACTGCGGCTGACGGCGAGGAAGTATTTCTCTGTTGTAAAGGTTGCGAAGGCAAACCGTTCAGCGCAGAGCACTCGAAAACGATTCAAGCGAACCTGATGAAAGCCCAAGGCGTTTGTCCGGTGACTAATGAAGCACCGCCGGCCGATGCTCAATCGGCAGTCGTGGACGGTCGTCGTGTTTTTGTCTGCTGCCCGGATTGCATTGCGAAAATCAAGGCTGACCCATCGACGTATTTGGCAAAAGTCAACGAACTTTACGCCAAGTCGGCGCACGCGAGTCACACGGACCACACAGATACGAGTCGCGATCAACCAAAACAGGACAAATAGTTAGGAACTGATTTTGTGGCACCCAGGTGAATACCTGGGTGCCATTTCCCCTTTTTATGCCGAGAACGCCAAAACCTCGCGCATCGATTTGGCGCCGATTTGCTGGGCACATGGAAAACCATACCCAAGCGGCCCGCTGACAATTATTGGAGTTCGAAAATGAGCAACTCGCAGGACCCGACCCACGCCGATAACGCGGGAGAAAACTCCCACGATTTTGTTCCGGCCGTTGAGGCAACTGGCAAATCACGATTTCGGGCATTTTGGTTTGCCCTAAGGATGCTGGAAGTCCGGCTGCGGTTTGTGGCCGTATTGGTAGGCATCGGATTGATCATTGGCTACTGGGACACGCTTCAAAACTATTGGGACCGATTCACGCGGCCCGCCGTCGTAGTTTCGGCCAACATGGGAGGCGACACCGAATTCTATTGCCCCATGGATCCGAGCGTGATCCGCAACGGACCAGATCCCAATGGTTCGATTCCGAAATGCCCGATTTGCGGTATGCCCCTGTCACTCCGAAAGAAGGGCGAACCTATGATACTTCCGCCGGGGGTCGTTGGTCGCGTCAGCCTAACTCCCGATCGAGTTCGGATGGCCGGGATTCGCACCAACGAGATTGCGATTCGCCCGATGACAAGGAGCCTCCGAACGGTCGGGGCTGTGGCGTACAACGAAGGGACACGGTCGCAGATCGTTAGTCGCATCGGTGGCTATTTGGAAAAACTGATGGTCGATAAAACGTTTATGGAGGTGCGACAGGGGGACCCGTTGGCGGAAATCTACAGCCCGGAACTTTATGCGGCCATTCAAGAGTTAAGGGTTGCACAAAACATTAGCGGCAGCTCACTGGCGGCGATCGCGCGCGACAAGATTCGCTTGTTGGGAATCGATGACCGTGAAATCGACAAAATGCTTGCCTCGAACGATGCAAACTATCGAGTTGTTGTTCGCTCGCCTTCGACCGGCTACGTCATCAAAAAAAATGTCCAACAGGGTGCCAGTATCACGGCGGGACAGATGCTGTTCGAGATCGCCGATCTTTCGACCGTTTGGATTGAAGCAGACGTGTTCGAACGCGATATCGGTCTGTTGCAGGAAGGCCAAGAGATTATTGCAACGGTCGACGCTTATCCAGACCAAAAGTTTCGTGGTTCGGTCAGCTTGATCTACCCCGAGCTGCAGTCAGCCACACGAACCAATCGGGTTCGCTTTGAAGTTGCTAATGAAGCATTGCTACTTCGGGCGGGCATGTACGCGACCGTGGTATTAGAAACGGCGATGCAAACGACCGAGCCATTTCAGTCCATGCTGGTGGCCTCACAAGAGGCTCCTAGCGATCCGGCTGAGGCAATAGCTCGCCAATCGATCTGTCCTGTGACAGGCGCAAAACTGGGGAGCATGGGAGATCCGATTCCTATCCTCGCCAATGGGCAAACCGTATTTCTTTGTTGTGCTGGTTGCATCGGAGCGATCGAGAGCAAGCCGGATTACTATTTGGCGCGGATCCAAACCGTTTCTGACTTGGGAGTGCTCGCCGTGCCGGAAGGGGCCGTGATCGATACCGGCGATCAGAAAATCGTTTATGTCCAACGAGGCGACGGAGTCTTCGAAGGCGTCGAGGTGAAGCTTGGCAGCAGGTCAGACGGATTCTATTCGGTTGTTTCCGGGCTGTTGCCCGGAGATCAAGTCGCCGCTGCCGGCGCATTCTTGATCGACGCGGAGACTCGGCTCAATCCGGCCGCATCGGCGGCCTATTTCGGTGCTGGCGGCAGTCCTTCGGGAAATGGAAGCGACGATGACACGACCTCGAACCCACAGCCGCCTTCTATTTTGCCTTCAGACCAAAGCGAATCGGTCGCCGATCCTTCGCCCCTGCGCCTGACGGAGGAATTTCTAGCCAATATCGCGCAGCTGAACGCCGAGGATCAATCGTTGTCCAAATTGCAAGTTCTTTGTCCCATCACCGAAGAGCCGCTGGGCTCTATGGGGGTGCCGCTCAAGATCATTGTCGACGGCGAGCCTGTCATGATTTGCTGCGAAGGTTGCACGGACATGGCTCAGCGTAATGCCGCCGATACGTTGGAAAAAGTGAGTCGCTGGAAGGCTCAAAACGTCAAACAGCCTCCAGAATAGTCACCGCCATGATCGAAAAAATAATTGAGTATTCAGTGCGCAATCCTCTGGTTGTGTTCTTCCTTGCGCTGGGGATTGTGGTTTGGGGTATCCATTCCACGATCAACACGCCCGTTGATGCCATCCCTGATTTGTCTGAAAACCAAGTCATCGTTTTCGCCGATTGGCCCGGCCGCAGTCCTAAAGAGATTGAGGACCAAGTTACGTATCCTCTCTCGGTCAATTTGCAAGGATTGGCCGGAGTCAAGGCAATCCGCGCGACTTCCGAGTTCGGTTTCTCGATGGTCAACATCATTTTCGAGGAAGGAATTGACTTTTACTTTGCCCGCCAACGCATCCTGGAGAAGTTATCGATCGCCAAGACGTTTTTGCCGGAAGGCGTGGATGCCTACTTGGCACCTGATGCTACGGCGGTCGGTCAAATCTTTTGGTACACGGTGGAAGGGGAAGGCTACGACATCGGAAGGCTGAGGGCGATTCAAGACTGGTTCGTCCGCTACCAACTTTACAGCGTTCCGGGAGTCGCCGAAGTCGCTTCGGTCGGTGGTTTTCCGATTGAGTACCAGGTCGACGTCGATCCCAATAAACTGCGTTCGTTCAATGTGACCCTCGGCGAGTTGTACTCGGCCGTTGCACGCTCCAATTCCTCGGTTGGTGGGCGCGTGATTCAAAAAGGAAGTTCCGAGTATCTGGTGCGCAGCACTGGCTGGATTAAATCGCTGGCCGACGTTGAAAAAACGGTCGTCAAATCCATCGACGGAACTCCTATTTTCGTGGGTGATGTCGCGGTCGTTCAGTTCGGCTCGGCTCAACGGCGCAACGTGCTGGAAAAAAATGGCAACGAAGCCGTGGGCGGCGTCGTGCTGATGCGATTCGGCGAAAATCCGCTGCAAGTAACCGATCGGATCAAGAAAAAAATCGAGCAGCTGCAAGCCGGTTTGCCGGAGGGCGTGCGGATCGTTCCATTCTACGATCGAACGCGACTAATCGAGAATGCCATTGACGCCGTTACCAGGACACTGTTCGAAGAAGCATTGGTCGCCAGCCTCGTGATCTTCGTGATCATGTGGCATTTCCGGAGTGCCTTGATCATTTGCCTAACCCTACCCATGTCCGTGCTGATCTCGTTTATCTTGATGCGGCATCTGGGAATCTCGTCGAACATCATGTCGCTCGCTGGCATCGCCATTTCGATTGGGGTCTTGGTCGATGCCGCCATCGTGATGGTCGATCAGGGCGCGCACACCCTTCACGAGAAATTCGGCGATTCGCGGGTGCGGGGAAATACTCGCGAGCTTCTTTTGCCTGCCTTAAGGACCGTTGGCCGGCCCATTTTCTTCGCCATGGCGATCATGATCATCAGCTTCATTCCCGTATTCATGTTGACGGGAATGGAAGGCAAAATGTTTCATCCGTTGGCCTTCACCAAATCGTTCGCCTTGATCGGAGTTGCCATCCTGGCGATTACCCTCGTCCCGGCAATTATTCCCTGGATGTTGCGCGGACGGATTCGACACGAAGAAGACAGCTGGATGATTCGGCGCGTGATCGAGATTTATCGTCCGGTACTCAACTTCGTTTTAGACCATCCCTGGCCGGTCGTGTGGACGGTCAGTGTGATCTGTCTGCTCGGCTCGATTCCGACCGGTTCGTCTTGGGTGTTCGGATTTGCCCTTGCCTTGGCGCTAGGAATGAGCTCGTGGGCTGCTTGGGGAGAGGCGGCCTCATTTCGCAAGCACTGGAAATGGGTAGCGGTGCTTTGGTTTGTGGCGGTCAGTGTTCCGGTTTTGATTGCAATTCTCAAAGGCTGGCAGCCGGCATGGATTCCTAGCGCCATTGCCGATAAATCCTGGATCCTCTTGGCGATTGCCCTGCTGGTCATTGCCGTCGCAAGTTTTCTGGTAGTGAGGATCGCTGCGCAGCTTCGATTCGCGCCAATGCTAACCATGATCGCCAGTCTGCTCGTCGTTGGCTTGTTTGCCAAACAAACGATGATTCCGCTCGGTCGTGAGTTCATGCCACCGTTAAGCGAAGGTTCCATTCTCGATATGCCCGTTACCATTCCGCGGGCTTCGGTCACGCAGGCGGCCGCCGATTTGAAAGCACGTGACGCCGAGATTCGCGCTTTCCCCGAGATCGAATCCGTGGTTGGAAAGGCGGGTCGTGCCGAGACGCCAACGGATCCGGCACCATTGGACATGGTGGAAACCGTGATCAACCTTCGGCCGCAAGAATTCTGGCTCAAACGCGAGTTGCGTTACGACGACGCGCTATCGCAATCAAAACGAATTGTTCAAGCAATGTTACGAGCTAACTTCTTGTCAAGCGAAGCATCGCCCGCACAGCGAGAGCAACTTATCAATGATGCCACGATGATCTCCATCGCTCGCTTCGACGAAATGATGCGCTCGGTCGTTTTGCAGGAGCAAGCGTTATTTGAGGATCGTCTCAAACAGCATTTGATCCGAGCCGTGGTTGGCGACGTTGTAAAGTTGTTTGTTGCCAACGGAACATTATCCGAGCATGTCAAGGCTCAAGTTGCAGTCGAACTAGAATCTCTCGTTCCCCAGCAATTTGGCGAATACTTAGTCCATTCAGCCGATTCGCCGACCGTCGAAAAAATCGCCTTGATTGTGCACCGGCAGCTTGTCGAGCGTCGTCAAGCCAAAGCCGATGCCGACGCGTTTGTGATTCGAGAAAATCCAATAATCGAGTTCTTTCGAGGCGCCGGTGAGGCCTTCGGCTTAGAACGGCAATCCTTCAATCAGTTGTTGCTGGATAAAGTGAATGCTGAGCGCGATAGACTTTGGAGCGAGTTTGTCCGGCAACTCAATTGGCAATTGCTCGACCAGGCAGCGCCCATGTACACGCGATTGGCCCACGAGAACATTCAGGGAAAAGCCAAAGAACTGACCCTGTGGGCCGGCTCGCCTTCGCCTGAACAGCTGACGAGCGTCCACGAATCGGTTCAAAATGAGTTCGCGTCCGGTTTGATGCTATGGCGGCGCGACAAGGAGAGTTTGCTCGCCGAACTCGATTCGGTGGTCCGCATGCCAGGCTGGGGTAATATCTGGACGCAACCGATCATCAATCGCATCGACATGTTGGCCACCGGCGTTAACACCATGTTGGGGGTCCGCGTGTTCGGCGACGACATCGAGAAAATTGCGGCCAAGTGCGAGGAAATCGCCGCAATCCTCAAGCGATTGCGAGGAGCGGTCGACGTCTCCGCCGATCAAGTCGTCGGCGAAGGCTATTTGGAAATCAACATCGACCGCGAACGGGCGGCCCGATTTGGCGTGAGCGTTGGCGACATTCAAGACGTCATCGAGACGGCACTTGGTGGCCGCGTCATCACGATGACGGTCGAAGGCCGTGAAAGGTTTCCCATTCGGATCCGCTACGCCCGGGCCTTTCGCGAAGACGAGGAGTCCGTCAAGAATTTGTTGGTGGCCGGAATGAATTCGGGTCAGGCGAGCAACACCGGGACCACCATGCCCGAGTCAAACGTGAATGCTGGACAGGAATCGAACTCTTCGGCCAATTCGGATTCGGGCAGTGGAAAACAACTGCAAATTCCGTTGTCTCAAATCGCCGACATTCGAATCACCTCCGGACCGTCGATGATTCGGAGCGAAAACGGCCTGCTTCGATCCTTTGTTCGGCTGAACGTCCGCGATCGAGACATCATTGGTTTTGTCGAAGAAGCACAGAAGGCAGTTGCCACTGAGATTTCGATGCCCGCCGGAATGTATATCGAGTGGACGGGTCAATTCGAACACGAACTTCGAGCTCGGCGAACGTTCACTATCATCGTGCCGATCGTCGTCCTTACCATCTTTCTGATCTTGTACATCGTCTACCACGACCTGGCGGATACGTTGATCGTCATGTGCTTGACGGTCCCCGGCGCCGTATTTGGCGGAGTGCTGTTTCAATACCTCTTTGGCTACAACTTCAGCGTTGCCGTTTGGGTTGGGTTCATCGCCTGCTTCGGTTTGGCGACCCAAGGAGGACTGGTCATTTTGGTCTACTTGCGCGAAGCAATCGATCGGCGCGGTGGATTGGAGAATATGACGCTAGAACAAGTCCGCGCGGCCGTGATGGAGGGGGCCGTCCATCGTTTGCGGCCCAAGCTGATGACGGAACTAACCACGATGATTGGCCTCGCGCCGATGCTTTGGGCCAGCGGCGTCGGTTCCGAGATCATGCAACCGATGGCCGCGCCAGTGCTCGGCGGCATCCTCGTCGCCGATGAAGTCGTCGATCTCCTTCTTCCAGTCCTCTTCTATCGCGTTCGGGCGCACCGCTGGAGAAAACTCCAAGCCAAGCTAAACGGCACGGAGTAAACGCAGGCTGTTGACGATAACGAGTAATGACGCACCCATGTCGGCGGCGATCGCGGTCCAGAGTGATGCGAAACCGAGAAATGTCAGGGCGACGAACAAGAGTTTCACGCCCAATGAAAACGTAATGTTTTGACGGATGATCGACAGCGTGCGCTTGGAATGCCTGATGAGCCAGGGTAACTTTGATAAGTCATCCGACATCAAGGCAATGTCGGCTGTTTCGATAGCGGCATCCGTTCCCACCGCGCCCATGGCAATTCCAAGCGACGAGCGCGCAAGCGCGGGCGCATCGTTAACGCCGTCGCCAACCATCGCGACTTGGCCATATTTCTTTTCCAACGCTTCAATGACCTCGACTTTGTTTTCAGGAAGTAGCTCGGCATAAACCGAATCAATTCCCACTACTTTGGCAATGGCTTTGGCGGTGCCCCAGTTGTCGCCGGTCAGCATCGCGACGTCCTTGATTCCTTCCGCGTGCAATTGGACTAGAATTCCGGTGGTTTCCGCCCGAATCGTATCTACCAATGAAATAAAGCCGCAAACATGTTCATCGTTGCCCACCGCCACAATCGAACGCCCCGCTTTTTGCAACGATTCTAATTGCGCGTGCACCTCGGGAGTCTCTTGCCCGCGTTCTTCAAGGTATCGATGAGAGCCCAACCAAAACAATTTACCATTGACCAGTCCACGGGCCCCTTTGCCTTGAATGATCTCAAAATCCTCCGCAGGTGGGATCGATACGTTTTGTTCGACCGCCTTGCGAACGATGGCTTGAGCCAATGGGTGATTCGAATGGGATTCCAGCGCGGCGGCACGCTCCAGTAACTCGATTTCGTTGTGATTGTTGAGCGGTACGATGTCAATCACTTCGGGTTTGCCATAAGTTAGCGTTCCCGTCTTATCCATCGCAATCGCCTTCAGTCTTGCCGGTACTTCGACAAACAAACCGCCTTTGATCAGGACGCCGTTCTTTGCGGCCGACGCGAGCGCGGCCACAATCGAGACAGGCGTCGAAATGACCAAAGCACAAGGGCAGGCGATCACCAGCAAAATCAACGAGCGATAAAGCCAATCCGACCAGACTTGGGCGAACAGTAACGGAGGGATCACGAGTACCAGCAACGCCAATATCATGACTGCCGGCGTGTAATAGCGAGCGAATTTCTCAACCCACTGTTCCGACGGCGAGCGTTGAGAATTCGCATCGCCGACCATGCGAACGATCTTGGCGAGCGTGGTGTCATCGGCGGACTTGGTCGACTTTACTTCGATCAGGCCGTCGCCGTTAATCGTTCCAGCAAAAACGTCGCTGCCAATCTCCTTATCCACCGGAATGCTTTCACCGGTAATCGGCGCTTGGTTGACCGCGCTGGCACCTTTGGCGATCTTGCCGTCCAATGGGATCTTTTCCCCGGGTCGAACGATGAAGACTGTTCCGACGTTTACTTCGGCCGGTAGGACTTCCTTTTCCTGGCCACGTTCGTCACGAATTCTTGCCGACGAAGGAGCCCATTTCATCAGCGCTGCGATGGCGCGCCGCGCGCGGCCGACGCTCCACGATTCCAATAGCAGTGAAACAGAGAACAGAAAAGCGACCGTTGCCGCTTCAAACCATTCGCCTATGGCCGCAGCGCCGCAGACGGCCACCACCATCAGCAGGTTCATATCAGGTCGGAAACGAGCCGCGGCCCGCCATGCTTTTGGCAAAACAAACCATGTTCCCGTGACGATGCCAATCAAGTAGAGGATTACAGAAAGGGCGGGCACGCCGTGCGTGATCCCCATGCCCTCAGAACCTAACGATTCGGCAACTCCACCGGAAATCGCGACGTGACTCAAAAATCCAGCGAGCCCAAAGATGCCGCTGGCCGTCGTCAATATCGAGCGCCCGTACGTTTGCCCAAAGCTACTTTCGGGCTTCCGCGATTGTTCTTGCCAAGCTTCGGCGCGCATCCCGGTCTTGGCGACGGCTTGGAGAATCTTCTCAGGCGAGAGATTATTGGCAGCGTCGACAATGAGCTTGCCGTTCAACACGTCGAACTGAAGTTGTTCCACGGTTTGAACCAACGGTCCAAGTTCACGTTTCAGAATTGCGACTTCTTCAGCGCAATCCATCCCGTGAATCCTGAACGCTAGTTGCTTGCTATGGCTGCGGGCGGTCATCCTTTACTTCGTAATGGCTGGAGGCTGTGTACCGTATTTTGCCACGTACAGCGCGGTGAATTTCTCGGCACGCTTTGGATCGCAAATAAAGCATTGGGATTCGGCCCGATTGTGGTCCGCGCACCAATCGCCTTTGGCCTTGAAGTCGGCCGCGGCCTTGGAGCTGCACATGCTACAAACCTCTTCGGGGATCCCGTGTTCGGTACACCACCAACCCGAATGATCGTCCGCTGCCACCGCCTGGGACTTATTAGTGTCTGATTTGGTAACCTCACGTTGGCAACCATTGCTGAGCATTAAGCCTGACGCGACCATCGCGATGCTCATGAATCGTAGATTGTTTGAAATACGCATTTCGATTCTCCAGTGAAAAAACTTGGTATAAAATCAACTCACTTTAGAAAGTTGTTCGGCGTGGGGACCTTCCCGAACGATCTCGCCGCTCTCGACTAAGCCCATCGTTCGCTGGGTATTGCGAAGATCGGCCGAACCGATCGGCCCCGCAAACACCATGTACAGGACCCGTAAAACCAGCAGAGACATGATCATGGCGCTAATCACACCGCCGATCACAACCGTGGCAAGAGGGCGTTGGACCTCTGCGCCCATACTTGTATTGAAAGCCATCGGCAAAAAGCCCACGGCTGCCACGAGCGTCGTCATCAAGACGGGTCGTAATCTGGTCATCGCAGCAGTTTCCACCGCCTGTTCCAGAGGCATCCCGCGTTTTCGATAAGCGCGAATAGTGGAAACGAGCAACATGTCATCGAGCACTGCAACGCCGGACAACGCGATGAAGCCAATGGCAGCAGAAATCGAGAATGGCATGTCCCGCATCCATAATGCGATGATCCCTCCCGTCCAAGCGAATGGAATTCCCGTTGCGACCCGAAACGTATCGATCAGATTGCCATACGTCAAATACAAGAGAATGAAAATTGACGCGAGAGCCAATGGAACGACGATCATCAAACGCTGGCGCGCGCTAATCAAGTTCTCGAACTGGCCTCCCCATTCCAAGTGGTAACGCCCGCTGGGCAATTGAACGCCGGCTGCAATTCGTTGTTGGGCTTCGGCAACGAAACCACCAAGGTCTCGACCACGGACATTGGACGAAATGGTAATTCGCCGATAGCCCCATTCTCGCGTAATCGTTGACGGTCCCTCCACAACCTGTATATCCGCAAGTCGCTCAAGCGGAATTCGTTGCCCGGACGGTCCGGTAATCTCAATTGTGCCAATCGTCGCCGGGCTTGCCCGCAAATGTTCGGGGAGTCTGACAACTAAGGGAAAACGAAGTTGATCCTCAAATATTTCGCCTAGTTGGTAGCTTCCCAAAGATTCCACTATGTTCAAGACTTGCGTGGCGGAAACACCATAGCGGGCGATTTCATCCTGCTTGACCTTAATTTGCAAGACCGGTTGTCCCGTAATCTGCTCGACGTTCACGTCGGCATTGCCATCAATCGCTTGAAGGATTTTCGCAATCTCGTCTGCCTTCTCGACCATAACGTCAAAGTCGTCGCCAAACAGTTTGACCGCTACATCTGATCGGACGCCGCTGATCATTTCATTAAGACGCATTTCGATCGGCTGTGTCATGGCAATCCGTTGGCCAGGTAATTCGCGCAACGTTTGATGGACCAGCGTTGTTAGCTCGTCTTGTGTCGTTGCCTGCGTCCATTCGCTGCGAGGTTTAAGCGTAATGAACATATCCGTGAGTTCCACCCCCATGGGGTCCGTCGCCACTTCCGCGCTCCCAATGCGGCTCCATGTGTGCTCGACTTCATTGGGAAAATTCTTTCGAACCGCACGTTCCATTTCAGTATTAAGCCGGATTGATTCATCCAAATCGGTTCCAGCCAAGCGCACCACGTTGATGGCCAAGGCGCCTTCCGACAACTTGGGAACAAACTCCGAACCCAAATTGGGAGCAATTAAACCGAACGCTAGGGCCAAAACGCAAATGGCAAACCCAATGACCGCCGTTTTCTGATGCATCGTGAAATGCAAAATGGGCTTATAAATCCATTTGATAAGCCGGACCAGTGCGGGTTCCCGTTCATCCAATTTCCGAGGCAGAAAGTAACTTGCGAGGACCGGCATCAACGTCAACGACATCAACATGGAACCGGCCAACGCAAAAATCACAGTCAAGGCCATCGGCCGAAACAGTTTTCCTTCGATGCCTTCGAGCGTGAGTATCGGCAAATAAACGATCATGATGATCAGTTCGCCAAACATGGTCGGCTTCCGCACTTCGACAGCGGCATCGCGAATAACGTCGAGTTTCGAGCTGCCCGGAGGAATCCCGTGGGATAATCGCCGCACGCAGTTTTCGACCATCACCACAGAGCTGTCGACAACCAAACCAAAGTCAATCGCGCCCAGACTGAGCAAACTTGCAACGACTCCAAACCGCAACATTCCCGAAAAGGCGAACAGCATGGACAACGGGATGGCCAGCGCGACGATCAAGCCAGCCCGCAGATTTCCCAAAAACACGAACAGCACGGCAATGACCAGCAGACCGCCTTCCAAAAGGTTTCTTTCAACGGTTTGAATGACATGGTCGACGAGCTCGGTCCGGTCATACACGGTGAGCACCTCCACTCCGGGGGGCAACGCTGATGCAATTTCGTGCATCTTTTCTTTGAGCGAATTGGTCACCACGTGACTGTTTTCGCCCATCAGCATGAAACCGAGCCCGTAGACGACTTCCCCTTGCCCATCGGCCGTCACAGCGCCACGACGGATTTCGTGCCCGATCTGGACATCCGCTACGTCACCAACGCGGATTGGCGATCCGTCAATGGCTTTAACAACGATATTCCTGATTTGGTCAATGTCGCGGGTTCGGCCGATCCCTTGGACAAGAAGCGTCTCGGTATTCTGTGAGATATTTCCCCCGCCAACATTTCGGTTATTCGCTTTGACAGCATCCACAACCTCGTCAAACGTAAGCGAAAACTTCATCAGCCGATCGGGGTCAATTCGAACCTGGAATTGTTTTTCGAAGCCACCCCAACTGTTAACTTCTGCCGTTCCTCGGACAGTTCTCAGTTGCGGTTTAACAACCCAATCGTGAAACGTGCGCAACTCGGTCAGTTTCTCGATTTGCCGTTCGCGCGGAAGCGCAGAAATGTCAACGTCTTTAAGTTTCACAAGATAGTGAAACACTTCCCCCAAGCCAGTCGAGACCGGGCCAAGCCGAGGTCGCTGGATTCCTTCTGGAAGGTCGATGCTTGTAAGCCGTTCGCTGATCAGCTGCCTAGCAAAGTAGACATCCGTGCCGTCCTCGAACGTCACGACAACCTGCGATAGACCAAACTTCGAGATGGATCGAAGCGTTTTTAGCTTGGGCAAACCACTGATAACCTGTTCAATCGGAAACGTGATTTGCCTCTCGACTTCTTCCGGCGAAAGGGCAGGAGCAGTCGTGTTGACCTGAACCATAACCGGGGTCGTGTCCGGAAACGCATCGACGTCAAGAAACTGTAATGAATAGACTCCGGCCGCAATAACCAAGGCCACCGCGCCTAAAACGATTACTCGATTGCGGAGCGAAAAATCAATGATCCAATTCAGCATGATTTCGTGTTCCAGGTTGGCCAAGAGTCCGATTCGAATGCTTTTCCATTTGTGCGAACGAGCGGTTCAACTGAACCGTTTAGTGTTCGCACAGTCAGCCTGCCCCCAAGTTGCCTTTCAACAGTTCCGCTCGGAGGATGCCACTCCCTTTGGCCACAACAATTTCTCCTGGCAACAAACCCGCAATAACTTCGGTGTAGCCGTTCATTTTCGCGCCCGGACGTACCGACCGAGTATGGAATACCTTGAATGAGCCTTCCTTTAGGTAGTCCTTGTCGCGGACAAAAGCGACGTGACAACAGCCTTCCCAGTGGATTGCGTTATCGGGCACAACGATCGCTTGAAACTCCTCGCGCAGGACAATTTCCCCCGCGCCAAATGTCTCATTCCGCAATTGACCACCAGAATTGTCCAACTCACCGCGGATTTGTACGGTTCGCGTCCCAGTGTCCACGTCGGTGCTAATCCATGTGACTGTTCCAATCGAATCGTCATCCGAACCATCTGGCCGAAAAATGATCTTTTGACCAATCTGAACCCGTTGTGCCTCTTCCAGTCTTAGATTGAGTTGCAACCACATGCGACTCGCGTCGGCAATCGTGAAGATCGAACTGGTCGGCCCAACCATCTCTCCCGGGGCCGCATCTCGCTTAACTATTAAACCGTCACGCGGAGCAATAACTGGCACAAGATTGGACGACGAAGCGGTTTGCTCAAGGGTTTTGACAGCGTCGCCGGGAATTCCAAGAAACCGGATCGAGATCTTTCGTTCCTCAGCCGACTGTCGTTCGAAGTCGCTTTCGTCCAACGCTAGGCCAAAGTTCGAAAGTTTTTGCAGCGCTTGCTGCACCGCCACTTCGGATTTGGCCACTTCGCTTTCCGCATCGAGTACGCGATGCCCGGAAATCGCGCCTTCAAGGCCGCTGAGCCTCAGCAGCGTTTTGCGATTCCACTCTAGCTGAACCAATGCCTGCATTAATTCCGCTTTCGCTTGCCCCACTACGGCGGCATCGACAAACGCCAGGACATCACCAGCCTTAACGTATTCGCCGACATTTTTTTCCACCCTCCAGATTGTCCCCTCGGTTCGCGATGCCAGATGAGAAACGAGGGTCGGGTCGTACACGATTTCGCCGGTAGTTTTAATCGTTTCGACAATCGGTCCGCGGTCCACAATCGCAATGTCGATGCCTGCTCGATCCGCTGCGTCAGTAGAGGCGAACTGAATGCGACGCAAATGAACCTTGCAAGCGGAGTCATTTTCCGTTCGCGGCCGCGCGGCGATCGCGCGCGACGCACGATCCAAATCGTCCTCTGTGATTTCCGCGAGAGAGGCGAGCTGCCCGAGTTCAGGATGGTGAAGCACGCATTCGTGCACTCCATGTTCCTTGCACCAACCAAAAAGTTGCCCTTTGGGCATTAGTTCTGCGTTGCAGGAAATGCAAATGGCTTCAGGAACTCCATGTTCATCACACCAAGCTTCGCCGACGCTCGACTTGCCGTTGGTCAGCTCCGAGAATTTCGGAATTTTCCACTCGTGAAAATGCCCCCATCCCGCGATCGTTATTAGCAAAGCGAAGATTACGAGCGTCGGAATCATCCGAACAAGTCCCCGCCCGATTCGCATTCCGCGATTCGACGTCGAATGCGTTGTCGTCGGCAAAGCATTGACCTGCCTTGTTTCTGAAGGGGCGGTAACCATCGGTTGTTTTGTAGCCATATCATTCATCTGAAATGCTCGGATCGAATAAGCGGGTTACGTTGCCGAATTACGAACTGCTTCCGGGCGATCGCTTGGTCGTTAGCCGGACATCGAGCCGATTCGGGGCAAACGATTCGAATATCAATCTATTTGCCTGACGCGAGCCCATAACCACGGCCGGACCAAGCGAAGGTGCTAACAGCACCAATTGGAGAGCGCAGCGCGCAAGTTATGCCCCGATAAGAGAAAGGGCATAAGAAATGAGTGTGATGCAACTAGCGGGGCCTCGAGTTCAACCTGCGTTGAGAACACATGTGGAACATCGAAACTTGCGGCTGCAGAGTCAAGCCCAGCAAGCTCCCCAACATCTGAATCGTGAACGGGCAACGCGCCCCGACAAAAACAGTCGCGACACGAGCATTCGTCAGGATTGGTGGGCGAATTCTGTTCACCCTGAATGCCGTCGTCTTGACCGTGAGCGGGGCAGCAAGTGCACGATTCCGCGGTAGTAATCGCATCAACCGAAAAGTATTCGGCAAGAATACACTGAAATGGACACAGCACGACCAATGCCGAGAGAAACCCCACGATGAGACCGTCTCTATACATCAAAGACTTTCTGGCAATTTACGTATCCACCGATTCAAGTTTACGTCTCACTAACGCAAGCGTCAATTTGAACCATCAGCTTTTGGCTCAATGTTTTATTTTTATTTTCGTGATTTTCCGCTTCAGCCATGACGTTTTCTTACGATATACGGCCGAAGCGCGACGCCCAATCAAAGAATCCCGCCGAACCATCAATGTCATTAAGCGGATTTCAGTAGGCGAAGCCCGTTGAAAATCACGAGTAATGAAGCGCACTTGTCGGCCGCGATCGCGGTCCATAGGGATGCGAAACCGAGGCGCTTTCGCCACGCTAAGGGCATGCCTAATTTTCATTCACTATCCGCGTTACAAAGCCTTGCGACTTGAACCATTCCGTCCACTGATTCGCGGCTGCCTGATCGGCGATTCGAATCTCGCACCAAGTGGGTGCGCGAAAGCGAATATCCGAATGGTCGCCGTGTTCGACAACGCGCACGTCGCATCCGACTTTTTTCAAAGTGTCGATGAACTTGGCCTGCTCAGCAGAACCGTCTCCGTGAATCGTTTTCCAATCGGACAATCGGAACTCGATCCCTTCCGCTCCTTGAGAAAAGGAAGGATCGATTTGTTGTCGGAATACGTCGAAGCCCGCCGACTGTAACCACGTTTGCCACTGGTGCGCCGATTCCGCATTGTCGAGTGAAATCGATTTCCATTCCTGACAGTGGTATTTGACATCGATGTGCCCGGAATGCTGGCCCGACTTCGCTACGCAACCGAGTTTCTTGACGATTTCTAAATGCTTTTGTGCCTGCGCCGAATCATGAAAATGCATGCCTTTCCAGTCCAGCAACTGATACGAAATGGTCTGCTTCGCGGCTGTGCGATCGAGTGATGCGAGTTTCGCAGAGCCTTGGTTCTCTTCAGCCTTCGTGCGTTTGGTTTCGTCTTGCGCGAAACCTGCGCCGATTCCGACTACGAAAAGCGCGAGGCATGCAACTATTCGAATTCCTTTTTGAATTTGATACGCCGTCATTCCAAAATCTCCTTAAAAAAACAACACTCATTGATACGAAATCAAGCCATCGACTACTTCTTCAAGTCAAAACTTGCAGCGCTTTTTGCACCCGAGCTGTCCTCAACTTCCACCCAAAGTTTGATTCCTTCGGCGAGCGGGCTGGGGACCTCTACGTGCGCATGCCGATGCGATGAATCGGCTGAATTTTCAATTTCCGCGAGAGCCTTAATCGCCCCTTTGGCGTCCTCGGTTCCAATCCAGCAGCGGACTGCCGATATCGTGCCCGACCCGCCAGTGACTGAACAATCGACCGCGGTTTCACCGCCGGCGGTTAGACTTCCTTCGGTCCGTGAGGCGGTCACCGTCCATCCTCCGGCGGCCGCACTTCCAAGTTCAATCATCGGCCCTTCCACTTTGTGACCACCCTCGTGCTCGTCAGTTTTGACGATAGCCGGAGGATTTTTGGCAGCACTAGAAGAGTTTTCCTTTGTGCAGCCGGACAATACCGCCGCGACAGCGATACCAACGGAGATTGAATAGAAATGAATCATGGTGACACCTCGTTAGGTTTAAGCAACTTGCGGGTGCCGAACAGCCGGCGCAACCAACTGACTTTCGCGTCAGCCGAAGGCGGTGAGCCGAATCGTACGCCGAACACCAGCGCATACCCCGCGGGAACAACGAACAGGTTCAAGAAGGTGGAGGAAATTAGTCCACCTAACACGACGATGGCCAATGGCGCGAGCAATTCGTTCCCTGGTTCGCCCGCATTCCACGCGATCGGGAATAGACCCAGCGCGGCGCACAGGGCAGTCATCAGAATCGGGGAAAGTCGTTCCAGCGAGCCTTGTACAATCGCATGTTCGAGTGTCTTTCCTTCATTCTGTACGATGTGGACGTAGTGATTGACCAGCAGGATCCCATTGCGAACGGCAATGCCGAACAAGGTCACGAATCCCACCATGCTGGCAATCGAGATCACCGGAGGCACGTAACGTTCGCCGATGCCAAACAGCGCAAAGGTGTTGGAAACCAAATGTTCGGATTCCGTGAGGTAGATGGCGGCAATGCCGCCAATGATAGCCAAGGGGAGGTTGAACATGACAAGCACGGCAGCACGAAATGAGCCCGTGGACATTTGCAGCAGGATCAGCATGGCCAGCAAGACGCCCGCACCCATCACTAGAATCGACTGGCTTGCCGATTGTTGAGCCTCGAACTGCCCGCCGTAGTGAACGGCATAGCCCGCTCGCAGGACGATGGGATCGACCCTGGCTTTGACTTCCGACACCAAGTCCCCCAGGTTGTATCCCTCCGCAACGTTGCAAGAGATCACGGCCTTGCGGCGCGCTCTTTCGCGTGCGATCAGATTGCTGGTCATCTCCGCGCCGATGTCGGCGACGTCTTCCAATCGCACAATCGCCCCGCCTTGGCCCCGCAACATGAGTTGCCGGACTTGTTCAATCCGCTGCTTTTCCTCGGGAGCAAGTCGCACGGCGATGTCATACCGGCGTACTCCCTGATTGACTACAGCAACGACTTCACCGTAAAGCGCATCCTGAACTTGCTCGGCCACCATTGCCGGAGTCAATCCGACCGCCGCCAGATCCTGAGCCCGGTAGCGGATGGGCAACGACTGGATCATGACTTCCCGGTTCGCGGCGATGTCACGGGCACCGGGAATCGTTCGCAATGCGGCCTCGATTTCCTTGGCCAGGGAGCGAAGTTTGGCGAGGTCGTCGCCAAAGACGTTGATCGCGATTGCTGCCGGTGTACCCGACAGGATATGCGAAAGGCGGTGCTCGATTGGCTGCCCGATCATCGTGGTGGTGCCGGGAACATTCGCAATCACAGCGTCGATTCTGCGGCGGACATCGAACTTTTCATAACCGGGTTTGACGGAGACTTCGATTTCCGAACTGCTAACCGGCTCCGCGTGCTCGTCACGCTCTGCTCGACCGGTTCGCCGGACGACTCCCAGAACCCCCTCGACTTCAACCAGTTTCGCCTCAATCCCCAGTGCCACTCGATTGCTTTCCTGAAGTGACGTACCAGGGGGTGCCATCAGGAAGACGGTAAATGTTCCCTCGTTGAATTCCGGCAAGAAAGCCGTCCCAAACGTGCTGCCCAGCCAGATGGCGAGCCCGGTTACCAGTGCCGAGGCGCCTAACACAGTCTTGCGATGAATGAGCGACCATCGGAGGAAGGGCTGGTAAGCCGACTTGAGCCAACGAACGAAGAACCCGTCAATATGCTGGCCATCGTGCGAGCCGCGCCCCAGTTTGCCGCCCAACAGGTACCTGCAAAGCGCGGGTGTCACGGTCATCGCCACAATCAATGAAGCCAGAATCGAGACGATGTAGGTCAGACCGAGTGGTCGAAAGAACCGGCCTTCCAGTCCACCGAGAAAAAGCAGCGGAACGAAAACAATTACGATGAGTACCGTCGCGTAGACCACCGAGCTTCGAATCTCGTTGGACGCGTCAAAAATCACATCCAGCGACGGCCGCTGTTCAGCCACGGGCAACGCCTGATTCTCGCGCAGCCGACGATAGACGTTCTCAACATCGATGATGGCGTCGTCGACCAACTCTCCAATGGCGACTGCCAGCCCCCCCAGAGTCATGACATTGAGCGTCAGCCCCGTTACCCACAACAGGAGCAAGGCAACGGCGATCGACAAAGGCAATGCGGTCAGCGTAATAAACGTCGTGCGCACGTTGAGCAGAAATAGGATCAGGATGATCGAAACGATGATCGTTGCATCGCGAAGCACCTTCACCACATTGGAAACGGATCGTTCAATGAAATCGGATTGACGCATGACCTGCCGATTGATCGCGATACCCTTGGGCAGCGAGGCTTCGATTTCGTCCAGAGCGTCATCAATGGCACGCGTCAACGCTAACGTATTGGTTCCCGGTGACTTCTGGATTGACATGACGACGGCGGGTTGGCCCCGGTCTGCCGCCGTGCCCCGTTTGGGGGCACCTCCCAACTCCACTTCCGCAACTTGTCCAATGGTCACGGGGGATCCCTCGTGATACTTGATCAAAGTCTTGCGAATGTCGTCGACTGAGCGGACTTGCGTCGATTGCCGCATCGGGAGTTCCCGATTCTCAACGTTGGGCAAATACCCGGCACTGGCCGTACTATGAGCCTGTCGCGCTGCATTGACCACATCTTCTACGGTCAATCCGTAAAGCTGAAGTTCGTTCTGGCGCACGTGGACCTGATACTCGGGGAGTTCTCCACCGATGGAGACGACTTGCGCTACGCCTGGAATCGCCAGCAGCCGGTTCCGCATTTCAAACTCGGAATAGGCCCGCAAATCCAGGTCACTGACCGACTTGTCGGGCGACGACAACGCCAGCAACATGATCTCCCCAGTGATCGACGTGATCGGCGTGATTTCGGCGTGCGCTGACGGGGGGAGTAAATCGCGGGCTGCCGACAACCTTTCGGAAACCAGTTGCCGTGCGCGGTAAATGTCCGTTCCCCATTCGAACTCCACCCAGACCAAGGCCAGCGAGATTGCACTTGAGCTGCGCACGCGGCGAACGCCGTCAAGACCGTTGACGGCAGTCTCCAATGGAAAGGTCACATACTGCTCGACTTCGTCGGCCGCCAATCCACCGGCTTCAGCAAGGATCACTACCGTCGGGGCGTTCAGTTCGGGAAACACATCGACTGGCATCCGGGGTAGCTGGTAACCTGCAAAGAACACCAGCAGCCCGGCGGCGATCAGCACCAGCGAGGAGTATTTCAACGAAAACGCAATCAGGTTCTTCAGCATCCCTGCACTCCAAATTGTCCATTCAATGGCATGATGGCTTCGCCTTGGCGGTTCTACTCAATTTCAAACACATCTAGTGGTCTTCCCCCTCGTGAAATGTCCCATCCGAATGGAAGTGTCCCCCTTTGGGAACCGACCCTGAAGTTGCAAGCAGCAGTTGATACACTCCATCGAGAACTACCTCGTCTCCTTCGCGTAACCCGCTATTGATGACGATCCAGCGCCCGTCGTTCATGCCAAGATCCGCTTCGAGGCGAATGGCTTTATCGGGATTAGCCGGATCGCGACGAAAGATGATGGATGTCAACCCGTCACGGACAACGGCCGACAACGGAATCGCTAGGCTGGAGTCATCTGCCTGTTCGGTGGAGATTTCCAGAAACGCGGATATTCCAGGACGAGTCCAGTCTTTCAGCTCCAATGGCGTTGCATACAAATCAACCGTCCGCTCTTCCGGGTCGGCATTTAGCCCCAGTTCCAGCACTGTCGGAATAGATTCGTTGGCCCGTTCGCCCCTGGCGGCCGGATTGACAATCGCTGCCGAAAGTCCAGTCCGCAATCGATCGAGGTCGCTCTGCAATCCCATCGCTCGAAATCTCACTTGCGTCGGATCAACCACAGAAAGCACTCGGCCCCCTTCCTCTGTCCAGGCTCCATTTGTTGCCGCTAATTGCTCAACGATTCCGTCGATCGACGCATGCATCTCGATTGCCGTTACGATATGCCAATAAGGAAGTGCCGGCTTTGAGTCGTTAACCGGAGCAATAAGTTCATCGTGCGAAACGGACAGTAGTGTCGCTGCCGACGTCAAAAGCAGCTCTAGTTTTAGCTTGGCGCTGCGAAGTTGACTCTCGGTTTCAACTCGCCGCAAGTCGAGTTCAGCCGCCTTTTCCTTTAGCTCTCCCAGCGCCGAACTCGATTCGGTAATCTTTGACTGCGCTTCGGCCAATTGCTGACCTTGGCTGCTAACGACTGTCGCCAAACCTTCTAGCTTTTCTTTTCGGGCCGTCCAAAGCTCAATGTTTTCTTGAATCCCTTGCTCGTGGAGTCGATGTGCGTCGCTGATCGGCGTAATGGCCTTCAGCTGCGCCTCCGCGATATCGATTGTTCCCATTGTGTCGGACAACTCTCGCTGCATGTCCCGCCAGTCCGGCGAATTCAGGCGATAAAGCACGTCGCCCTTCTTTACCTGCTGGAGTTGCTGGACAAGCAATTCGACACGTCCACGCAATGGCGTGTGGTGTTCGACGCGCGCGGTCGGCAACAATTCGAATCGACCCGGCACACGCATGATGCCTGCTACTGGCCGACGCTCGACCCGCGCAAATGTAATTCCCAAATTCGATCGCACCGGACCGGGAATGTCGATTCGGTTGGTAACTGCCGCGGGCTTTGGCTCCGCAGGAACGGCTTTGTCGGCCTCGCGATTCCCCGGGCATCCGGCAGCGAGCATGATCAGGAGCACACACCACGCGCGGCAATGAATTCGAATCATTGAATCCAACTCCGACTCAAAGGCTTTTCGAAAACTAACAGAAGAAATGCACCGACTAGAATCGCACTAGGAAACGGTTGCCTCGCTTCGACATGCGGAAAACAGTTTGCGAGTCAGTTACGTCGCAATGGGACATTCCACTAGCGAAACGACAGCGCAATGGAAACGCGAGATTGGCGAGAAGTGGCTTAGAGCAGCCAAACGCAAAGAAGTTGCTGCGGGCGCGCAGCGGGAGCGCTCAACGATCCAAACCTCCCATAGAATTGAGGATTATTTCCAAGCGGCCCACCGCTCGAATCGCCAATGTCAGCCGCACCATAAACTAGGTCAAGCGACAACCCATCGGTCGAGGGCACCTGAGGTGTAATTTCCCCGAGTGCAAATGCGCATTCACCTTCGTTACAGCTTCCAGGTCGCGAGTCGTTTCCTGGCGACCCTGGGTTGCTTCGTGAATCAACGAATTCCGGTTCTAACGATTTAGTTGTCGAGGAACATCGATGACTATCCGAGACGTGGGCATCGCATTGATGTCCGGCTTGGCTGGACGTGTTAAGACAGCAACTCGCCTGTGCGTGGGAATGGTGACCGCAACAGCCCGTAACGGAATGCCAGGCAACACTCATCGAAACGAGGATGGCGATCGAGTTGTGCCCAAACGTCGTAAACATTTGTCAACGTTATGCTTTCCCGATGTTCGGAACGGTTGGTGAATTCGTGCCGAGATGCCTAGATCAGATGAAACGTAACCGCTGTCTGCGGTTGAACAACCCCATTACTATGGATTGTATCGGTTCCGCTAAGAAATGCGTTAACCCAATCTACATGCCTTCCGTTATCAGTGCGGCAGAATACTGGGGCTTCACACCCCTCGGCCACGATTTATCTGTCCATCTGGACGTCGTTCGCCTGCGACAGTTAAGGAATTGATGTGACGGTGATGGCACCGTTGGCAATTCTCAAAATAAGATTCCAGTTCGTGATCGCTGGAGATTTCCTCGATTCCAACATGAAGACTAAGCGATAGCGTTTCAATGCAATCAGTTCGAGCCAACGGTCGACGGAAAGTTTCCTCCTTCACTGCTCCCGATCGATATGCCGATACGTGAAATAAAGTCAATGCCCGCAATTGAACCGGAATCATGAACAGGTTGCTTCGAGATGAGCACGAAATGGATTGCTGCCTTCTCGTTACTTGCCCTGGCCGGTTGCAGAAGCTTGCCGCGCGAATTTGACCCGGCATCGAAGCACGCCATGAGCGCTCCGCAGATTTATAATCGTCCAAGTCCTGACCAGATCGCGACAGCTTCCAACCAATTCGCCGTCAACCGTCAGGTTGGTTTTCAGACCCACGACACCGTCCCTCTAGTCGAGGCTAGGAGCCGGGAAGAGTCCAACGAATTGATAATGGGTAATCCCGAAGGGATCCCGAAAATCCAACAAGGAACTCTTGCCGAATTTGAGCAAGTAGCCATTGCGGCGAATCCTGCGGTTCAACAGGCTCAGGCCGAGGTGGAGTCGCTTCGCGGAAAGCTAACGCAGGCCGGCTTGCCTCCGAACCCCACGGTTGGCGTCGTTGGAGAAGATATCAACGAGGATAATGGCGCGGGAAAATATGGCGTCTTCTTCGGTCGCGAAATTGTCCGCGGCAATAAGCTCGGCCTATCGCGTTCCGTTGTGTGTGCAGAAATTCAGGCAGCTGACCAACGACTTGCGACGATTCAACAAAAGTTACTCACCGACGTTCGACAGCGTTACTACGAATTGCTCGTAGTTCAGGAAAAAGTGCTGGTCGCTGCCGAACTTGTCACGATTTCACAAAACGCAGTAGATACTTCGCGCAAGCTCTATGAAGCCAAGGAATCGCCACAAACATCTGTTCTCCAATCCGAAATTGAATTGGAAAACGCACGAGTCATCCAGCGGCAAGCAGAAAATGAAAAACTGGCGGCAATGCGAAAACTCGCGGGCTTGCTCGGAGAGGAAGCCCTATCAATCGATCATGTCGCTGGAGAAATCGATGCATTTGCCGCGCTTGAAGATTTCGAACAAACTTACGATTTGCTGGTGAACAGCAGTCCCGAAATCGCGATCTTATTTGCCGAAGTCGATCAAGCCCGTCGACAATTGCAACGCGAGTGTGTGGAGGCCACCCCAAACCTTACGTGGCAAACCAATCTCTTGTTTGACACCGTGGGCGATGAAGTTGTGGCTGCATTCCAAGTTGGAATGCCTATACCGACGACAAATCGAAATCAGGGGGCCATCTACCAGGCAAGGCAGCAAGTCGTGGTCGCACAGCGCAGGGTCGAGAAACAAGCCTTGGACTTGCGGGAGCGATTGGCAACTGCCTATGAATCGTACCTCGATGCCAAGCTCCAAGCTGTCGCCTACAGTTCGGATATACTTCCTAAGGCTAAAGAAAATCTACAACTCATTTCTCAAGGATTTTCATCGGGCGAAATAGACTTTCTGCAGTTGTTAACGGCCCAGCGAACCTATTCGCAAACGAAGCTTGATTATCTCGACAGTCTCCGCCGCCTTTGGCAGGAACACGTCAACATCCGCGGCTTACTCTTAAGCGGAAGTTTGAAGTAAGAGGGGCAAACTTTAGTTCCAAATTCTGCGGCAATTTCACTACGACCTGCGTCGTAGGCATCACGCGAATCCAGCGTCTGGCGAGAACCGCCGCGCGATACGATTTACTCGCACTTCGACTGCGTAGTAATTGCTCCGGAGCCAAGCGCAATGCTTGACTTTCGACGCCGCAGCCATTCCGATGGAAGCGTTCAAGGTGCTGCATCGTGTCCTTTTGCGAGTTGGAGAAGAAATCATGGAGTTCCTAACCGCGCTTTGGTTGCCCATCGTAGTCTCAAGTGTTGTCTTGTTCTTTGCCAGTGCCGTGGCCTGGATGTTCATGCCGCACCATCGCAATGACTACGCCAAACTTGGAAGCGAAGAAAAATTCATAACGCTAGTGCGTGACTTACACGTGCCGGTGGGTCGGTATATGTTTCCCTATTGCACTCACCAAGAAGCAAACGATTCGGAAATGAAGCGCAAATTCAAGGAAGGCCCATCCGGAACTCTCACGGTTTTGGGCCATGTGAACATGGGCGCTAACGTGGCATGCACGTTCGTATTCTTCCTGATTGTCAACGTGTGTCTGGCCTACTTGTTTTGGTTCGCGCTTGCGGGCTCAGATACGTCGTTCCTGCGAGTTTTTCGCATCGCCGGTACGGCGGGAATTCTGACGTACACCGTAGCCGCTATACCGAATGACATTTGGTTTAAACGGCCTGCCTGGACCAATATTTTGGACGGCATTGTTTACGGATTAATTGTCGGGCTTATTTTCGCCGCGATGTGGCCGCGGTGATAAACATGATGCCCCACGTGTTCGGGACGAGCTCAGTCATCGCGGACGATGACGGCACGATGCGCAGAATGTAAAATCGGCAAGTCTTGCTTCCCTGCTGAAAAGGAATGTCAATGTCACGATGGTGTGGATGGCTAATGGTCGCGGTGATGGGCCTATCGGTTGGCGTTTCCGGCCAAGATGCGGCGCTCGAATCATCGACTGATTTGGTGGGTCGATGGCGCGACGATGTCATTGTGACGCCGGTTAATCAGCTCCTGACACCCGTGGGGAAACAGATTGAATTGCCCGGGCTTCGCCCGCAAGCAATGGCCCTTTCGCCCAACGGCGAGCTGCTAGTCGTTTCGGGAAAAACCAGCGAATTGCTGGTGATCGATCCCGACGAAGCCCAAGTCCAACAACGCGTCGCATTTCCCGCGGAGGCTCAAACCGCGGCACCCGGAGATGCCGTGTCCGCCAATATTCTTACGCCCGATCGTGGTGGGCAAGTCAGCTACACCGGTTTGGTTTTCTCACCCGATGGGAGCCGCATCTACCTGAGCAATGTCGATGGCTCGATCAAGGTCTTTCAAGTCAAAGACGATGGCGTGGTGCTACCTTCCCATACTATCGCCCTCCCTAAGGCCGATGCCCCGCGTCGAAAGCCGGAAATACCCAGCGGATTAGCTACGTCCGGCGATGGTACCAAGCTGTACGTGTGCGGGAATCTGTCGAACCGGCTGATGGAAATCGAGGTCGCATCCGGCGAGATGCTTCGCTCATTCGAAGTCGGCGTTGCACCGTACGACGTCGTGCTCGCTGGCGACAAAGCATTCGTCAGCAATTGGGGCGGGCGACGCCCGGTCCAAGGCGATCTCACCGGTCCGGCGGGTCGCGGTACGGAAGTTCGAGTCGACCCACTGCGCCATATCGCCAGCGAAGGATCGATCTCCATCATTCATCTTTCCGACGGCAGCGCTGGGCAAGAGTTAATCGCAGGTTTGCATGCCAGTGCCTTGCAAGTAACGCGCGATCAGCAGCACGTCGTTTGCGCCAACGCAGGCAGCGACACATTAAGCTTGATCGACGTGGCGAAAGAGGAAATCAGTGAGACAGTTTGGGCTAAATTTAAGCCATCGGATCTATTCGGCGCATCGCCGAACGCGTTGGCGTTCGACGAGTTGGGCGAAACATTGTACGTGGCCAATGGAACGCAGAACGCGATCGCAGTTTTTCAATTCGATCCCAAGGAAAAAGGGGATACGCGGCTGGTTGGACTTGTGCCCGTTGGTTGGTTTCCCGGCGCCGTCGTGGTTGACTCGCGGCGAAAGGCAATCTGTGCTGCGAACATCAAAGGGTTACCGATCGAGCCCAAAAAACGCGAAGCGACAGAGGGTTTCAATTCACATCACTATCACGGAAGCATTTCCATCGTGCCCATTCCATCGGTGGATGAATTGCCGAAAATGTCGGAACGAGTCGCCAGGAACATCCGCCGCAGCGCGATTGACGCGGCGAGCCTTCCGCCGCGAGCCGAACAGCCGCCGCGAGCCATACCGGAACGAATCGGCGAACCGAGCCTGATCCGACATGTCGTGTACGTGATCAAAGAGAATCGAACCTACGACCAGATTTTTGGCGCGCTTGGCAAAGGTCGCGGCAAACCGGAACTGTGTGTTTTCGGGAGAGATATTACTCCAAATCAACACAAATTGGTCGACGAGTTTGTCTTGCTGGATAACACGTATTGCTCCGGAATTCTCAGCGCCGACGGCCATCAGTGGAGCACCACGGCGTTCAGTACGGACTACATGGAGAAGAGTTTTGCTGGATTTCCCCGAAGCTATCCCGACGGAATGGGCGAGGACGAAGCCGACGCTTTGGCCTATTCCCCGGCCGGCTTTCTCTGGGATGCGGCGCTGGCCAAAGGGCTTCGGCTCCGTAACTACGGCGAATTTATGAAGCCCAAAGTCCGTTGGCGCGCGCCCGACAAAAAGGACGTGCCGCCATTTGCGGCGTGTTATGAGACTTGGAAAGGCAAGAGCGATGCCGTCATTTTCGAAAGCGAACCCGCGATCGAAACCATTCGTCCTTTTTCGCCAACGGGTTATGTCGGCTGGGAAATGGCGGTGCCCGATCAAGCCCGGGCGGACTTTATTCTCAAGGAACTTAAAGAGTTCGAGGAGCGCGGAGAATTTCCCGATCTCGTTATCATTTGCCTGCCCAACGATCATACGTCGGGAACCGACGCGAACTGCCCGACTCCGGCCGCGTGCCTCGCGGACAACGACCTTGCGTTCGGACGAATTGTCGAAGGCCTCAGCCATTCCAAATTCTGGAACGCGATGGCCATTTTCGCGATCGAAGATGATCCTCAAGCCGGTTGGGATCACGTCAGCGGTTATCGCACGACGGCGTACTGCGTGAGTCCTTACGCGAAACGGGGCACGATCGTCAGCACGCAATACAACACGACCAGTCTGTTGCGAACAATAGAACAGATTCTCGGCATTCCTCCGATGAACCAATTCGACGCCAGTGCCACGCCTATGTTCGATTGTTTTTCCGATCGCGCGGATTTGTCATCCTTCACGTCGGTTCCTAATCTGATTCCACTGGACCAAATGAACGCCGGCACCAGCAGCATCCAGGATCCGATTCTCCGCCACGATGCGATCGTCTCGGCAGGATTGAACTTTCGCGAAGTTGACAAAGCTCCGGAAGACGTCCTGAACCGAATTCTCTGGCGTGCCATGAAAGGCACTTCGGTTCCCTATCCCGAATGGGCCATCGGTCCGAGCGAAGAAGACGAGTAGCGTTCGCCGGGGGAGGGTCATCGCTTCTCTCCATTCGTGCGTAACTTCGACATGCACGTATCTCACCGATTCCAAAACCTCAATCAGAATAATGCCTGTCCCTTTGTTCCGACCCCCATTTTGGGTTCGAACGGCTTTTTCTTGAGGGTCGCTTGGGGGTGGAGTCCGTGCACCATTCGCCAAATCTCAAGCTTGTTTTGTCGCTATTTTTTGATTTGTTTATTTTCCGGCGACGCCCGCGGAGTTCGTGACATAAGGTTTCATTCGGGTTGCAGGCTGGCGCTCATCCGAACGCCACGTCAAGTCGGTCAATGTCAAAACACTTTCGGAGTCACACGAAATGTCTCAGCCGTCAATCCTGTTGGCAGACGATAGCAAAACGGTTCGCACGCTTGTCGGCCGGGCGCTCACCTACGCCGGGTACAACGTCATCACGGCTGCGGACGGCATTTCGGCGGTGCAATTGGCGCGAGAGCATCGCCCGTCGCTTGCGGTCTTGGATATCGTGATGCCCGGGCTGGATGGATATGCCGTTTGCGAGCGGCTGAAGGCGATGGGGCCTCCTTGGGATAATCTCCCGATTATTTTTCTAACGTGTGTCAATTCAAAAGCGCTTGAGTTGCTCGGTAATGCGTACGGCGCTTATCTGCGCAAGCCTGTCCAGGCAGATCTATTGTTGGCTGAAATCGAAAAACAAATTGCTTTGGCCATTCAAGACGGCTGAACAATCCGAATCGCATTCGATCATTCAGAGTCCATCATCGTCCTTTGTATTGCTTGTGTGATGCCATGTCCAAACTCACGAAGGCCGCAAAAGGAGAGCGCAAGTCCGCTTCCGATTTCGAGCAATGGTTGAGCGAAATCAATCTATTTGCCCAGGAGACACTATCGGAGTTACATGAAGTCGCGGGATTGCTGAATTGTGCGTTGGCCTGTGATCACCACCGCGAACTGGAGGTTGGAAATCATCTGAGTACAAACAGTCGCTTGGAATCCCCGATCGGCAACTCCGGCGAGGCGACACCGACTTCCGAGTCCGAAGGCGACGAATACTTGGCATCGCTGCAGAACAAGTTAACCAAGCAATTGAAATCAAAGCGGAGTTCGGCACTTCCATCGCTCTCGGATACGCCAGTGAGCGACCCGCACACGAAAAGCCCCATCGTGGGAGAGAGCGCCAACCGATACGGCGATCCAAACGCCACCGATCCATCGTTTTAGTTGCCTTGATCATGCCCCAGTTTGATTTGAATCAATCCGAGAAGTATTGCGTTTTTCGCAGCGGCAACGATCGCTTTTGCGTGCCCGCCCTGGCGATTCGCAACGTCGGTCCACGCCCCGACCTGTGTCCCCTGCCGATGACCGACGAGGTGTTGGCGGGACTAGCGCACGAACAGCGCGAATTTTTTCCCGTCTACAGCTTTTGCACCGCCCGCGGAGTTCGTCCCGAGCCGCAAATGGAGCAGCAAATGCTGGTATTGATCAATGACACGGGACCCTGGGGGCTGCTGATCGACGAAGTCCTGGGCTTGGAATCACTGGAGCTATCTCTCAACGCCCACCGAGGTCAAGCCGCCAGCTGGTCGTCGGTAAGCATCGGGTCGACTGCATTCAAGGACCACTTCGTGACGGCGATTGACTCGCAAAATCTCTGCGAGTTTGTCCAAGTCCGACTGAACCACGCGTGGAATCAAACGCGACAGCAGGCAATCGAGCAAACTAATTCCTCCCGCAGTCCACAAGACTGTAGCTTCACGCCTCCGGCATCATAGGAATGACTTCATGAAACTCCAATCTGTCCTCATCACAGTTCAAGCCGTGTGCTTGTTCCTTGCCGCAATGAGCGGCCTGGTGATTGGGATTTCGTACACGTCAGCCTTGGCCGTTGCGGTAGGTTGCGGTCTGCTACTTGTTGCCGGCGGACTAACTCTTTGGATTCAATTAAGACTCCGCTCCGGACTGCGCGAACTTCGGCAACAGACGACGATCGGACACACCCTACAGCCAGACACAGGCTTTGCTGAATTGGATGCCATCGGGCAAGCAATGCAGACAGCGCTACATGAAGCCGCTGATCAGGCCAACCAATTCAAGTCCGAATTCGACGAACTGAAAGCGTTGGTTTCCAGTCTCAATCGCCGCGGTGACGATGCTTCGTCGTCCACAACTTCGGTGCGGCAACTGAGCGCAATTCTCTCCAGCCTCAGCAAGCGTATCGATGGCGATTTGCGTCAGATTCACGCTTGCGGTCGGGAAATCAACCGCTGTGCCGATCACATTTCAAGCGGAAGCCAAGAGCAATCGGCGGCCGTGGGCAAAACCGCACGGATGATTGAAGGCGTTTCGGCGTTCATCGACACCGTTTTGGAAAATGCCACTGCGGCCAACGTGTCGGCGCAGTCGACGCATCAATCCTCGCGGGACAGCTTGCAGCAATTCGAGCAATTGGTCAGCGAGTTGGGCGAGATTCAAGCGCTCGTGTCGAGTCGCGAGAAACGCTTGCGCGCTTTGGGCGAGCATACGCGCGAAATTGGCTTTATCGTTCAAACCATCGGACAGATTTCCTCGCGAACCGATTTATTGGCTTTGAATGCGTCAATCGAATCGGTGCGCGCGGGGGAGCATGGACGCGGTTTCGCTGTGGTGGCCGAAGAAGTCCGTAGTTTGGCGGAACAATCCGCCGAGGCATCGCGCGATGTGGCCATGCGAATTGAAAACATTCAAAACGAAACGCAACAATCCATCACCGTAATCGACGATGAGCAATCACAAGTCCAGCACGTGCTTAAACGCCTGGTCAAAGCCGGCGATTCGTTGCGGGCGATCCACCAATCCTCCAACGATGCTGCCGCAAGAACCGAGCGGGTCACGGCTTGCACAGAGCAACAACTTCGCTTGACCCAAGAGTTCGTCGAAGTCATGCAGCGAATCTCCGAAGCCAACCGCGGCAGCAGAAGCCACGTCGAAGGCGTACGCTGGACAACGAAGTCGTTGGATAAATTGACGCAGCAACTTTGCGGCACTGTCCGACAACTTAATCCCGAATCGCGTCGTAACGCAGTCGATTCGAATGTCCCTGATTCGGCAGAACGTGACGGCGCCAACGGATTTGGCGAACCGAGCTGGGATTCCAGCGATTCGTCCGATGTCGTTGACCGCGTAGCCCAAAACTTGGAATCCGCCGCGAATTTGGTCCACTCCCATAGTTAAATTTGAACATATTGAAATATGCGCAGCGATACCCAACAACCGTCGACTCCAACTGCCGCGGCTCCACTGCGCGAGTGGCTCGACGCAGAGTCGAGCAATCACGCCACGTGGCTCCAGGCGCAAAACCTGTTGCGCGGAATTGCCGGTTCGGCAGGCGCGGCGGACTTGCACGAGTTAGAGGAATGCGCCACGCTCTTGACCACGTTGCTGGAAATTGTCGAAACTCAAACTCCTGAATCGTCGAGCCCGTCGAATGACATCAAGGAAATCCTTGCGTTTGTGCAGTCTAGCGCTCCGCAGGTTCTAGCCGCGCTGGAAAGCGATGACACGCCCCTTCCTACCCTTCAGGATACGATTGACCAAGCGCGTAATCGCTGGGGCGATTGCTTACAACTTCTTGGGCCGAATGGCGCGAGCGATGATTCAGTCGAGCATCGCTTTGACGACCTGTTGAAGGGAGTTCCGCAACGGGAAAACAACGAAGCCCTCGGCTTCGTTCCCGAGAATTGCGCCGAGCAAATCAGTCTGCTGCTGTCGGCGATTCGCGACCAGGATCGGGAGTCGACCGATTTCGCAGGCGGACGGACGGCGACCGGTGTCGGCGCGCCGACGATCCAATTGGCGCTGGACTCGATGCAGATGTGCGAAATGCATGTCGATCTGGACTTGCGCGACGCTTTTTTGCAGGATGCGAGTCGTTGTCTCAGTGCGATCGAGCAAACCGTATTGGAATCGGAGGCTAATCCACGCAATGGCGACCATTATCGACAAATCTGCCGCGAACTGCACACACTCAAGGGAGCGTCGGCAAGCGTCGGGCTCAGCGACCTGGCTAACTATCTGCACGAAGTCGAAGCTGCGCTCGAACGGCATTCGGATTCCAACGAACAATTGAATACCGAAATGTTGCTGGCCGCGGTCGATGCGGTGCGCAGTCACGTGGGGCCGCTCGAGTCAGGTGCGTCTCCAACCGCCGCCCACCTTTCCACTTCGTGCTCGACTGCTGATCCCGGCGGTGCGGTGGTGAGTTCCCCGTCAATCATCTCCGAGAGTTCCGATGGGGATGTCCCCAGCTCCGTCCGCGTTCGCTCATCGAAGCTGGATCGGCTGATGGACATGTTGGCCGAACTGGTCGTTTTGCGCAACCGTCGCGAAACGCAAATCAGCGAACTCAACTTGTTGAACCAGGAATTGGGCTATTGCGCGGCGCGGCTGAAACAGTTTTCGGATCAGTTATGCGATGTCAGCAAAGTTTTACCGGTCGCCGAAAACAATCCGACTATCAACGGCCCGTCCGCCATCGCCGCCGACTTTGGGTTGGCTTATTTGGGACTGGAGTTGGCGAGTTCCAAGGCAATCGCGGAAGTCGCCAGCGACTTGTCGGAAATCTCCCGCGGGATTCGCGACTTTTATCGGCCGATCGGCGAAGAGAACGTCGCGCTGACGCATTTTATCCGGCAATTTCGCCAAGAGATGATGCAACTGCGGCGCCTTCCGGTGTCGGGACTATTCCAAAGACTCCAGCGCGCGGCGCGCGATGCGGCCCGGGCTGAAGGCAAGCAAGTCCAAATCCAATTCATCGGTCACCAAACGGCCATCGAACAATCCTTGCAAGAACAGCTTTACGATCCGCTGTTGCATATCGTTCGCAACGCGGTGAGCCACGGGATCGAAGACGCTACGACCCGAACCGCGCGGGGCAAATCCGCCGTCGGACAGGTCACATTGCAAATCACGTCCAGCGCAAACTTGTTGGGCATCAATGTCGCCGACGACGGCCAAGGGCTCGATTACGACGCGCTGCGCCGCCGCGGTTATGAATGCGGCTTGCTCTCGCCCGACCGATCGCCGACGCATCAGGAGCTCGCCAAGCTCATCTTCCAACCAGGATTCTCGACGCGCGACGCTGCGTCGGAGGTCTCGGGTCGCGGCGTCGGAATGGACGTCGCCGCCACCGCGATCGATCGGTTGCACGGACGAATCGAGGTCGACTCGTCGACGGGGCAGGGGACGACCATTCGATTGTCCATTCCCTTGCGGAGCGGGATCGAGCATGCGATGGTGTTCCGTTCGGGCGGGCAACTGTTTGCCGTCCCGATGCAATCGGTCAGCGCCGCTCAGAATTTGGTCCCGCTGGTCGGCCATCCAGGGAATTTAGACCAACTGCCGCCGACGCCTAGTATTTCATTCTCGCGTGTGGCGAATCTTCCCAGCTCCGAGAATCGCGCGGATAACCGGCTTTTGGTCCTCGATCTAGACTCGGGCAATCGCGGCGGCAGCGTCCGAGTCAATCTGATCGTCGACGCGATCGTCGGGGGCGAAGAAGTCGTCGTGCGGGCCTTGCCTCGGTCGTTAAAACAACATCCGTTTGCCGGCGGAGTCACGTTGTCCGGAGGTGGCGCAATGGTTCTCACGATCGATCCGATTCGGTTGTGGGACTTATGCCGACCGCATCTAGCCGAGATCCAAACGGGTGATCGGATTGACTTCGTAGCTACCGCCGCCGCGACCTCCCCGAAACGTGTCTTAGTGGTCGACGACTCGCTCAGCGCGCGGATGAGTCTGGTGAAACGATTGAATCGGCATGGGCTCGAAATCGTCGAAGCCTGCGACGGCTTGCAAGCGCTCGATTGCTTGCGCCGCGACACCTTTCAGTTGGTGATTACGGATCTCGATATGCCGCGACTGGGCGGGCTGGAATTATTGGGCGAAATTCGCCAACGCCATTTGCTCGACACGCCCGTAGTCGTGGTCAGCAGTCGTACTGAAGAAAGCCTTCGCGCCCGTGCGAAACGCTATGGCGCACAAGCATTTCTCAATAAACCTGTTACCGATGCATCACTGGCTGGTTTGCTCCAGCAACTCAGCCTGATTGGAATGTAACTAAACGAGGAACCGATGAACGAAAAGACGATCTTGGTGATTGACGATAGCTCGACGATACGACGATTGGTCGACCGGGAACTCGGATCGGCGGGCTATCGAGTTCTGTTGGCGGAGAACGCCGAACTGGGATTCACGGCGGCCAAATCAGAAAAGCCCGATTTGATTCTGCTGGACCATCAACTCCCCGGGATCACTGGATTTAAGGTGTGCGGGCAATTGCTGCAAGACCCCGTCTTGCGGTTGATTCCCGTTGTCGTCAGCTCGACGCTCCGCAAAAAAGCGTATGCCGAATACACCGATTGTTCGAACGTCGTCGACATGTTGCCCAAGCCTTACACCGGGGATCTGCTCAGAACCACCGTCGCCAATGCCCTAGATACAGCGTCGATGATTGTGCAATCGCAAACGGCCGGAACGGCCGTGCCGGAAGTCATGGATGCCTGCGGCGATGCGGATTTGCTGGGAACCTTCTCGATGTTCAACGTCCGCGAACTGATTGACTTTCTCAACAACAGTTCCAAGCATGGCGTCCTCGAATTCGATTGCGAGCGCAGTCGCGTCTTCATCTTTCTCGACAAGGGTCGAATTCAGGCCGTCACAGCGTCGGGGATCAACCCGTCGGATGTCGCCGAGCGATTGCCCCCCGCGCTGGCCGATCTGGCACCGATGGTCAAGTTCACAATCTCCGGTCGCGAAAGCAATCAAGTCGACGGTTTGGTCGAACTCTTGGACAACAAGGTTCTCGATGCCCGGCTGCTTCGTCAATTGCTGCGACACCAAGCCGCGGTCCTGCTTTGGCGCTGTTTCCAAGAGTCGCCCAAGGGTTTCCGTTTCGACGCCCGGCAGTCGGCTCCGTCGTTGTTCACCAGGTTGCCCCTCGACGTCAGCCTTATGGCAATTCTCGTTGATGGTTCGCTTCTGTCTCAATCAAACGGCGAGGCGGATGAGAAAGTCGAATACGCTCGCAAGTCCATTCGCGGGCAAAACTTGGACCGCGCCGGTCTCAGCGGATTGCACATGAAGCTGCTCTCGCTGCTCAATAGCCCACTCACCGCCAGCGAAATTGCCATGCAAGCGGGCTGTTCGATCGCGGAAGCTCGCAGCGTGATGCGAGGATTTGAATGCGCCGAACTTGTGAGCAGTCAACCGCGCAATCATCAACTCAGCATGATCGCGTTGTGCAACGACGCCCAACGAACACTCCAAGTGAACCAGTTCCTGCGGACACATAAAAAAGCGATCCAAGGTCGAGTCGTGCGCGACGCGCTGGCGGTAAAACTCCTGCTGCGGCGATCCAAACCCGACGTGCTGCTGTTCGATTTAGACCAAGCCAGTCAAATCGCGCTGTGCCAACAAATTCAAACCGAATTCCAAGGGCAACTCGGCGAAGCTAAATGGTACGGGATCACCCAGAATCCACGAACGAAACTGGACGGAATACAACTCGATGGCTTGGTCGCTTGGGATCGGTTGGCCGAGGACTTGCGCGCGGGATTGAATCTTGACGCAGGCGATTCGCTACCCGCGGACGTCAATCCAGAACTTGCCGATTGTGTCTAACCAAGCGACAGGCCATCGATGGTTGTCTTCCGCAACCCAATTGATCCGCCGATGCGCGACTCACTCAACCCGGACTTCACGATAGGTAACGAATGACTCTGCACAGCGTCACCGTGGAACAAAAGCTGATTTGCTTGGTGTTTAACCTGCCGAACAGCGATACCATCACGTACCGCCTTGATCCCGATTGCAACGTCATCGTAGGGGGCGACGAACGCTGCGGGATGCGGCTCGCCGCGGAGACGATTTCCGATCGCCATTGCATGATTCGGTACGCTGCCGGAGAGATTTTGGTTACCGACTGGTTTTCCGAGTTCGGCACGTTTGTCAACGATCGGCGGATTACTGAAGAGACGCGCGTGCGCGCCAACGACACCTTGCGACTGGGAAATCACGAATTGAAAGTGATGATGCACGACCTTAGTGCTCACCCACATTCGGAACCTGCCGTTTTCGCACCGATCGTAACTCTGATACCCGACTTGGCATCGTACTCGAACTACGAAACCACCGCCGGTGAGCCCGATGTCGCAGAACCGGAATCAACTTTGGACCGTTGCGAATCGCGCGCGGAGGAATCGGAAAGTCGCCCAAGTTATGCCCGCCTGCAGGTCGAATTTGCACAGGCCCTGGATGAACTTGCGTTTCTCCGCCATGAGCTCGAGGCCCAATTGGCAAAACCCATACCGGCCGCAGGATCGAACGACGGCGATGACGTGCCGTGGCAGCTCGATCTCGATGAGCTGCGGGCGGAGAATATTCGCTTGCAAACCGAATTGGCTGAGCGCGACGCGGCATTGCTGGCGAATTGGGACCAAGAATCTCAAGGCCACGTCCCCGACATCGACTCGACACCGACCGACACCGAGGCACTCGTCGAGCGGCTCGAACAGTTGCTCGACGAGCTTCAATCCGCCGATCGAAGGGTCGCGACTCTCGATGATTTACTCCGTTCGTCGGCCGATGAGCATCGTGCGGAACTTGAAGAACGTGAACATTTGGAGAATTGGGTTGCTGAAATAGAACAGCGGGTCTCCGAGCGCGAAGAGTCATGGAAGGCAGAGCGGACACGCTTGGAGGCGAAGATCTCGGAACAGCTCGCGCAGCGCCAACAGTCCGACAAGATGCTAGCCGAAACGCTTCGTAGCCAAGCTGGTGAACCGGCAGAAAAACTAGTCGTCGATCTCCAGCGGAAATACGACAAAGCGATCGAACATCTCGAATCCGCGCACCAGGAAATCGAACGACTCAAAAGAGTTGCGAGCAGCCCCCGGGGCAACGCCGACAACGGTAAACGGGTTCAGGAACTCGAAGCGATCATCCGCAAGCGAGAAGTCGATATTAGCCAAGAGCGCGCGAGCTTGGCTCGTCAGCGCGCCGAATTGGATCGAGCTCGAGTCGACGTCGAGCGGGTCCCACGGGCGCTCGACCGAGCTGACGAAAACGACATTCGCATCCAAGCGTTTCGCGCTCACCTTCGCGGAATTCACGAACAGGAACAAATCGAGAAAAAGGAACATAGAGCTACCAGCCTCGCCGGAAGAATTGCTCAACTCTGGCAGCGGATGGATGGCAGTGATCGCTAGTGCGTCTTAACACGGAAATCGCCATGAACATGAACCAATCTGAACTTGCGACGAATCCGATTTCGCCCGGCACTCCGACCGCGATTGCCGAGCGCATTCCTGCGGAAACGAATATTCACGATTTGACGGACGCGGCCCGCCGCTTGCGAGCGGTCACCGTACACATCGACAGCTTCCTCACCGGCCAATTGCAACGTCTCTCCGACGCAATGCATGTTTACACCCAGGTCAAAACGGAGGCCGAGACCGTCCGCCGCTTGTATGCCGACTTGGAAACCGAACGACAACAGTGGCAGATGCAACGCGAGTCCGAACTCGAACGCCTGCAACAAGCCAGTGAAAACCTCATCGATGCTTGGGAACGACTCGACGCGCAACAACGCCAACTCATGATCGAGCAGCGCCGCAGTGACCCATCTCGTCCGATTGTCATGGCGTGTCGATCAGCGACGCTTGGATCCACAGGTGGCGGCTCGATCGCCGTGGCGCGAATGCCGGAGAAACTGGAAACCACGCTGCTGGAAATTCAAATGCTCAAACAAGAAATGCTCAGCCATTCCCAACGCCGAAAATAACACAACCCACCACCCATCCAATCCTCCGGAGGAGTCGAGCATGAGTCTGTTTTCATTGGTTCAGCGTCGCGTCAAGTCCGCTGCGGCGCCCTGCGCTAAACGAATGCCAATGGATCCGGCGCAGCTCGCCGGGGACCTCCAATTTTGCAAAGTCGTTTCGCGGTCGTCCTCGGAACGAGACGCTGGGCGATGCGCCCAGGCCTGGCGCCGACTTCAGCAATCCATGGCGTTGATCCCATCTGGCGCAACTCAATTGGAGCCGAATTCGCTTGCTCAGGAGCACGACAACCAAATCGACGTCATTAATGTGACGGCGTTCTATATGGACCGGTTCACGGTGACCAACGGAGATTACACCGCGTTCGTCGCATCCGGCGCTTACGACGAAATGGAACGGTGGCCGAGCGAAGTGTGGCAGCACGTATTGCAATTTGTCGATCGCTCCGGAGTCTCCGGACCGCAAGCTTGGACGGATGGCAAACCCTCGCGCGATTCGCTCAACCATCCCGTCACCGGGATTTGTTGGTACGAAGCGATGGCCTACGCGAAATGGGTCGGCAAGCGACTCCCCGATGCCGCACAATGGCAACGATCCGCGAGTTGGCACACCGGCCAAAACGGCCAACAAGCGGCCCTCAGTTATCCCTGGGGGAATTCGTTTGACTCTGCCAAAGCCAACATTTGGAGCAGCGGAGTCGGCAAACCCGTTTCGGTCGACAAATACTACGAAGGCTGCACGCCCAACGGCGTCCACCAGCTGATCGGCAACGTATGGGAATGGGTCGACGACGCTTTTATTATTCCTTGGAACGACAACCATTTGCTCGCCGGTTTTGCCGAAGTCCGTGGCGGCGCGTTTGATACGTACTTCGAGAGTCAGACGCGCTGTCAATTTCGATCCGGATTGCCGTTGCTGTTTCGCGGCGCCAATGTCGGATTCCGCTGTTGTGTTGACCTTGGCGACCTCAACGACGCTTCAGCGCTCAACCCACGATCCTAATACCGATTCAATGCCAGCCCGACAAACCCGATCAACACGTCCCTCGATTTGAGACATTATGAAAACGCTTCAATGGCTTCAGGAACAGACGTATTTGGAATGCGTCGTGTGCGGCAGCAGCGTCATCGATAGTAGCGCGGGCAACTGTCATACGTGCCATTCCCCAGTTGAACTTTCTAAAACGATTGCTCGTCGCGGAGTACCCGGGAAACTGGTTTCCGTTCTCGGCGCCAGCGGCGCTGGAAAGACAGTTTACCTGGGCATGCTCTTGGACATTCTGGGTAAGGGCTGCAACGATTTGTGCGGTCTGCCCAACGGAGCGTTTTCCTTGGCGGTCCAAGAGCAGACCATTACGGCATTAGAACAACGTCGATTTCCCACCAAGACGGCCTCGGAGCCCGACCGCTGGAACTGGGTTCACTGCGAGGCATTTTCACAAAAACGCCCGCGCCATCGCGTCGATCTGATCACGCCCGACTTGGCCGGTGAAGCGCTGGCCCTCGAATTAGAACAGGCCAATACATACACTACGATTCGCAGTCTGGTCAGCAATTCGCGCGGCGTTGTAATCCTGTTCGACTCGAAACGTGTGCGCGACGCCGGTCGAATCGAGGATATGTTTGGGGTTAAGTTGTTGACCTATATTTGCAGCCTCCACTCGATTGGACCGAAGGAGCGCCGCAAGAAAATCTGCTTGCCGATCTGCATCGTCTTGACCAAAACCGACTGCTGTATGGACGCCGTCGACGATGCCAAGCGTTTTGCCAACAACCACCTTCCGGGAACGATGCAATTCTGCAAGCAGCGGTTGGCGAGCTATTCAGTCCACGCAGCCAGTGTGGTCGGCAGCGTGATGCGAGCGTCGGATGAATTCGGGTCGGAAATCCAAGTTCCCCTACACGTCCAACCGCGCGGCATTTTGGAACCTTTGCAATGGGTCATGCAGCAAATGGATCATCGCTAATGCACGTCGCCACCGCGAACTTAGTCCGATTTGAACGCGCCGTCTTTACCTCCACCGGATCAAATTCGGTGCGCGGCTATCATCTGGTCGCGCGGACCGAGGGAATCGACGACGATACTGCCCAAGTTCTTTGTCAGTGGAGCCCGACCCACGACGGCCTCTGCGACTCCAGCGTAGACGCCAATAGCCTGAACTACTTCGCAATCGACGACCGGCTTTTTGCAATTTCCAAATCGGTTATCGGCGGCGCTGAGTACAGCGGCCGCAGTGCGTTGCAAACCGTCACCACAATCTTGGTAGGTCAACGCGAGGATTTACCCGTTTTTCACAACAACCCGCTGGCCGCGGCTCGCGTCGCGTTGTCGATGGGGTGGCTCCGGCTAATCGTCGACTACGAAAGTCCGTTGGCGATCGCCGATGTATCCACGCACGGCCTGCCAGAAATGCGCTCAATTCCAGGCGCAAACGACATGGTCGAGCGCGCGGTGAAGGCACTATCGGCGGGGGAGCGAATTGCAATCACGAGCGACGCGAATCACGCGAGAACATTGGCTCATATTTTTGAGCAACTTCCGGCGGAATTACGCCCGCGGACTTCGTTCTCCACCGGCATCAAAGCCTCGACGTTTCGCCCCTTCCAAATTCAGTTCTTTTCTCATATCGATAATCGTCTCCGCGATTTCTTGTGCCAACAGCGGATCGTGATTCTCAAATCGAGCGCGTCGGACTAGCGGCGAAATCGTCCCCCGTCGTGGCACATTGTTGAGTTGACACTTCTTGTGTGCCACTGGCTCTGACAGTGTGGAGCGATCACTCGCGATTTTCAAAGACACTGGCAGAGCCAGTGGCACACTCGTCCACAGGCGGCGCACGACGGCGATGATTAATTGAAACATTTTCGCGGAATCGACGCCCCCTCACCCTGCCCTCTCCCC
>JBGTJE010000018.1:0-72487 GCA_041745295.1 Pirellulaceae bacterium | reverse complement strand
TGGCAACGAACTAAGATATTTGTCGAAACGCCTAAAAACTTCCGGAGGCATCGGCAAACTCAAACGCCTCCTCGCCAACGCTTTACCCTCAGAATACAGGAGCGTCGCATGATATTGTCCAGAAAAGCGCAACTTCAAAAGTTCGCTGCTCGGCTGGCCGGTAGCCGCGTCCCAAATGCGAGCCGTCTTATCCGCGCTCGCCGTCGCGACCTTTGATCCGTCCCGGTTAAATGCTCCGTCAAGGATTCGCTTCTCATGGCGCATGGGTTGGCCGATCAAACTGCCGTCAGAAACCTTCCATAGTTGCGCGGTTCCATCGTCGCTTGCGGTCATGACGCTCGAACCATCGGGGTTAAAGACCGCGGATTGGATCGAGCCCGCATGCGGAAGAAGCGTCAGACCCGATTGGATCTTCGTCAAATCCCAAACGCGGATGATTCCATTCTGACCTCCCGCAACGAGTCGAACGCCGTCGGGAAGGAAGACCGTTTTTGTCACCGAATTGCCATTGAGCAGCGGGCAGCAGACGGAACTCAGTGACCCAATCCAATACACTCCGACCGCCCCGTCGATCCCGGCAACGGCGACCATATCGTGTTGCGGATTCACGTCCCCGGCCGGAGTAGAAACAGGATGCCGAACCTCGACTTGCGGAACTCCGTCGGGATCTAAGATCGAGATTGCGCCGTCATACAACACGCAAAAGATGGATTTGCCATCCGGCATAAACCGCGCCGCTTGAATGCTCTCGATTTGTTGAAAAGTGGAGATTGAATCCCCCGAAGCCGCTTCCCAAATTCTAATGTCTCCGTTGATCGCTGCGGCCAAAATTTTGCTTCCATCGTCGTTGAATTGTAGTTCCGAAACGAGATCCGCGTGCGTCATTGAATCGAGGACGACGCGCGAGTTAGTCCAATCCCACAAGGTCAAGGCGCAAGCGACCGCTGGGCTCTGACGCCCAACCGTCAGCAGTCGCTGGCCATCCGGCGAAAACCGCAGGAGGTCCAACTCCGATACGGCGTGCCGAAGTTCCGCAACCAACTGCCCGTCTTCGCATTTCCAGACCCGAGCGTAGCCGTCGCCACCGCCGGTAGCCACTAATTTTCCGTCGGGGCTGAAGGCCGCCGACCAAACACGGACCGCGTGAGGAAGTCGCGCAACGCGCTCACCCGATTCGGCATTCCAAATCAGGGCCATTTCGTCGAGCGCGACTGAAACGATCCATTTGCCATCGGAGCTGAATTGGGCCGCGCGGATATAGCTCCCGTGCTGCAATGTTTTGGGAGGTTCGTTCGGAGCCTCTAGGTCAAAGACGGAGAGGACTCCTTGATTTGTGCCAATCAATATTCGGCGCCCCAGCGGACAGGTTTTGAGTTCCGTTACCTCTCCGCTTACCGTCCACAACTGAAGCAATCGCGGCGCGGCTTGTAGTGACATGCCGATCCGCATTCGCTGAAGTTTCTCCCCCTCGGCGTCAACTTTGAAAGCCTCAGCCAGCCAAACGAGCGATCGGTACAAATCATTGGACTCTATTGCTTTAATACCGTTTCCCAGATACAGCCGAGCCAATCGCATTCGACTTTCGTGCGCGAATTCTCGCGCCTGGAGCGCACTTTGGTCGGCAACCGCACGGAGCCCATACTCGCGAATCGCCCAGATCGCGGACATGGCGGCGATAATCGAAAGGAGTCCTACAACTCCGATGGAGAGGGTTGCGATTGCTGGATGTCGACGTCTCCAACGAATCAAGCGGGTGACTGGACCGTCGGGGCGCGCCGTGATCGATTCGTCGTTGAGCCAACGCTGAAGGTCATCTGCCAAGGCTGCGGCAGTGAGATATCGCTTCGGCGGCTCTTTTGCCATTGCCTTGAGGGCGATCGTCTCCAGGTCGCGGGGGATTTGATCATTGACACGACGCAATGGCTTGGGATCGTCGTGCATTACTTGATGCAACAACATCCGTTGGCTGCCGCGGAAAGGAAGCTCTCCGCAAAGGAGGCGGTATAGTATGACTCCGAGACTGTAAACATCGCTGCGAAAATCCAGTTTGGAGTGTTCGCCCCGAGCTTGCTCCGGCGACATGTACGCAGGCGTCCCCAAGATTTCTCCGTCGGCAGTTATCGTGAATTCGCCCCCGCCGTCATGGGCCAAGCCAAAATCGGCGATATGCGGATGATAATCATTGTCGAGCAAGATATTGCTCGGTTTGAGATCTCGATGGATGATGCCGTTGGTATGCGCGTAATCGATAGCGCGGGCAATAGCTACCATCATTTTCGCTGATTCTTGAACACTGAGTTGACGCCCGCTGATCAAATCGGCCAAGGTGATTCCAACGATCAATTCGCTGACGATATAGGGTTGTTCGTCATCCGGAGAAATCTCATATACCTGCACGATGCTTGGATGGCGCAAACGGGCAGCGCTCCGCGCCTCGCGCATGAATCTCTTTCGGTCAGCATCCGAAAGAAAACTTCCACTCCTCGGGACTTTGATCGCAACCGCTCGTGAAAGTTCGGCATCGAAACCTCGATACGCGGTCCCAAACGCACCCTGACCCAAAATTGAGAGGATCTGAAACCGCCCGATCGATCGCGGGTGTGACATCGCTCCATCGGTACGCGTTTGTTCTGGATCAATCGGGATCACGCTGCCGCAAGACGGGCAGCTAATCTCCGCTTGCGTTTCGGCGACGATACTCAATCGGTTGCCGCAATGAGCGCAGCGAAGTCGCAACAGACGTTCGCGATTCGGAGGGCGGCCGTCTCGATTCTGGTTGGTCGCGGATCCGATTTCATTCGCACTTCGCGGATCCAAGGCCTTCGACCCGAGGTCGTCCTTGAGTTGCGCCGCGCGGAATACGATCTCGGCCATTTGAAGTTGGACGGATAAGTCCGGCGCCAAATCGGCGTGTCGCTCAATCAATTCGGCCAGAATCGCGGCGGGATCTTTGCTGGAGCGCCGCCGCCGCAGGAATTCGTCGACAACTTCGGCAATCCGTGTTTCTCGTCCGAGGAGGGGGCTGGGCACCGATTCGTCGCCGTCGACCATAGATCAACTCGTGAGCTGGATCCGAAAAGAATTGATTCAGCGCGGGATCGAATATTTGATGCAATGCGAGTCCGTGAGCAATTGGCTTCGTCTCAAATTCGTTTCGCACGCCCCTACCGTTTCGATCACTCGACTTCTGACGCGAGACCCTCTTTCCCGTCTCGCTCCGACGTCCAGCAACGGACGCTCGGAGAACACTGTAGAAATGGGTACATAGGATCCGGGCAAGGGAGTGACCCACATTGGACGTTGTGGCAAGCGTTGTCAGGTTTTACGGCAGCGATTGCTGGACCTGTTCTCGAAAGGGGATACTGCGCTACCGTAAAATCTAGCGCCAAATTGGGACCCGCGGTTACGAGGAGCGTTATCTTCTTGTTGGCGGCGAAGCGAAAGAAGGCAGTGCTTCTTCTCACGTCGTTCAAGTTCACATTCGTTTCGAGCTTCCATTCTTCATTAAACCGGCCGTCGCCTTGATCGATCAATATTAAGCACAATGCGGAATTGTATGGGCCGTACGTTTGATCATGCACATGAGACATTCTAAACCTCCAAAAAAGAACCTAATCAACTTTCAATAGCATTCGTAAATCATCCAATGCTCGGTTGAATCGCAGGCGAACCTGGTCGTAAGAAAGCGCCATCCGTTCGGCTGCTTGTTTCAAGGTACATCGTTCAAAAAAACACAAACGGATCAGGCGGCGTTGCTCATCATCCAACGCCCCGATTGCCTCATGAATTTTCTCGACTTGCTCGTGTTCCGCGAGAAGTCGGCTTGGAGTCTCACCCGCGGATACCGTCAAATCCCACTCTCGACCGTTGGGACAAAACGGCGCCATTCCGCCATTCGGCGCGCGCGTCGTGGCTCGCCGCTTGGCCAGGATCTTCGTCACCGTATTTCGGGCCGTGATTCGAAGCCATTTTTGAAATATCACTAAACAAACGTCGTTCTCGGCGACGCCACGAAACTGCGCCAGTCGACTCCAGACTTGCACCATGACCTCTTGGGACAGATCCGAGTGACTGATCTCGCTCCCTCCTCGAACGACGAACTCAAAGCACTCAGCTCGAATCAATGGCCCAAATCGAATCATTAGCGATTCCATCGCCGTTCGATCCGCATTCTTCGCTGCCAGCAATGTTCCGACAAAATCGTCCATTACGGCTAATTGTTATAGACCGGTTTTGACGTGCCCAGTGGGACGCGGCAGGCACATTTTCTCAAAAAAAGGCAAATCGACGCGAATCCATGTACGCAATCCCAATGCGTCGCTGGCTTGTGGGACTGATTGCGTCTGGGTAGCTAAATATTCTAACGAACGAAAACCTGGTTTGTTCGTACTGATGGCGTCGATACCGAACCCTCGTTGTCCTCCGATTCGTGCCGTTCCAGATTGGACTTTTCGCGACGGAGGCGCGCTTTAATGAATCGCTGCTTTGTCGACAGCCACAACCGAAGTCGTGCGAGCCAACGATTGGGCACGAGGCGTATGCGAATCATGGGTTGGCGAACGGTATTCCAACGCGCCTTGTACGGCTCATCGCCGCGCAAGAAATCAAATTGCGTGCACTGGCGTGCGATGGAGTATTGCACCGCGCAGGCAGCCATCAAATGTCCCGGCTCCAATTGTCGTTGCGCGGGATCGTAACCGCTTTGATACATAAATGCTTTTTCATGCGCCAAAAACAACAGCATTGCGGCGAACGGCTTGTTGTCGAGATGGGCCAAGAGCAATACCGCATCGCCGCATTCCGCCATGCGCGAAGCTGCTTGCAACAAGAATTCGCCAAACCCGGGTTCTTGGAAGCAACCGAGCTGATCTTTTTCGTCGCGTCGCGCTTCATGCAGGCGGATCAGTGTGGGCCAGTGTTCGGCAAGCAGAGCGGCGCTATCGACCGTCACAATGTCAACGGCCGGCAACGCCTGATTCCGTCGCGCCTTTTGAAGTTTGCGCCGAAAGCATTTTTTTGTCTTTCGCTCAAACTCGGTCCAGTCGCCGGGTAACTCGGCAATCCAGCTCCCCTCAATTTCCGAGTCGCGTCGGGTCATTCCGGACAGGGACAACTCGGAAAGCAACCGCTCAACGAACGGATCGGCGCCATCCACGCCGTCCAAATCGATCAAATTGAACTTGCCTAGTGCCGCTTGTTCACTGATCCAATCCGCCATAAGGTGCATCACAGCTCGTTCGAATCCCGCTGCGATGATCGGCCGGACGTGGTCGGAACAAGCTCGTCCATTGGCCATGTTCGAGAGGACTCGCCCCCATAACGGCCTTCGTTCGATCTGCAAGGGAAACAAACCAACCCAGCGCCCATGTTCATCGCGCACCGTCAAGATGGCTGCTTGCCGAGCGGCACCATAGGTTTGCCACCACGACGCGATCCATTCCCAACGCAAGAACGGATGGTGTCCTGCCAGTTGATTCCACGGCTCGCGCAGCGCGGAAATCGCTTCGCCGTCGAGGATCACGACCAAGCGCAATGCAGACCCTGGGTTAGGCGGGACCGATTCCCCGTGAGTTATTTCAACACATGGTTCGAAAGCTGTGGCAGTCATGATGTTCGTGCTCAACGTTTCTTTGCAAGTTAAGTTCGATGCTCGTCGAAACCAAAAAGGTACGTATCAGGCGTCGTCGGCGCTTACTGCGTCGCCCACGCCCTTCGAAGACTCAGGGCGTACCACCCGAGAACGCAGCGCTTGCCACTTTACGACTTGGGCGAACCCATTGTTTCGGTTAGGAGGATGCACTAACCACCAACTTTCGGAACGTGAACGAGCGACGGCTGGAGATCGGCGATCGGTTGACTATTTCGGTACGCCGACCACTTGCTGCGCAACCATTTGCTTACGGGTCGCTCAAAGTAATGCGTGCTGAGGGTTGCGATCACGACCACGAGAACGGTACTCAAGAGCAATGCAGGCCAGGGACCGACCCATCGGTCCAGGTGATAAATCAGAGTGCTTCCCAAGTTGTTGTGTAATAAATACAACGAGTACGAGATCCCAGCGACAAAGGCGATCGGTTTAAGGCGCAGTGCGGGAATCCGTCCAAAGGCACTCATCCCCAACAAGACCGTGAATATGACGGTGCCGAGCGGATTGTAATCGCGTTGGTCGACCAGATGAAAAACCAAGCCGCAGCCTAGAATTGCAGCCCCATGCCCCCACCAGGAACCTCGCCCACAACGCCGCTCGTTCAGCAAAATCCCAATCAGAAACAGTGGCAGAGTCTTGAGGATGAGGACCGATTCCAGCGCAGTCGCAAGGGCAAACCATACGGTTCCCTCGCTGGGCCACGAATATTTGAGCGGCAAACTGACGCTTGCAACGATGGCCAATGTCGTCCATGTCAACACAAGCGGCCGGCGAAATGCGCCGATCGAAAACCAAAACAATAAAACCATGTAAAACAGCAACTCGACTTGCAACGTCCAAGTCACCGGTTCGACGCATTCTTGACCCCACAGCCCGGGGACAATCGTCAAGTTCGCCATCCATTGCTGGGTCGAGGGCGGATGAGCGGCCAGCGGCAGCAGGCAAACCAGTCCGAGGTTGAGTAACATTGCCGCCCAAAACGGGGGACAAATCCGAATCAATCGAGCTGCCAAGAAATCTTCTGATCGATGCTTTCCCAATAACGTCATCGCGTTGACCAGACCGCTGAGCATGAAAAACAATTGCACGCCGTATTTTCCGTAAGGGTAGGCAAACCCCAACGGCGTCGAAAATCCGTACTTGGCTTGATACAAGTACGTGAAATGAAATAACAGCAAGTTAATTGCGGCCATCGCGCGCAGCGCATCCAGCTCGACGATGCGTGAGGATTTTCGCGGTATCAGGTTATCAGTGGTCATCTTTTCTTAGCTGTGGTTGATCGGGCAGTTCGATCCACGCTGAGTTGCAGCCGCCGTACCATAGGCAAAACTACGTCCGTTAATTCGAATTTGAACGGAGAAATCGCGGAAATTGGCCTATCCCCCCGCTCGGCGTAGGTTGCAAAAAGCAAACAACCGATTGTGGCTCGTGGCGATTCCGCCACACGACTTGGTGGTTGCGAACTGACAGCATTCCGATCCGCGGAGAATGGCCAGATTTTCTTGCGCAAATCTTCTATTGACCCGCTGGAGCACTTCGCATAATTTGCCCCAACACTTCTGAGAACAAACCGGTTCAAGAAGTCAAACGACGAACGACATTTCGAAATTGGAATCGATCATTTAATTCCGGCCTGACCGCTCGGTGACACGGACGCCACAAAGAGGTCAGTCGATTTCGAAATCGTCAAAACCGCCAATGACTTGGGCACGGAAGCTCAGTCGAATTTGGTCCAATCGCTCTCGGACAACGAGGATCCCTTACCCCCCTGGGATTCAAAGTTGCCGAGGGCTTTTTTTATGCGCCCACTCGAACATCATCGAGCGACGTCCGCCATCGCGTCATCCTCGCCGAAGCGCAATTCGGAAAATAGCCACGGATTTCACGGATAACACCGATAAGTCCTTTCTTCATTCCCAATTTATTCGACTCTTTTCTTATCCGTGTTATCCGTGAAATCCGTGGTTGAATTCTTAATTTCCGAGTTGGCTCGCACGTTCCGCAGTCAGCATAGAAGCGAACATTTGAGAAATGCGCCGCTGAAGCGGCCTCTTTCCTGATCCGCGATCGAGCGGGCTCTGTTTATTCGGCGGACAAATGACTGGGTCAAATCTGCGCGCGATCCGGTTATCATGGACAAATTAGTTTCAGGCTGAATTCTTTTCACAATAGGTCCGTCAATGTTACGCGGCTGTTTTTTAGCGACATTTTGCAGCTCGATGGCCCTCGGTTTGTTGGTTTCGAAACTGGCTCGAGCGGATGACTTCGCGATCGAAAAAAACGATCACATTTGTATTGTTGGCAATACCTTAGCCGAACGGATGCAACATGATGGTTGGTTCGAAACTGCGTTGTTCCATCGCTTTCCGCAAAACGATTTGGTGATACGCAATCTGGGATTCTCGGGGGACGAACTCACATTGCGTCTGCGTTCGCAAGATTTCGGAACACCCGATCAGCATTTGGAGTTCAACGGGGCCGACGTAATCGTCGCCTTTTTTGGCTACAACGAATCGTACGCTGGCGAAGCGGGCCTTGAAACATTTGTCCAACAATTGGAGCAATTGGTCGAGCACTGGAAGTCGCAAAAGTACAACGGCCAGTCCGCGCCACGGATTGTGCTCTGCTCGCCGATCGCCCACGAAAACCTCAACGATCCGAACTTTTCCTCCGGCAGCGCAAATAACGGCCACATCGAATTGTACACCGATGCGCTGCGCGCGGTCGCTGACCAGAAGGACGTCTCATTCGTCGATTTGTTTCGGCCGTCGCTGCGATTGTACGAATCGAATGAGTCGCCGCTCACGATCAACGGCATCCACCTGAACGAATACGGCAATCAGTTGATCGCCATCGAATTGGAGCGGGCCTTGTTTGGCGATTCCAAATTGGAAAACGACGCCGAAACGTTGGCGTCGCTTCGCGCGGCGGTTCTGGAGAAAAACTTCTACTGGTTCAACAAATACCGCACGACCGACGGTTATTCGATCTTTGGTGGACGCGCCGATTTGGTGTTTGTCGACGGCCAAACGAACCGGGACGTTATGCAGCGCGAAATGAAAATCCTCGACGAATTGACTGAAAATCGTGATCGCAAGATTTGGAGTTTGGCGCAAGCCAAGCCCGCCGCCGTCGATGACTCGAATACGGACCCGCCGATCAAAGTCATCACCAACAAGCCCGGCCCCGGACCCGGCGGCGCCCACATCGCCCTCGACGAGAAACAATCGCTGGAAAAGATCACGGTTGCCAAGGGATTCCGCGTCGAACTTTTCGCGTCCGAACGAGAGTTTCCGGAATTAGTCAATCCGGTACAGATGTCGTTCGATACCAAAGGCCGATTATGGGTCGCGACTTGGCCGACGTATCCGCATTGGGAACCCAAGACCGAAATGAATGATCGGCTGCTGATCTTCGAGGACACCGACGCCGATGGTCGTGCGGATCGCTACAAGACCTTTGCAGGTGGCTTGCACAATCCGACAGGATTCGAGTTTTATAACGGTGGCGTCTTGATTGCCCAGGCACCGGACCTTGTATTCTTGAAGGATACCGACGGCGATGACGTGGCGGATGTTCGCCAGCGAGTGCTGCATGGTCTCGACTCGGCGGACACGCACCATTCCGCAAATAGTTTTGTCTTCGACCCAGGAGGAGCCCTCTATTTTCAAGAAGGGACGTTTCACCATACCCAAGTCGAAACGCCCTATGGGCCACCGGTTCGTTCGGCGAACGCCGCCGTTTATCGCTTCGAGCCGCGGACGTCGAAATTCGAAGTCTATGTTCCGTTCGGGTTTGCCAACCCGCACGGCCACGTATTCGATCGTTGGGGCCAGGACATCATCCACGACGGCACATCATCCGTTCCCTACCACGGCACGTTGTTCTCGGGCCGCTTGAATTTTCCGGATAAACATCCGTCGCCGCCCGCTGTTTATCAACAGCGGACCCGCCCTTGTCCCGCGACCGAGATCTTGTCGAGCCGCCATTTTCCAACCGACATGCAAGGGAATTTGTTAGTGGGAAACGTCATTGGATTTCAAGGCCTGCTCAATTATCGAATCGAAGACGACCAATCGAGCTTGAAGGGTACCGAAGCGGAGCCACTGTTTAGTTCAACCGACGAAAGCTTTCGCCCCGTCGATTTCGAAGTCGGTCCCGACGGGGCTCTGTTCTTTATCGATTGGTACAACCCGATCATCGGCCACATGCAACATAATTTGCGCGATCCCAGCCGCGACAAGTCCCATGGCCGAGTCTACCGCGTGGTCTGTCTCGACCGACCACTGCTCAAACCAATCCCGATTGCCGGCGAGCCGATCGAAAAGCTTTTGGCGTTACTCCACGAGCCCGAGGATCGCGTTCGCTATCGCGCCAAAATCGAGCTCGGTTCGCGCAAGACTTCCGACGTGATTGCCGCGACCAAGCGTTGGGCCGCGTCGCTCGATCCAAAAGCAAGTGATTTTGAACATGCCCGGCTCGAAGCGTTGTGGGTGCACCAATACCACAACGTCGTCGACGAAGCTTTGCTCGACCAAGTTTTTCAGTCGACCGATTTCCATGCCCGCGCCGCCGCCGTGCGCGTGCTGTGCGCCTGGCGAGATCGAGTCAAAGACGTCCTTCCTAGGCTGCGAACGCTTGCCACGGACCCGGCCCCACGCGTTCGGCTCGAGGCGGTTCGCGCGGCGAGCTATCTGGATTCCGCCAACGCGGTCGATGTGGCGTTGATCGCTTCCGCGCAGGCCACCGACCAGTTCTTGGATTTCATCATTCGGGAAACCATTCGAGGACTCAAGCCGCTGTGGCGCACCGCCATCGTCGAAGGCCAACCGCTGTCGCTGACCCGACCCGCGTCGATCGCCATGCTTCTGAAGTATCTCGATACCACGGATTTGATCAAAGCGCCGGGTGAACGGGCGGTTTACGCTGAGCTCCTGTTTCGGCCGGGGATCCCCGACCAGCAAAGGCAGCGCGCAGTTACGGGCTTGGCGAGCGCTGATTCAAAACAACCCATTGTCGTCGTGCTGGATGCGCTGGACCTCCTCGACCGCGATGAAGCGGCGGCCGAACCGAGCGTCCTGTATGACTTGGTTCGCTTCATGTCCGAACAACCAAGCAGCGACTTGGCAGCCGTCCGTGAGCGCTTGGTTGCGCTGAGCACGTCGGCTGCTCGCCAGACGATCCGTCAGATCGGGTTCGTCGCCCTGATCACGGCCGACGGAAAGACAGAACCGGCCTGGGAATTGGCGCACCGCGATCTCGCTTTGATTACCGATTTGGTTGGCGGCATGCCGCTGATCCCCGACCCGAATGCACGCGCCACGTTGTACGACCCCGTGCGAAAATTGATTACGGATTTCCCTCCGGAGTTGGCAGCGAATGTCAAACGGGCTCCGGCGACGTCGGGCCGATTTGTGCGCATCGAACTTCCCGGCAAGGATCGCGTGCTGACTTTGGCCGAAGTGGAAGTGTATAGCGGACAAAGCAACGTTGCCCTCGGCGGGACGGCGTCACAGAAAGATACCGCGTATGATGCGGACGCCTCGCGCGCAATTGACGGCAATCGAGCGGGATCATTTTCCTCGGGCGGCCAAACGCATTCCAAAGATCCCACCGATGAGCCTTGGTGGGAAGTCGATTTGGGCAAACCGGTGCCGATCGATTCGATCGTGATTTACAACCGAACCGATGAGAAGTTTGCGGAACGTTTGGCGGGATTCACTTTGAAAATCTTGGACCCGCAGCGCAATGTGGTCGCGCAATTGAACGAACTCACCGCGCCAGCGGAGAAAGGGGTCTATCCTTTCCGCGGCCGCGATCCGATTTCAACGATCCGCCAGGCCGCGATGAGCGCGTTGACCAGCGTACGCGGGCACGAAGTTGATACGATCGCCTTGCTCTCGGCGAGTTTGGATCACGCCGACGATCGCGCGGCCGCAATCTCCGCGCTACAAAAAATTCCCGTGACTGTCTGGCCCAAAGAGACCGCACCCCCCATCGTTGAAAAGTTACTGGACTATATCCAATCCGTGCCCGAAAGCCGCCGCACGGAATCCGAGGTTATTGATGCATTGCAGCTCGCGGATTCCGCTACGCCACTGCTGCCGACCGACGCAGCCGCCCACGTCCGTCAGCAACTTGGGCAATTGGGAGTGCGAATCATCCGCGTCGGAACCGTCCCGCATCGCATGATCTTCGATCAGGAGACGTTCGTGGTCCAGGCGGGCAAGCCAGTCGAGATTATCTTTGAAAACAACGACATCATGCCGCACAATTTGGTCATCACCGAACGCGGCGCAATGTCAGAAATCGGGCTGCTAGCCGAGTCGACAGCCACCGATCCCGACGCCGCCAAAAGAAATTACGTTCCTAATTCCAGCCGGATTCTATTGGCCAGTCCCCTCTTACAGCCGCAGAGTATTCGCAAGCTCAGCTTTCGCGCGCCTAATCAAGCCGGCGTATACCCAGTCGTTTGCACGTATCCCGGCCACTGGCGAACGATGTACGCAGCGTTGTACGTCGTCGAGGATTTGGCCGAGTACCTAGCAAATCCGGAGCAGTACTTGAGCAAGCATCCTTTGCTCGCGCAAGACGAAATGCTCAAGAACCGTCGCCCGCGAACGGCTTGGACGTTGGCGGACCTCGAACCGCGGGTCGGCGAGCTTGCCGCGCCGTCGTTTGAAAACGGCCGGCGGATGTTCCAGGTCGCCAACTGCATCGGCTGCCACCGGCTGGATGGCCAGGGCGTCCAATTTGGTGCCGACCTTACCAAGCTCGATTCCAAACTGACCTTGGCCGAAATCCTCCGCGCCGTGGTCGAGCCTTCGCATGAAATCAATAAGGACTACCAGTCGTACAAATTCATCATGATCGATGGAAAATCGTACTCGGGTTTAATCGTCGGAGAAACCGAAAAACAGCTCAAAATCGTGGAGAATCCGCTGGTCAAAGTGGATCCGCTCGTCTTGAACAAGGACGATATCGACTCGCAGACTAAAGCGACCAAATCGATGATGCCCGAAGGACTTCTGGACCGGCTTTCGGAACACGAAGTCCTCGATCTAATTGCCTTCGTCTTGGCACGGGGCCAGCGCGAAAACGAGCTTTATCGAACCGGTCCCAGCCACTGATCCTTTGGGGTTCAGGTCCCCGTGAATTGGCCCGATCCTATCGTCGAGACCGTTGCCTCGGAGTCGAAATAGTGTACGATTTGCACCTTAACCTTTTGTTACACACGTATCTATGGATTTGGAGAATCACGCATGGTTAAGAAGCGCACGAACAAGACTGTATTTGGCAACAAGACCACGACGAAAACTGCGATCGCTGCGCCGACGATTGGTAGCAAGACCGTCGCGATCAACAAACCCAAGATGGTCGCCGGCAAGAAAGCGATCGCACCAGTCGCCACGACAACTCCGATCAAAAAGACCGCTCCGGTCGTCACCAAGCCCGCGGTGAAAACCAATTCGAAGACGACCACCAAGACCGCTCCAAAAATCGCCGCGCCCGCCGCGCCGAAAATGATGAGCGCCAAGACAACGACGAAAAAGACCGTCAAGAAGTAATTCATCGCGGGTCGGCCCGTGGGGCAGGCTTTCAATCCTGTCAATTCCCGCCAACGATTGAACAAGTGCATCGTCGAGTCACGCCGGTGACTCTGTGGTCGCCGGCTCCGGCAATCCCAGGTCGAACGCGTGTTGCTTTGGCTTCAGCAGTTCAGTATTGAGCAGCGGATTCAAGCGACCAATCAACGCGGCTTGCAGGCCGTGAAGCGTTGATTCGTCGCCAGGTACAAAGCGAATCGTCGACAACCCGAGAGCGTTCCAGCAGTCTTTGTCGATAAGTTGCTCGATTCGCGCACGCACGTTGCGGCTCTCGCCAACGTACAGCGATTGTCCTTGATTCGCCAAGATGTAAATGCCGGCGCCTTCGCACGACGCCGGTCGCAGTTCAGATATTTTTTTTGGCCTCGGCAATTCCTTGGATTGCCAGTCGGCAAATTCCTCCACAGCCAGCGACTTTGACTGCATGGCTCGCTTTCGAATCGTCAACGCCGCCCAGCGATACTCGAACGGCGTGTGCCCGGGGGCAAACTCTTGGGCGATGCGATCGAATTCCTGGGTTGCCTCGGGCATGCAAAGGACATCGTCCAGCGTGACTCCAAAGTCGATTTCCAGCAGCCGCAGAGCGATCTCACTCGCAAAGCTGTAGGCATCCATGTCCGCAAATGCCAAGCGCTTGCCTTGGCGCGTGGACTTGGAAAGCTTGCCCGATTTTCGCAACCGCAGCAGAATTCGATTCCAGACAAATTCGGTTCCGGCGAGCCTGAGCCGCTTGCACTCTTTCAGAAACGCGGAATCCAATTCCGGTTCGCAGAGAACGTAGTCTGCGGAGAAGCCGACGCTAGTTGATTCGAAGGCAGCGACGATTCCGCGTTCCAATGCTTTGTCCGAATGCGGCACGGTGCGACCGTTCCGCGTGCGGACTTTCGTCTTGCCGCGATGCGTTGCCGGGGCACTGGCCAGCGGATTTGCCGGTCCATTGAGATCATCGCCCGGATTAATCGACCGCAGGCGTTCGTCGATTCGGTGTCCGTAGTCATCCGAGAGTTCAAAGCCTATCCACTGGCGACCGAGCTTTTTGGCCACGGTGAGCGTGGTTCCACTTCCGGCGAATGGATCGAGCACGACGTCGCGCGGGTTGCTCGAGATTCGAATGATTCGACCCAAAAGTTGTTCGGGCATCTGACAGCCATGAAATCCTTGCCGCTCGTTGAACGTACCGGCGACGCGCGCGAAATACCACGTGTCGTGACTTGGGGTAAAGCCCGTGGGAAAATCCTGCGGCCGGTAAATCCAAGTGTTGTCAGGGAGTCGACCCTTGGGATTTGCTCTGGCGTCGGCGTATACGAGCTGTCGCGCCGAAGCGACTCGAACCAGCGGATTGTCTCCGTTGAAAACAAAATTAGATGGGTCTTTGACGAAATGAAACAAATGTGTGTGCGAGCGACTGAATCCACGGGCACAATTGACGCCGAAGGTGTAGTACCAAATCACCCAGCTCCGGCAATGAAAGCCAATGTCATATTGGGCGGCCACTTTGAGTTCGGCCGCAAATTCGTCGCCAATCGCCAACCAAAACGTGCCCGAGTTCTTCAAACACCGATGGACCCCACTCATCCATTGCTTCGACCACGCTAGGTATTCTTCGCGCGATCGTCGGTCGTCGTACACATCGTATTCGTACCCGATATTAAACGGCGGATCGGCGAACACAAGGTCGATGGAACTCGGCTCGACCTCCGCAAGCTTTTCGATGCAGTCGCCGACGTAGATCCTGTTTGGGGAAAGTCCCACGGTCACGATCTCCTCGAAAAATGGCGGAGCCTATTGCTTGTACGGTGAGCGCCGCCGACCTGGAAGAAACGTCTCAAGAGTCGCCCTTTCGCCTTGCCAGGCGGGCTGCCTGAGAAAATCTTCGGATGAAAGATACAGCAGCAGCAGCAAATTTGCCAAGTACTTGGTTGCTTCCAACGATAGTTTTTCGCACTGGGCTGTTTCGCGTTCCTAACGCGATAGGGTACGCGGGGCGGCCATTCCCGCTAGAATCTTCGCTGAAGGTTTGTCGTCGATCACGGCATCATCGCTCCAAATCACTTTAGAGAAAAATCCGTAGAGTAGTACAATGCAAATCAATCGCGTGTCCTTGGGTTCGATGGTTGTCGTGGGGATTCTCTGGGGTCAGGGTTTTGCGATCGCCGCGTGTCAGACAACGCTGGTGGACGAAGGTCAAGCGAAGTGTGCCATCTACGTGACCGCGCGTGTCATGGCGGAAGATCAAATCCTCATTGGACAGCCGGCGGCCGCTCAACAATCCGAAAGCTCGCGGCAGCGGTTGCGAGAATCGGTCAAGGATCTGTCGCACTACCTTGAAAAGATGAGCGGGGCCAAAGTCGGTATGATCCCCGGTGAACCCGTTGCCGAGAGTTCAACAATTCCGATCCTCGTCGGCGAATTGGCTGTTTCGAAGTTCGGCCCACCCCAACCCCAACCGGTCAGCGGGCAGGGCTTTCGGTTCGTCGTAACACCAACCGCGATCGGACTTGCTGGCGAATCGGATTTGGGTACCAGTTACGCAATCTACGAATTGCTGGACCGTTTGGGCTGTCGTTGGTTTATGCCCAGTGAATTGGGTGAGTCCATTCCGGAACTAAAAACCATTCGCCTGGCAACAACCGACGAAAGCCTTGCTCCGTACACGATCTACCGCGATATCTGGCACTCAGATCCCGTCTATTCTCGCCGAAACCGCGCTGGGGGACTTGGCATTTCCGCGGGACATGCCCTGGAAGGCTACGTGACCAAAGACCAATTGGAGCAACATCCGGATTGGAATGCGGAGATCGGCGGCGAACGACGCTTGCATCCGTGCGATGTAGGCCACCGTTTGTGTTGGGCGAACCCCGAAGTCGCGGATGCGATTGGTGATTCCATTATCGCCATCCTGGATCGCGACGGCGGACGATCGATGTCACTCTCCCCGGGCGATGGAACCAATTTTTGCGAATGTGCGAAGTGCCGTGCGCTCGACTCGGGCGATTGGGATGCAACGATGAATTGCATTTCAATCACTGATCGCTACCTCCACTTGGCGAACAGGATCGCCGAGCGAGTCGCTGCGAAACACCCGGATGTCATGCTGGGCTTTTTGGCGTACGTGCAATTCACCCGTCCGCCGCTACGAGAAAAAGTTCACCCGAATCTTTATCCGCAAGTCGCGCCAATCAGCTACAGCCGCGCGCATCCCATGACCGACGACCAAGTCCCCGGGAATAAGGACCTCCGGCATCTGGTCGAAGGCTGGGGAAAATGCAAACCCGACGTTTCCTATTACCTCTATTCCTGGTTCCTCGCCGAGTCGTGCGCGCCCAATCCGCTAATCCATAAATGGTCGACCGACCTGCCCATCCTATATCGAAATAATTGCAAATTCTGGCAGCCCGAAGGAATTACAAATTTTGAAACCAGCCTGCAGGGCATTTATCTCGGCCTGCGCTTGGCCTGGAATCCAAACCAAGACCCCAAGCAGATTATTGACGAGTTGCACGACCGATTTTATGGGAACGCCAGCCCACAAATGGCCGCCTATTGGAAGTTCGTAGATCAGATTTGGGTAGGCACGCCCGAGTATTCGGGATGTTGCTGGGGTTATCTCGCGCGATTTACGCCGGAGCGGTTGGGGGAGATGCGACAACTCTTGGATGTTGCCAAGTCCGCGGCGAAGTCCGATGTGGAACGTGCCCGGATTCAAATCGCCGACGAGTCGCTGACGTTATTCGAACGGTACATGAAGATGCGTTACGATCTGGCCGAAGGTCGATTCAGTTCGCTGCCGGCAGACATGAAGACCTACGCCGACCGGGCGACGGCGTTGGCCGATCAATACGCGCCGCAAAAGTGCTTTGGCAAGATGTATTGGATTCACAGCCTGACGAGCGATTTCTATTTCAACGTGTTTTGTCGCGCAACGTACACCGATGCCGCGCGAATTGCTGATTCGAATCAATTCGTGTTGCTCGCGCCAAAACCAGTTCGAGAATTCAAGTACCAAGTGGACTTTGAGCGACAAGGCGAAGGACTTGGTTGGATGAAGCCGGAATTTGACGACCAAACTTGGCAAGGCACTGACACGTGTCTGCAAACTTGGTCTAGCTTGGGACTGCATGATTACATGGGCATGCTTTGGTATCGAACCACCATTGAACTACCGCCTACGACTCTTGAGGAAAACGCTCCGAGTTCGCAAGTCAAATTAGATGCGGTCCGGACAAGTTCGAAGAGTCCGCGAGTTTACTTGTGGTTGGCGGCGACGGACGGGAGCGCGAAACTGTTCGTCAATGGCAAGCACATCCCCTATGTCAAAGTGGTTAAGGACGCCGAAGGTCAAGAAACTCGTACGGTCGAAAATGAGTTTGTGGGTTACGCCCAGCCGGCCTCGTTCGATATCACTGACGCCATCGTATCGGGAAGAAATTGCATCGCGATTCAATGCGTTCGCCTTAGCCAAAACGAGCTTGGTTCCGGTGGGCTGCTTGGACCCGTTCTCGTCTATCGCGAGAAGTAACGCGAGCCGTTTTCTGCGGCAAATTGGGTGGAACGACTGTTCGCGAGCTCGGTGCGATAGGTGAGGCGGAAAGTTGCGAAGCTCGTCCATTGCGAGCCCCGCCAGCAACGTGGGCGCTGCTCCAAGGCAACTTTCCGCGCCGAGTCGCGATTACCCGGTATCGTCGGTTCGATTTTGTTCGCCAAAGGGACGATACTAGGAACATTCTTCCATCGGCGATTCTCCGCCAAGCACTGCTTGCATTCGGGAAAAGTTTCAGCGGACAGGAATTGATCCGAGGATTGAGACGAATAGGAACGTGGCAGTGTCGTCAGAATCACGGCCGACGCTTGCATTGGCATTGCGAGAAGTTTGGCGGAGCGGCTACTCGGCACGCGATTTCCGCGCGGACGTTGCCGCCGGCATCGTAGTTGGCATCATCGCGCTGCCGCTTTCAATGGCGTTGGCGATCGCCAGTGGCGTGCCGCCGCAATATGGTTTGTACACGGCAATTGTGGCCGGGGCATTGATCGCCGCGTTAGGCGGTTCGCGCGTGAGCGTATCCGGGCCGACCGCCGCATTTGTCGTCTTGCTCGCTCCTGTCGCATCGCAATTCGGCTTGGGCGGATTGTTGCTATCCTCCATGATGGCGGGCATTCTGCTGCTGATGATGGGGGTTGCCCGATTGGGGCAATTGATTCAATTCATTCCCCACCCTGTCACGACCGGATTCACCAGTGGGATCGCGGTCGTGATCGCCACACTTCAGCTAAAAGACTTTCTGGGGCTGACCGTTCCGCACATGCCGGAGCATTTTCTCGAACGACTTGTGGCGATCGTGAAAAGCCTGCCAACGTTTCGATGGATGGACTTGGCGACCGGCTTATTCACGCTCGCCCTTTTGCTAGTTTGGCCACGAATGAACCGGCGAATTCCGGCGGCGTTGATCGCCCTGTTGCTGGCGGCTCTCCTGGCCTCGATTCTCCATGCGGTCTATCCTCCATTCGAAGTCGCGACCATCGGTAGTAGATTTTCGCACGTAGTCGATGGACAAACTGTGTCGGGAATACCGCGAACTCCTCCCCATTTCCAATGGCCTTGGGAACAGCCAGGCCGGGATGGCCAACCGATCGGATTATCGCTCGGATTGCTGCGAGAGTTGGCATTGCCCGCCTTGGCGATCGCGATGCTGGGCGCCATTGAATCGCTGCTCTGCGCGGTAGTCGCCGACGGGATGACCGGAAACAAACACGATCCGGACGTCGAGTTGATTTCGTTGGGAATTGGCAATTTGGTCGCGCCCCTTTTTGGCGGATTTGCGGCGACGGCCGCGATTGCCCGGACAGCGGCGGGAATCCGCGCCGGCAGCCGATCTCCGGTTGCCGCAATTGTGCATGCCGCGTTTGTATTGCTTGCGGTGCTGAGCTTGGCGCCATGGCTGAGCTACCTGCCGATGGCGTCGCTCGCTGCATTGCTGCTCGTCGTGGCGTGGGGGATGTGCGATGGGCGGCATTTCGCCCATATCGTGCGAGTCGCTCCACGGAGTGACACACTGGTCTTGGCAACCTGTTTCATATTGACGGTCGTGTTTGATATGGTTGTCAGTGTCACGGTGGGTGTCGTCCTGGCGGCGCTGTTGTTTATTCAACGGATGGCCGAGCTTTCCAAGGTGGAACTCCACGTCGGCAAACACCCGCAACTCATTGCCGAACTCCCCCCCGATGTTCGCTTGTATGAAGTGAATGGCCCGTTGTTCTTTGGTGCAGCGGAAAAGGCTGCTGGGCCGTTGGCGGAATCTGTCGGTCAGGCGCGGGCCGTCATTTTTCACCTTGTCGACGTCCCCATGATTGACCTGACTGGGCTTGTTGCACTCGAATCCGCCATTCTCAAGATCAGGGCTGCGGGAATGTTGGTGGTGCTGGCCGGAGTGCAGGATGAAGTCGCCGAAGTGATTTCGCGGAGCAAGGTCATTCGAGCCACTCCAGAAGTCAGCATTCACCCGACGCTAAAAAGCGCGGAGATGTTTGTTCGACTCGCCGTTCCCGGCCGAACATCGACCGAAGAAACCGATGTTTCGCGTCCACATCAATAATCGACGACTAGACAACGGAGCCTCTTGAGATCGAACACGGGGCTGGACGTTGGATTGAGCCTGAGTCGCATTTTCAGCCAAGTTTGCTGCCATTGATGAGTTTTCCAGGCAAAATGGGGTTCTGCGCAGCATCCGCGTCGATCGAAAAATTTTCGCTTGACAACAGAGCGATTCGCGGGAATACTGGTGGCTTGGCATCAAGAGTACTGGGTAAACGAAAGTTAGACCCAGGCGGCAACCGAGCGATTTATCCAATCGCCGCGGTGCCGAGGTTGCTCCGAGAAATCGGAGACCGATGCGGACGAGGTTGTTGCTATGCAGCACTCGTCAAAGGTGATTTGTGGCGATGGTCGCCGCTCCACGCATCTGATTGTCGAACCTGCTTTGATGCCGTGAGGATTTCACGGCATGACAAAGTCTTCTACCAATCGGCTTTCGTTTCAGTCCAAGTTGTTGCGGTCCGGTCCCGAACGGTTCTGCCAGCCGCTGGTCGCACCCCTCGTCCAGTCCACGACGTTTATCCAAGATCAGCTCGGCGGCGCAAATCCGTTCGCCTATTCACGAGTCGGCAATCCCACGGTTGCGGCACTCGAACAAGTCCTGGGCGAGTTGGAAGATACCGTCCCGGCAGTCTGTTTTAGTTCCGGCCTGGCCGCCGAGACTGCGCTGTTTTTAGCCTTTGTCAAAGCGGGCGACCACGTCGTTTGCGGCAAGGCCGTCTATGGCGGAACCATTCGCTTGTTGCAGCAGTTTCTCGAACCGCTCGGTGTCTCGTCCACTTTCGTCGATGCGACGGATCCAGCGCAAATTTCCGCGGCAATTACGCCGCAGACGAAGTTGCTGTTCCTGGAGTCGCCCGCCAATCCCACGTTGGTGCTGACCGATTTAGCGAAGGCAGCTCAAATCGGACGCGCTGCAGGCTGTTTGGTTGCGGTCGACAATACGTTTCTCACACCCGGCCTTCAACGGCCGCTGGACTTGGGCGCGGATTTTTCGGTTTACTCCACGACCAAACTGCTCGATGGCCATTCGACGGCGCTGGGCGGTGCCATCCTGGCGCGCGACGAAAAGTTGCTGGATCGGCTCCGCTTCACCCGCAAGAGTTTGGGCTCCATCCAAACGCCGTTCAACTCCTGGCTGACGCTCAACGGATTGAAGACCCTGCCGATTCGCCTGCGCCGACAATGTCGAACAGCGCAGCGCGTCGCCCAATGGCTTGCCCGGCACGCGGCCGTCGAAGCGGTCAACTATCCGGGCTTGGCGACCTTTCCCCAACGCGAACTCGCGGATCGACAGCACTTGGGATTGCACGGCAACGTGATTTCGTTTGACGTCCGCGGCGGTTACGAAGCCGCGGTCCGGTTGGTCAAGCGGTTGCGGCATTGTCGACTGGTCGAACACATTGGATCGGTCGAGACGCTGGTGACGCACGCCGCGTCGATGACGCATGCCGATGTGCCAAAAGCGCAGCGGCTTGAAGCTGGGATCAGCGACGGCCTGTTGCGGTTGTCGATTGGGTTGGAGCCAACTCGCGAGATCGTCGCCGACTTGCGACAAGCCCTCAAAGCGTCTCAGCGAACTGTCGCCAACGGTCAAGCCCGTTTCGGCGAAGCGAGTCTTTCCGCAAACGGCGAAGGCTTCATCCCGGAATTGCAACAGGTCCCCGAAGGCAATTGCGTAGCGCAGGTGCGGGCATGAAAGCGCAGAAGATTATCGTTCTCAAGTTTGGGAGTTCCGTTTTGCGAACACCCGACGACGCGCCGCTTGTCGCCCACGAAGTGTATCGCTGGGTGCGCGATGGGTGGCGAGTCATCGCGATCGTATCGGCGCTCGAAGGGGAAACGGATCAGTTATTGTCCCAAGCCCAACGCTGGGAAAAAAACCCGCATGCAGCGGCGACGGCGCTCCTGGCCTCCACGGGAGAATTGCGCAGCGCGGCGCTACTGACGCTGGCCTTGGATCGAGCTGGGATCGACGCCCAAGTCCTTGACGTCGCGGCGATTGGCTTGCGCACGAGTGGCGCGAGGACCTTGGACTCAAAACCCCTACGAGTGAACGCGCCCAAACTCCGGCGACTTCTGAAACGGTTCCCGGTGTTGGTTCTGCCGGGATTCTTGGGACGCGATTCGATCGGCCGCACGACACTGCTTGGTCGGGGAGGTTCGGATTGCAGCGCGTTGTTTTTGGCCCATCACTTGGGCGCTCGCTGTCGCCTAGTGAAGGACGTCGACGGCCTGTACGAATGGGATCCCCAGATTCCGGGTTCCCTTCCCCGAAAGTTCCGACAACTATCCTGGGACGATGCGCACAAGCTGGACGGCGGAATCGTACAGCACAAGGCAATCGAAATGGCCAAGCATCATGGTCAAGATTTTGAAGTCGCTTCGTTGTATCGACGCGACGCAACACAGATCGGCGAACGACGAATTAGCTTTTGCGACAAAAGCCGACGACCGTTACCGACACGAGTCGTTCTGTTGGGATTGGGCCATGTTGGACGGGGAGTGTTCGAGGCGCTCAGCGGCTTGCCCGATTGGTTTCAAGTTGTGGGGGTAGCTGTGCGCGACAAATCGCGTGCCGCCGACGTACCCGATCATTTGTTGCACGACCAATTGAGCGATGCCATCGAGGTGCCTTGCGACGTGGTCGTCGAGTTGATCGGCGACTGCGAGCCTGCTTGCCGGTCGATTCGCCGCGTGTTGCAACGCGGCACGAACGTGATCACGGCTAACAAACGACTCGTTGCTCTATTCGGCCAGGAACTGGAATCGTTGGCGCAAGCAAACGACGCTTCAATTCGATGGTCGGCGGCCGTTGGGGGCGCCGTTCCATTGCTTGAGCAACTTGCGAGGCTTTCGCCGGACGATCCCGCGATCGCGATTCGCGGAGTACTGAACGGAACGACCAATTATGTACTGGATCGCTGGCAATCCGGATTGTCTTTTCAAGAAGCGCTCGCGGAAGCGCGAGTCGCAGGTTTTGCCGAAGCCGATGCTTCGCGCGATCTCGATGGACTGGATGCCGCCGATAAATTGGTCCTCGTGCATCGCCAGATCACCGGCCAATGGCTACATTCAGACGACGTCCAACGTGAACCGCTCAATGCGACGCGATTGCGCCAATGGGAGTCCGGGCCGCGGCCGACGATTCGGCAGGTCGCGTCGTGGTCCATCCGAGCTAATCAAAATATCGTCGATGCGAATCCACACGATTTTTCCCTCCCCCTCGTGGGGAGGGCTAGGGAGGGGGGACATCGCCTGCGCGTTTCAATCGTCGCGCTGCCCCAGAACCATCCCCTGGCAAGACTCAAGTTGGCTGAAAACGGTGCGCTGTTGCGCACAGCTCGGGGAGCACGGCTAATTGTCCGTGGAAAAGGGGCAGGAAGGTGGCCGACGACCGAAGCCGTTCTTTCCGATTTGTTCGATGTGGCGGCCCGCATCGGCTCGCCGCGCCAGAAAACCGTGGCGTTGACCGAATCGCGCTCGTTCGCAGAGGTGACTTCATGAACCCAACGCCACTCGACGGAACTATTTTGATCCTTGGCGCGACCGGCGCGGTGGGCCAAGAATTGTTGAGCATCCTTGCCGCGCGGAACTGGCCCGCCGACCGCTTGCGACTGGTCGCGTCGCAACACTCCGCCGGAAATGAACTTCCCTATTTGGATCGGCACATTGTCATCGAGCGGCTGGAGCCTGACGTATTCCGTGGAGTTACCTTGGTGCTCTCGGCCGCGTCAAGTGAAGTCGCTCAAGCCTGGCTACCGATAGCAGTCGAATCGGGCGCAACCGTTATCGACAACTCGTCTTACTTCCGGCATTTACCCGACGTTCCACTGGTCATTCCCGAAGTCAACGGAGACGAGTTGTTGGCTACTGAGCCGGCCGCGCGATTGATTGCGAATCCCAACTGCTCGACGATTCTCTTACTGGTCGCGACGAATCCGCTGAGAAGTCGCTTCGGGGTGGATGCAATCGATGTGTGCACCTACCAAGCCGTTTCCGGCGCGGGCTTGGCGGGCATGGATGAATTGCGGGGGCAGGCTCAAGCCCAATTATCGGGCAGTGTCGTAGCGCCGGAAATTTTCCCCGAACCGTGCGCGTTCAACGTATTTACCCACGAATCCCAACTGGACGTGGCGTCTGGACTCAACGGTGAGGAACAGAAAATGATCGCCGAAGTTCGTCGCATTTGGGGCCAACCCGATTTGGCGCTAACGCCGACGTGCGTTCGCGTGCCCGTGTTTCGAGCCCATAGCCAAGCCGTGACCGTTACGTTGTCAACGCCCGTCAATCTGGACGAAGTGCTTTCGGCGTTCGACGGAGCGCCCGGAATTCGCATCGTGGACGATCGCGAACGTCAGATTTTCCCCACGCCGCTTGCCGCCACCGGCCTCGACGACGTGTTGGTTGGAAGGTTCCGTCCCGACCCAGGCAGCCGCTTCGATCAATCCGGGCGTACTCGGCGTTGGTGTCTGTTCCTCAGCGGTGATCAGCTACGGAAGGGAGCCGCTTTGAATGCAGTCCAAATAGCGGACTTGATCGGATTGTGCACGACGGCTGCAGCGAGTCCAAACAGCGTTGCGTTAAAGCAAAGATCGCCAACCAACGTGTTAAACAAGAATGGAAGTCCCGAGATCAAGCAAGCGCCAAGACCGGCGACGGTGGGTGGATAAAAACCGGAAAACTGCCACCAACCCCAATTGGAAACAACATAAAACGCGAGCGAGCACGCCAAGCTCGATGCAGCCACGGCCACGATTGCCGAACGAGTAATCCGCGACGCGGATCCGAGCATCGCGCGGTGGCGCACCAAGCGGCCCGCGCAAACACCCACCAGCAGCCCTGCGGCAATCGTCAATTGAATCGGCCAACTCGCAACGGCTTGACCGAAAATCGTAAGGCCGATGATCGCCAATGGACAAGCGATGGCGAGATAGGCCCGGCCAAAAACGACGCCGCCAAAAAGCGCGATGGCGGCAATCGGATTGACATTGGGGATATCAACCCACGCTGCACCGATCACACCAAACACGAGCAGCCCGCAAAAGAGAAGCACATCGCGCCGCAAATCTGACTTGAGCATTGTGGACGACCTTTACTGATTTGCGTAATGTTGGCTCCGCGTTCAATTACTTTGGCGCGTACTTGCCGAATCGCCAAACGACGCGATCACCCGGCTGGAGTTCGGACACCGTGCTGCTGCGGTCGCCCAGATGATCGTTGACGTAGTAAATCCAATTGTCCCCGGCCGCCCACAGATTCTCAAGGCCATCGATCGAAGTCAACATCGTTTGATTGCCCGTACCTCGGCTGGTCACCTTGAGCTTGCCGTCTACTTGAAGTCGCTCCAGGCAACTGAATGCGGTCAAGTTGGGACTCCAGTCGATGTGGAATTGTTTGTTTTGGCCATGGCCATTAAAGTCGATTTGGACTTCGACAGGCTTTCCTGGAGGGGTCGGTGCGGTCACGGACCCGCGCTCGCCGAGACAGCCGGCGATTGCCACAATGGCGATGAGACTGAGCCGAATTGCGAACCGAAGCGACAGTTGATTCATGGGTGATCGCTGCTTTCGCAAAGCGGTAAACGACTGGAAAGAATTGACGATATATGAATCATGCCTTCAACGCCATTCGTCGATCGCCGCTTGGTTCGGGCATCGAGCAGATCATTTTGGACATGCCGGGCAAATCCGCCAATGTCTTGACCAAGGATTTTTTGGAAGAGTTGTCGGCGACGATCGATCAACTCGAGCGATCGCCAGACATCGCAGGGGTGGTGATTTCGTCCGCCAAGCCGGGAATTTACATTGCTGGCGCGGACATCGTAGCCATCTCCAAGTCGTTGGACTGGGGTCAGAATCAGATAATTGAATTTTGTCGCCACGGCCAAAGCTTGTTGGATCGGCTCGCGAATTTACCGATCGTGGTCATCGCGGCGATTCAGGGCGTTTGCGTGGGAGGAGGGCTTGAGTTCGCCTTGGCGTGCGATGCGCGAGTGGTGGCCAACGATGGCAAGTCGTTGCTTGGTCTGCCCGAAGTCAAACTCGGTTTGATTCCCGGATGGGCTGGCACGGTTCGCCTTCCTCGACTGATTGGACTTCACCCGGCGATCGATTTGGTGACTAGCGGACGACTCGTTTCGGCGGCGTCGGCGCACGAACTTGGGCTAGTCGACGCGATCGTGGAGCCCCAGTTGTTGATTGAGACTGCGACGGAATTGGCAAAAACGCTCAATTCGGACGGCACGTTTAAGAACCGCCGGTCGAGTCGTCGGCAGGCTATAACGAATTCAAACGATGTAACACAAATCGAAGCGGAGTTCGTTCGCGCGATCGAATCGAATCGCGAATTGCATCTCCAGGCCCCTTTGGTCGCACTTCGGCACATGATCGACTCGGCTGGAAGCGTGTTCGCCGAGGCTTGCGAAAAAGAAGCCGTGGCGATGTCCAAAGTCTATGGTTCGGAAGCTTGCGCGGGACTCATCAACTCGTTCTTTCTGAACGAGCGAGCCAAGAAGTCCGGCCGATTCGCCGGGGTTCGCTCGACCGAACTTCAAGCCGTTGGCGTGGTCGGCGCTGGGGTCATGGGAGGCGACATCGCCGAGATTTGCCCCAGCCAAAAGCCGATTGCGATCTACGACCTCGATCCGGCGCGGGCCAGCGCGGTCGCCGAGCGATGCAATGCACGCCCCAATTCGGCGTCGCCCGCACGCGTGGCGAACAACCTCGGAGATTTGACCCACTGCGACTTGGTGATCGAATCGATCGTCGAGGACGTGTCGGCCAAACGAGAACTTTTGGGAGTAATTGAAGCCCGGCTTAATCGGAACGCAATTTTGACGTCGAATACGTCGGTGATTCGCATCTCGGAGATGGCAGAAGCACTGCGAAGGCCTGACCGATTTTGCGGATTGCATTTTTGTTACCCAGCCAAAGTTCGCCGACTGGTCGAAGTCGTTCGCGGACCTAAGACGTCCAACGAAACGATGGCTTCGGTTTGTGAATGGGTTCGGGCGATCGGCAAGATTCCGCTGCCGGTCAGGGACGCGCCAGGATTTATCATCAACCGGCTGCTCTGCCCGATGTTCAACGAAGCAGGTCACTTGCTGACGCAAGGCTGTCGGTTGCGGGATATTGAGGACGCGGTGCGCGGTTTTGGGTTTGCTTTTGGGCCCTTGGAGTTCATGGACGCGATTGGATTGGATACCTTGAATGCGGCGGGAGCTTATTTGATTCCGCGATTGACGACGCCGACCGAGCCATCGCTGCTATTGCACGCGATGAACAAGGCGGGCTGGAAGGGGCGCAAATCCGGCCGTGGGTTTTATGCCTATCCTGCCGCCGAGAGTCCAGCGCAACCTAACGATCAACTCGACGCGCTGATCGCTCAATACCTGCGCGGAACCACGCGGCCGCCGGGACCGGACGAAATCGTTCGGCGGCTGCTAATGGTGATGATCAACCAAGCTGCCGATGCGCTAGCGGAGAACGTGGTCTTGGATTCCGCCGAAATTGACCTAGCCTTCCTGCACGGCGCCGGTTTCCCCGAACATCGCGGTGGGCTCATTTTTTGGGCCCGCCGACAAGGCTTGCCCCAGCTTGTCGACGAAATGCGCCGCTGGGGCGCAGCCGCCAGCAACGCCCGACGCTATTGCGTCTCTTCCGCACTCGAAGAACTGGCTCGTGAAGGCGCATGATTTTTTGCGTTTTCGATTGATTGTTAGATTTTCCAACTAAAAATCGCAAAGCATTCAAGATTGGACGGATTGTCCGAGTACGCCAGGAATTCCGCAGGGCATTGCTACGCACGTTTCCCTACGCGGTATTCGACGAGTTGGCGGACGATCGAGTCATCGTCTACGGCGTTATTCATACGGCGCGTGAACCGACGAAATGGAAAAGTCGGTTACCTTGAATCTTCGCCGCATTGCCTCCCTCGTCTTATTCCGCTTCCGGATAGAGTTCCGGAAAAATGTCGGGGGAGAGTTGTTGCCGCTGGACCAGAGTCCGCATTCGGGCGAGGAAATCGAACTTGAAATTGGCGACTTGCTGCTCGGAGATGTCGAGCGACTCGGCGACGCGCTTGTTGTTCCAGCCGCGCACGATCAATAGTTCGATGCATTTGAGCTTGGCCCAATCGCCCCGCTCTTGCCAGCGGGCAACTTGCTCGTGAATGGCCGCCAGCAAGGCGTTGTGTTCCAATTTGCGCCTCTCGGTGCTACGCGCAATGCTACTGGCGACTCGCGCGCTGCCGGATAGATTCCATTGGCCGCTAGAATCGTCGCCCGTCGACAGCGGAATCGCCGGTCGGCGGCCTTCGCGGCGCAAGTGATCCGTGAGCTTGTAGGAACAGATCGAAAACAAGTAGCTCTCGAGCGAGCGATTGCCGTCATAGTTGGGCAAACTATTGAGAAACCCGACAAAGCAGTCTTGCACGATATCTTCGCTGGCGGCGCGATTCCCGGTCCGGCTTTCGGCAAATGCCAACAGTCGTCCTTCGTACCGCGCGATCAACTCGCCCCAGGCGCTTTCGTCACCGGTGCGGATGCGCTGGACCAGCAATTCATCGACTTCGGTAGGTGCGGTCATTTGATTCTTCTGTCCACGGCGACTTGCCGACCGTTCGAGTGGCCCGATAGCCGGCGGGAATCACAAGCCAATTTGTCAAACCGATAGCCTCCGGGTTCGCTATCGAGGCCGCCGCTTGGCAGACTTTTCCCGAACCGGCGTGTTGGCGTCGGTCGCTATCTTGGGGAGTGAATTCGTCGCTGGGACCAGTTGCGTCGCTTTGTTATCCTCCAGATGAACACCGCCGACGAAGCTGAGTTGCTCGGGTGCGCCGGGCAGTTTCGAGATCTCGCTGAGCGAGACCGAACCGTTGCTAGAAGGAACATCGCTGTTGACGAAAATCGAGCTGGCAGTCGCGGGAAGATTCTTGGAGGGATCACCGTTTTCTTGGAAGTCGATTTGTCCCAAGGTAGGTAAACTAGTGTCGGTGTCGCTGGCGGCCCGATCGTTTTCGGTTTCGACTTCGGATTGAGGACTTTGTCGGCGAACCGGTTTCTCCTCGGCCGGGATTTTGACTCGGTCCCTCGGTCGCTCGCTGGAGGCCGACGTATCCGCCGGTTGTTCGGGGAGGGACTTAGAATCTGCGCTCACGGATTCGTAGATGGCACGAAAGGTGACCGTTCCCAAGGTCAATAAATGGTTGGGCTCGAGGGCTTGTTCGGACTCAATTTTCTGGCTGTCGACGTAGGTACCGTTGAGCGAACCGAGATCGCGCACAAAAAGTTGCCCGTCGCGCTCGAAGACTTCACAATGCTTGCGGCTGACGAGCGGATGCGGAAGCTTCACTTTGGCCTCTCGTGAACGACCGATCGTCGTTGGAAGCTGCAATTGAATTTCGGAAACCTTTGCATCGCCGCCGCCAACGATTACCAACTTTGCATTGAGCATCGATTGTTATTCCTCGAGGTTCGATCCGACGAACAGTTTTTGGGGGGTTTTGACCGGGTTGCTTGGGGCATTCTTCGCGTCGCGAACGGACGACGAAGATATCAGGTTGCGCGGGCAAATCAATGCTTTGAGCCAACCGATTTTCCAGCCCCTCGTTTCCCGTTTCGGGACTTTAGTCTACCAATAAATCGAGTTAGCGGCAACTATTTTCCTGTTAAGCTATTACGAGTGTGCTGCCTGGGAACCCTTGCAACAAGCCTTGCTGCCCGTATAATCCACAGTCTTTGAGGGGGGCCGCGCGAGTTTGATGACGGTCGTCCCGCGATTTGCGGGTGTAGCTCAGTTGGTAGAGCGACACGTTGCCAACGTGTAGGTCGTGGGTCCGAGTCCCATCACCCGCTTTGTCTTTGTGTTGGTTGCGGTTTCTTGAGGCGCTGTACCCGACCGATTTGTTCGCGTGTTTGGCCCTGCGCGTGAACAGTGGTAACCGGCTCTCGGTCCCGGATCGCAATCTTTCGGCGAAGCTTACGTTGATATCAACTTCCCTAGCCAGCCTGTTTGAGGACTTTGAGTGACCAGCGAAAACGTGATGACCGAAGCGGGATTGGAACAACCCAAACTGAATTTAGACGTCAAGGTTGAAAAGCGGGGCGCTTGCGAGCGGCACGTGACGGTGACGATTCCGCGCGACGAAATCGATCGCTATTTCCAAAAGCAATTTGATGAACTCACTCCCAAGGCTGAGATTCCCGGGTTCCGCGCGGGCCGCGCCCCCCGGCAACTCGTCGAGAACAAATTCCGCAAGGAAATCGGCGATCAGGTGAAGGGCGCGTTGCTGATGGATAGTCTTTCGCAAGTCAGCCAGGGCGGCGATTTCGCCGCGATCAGCGAGCCCGATTTGGACTACGACACGATTACACTTCCCGACGAAGGTGCGCTGACCTACGAGTTCAACATCGAAGTTCGACCCGAGTTTGATTTGCCAAATTGGAAGGGCTTGAAGCTCGAACGGCCGACCCACACGTTTTCCGACGAAGAGGTCGATCAATCGATGAACGAGTTCTTTGCCAAGTACTCGCCGCTTTCGCCGATCGACGATAAGGCCAAGATGGGCGATTTCGTCGTGCTGCGGATCACTTCTTCACACGATGGCGAAGTCGTGCATCGCAACGATGAAGAAACCGTGCAATTGCGCAAGAAACTGATCTGCGCCGACGCTACGATCGATGGCTTTGGCAAACTCCTGGTCGGAGCCAAAGTGGGCACCAGCAAGTCCGCCAAGGTAAAAATAAGCGAATTCGCCGACAATGAAGCGTTGCAGGGAAAAGAAGTCGACGTCGAATTGGAGGTTCTCGAAGTCAAACGTGTGGACCCCAGCGACCGAACCAATATCGTCCAGCGCCTCGGAATGAAAAACGAAGACCAAGTCCGCGGGATGGTCGCGACGTCGCTGGAAAACCGGCTCGACTACCATCGGCGGCAGCAAATTCGCAACCAAATCAGTTCGGTCTTGACCGAATCCGCTGGCTGGGATTTGCCGCAGGCATTGCTCAAACGGCAATCGCGACGCGAACTGGAGCGGGCCGTAATGGAGATGCGCTCGAGCGGTTTCGGTGAAGATGAAATTCAAGCTCAGGAGAATAGTCTGCGGCAGAACGTGCTGAAGCGAACCGAGAATTTGCTTAAGGAGCACTTCATCTTGGAGCGCATCGCCGAGCAGGAGAAGGTTGAGGATTCTCCCGAGGATTACGACCGGGAGATTGCTCGAATTGCGATGCAAAAAAACGATTCGCCGCGCCGCGTTCGAGCTCGCCTGGAACGCTCTGGTTCGATGGATACACTGCGCAATATGATCATCGAACAGAAGGTGATTTCGCTGATCGAGCAGCACGCCAAGTTCAAGGAAATTCCGTATGATTCGGCGGACACGTCGGATTTCTTTGGGGCCGATTTCTTTTTGGCGGGTCAACCCAAGGCCGAGATTCCGGATGCTAAATATGATCCTTCGCTCGGCGACAAGTTCTTGGAAAAATATAGCGAAAAGAAAGACCGTACTTAGCAAGCAATTCACGAAATCCAGTCGCTCGACATCCCCGCTTGTGGCAGGCGAAGAAAAGGTTTAGTTTGAGCTTCGACTCAAGACGCTTTGCGGTTACAACTGCAGGGCGTCTTTTGATTCAGCGATTGAACTGAGGTTCGGGGAGCTACGGATCGGCATGAGCGACTTCTTCACTTGGGGCCAGGCTTGGGATTCAGCGCAGCCGCGCGAACGGCTGGCGGCCGACCCGTCCCACAATGCGATTTCGAATTCGTACGCCTATCAGCAGTATCAGCGTCAACGCCAAATGACGCTCGGCGACCTCCTGCTGGAGAACCGGATCGTCTTTTTGCAAGGCGAAATCTATTCTGGCAACGCCAACGAAGTTGTAATGAAGCTGCTGTACTTGCAAAGTGAAAATCGCAAGAAGGACGTGCACTTCTACATCAACTCCCCGGGGGGCGATGTCGTGGCGACGCTCGCGATCTACGACGTCATGCAGATTTTGACCTGTCCTGTGGCAACCTATTGCGTCGGTCAAGCCGCCAGCGGCGCCGCCGTGCTGTTGGCGGGAGGATCCAAAGGCAAGCGGTTCTGCTTGCCCCACTCGCGGGTCATGATCCACCAACCGTTTGGCGGAGTCGGTGGGCAAGTGAGCGATATCGAGATCCAGGCCGAGGAAATCTTGCGCTACCGCTCGCTGCTGAATGACATCCTCGCCAAACACACCGGCAGGTCTCACGAGACGATCGCGAAGGATATCAATCGCGACTTTTTCCTGACCGCGGAAAAAGCCAAAGAGTATGGCTTGGTCGATGAAATTACCCTGCGTCCAGAGTCCGCCACGACGGATGACGATGACGATGCCAAACCGGCGTCCTAAACGGCGACGTTTTATTGTCCCACGTTCCTAGCTGTGGAGCCTGCTCAAAATGCCGTTGGTCCCCTACGTTGTCGATAACAATGGCCGCGAAGAACGCGTTTACGACATCTATAGTCGGTTGCTAAAAGACCGAATCGTCTTTTTGGGAACCCAAGTCACCTCGGAATTGGCCAACTTGATTGTGGCCCAATTGCTGTACCTTCAATCCGAGGACCCCAAAGCCGACATTCATCTCTACATCAACTCGCCAGGTGGCAGCGTAACCTCGGGCTTGGCAATTTACGACACCATGCAATTCGTATCATGCGATGTGGCGACTTACTGCATGGGACAGGCGGCCTCGATGGGTGCGTTATTGTTGACCTCAGGCGCGGCGGGAAAACGGTTTGCCCTTCCCAACGCCAGCATCATGATCCATCAGCCCTTGGCTGGAATGGAGGGAACCGCCGAGGAAATCCACATCCACGTCAAAGAACTCCGACGGGTTAAACGCCGCTTGAATGAGATCCTCCTCAAACACACTGGCCATTCGCTCGATAAGATCGAATCCGACACCGACCGCGATAACTTCATGTCTGCCGACGATGCCCGCAGCTATAACTTGATCGACAAAGTCGTCGAGCACATCGCAGAGACCAAGCGATAATCGCAGCGGGTTCCGCTAGCATCTCATTGCAGCGACTTTCTGATTTTGTCTCCCCCAATCTGCAACTCGATGCACGATTGATAGCAATGACTTAGTTTTGGTTCCCAGGCTCCCGCCTGGGAACCCACTGCATTGCTGGCTCCGCCAGCCCAGGACGAGGCAGAGTCTCGAAGACAGTGCGTTCCCCGGCAGAGCCAGGGAACGAGAATCTTAGTGTAAAGGTTTGCCAAGTCTTGCAAGCACATACGCGTAAAGTTGCCCGATCTGCACGCTCCAAGGTCGAACCAATTGCTTCGTTTACAGTCGCGCGCAAATTTGGGAAGCGGGAACCAAAATTGCGCAGCATCAATTGGGCAAGCCAGCGTTTTCACATTGGCGTTGAACGACCGCCCTCTTTCCCGTAAATATTCCCGCTCAATTCCGCCGGGAAATCTTACGTGCACAAGCTTCACCTGCTACCGCTTTTGGCTTTATTGGCGCTCTCGGGATGTCGAACCAACCCGGCCTGCGAACGCCAAATCGGCTTGATGCGCTCCGAGCTCATTGCACTCGAAGACAAGTATTATTTGTTGGAATCAAAGTACCGCGATGCGATCGGCTCGAACGGGACTACCTCCGAGGTTTGCGATCCGATGGGGCAACCAATCCTGACCCCCAATCGGCCCGAGATCCTCAACCCCAGTCGGCCATCCGATTCGGATCTCAAGATTCAAATCGATCCGAACGATTCGTCCGATTCAATTGCCCCGCAAGCCGCTCCAATCGCGAGCGAACTCGACAATCAAGCGGCTCAATCCGTGGTCGAATTTCAAACTCCCATGCGCTTTGCCAAAAACCGAGATCCAGGCCGCGACTCGGCGTCGAACGAAGCCGAGGGATCGGTCGTGGCCTTTACGGAGGGCGATCCGACCTTCAATGTTGGTGTCACCCTTGAGGAACAAGCACGAGCTGGTGATGCCTCCCGGCGGCCCGAAGTATCGAATGGCGACGGTCAATCAATAATCCAAGTTCCGCCGCTTGTCGATCCGCTGCGCCTCTCGGGCCGCGGCGATGATGCCACGCCCGGTGACGATGGTCTGTCGTTGGTGGTTCAGGTTCCAGACTCGCGATGGTCGGCGGAGGGAGTCTTGACGATTTCCGTGATCGATCCCAACGAGACAGCCGAGCAACAGCGGATTGGCTTGTGGCGACTATCGCCGGAAGAAATCCAGCACGTGGTCGAGCGAACCACCAATTCATCAACGATCGAGATACCGCTCGAGCTTTCGTGGAATCAAAGTGTGCCGAAGCACTCGGACCTCGTGCTATTTGTGCGGTGGGAAAACCCTCAATTTCCGGCGATCGAGTCATCGCAGCCGATTGCCATCCGCACCGACGTCGAAAGTTCCGACTTGATCGCGGTCGGGTATGAGGAGGAATCGCCAGAAGTTCGCCGGGACGACCAGCGGCTGGATCAATCGTCCGCCGAACGCACCGCTTCGGTTTCGCCTGGCGCGCCGCAATGGGGGCCGAATCGCTAAACACTTCGTAGCGGAACTCGCCAGAGTTTCGGCGCGAGTGGTCGCCGGATGCCCAAAGTCTGGCGACTTCGGCTACTGGGAATTCTCTACCGCATTCGCGGCGGCAACCGAATTGTCTGCCGCGATTCAACTGGAGCCTGAGTTGCTTTGTCGTAAGCCACACTCAGCCAGCCGTCGGCGAGCGCGATGTGCGCCAAGCGAATCCCGGATTGAAGGAAATCAGCTTCGTACTCTTGGGGCAGCAGCGAGTATCGATATTCGTCGCTTAACAATTGATCAAATATCGCACCGATGGCGATTTCGTCGCGCACGCGCACGTGATTTCCCGACGCGCGCACGCCACCGGATTGTCGTAGCGTCAAATAGAATCCGTCGAATTGGACTTCATACCGCGTTTGAACCGTGACGTTGCGCCAGTTCTTGCCACGATCGATCTGCAATCGCTTGAGGTTGATCGTCAGGAGGATGCTATCGTCGGCGAAGTCCACACGGATCGGATCATACGGTGCGAAGCCAACTTCGACCTGATGAAGAGATCCATCCGACACGTCGAAATTCGTTTTTAGTTTCGCGCGCAAGTGCTGCAACAGGGTTTCCATCGTGAATGTCGCGTCGGCCAAATCCAACCGAGCCAGTCCGTTGTTGACTGCCGACTCATGTAATTGCAGCGAACCGGCCATTTGATCGTCGATGCTAGGGCGAGGCGTATCGGCCGCCATTTGGTCGAATCCCGCCAATCGATAGCGGAGGACGACGTCGTTCTCGGTCGTGCTCATTTCAATGGGTTGGGGCTCGAGCGACCAGTCGACAAAGCGCGAGATAATCAGCCGATCCAACTCAGTTTTCGCCTTTTGCAAGGCCGCCGTTACGGCTTGTTCCATGCGCTCTTGAACGCGCGATCGGATCCTTGAGCGTACGATTTGATCGGCGACAGGTGCCGACGCTTGTTGTTTGCGCTGGGCGATGCGCCGCGCCGTCCAACCCAGCATGGGGATGTCGTCAAACGGCGAATCGAGACCAATCACTTGGTTGTCGGTGATCGCCTCGACTTGAGGAAGCTGCGACGTGACGCCATCGTAGGAAACGCTGAGCCGTTTCGATCCAACGACATTGGCCGTGCCAACGCTGTGAATAACAAATCCATCGCGATGGGCTTGGGTTCTCGACAAGACGTTGCCGGTCGTCGTCAGCACCAAACTCCATTGCCGCTCGTCGGGCACCAATTGGATTCCCAATTGGTTGGTGATTTGACTTCGGCCCGAGACGTTGGCGCCCAGAATATGATCCCGCACCGGTTCGTTGGCTGAGCGCGGTCGGGCCAGGATTCGATTCATGAGCGTCTCGGAGATTGCGATCCGAACGTTGGCGTTTCGGTAATGGTCTTCCAGAATTTGAGCCATCGTCAAATCTTGAGGCGAACCGCCCCAAATGCAGTTTTGAAAGTGATCGTTCAGGCGACTCTGTGTAAAGCCGTTCGATTGACGATGATACGACTCGACGTCGATGAGGAATTGGTTCAGGTCGAGCGGGGTGGCAGCGGTTTGGCGCAATTCGCGTTCCAGTTCGGGACTTACGATTCGACCGACAAACGCTCGTTGCGCCGAATCCAATCCCACCGAATGCAGGCGACCCAATACCGTCCTTGCGCTTTGGCGAGCATTCGGCCCACACTGCTCCAATAAATCCAGTCCTAGGTAGTCGCGCCATTGAGGGTCGACTTGATCGAAATTCCAACGACGGAAGGCGATCGATTGAGCCTCGGTTGTTTGCGGTTGGAGCTGCGGTCCATCGGTTGTCGAGAATCGGTGCACCCATTGCCAGAGACTGACCTGTCGGTGAAGGTCATAACTGGTTCGACTTAAATGCGCCGCGGTGGCACGATCTACATCGGTCGCCGCTCTAGCGGCAATCGACCGCGATTCCTCCCACAATTGGTCCGCCAAAAGCGACAGATCGTCGAGCACGATTTTGACTTTGGGATCCTCGATCGCGGCAGTGTTCGCCAACTCGTGTAACAGTCGTTTGAAGTTGATCTGCCAGGACCGAAACCCCAATGCTTGTTCCAGTTCTTCCAATTGTTGCAAAAGTGAATCAGGCATTGGCCAAACTTCGGAGACCGCAAGCTCCGCCGCCGGTATCGGATTCCGATCGCCGTGAGCGTTGCCGATAGGCACTGGAGTCGGCGCGGATAGGATCGGGTCCAAATCGTTGGCAAGCAGTCGATCACGGCTGACTGGCGACGGCATCGTCCCAACACCAACTTGGGTCAGGAACGGATTGGCCGCCGCTTTGAGGCGGTCGACATTTGCGGTTGACTCCCACCATTGGATCACAGATTTGGCGACAGAAAACGTTAAAAGGCCGATTGGGGGTTGACCTGGGTTTGAGCCCTTCATGGAGGTGAGCGAAATAGTCAGTCGATGTGAATCCGCTAATGAAGCATCCAAGGCCGCGGAATCGGACGTCGCTCGATCAGCTGCAAACGAACGGAGTGGGGCAAGCGATGGGCCCGATTTTCGCGTGCGATTTTCGTTATCGTCGGCAACAGTTGCAATCAGCGCTAGACGAGTCGTTGTCGCTCCGTCCGAACGGGCGCCGATGCCTGCGCGTTGATCAACGGATGCGTGCGTCAGTTGCTCGCATTGGGACCATTCCAGTTCGCCGCACCAGACGGCGACGGAGACCCCAAAAACCGAAGTCATCAGAATAATGATGACCGCAATAGGCCAAGTTGGCATCGGTTGCGTCATCCTTGAACTGCGCTCAATTCGCTTGAGAAACGATTCGTACCAGACTAGATCGGTGCCTCAGGCGGGCGAAATCAACCTCCTTATCGTTTGCAATCAAGATGGCGATTGTACGGACAACAGTCTGCGCGTGCATTTGGTTCGCAATCGCCGGCGCATTTTGTTTGGCAGAGTGTAGCGATTACCAAGCGCATAACGGATTGTCATTCTTGGGGGCCGGTGTCGCTGGGTCGCCAGACGTGGATGACGGCCGGGTTGTATTCGCGGACACGCCACCAGTCCGGGTCGGGCAGATGGTCGGAATCAAATCGAGAGTCCGACTCGACCACGAATACGCTTTCCGGCGGCGCAGCCTCCCAGAGGGAATGGATGAGCTGGAGCATGTCGGCGGAGCGTTCATCGTAGAGGGCGTACGGCGGCGAGCAGAAGATGGCCCAGGGAGGGGATCGTGGAGGAGACTGTTTGAGAAATTGTCTTGACCAAAAGAACGTATCGCTCATCACAATCGTAGCTTGCGACGTGGCGTCAAGTTCGCGGACGTTTTGTTCGATCAATTTGGCGGTGCCGAAATGTCGTTCGACGAGGATCGCGTGGAGAGCGCCTCGGCTCAGTGCTTCCAGTCCAATCGCACCGGTGCCGGCGAAAAGATCGATCACCAGTTTCCCCGGAATCCATCCGCCGATAAGATTGAACACGGCTTCGCGGATGTTGTCTTTCATTGGCCGGGTGACGGGATCACCCGAAAAGCGAATTTGTCGACCGCGCCACATGCCGCCAATGATTCTCAGCCGGGAATCTTGGCTCGACCCAAGGAGCCGTTGCTGTGCCGAATGGTCCTTGCGGTTCAAACGTTTTGGCATGATGGCAGTCCGTTCGCGCCCTTCGCGACGAGAAGTGGATGTTTATAATTGAACTCTTGTTATTCGATCATCTCGTGGATTTTTGATCCGACCATGACTCCTCTTCATCGCGCCCCCATTGCGACTTGGGCCGTGGGGCTTGCATTATTCATTGCGACCACCACATTTTGCAGTCCCCTCGCGACTTTGCACGGGCAAACGGAATTGCAGGAGAAATTCTCCACCGCGCTAGGAGATTGGAAACAAAGCGCGAAAGACGCAGTGATCGCGCTGGAGAACTTCCGATATTGCGATGCGGATGAAGCCGAAACGTATCGCCAGAATTGGATTCAAGCGGTCGAAAAAGGGCGCGATAGTTTTCATTCCTTGGTGGACACCGGGCTCAAGCGAATCGAAGCGGAATCTCCTCCCGATGTGGAGGTCCTGTCTTTTCTGGTGCTCGTTCTGAAATGGCGGTACGACATCGGCGATTACGAAGAGGCCTACGAGGTGGGGCGAGTTACGCTGGCTACCGTTCCAGATGCCGCAGGCTTGTTGGTGCGCCACATATTCTCGGCCTTCGCGACGAATCGCTTCGACGAATGTCAGTTGAGCCTGCAGAAACTCGTTCAATTGACGGGTGGAATCCCTCCCGAGCTAGGGTCAATCGTGTCGGCGATCGATGGTCTCGTGGAGGCCTGGAACCACGAAACCGAATTGCGCACCGCGGAATCGAAAGCGGACGATCTGCCTCGTGTCGAATTGCAGATTCAGGAATATGAGACCACCCATCGCATCGTCTTGGAGTTGTTTGAAAACGAAGCGCCGAATACCGTTGCGAACTTCATTTCATTAGTCGAGCAAGGATTTTACGATGGCCGATCGTTTTTTCGAGTCGCGACCCATTTCGACGCCACGAGCGGATGTCCTACCGACGACGGAGCGGGCAACCCCGGTTATTTCATACGTTCGGAAGCGGCCCAGCCAGGCGCTCGGCAACACTTTCGCGGGTCGCTGGCGATGGTCAGTTCGGATCAAACTGGGCAGGCCGGAAGCCAGTTTTACTTGATGTTTTCTCCCATTCCCGTACTGAACGGGCGAGCCACAGTCTTCGGTCGTATCGTCGAGGGACTGGACGTGCTCGATCGAATGACCCGAACTCACTTCGTCGATGATTCCAATCAGAAACTGCAGCAGATTCCCGGCATCACTCCCGCCAAGATCGAATTTGCGCGGGTCCTTCGCAAACGGAATCACGGGTATCGCCCCGAGAAAATTACGGAATAAATACTTGCGATCATTCAATCCTATTTTCCTGAGGAATTTTACCATGAGATTATGTGCATTGTTTGGACTCATCCTGTTGGCACTTGCGCTTGCCGGCTGCCAAAGGAATTCGGACACGGTTTCGGCCACGCCGGTCAGTGAAACTTTTCCAGAACCTAAGGCGTCGGAGGAGAGATCCACATTCGCAAAGGTGCTGGCAAAGCGAACGGGAATTGAAGACAAGCGAAAGGAGTTGGAAGCCTCACAAGAATCCATTGTCGCCGCGTTCATCGCCGAGCATCCGGGGGCTGATTCGTCTCCTCCGCCAGACGGTGGGCCGGAAAACATAACGCCCGAGGTGCGGGAGGCCCGGCAGGGATTGAGAAAGCTTCGCGGCGAACTCATCAAAAGCACCGCGGAGTTGAACGAGGAAAGCAACCAATTTATGAGCGCCGAATATTTTCCAGCGCTCCTCATCTACGCCGCCTATTGCCACAAAACGTTCCTCGCCGAACCCAACAAATCCAATGGCGGAGAGTTAGTCAAACTCGTGGATCAGTTATACGATAACGGCAATCTCGATGAGGCGTTTTTGTACTCGAACGATCTCGTTAAAAACGGCTTCGAATCGAGCGAATTGCATGACCTCGTCGCGGCTAGCGCGTTTTGCACGGAACATTTCGACGAAGCCGCAGCATACTTTGACAAGGCTCGGCAAACAGGTCGATACGTCCGCGCGTCGCTCGTCACCAACATGGAAGAAATCGTGCAGTCTCAAAAGGCCTGGGAGAAGGAGCAGCAGATCCGCGCCAAGGAAGCCGCTGCGGACGATTTGCCACGCGTTAAATTGGAAACCGAAGCTGGCGATCTCGTGTTCGAACTTTTCGAGAATGAAGCGCCGGAAACCGTCGCAAACTATATCAGCTTGGTGGAATCGGGCTATTACGATAACACGACGTTTTACAGCGTCGTCCTCACCTCCCACATGTTTCATGGTTGCAAAACGAGCGACAATCGCAGCACGCCGGGCTATCGAATTTATTGCGAAACGGGCAAGCCCGACCAGCGGTTCCCGTTTCGCGGAGCGTTGACGATGTTCATCGCATCGAAAGACTTGGGTGGTAGCATTTACACTATTTCCATTCGCCCTGCACCCTTTAACTTCGGCTACGTCACGACGTTCGGTCGAATCGTTGAAGGTCTCGACGTCCTGCCGAAAATCGCTAAATTCAATTTGCGATTCCCGACTCCTGGCATGGTGCCCACGAAGGTCATCAAGGCAACCGTGCTGCGCAAACGCGATCACGAATATAAGCCCCATAAGGTCGAATAGTTCAATGACAGTGACCATTCATACTTCCCGGTCCCCTATTACACGGAATGTCTTAATGAAGTTTACGATGAGTTCATCCATGCCAGTGGCGTTGGTTTTCGCCATGGCGATTGCAACAATCTTCGGTTCCGCGCTCCGAGGGCAAGATGCGCCGCCAGCAAAATCTGATGCTCAAGCCGCGACCCAAGAACCGGCGGCCGAACCCACCGAAACAACCCCTCCGGCCGCGGACAAGTCGCTCGACGAACTGCTGACCGAATGGTCCGACATGGACAAACGCTTGAAAGATGCGGAGTCCGCCGCCCAAGCAGATGAAGCGCCCGAATCGGCCCGGAAAACGTACGTTGATCTCGTCGACGAAGCCTATAAGTTGATCGACACGATTCAAACCGCGGCGATTGCTGCGATCACCAAGGACCCGCAAGACGAAAGGGCTTCAAAGACGCTCGTCGGAATTATGGTCAACGCAAGCAACAAGGCGGACAGCGACGGAAACGTGCTGGCCCTGGCCGATCAACTCTTCGTGGCGGGGGCAACCCCGGAGCTTTTCTCCGCGGCGCTCACTTCCTCTCGTTTGTCGCCATTCGGAAAGGACCTTTTCGATGAGATTTTGATCCGTCAAAAAGAACACCAAGCCAATGACCTGCCGCAGGTCAAGCTGACGACTTCCAAGGGCGAGATCATTCTCGAACTGTTCGAGAACCAAGCCCCCAACTCGGTCGCCAATTTTATCAGCTTGGTCAAGGCCAAGTACTATGATGGCTTGAAGTTCCATCGCGTCATCGAAGGATTCATGGCCCAAGGTGGTTGCCCCAAAGGCGACGGATCGGGCGGACCCGAGTACAACATCAAATGCGAATGCTATGAGCCGAATTTTCGCAAGCATTTCGCCGGAACCCTGAGCATGGCCCACGCCGGTCGCGATACGGGAGGCTCCCAGTTTTTCATCACCTTTCGAGCCACGTCGTTTTTAGACGGCAAGCACACGGTGTTCGGTCGGGTTATATCGGGTCTGGATGTGCTCGATCAACTCACGCGGAATCACACCGAGGTCGGCCCGATTCCTGGCATCGAGGCTGATACGATCGTTTCGGCGGAAGTGGTTCGCGACCGAGGTCATGAGTATGTGCCGACCAAGATCAACGAAAAGCCAGCCTCGTCGGATCCGGCAAAATAGCCTCTTCCTTGCGAGAGCCTCTTCCGCAGTACCGGCCCGATTTGTAATGACTCGCGGGCCGGTATGCGTTGCAAGGCGTCAGATCCGATCAACTTTCCACAATTGAACCCTGGCCATGACTCGGCGAGAACGAGCGGACTTTATCGCGCGCAGGTTGAGCGAATTGTATCCTCAGCCTGATATTCCACTGGACCATCGCGATCCCTTCACGCTGTTGATCGCGGTGGTACTCAGCGCACAGTGCACCGATGTGCGCGTCAACCAGGTCACGCCGGCGTTGTTCAAATTGGCCAACAGCGCGCAAAAAATGGCGCGATTGAGTGCGCCGCAGATCGAAGCGATCATTCGTCCCTGCGGTTTGGCGCCGCGCAAGTCCCGGGCAATCGTCGAACTTTCGCGGGATCTGGTCGAGCGTTTCGGGGGAAAAGTGCCGGCCGACTTTGCCGAGCTGGAGCAGTTGCCTGGCGTCGGCCATAAAACGGCCAGCGTCGTCATGTCCCAGGCGTTCGGCGTTCCGGCGTTTCCCGTCGACACCCACATCCACCGACTCGCCCAGCGATGGAAGCTGACTTCTGGCAAAAGCGTCGTGCAAACCGAAGCCGATCTCAAGCAGCTGTTCCCGATCGAATCGTGGAACCTACTGCATTTGCAAATCATCTATTTCGGACGAGAGTATTGCACGGCACGTGGCTGCGACGGCACGGTTTGCCAGATTTGCGTGGGTTGTTTTCCCCGTCGACCTAAGCCCGTCGCAATCCGAAAGGCCTGACGTCGTCGCTCAGCGGCTTCTGTGCTTTGGAAACGATAATTGTCGACACGCCCGTCACCCGATACGATAATCAATGCCTCGCCTCGCTCGGTTGAACGCTCGTACCCGCGCGTACGACTAACTCAACGAAACTAATAATTCATGACTCGAATGGTTGAATGCCCTGCCTGCGAGGCGGAGAGTCCGTTCGCAGGGCCCGCGAATACGGAATTTGATTGCCCATTTTGCCGATATCGGTTTTTGATTTCCAAGTCATTGCTGTGCGAGTCGCCCGAGGGTTCGCATTCTGAGTTGCCCGTCCAAGCAATGCCGGTTCCCCGCGTCGTAGCCCAGCGGCGACATCGCACCGAGACCGTCTCCCTCCCAGGACCGGCGCCGACAAACGAATCGTCAATCGATAACGAATGGTCCGGGTTGCCGGATACGAGCGCCACGTCGCGCGTTTCGCGCATCGCAAACAGTAACAAGAACAAGGCAGGGATCTGGCTGCTTGGCGGCTTGTTGACCGCGCTACTGGTCATTGGGGCGGGCTTTTCGATCGCGAATCTTGGCGCGTCCCGTTCGTCGCCAGCCTCGGGGATTCTCGCACCACCAGGCCGAATGCCCAGGATTGCTGTCTCGCCGACGGTTGAATCTCCCAACTCGAAGCCGGCGTCTAAGGGCGAATCGAACGCGGTTGCGAATTCGGATCAAGACTGGGATGAATTGCGGTTGGGCCGGCGCGAGGACTACTATTCGCTCTGGACCAAGATCCACCCGCATTTGGTTCGCCTGGAGGTGCATACCCCCAGCGAAACGCGCACGGTTGCCGGCGTGATCGTGGATTCGCGCGGCTACGTCGCTACGAGCTTCAATGCGATCCATGACGCGGTTTCGATTGAAGTATGCTCGGCGGCCAAAGCCCTCGTTGCCGGTGCGCCGCTGGGGGAACTGAACGACCAAGTCCGCGGTTTGCTGGCGAAAGACGAGTCGCGCGATCTGGCGGTCGTCGAGATTAATCGTAGATTCGTTTCGACGTTTGCGAACTTGAAATTTGGAAATCCGAATTCGGCATTACCCGGTGATCGCTGCGTCGTTGCATCGCCGCCCCAGACGACTCATCGCATTTGGATTGCCGATTTCCCTATTCGCCAGGTCCAAACATTGGAACGATTGATGCCACCCTTGAAGGACTCCATGTCCCAGCTCAAGCTGGATGCGGGAACGTCAACGAGCTGGATCGTCGGAGAAGTACCCCACGACCGCTTTGTGCCTGGAGCGTCCGTATTTAATTTCGCGGGAGAACTGGTTGCGCTGCTGACGACGGTTTCGGAGCAATCCAACGCCGTCGCCTGCCCGGGTCATTGGATCCAGGAACTGCTCAAAAACCCGCCGCGAACCGCGACACCCTTTCCCATTAATCCGCATGTCGCCGAGTTGATATCGACGGCCGAGGCAATCAAACAGCGTTTGCCCGCTGCCGAATCCCCTGCGTTTGGTGCGGCGGAGCGGTTGCAACAACTGATCCAATCGATTACCGAATACAAATTCCTTCCGCAGACAGCGGAACAATTTCAAACACTTGGCGATTTTTCTGAATCCGTCCTGCAATTGGACGAGCTCTTCCAAAGTGATAAATTGTCGGACGATCAACGCCTGGAAGCTCAGGCATTTCTCGACGATACCCTCGATCGATTCCAGACCCAATTGCAGCGGTCGCTGCACGATCATCCCGAAAGCGCAGCTGCAATCAATCAATGGGCATGGGAATTCGCCGGCAACGCGAACGGTTTTGCCGCATTCGGCGACGTCGTTCGCAACGGCTTGCAAGACTTGGATAATCCGCCGTTTGTCATTTTTCGATTGGGCGATGACGAACGACATATTTTTACATCGGTCCGCCACGAGGGGCCGATTTTCATCCCAGGCAGTCACTGGTTTTTGATTGGCAAGTTCTTGCCCAGGCTTTCGTTTCGCTCTACTGACGGGATTACGATCATCGACGCGCGAGTTTGCGAAATCCGATACGTGTTTTCGCTCGATGCGGACGGACATGAATAGCAGGTAATGCGTTGAATCATTTCGCCGCTGGCTTGGGAGAAGGCTTCGCCTCGATCACTTGCCCGTTTGTCGCGTCGAGATAGGGGTACAAACCGCTATAATGAGGCGGCGTTTTCTCGCGCTGGCGCTCGACAATCCAATCAAAAAGGTATTGGGTCGAATGCCGACGAACCGCCGGCTCGACTCTTTCCCAGGCCGCCGTGCCAGGTTCAACCACCTCGCAACGAATTAAATGAACGCCAAATTCGGTCCGAATCGGGAGGCTGATTTGTCCAGGCTCCAGCAAAAATGCAGCTTTGGAAAACGATTCGGGCATCGGTGACCAGCGTCCGATCCAACCTAAGTCGCCACCCGCCGCACGACTCGCCGCCTGGGAATGTTCGCGCACCGCGTCGAGCCATTGGATTTCGCCTTGAAGCACGCGATTGCGGATTTGCACTGCTTTGTTCTGAACTTCCGTCACCCGTACCGGATCTGTCGCTTCCACCTTCAACAGTAAATGGCTGACGTTTACTTGGCTGCCATCCAGCTCTCGGCGGAAGCGATCAAAGTGCTTATGCAGATTCTCGTCCGTCAGCGATGCGTCCAGGTATCGGACCCAACTTAGTCGAAAACTTAACTGGTTCAGCAACCCGTTTCGCGTAAGACCTTGTTCTGCCAAGTATTGTTCGAGTGTTTGCTCCACTGTCCCTAGTTCCTCTAACAGCCGTTCCAACGACAACTGAACATCTGCGTCGGACGCCAACTTTCCCTGAGTTCGCAAGTACTCGATGACCAATAACTGGCCCACCAATTGATCCAATGCCTTGGCTTGCATCAGCGTCTTTACGGATTGGCTGAGGGGGCGATCATCGAGCGACCGAGCGAGGAGCTTTTCGACGAGCTCCACGGTTACCACGTTTTTGGCGACCGTCGCAGCAATCTGCGGTTCGGTGGACTGGCTGACGCAACGCGAGTGGGTTAGGGCGATAAACGCCCAGCAAACGGCGAAAAGCAACCGGGCAAGCGCAACGTTAACACGTGCGATTCGAGTTGGCATGGAATTTTCCAACGAAATGTCGACTCCAGAAGCATGCGTCGTATTTTCTCGTCGAGTTAGGGCAAAATCAAATTGCGCAAATCAATCTTGATCGGTATTTTGAAGATGTTGGTCGAGGACCAATACTCAAGATTCAGGGAGGTCGGATCCTTCTGAAAAAGATATCGCATCGCGACCTCTCCGGCAGACTGCTTGGAAACTTCGATTCCCACCGGCTTGTACGCCGTTCCCATTCCGTCATTCAATTCGACTTGGTTGTTCGAAATCCACGAGCGAAACGAATCGAGCGCTCCATTTTCGTTGTCGAAATGGAGTCGAAGGCGCAGGGCAAAAATCGAACCCTCTGCTTCCGCGCTCCAACCCTCGAACCGAACCACCAGTCCCCCTTTGCGGATCTCGGTTCCGGCCGATTTTTCATCGAGGTCGTCGAATTGAAATTTTTCCGGAACGCTTGGAATTATTGCGTACATCGTCCCGGACAAGGTCGATAGTTGCGTCGTCTTGGGCGGCGCCAATTCAAAAGGCAAAGTGATTTCAGCATACGGAATCTCTGGCTGAACCGTCGCTTCGATAACCCCGTCGGCCTGTTGGGGCCGAACGACGTCTTCGCTGATGTCGCCGACGGCCTCGATCTCTAACATGGCTTGTTGAAAGGCGATCGGGCGAAGGCGCGGCTCCCAATTAATTCCCAGTATCACGCGCGACTGATCGGCGGAAGGCCGTAGATAGTCCCTAGTCGATTCGCAGCGAACCGCTTCAATTCGAAACGGCCCGTCGTAGCAAACTAAAGGCGGCGGGCGTTTCCCTTCAGGAGCCAAATCGATGACGCGCAACTCGCCTTGCTCAGCGCCGTAGGGATAAAGGCTCAAACTGGTTCCCGCCATCACTTGATCGAGTGCCCGCCAAAACTCCACGCCCTGCAGATCGACTTCAATCTCGTCGGCGAGTTCATCGGTTCCCACAATCGTGACGCCCGCCTGATTGCCGAGTGAACGGAATGCACTGGCCAAGCTCATTCTGCCTTGCAGGGAAATCGGCGTCGCTTTGAGCATGGCATTGGCGCGTTGCTGATCCCAGAGTTTTTGGACGCGAGCCACTGCTTGTTGGGCATCTGCCGACAGATCGGGGGCAACGCGATCGAGGATTTGATTGGCCGCCGGCCCAAGTTCCGCGAGCGCATTCTCGGCGTCTCGCCGCTGCGGCAGTTGTTCGTCGTCCAGCGACCTCAGGATCGTGGCGACCTTCTGTTCCAAGCTCGGGTCCATTTCGTCTTGCCACAGCGCCGAGGCCGCCATCAGGCAGGATGCCATCAGAAAATTCATAACGCTCTCCGCAACTCCGCGCATTATTGTATCGCTTGACCGGCAAAAAATCAGCAAATTTGGTGGCCGCTGGATTTCCCGTGGCGTATGTTTTCACGAGCCGATTTGACAACGGCCAATCGATTGGGAGCATTGTCGCCTTTCGCTCCGCAAATGCACCCTTTCGCGGATAGGCTGTGATTTTATACGTCGGACGGCCTTTCTAGGCCGTTCATCGAACGGAAAATGACGGCCCAAACCAAAGCGTGGGTTTAAAAAAGATGCGACGATTTCGTTTCCAAGCTAACGTGGCGAGCCTTCTACTGGCCTTCCTTTGTGCTCTCGACTGGGCAACGAGTGCCGTCGCGCAATCGACGACGTTGACCGGGGTGGTAGTCAAGGGACGGAAGTACACGGGCAAAGTGATGTTCCGCGATGCGAACACGCTTGGACTGTTGCGTCGCGACGGCGGTCTGTCGACATATTCCATCGAAGATATCGAGTCCACGAAGAATCTGGCCAAACGGTTTAGCCCTTATTCGCGGGATGAGCTGGAGGAGCGCTTGAGAAGCGAATTCTCCAAGGGCTATTCGGTGGCGTTTACCGACAACTTTGCAGTCGTCTATCCCCCGAACTCGGCGTTTGGCTGGGCGACGACTTTCGAACGGTATTTTCGGCTATTCACGCATTATTTTGAGGCGCGCGGATTTGTGCTGACGCGTTCGGAGTTTCCCATGATCGCGATCGTGCTCCGGACGCGCGCCGAATTCGATCGCTATTTGGAGCAGATTGATTTGGAAAACCCGGCCAATATTGTCGGGATTTACTCGATGAAGACCAATCGCATTATCACCTTCGATCAAGCAATGGCCACTAGCCCTAAGCGCGCGAACGAAAACTTGTTAACCGTGATCCACGAAGCGGCTCATCAATCGGCATTTAACACTGGGGTCCACGAGCGGTTCCGTCCGGTACCGCGATGGGTCAGCGAAGGACTGGCCACGATGTTCGAGGCCAAGGGAGTTCATAACAGCATCGACAATCCTCAGTTTCAAGATCGTTTGGCGACTGTGTATTTACACGAGCTTCAAGGAATGATTGCCGAGGATTCCTTTCGCGGAAATATCAAATCGATCGTCTGCAGCGATGAGTTGTTCGCGGACGAGCCCAGAACGGCGTACGCGACTGCGTGGGGTTTGACGTTTTACCTCGCCGAAAGTCGGCCCCAAGCCTACCTTGCGTATTTGCAATCAACCAAGCGAGGCAAGGACTTTTCTCGGGACGGCGACGGCGCCGAACGACGACTGGAGGATTTTTGCGCCGCCTTTGGCAACGATCTGAGGGATTTGGAGACTCGCCTCATTCAATTTTCCCAAGACCTGCCGACCGAGCGGTAATCGCTCGTCACGGAACCGGCGAGCAAGCAAATAGCGGAGATCTTGAATCGCTTGGGGACGTCGGCCGAAGTTTAGGAGCAGCGGTTGAAGGCGATTTTTAGCAAGGCTCGTATTCTAGGCGCAATAATATGTACCTGTCCCCTTTTCCGCCTCCCCGAACTAAAAGTCTCGCGCGTCGATTTTGTAAGTGCTTGAGACAAAAGGATTTGCCGATTCAGAGTCTCGTTCGATTGGCCCGAGATCGAACCGAACCGCTTCGAACCTAAGTCGTTTCATTTAACGCTAAGAGTCGCGCGCCTGTTAAATTTCGGCGCTTCTATTTCGCGTCTGCGGAACTGCGCCACGCTGATTAACAAGCGCGCGAGCGCGATTAGCCGAAGCCTAATCGTAGCCAATTACAAAGCGTTCTACTTGACGGCTCTGGGGTATTATGAACACAAACTCGCGAAAGAGCCTAAAGACAAAGCCCCACTCATGGAATAATTCATCGTTTCTCTCGTCTTGGATAAGTAAAAAACACTTGAAGCCCTTCCTAAACGGCTCGCCGAGGCATTCGAGTATTTTTTGTCGCTCTGCAATATCGTCATGGGGATTTGTGGCTATCTGTATGCTTTCTAGGTAGAGAGGAAGTTCCGATTCCTCGAGAACTTGAAAGTCCGTTGGCTTAAGGCTTTCGGCGTTAAATGGACCATGAATCCCCGTTTCGTCCCCCTCATTGGGAACGAACGAAGTATTGAACGCCGCTGATGCCATGTATTCCTCAATCAACGCAACGTCCGATGTTTGTGCGCGCAAGTTAAACGCATCATGTAGAATCCAACCAAAATCCCATAATCGAACGATGATCGTCGCGGTTTGCATGATTCGCCCAGGATTTTCGAATTGATACTTATTTCGCCCAACGCCGGATTGAATTCGTCCGCAAACTAACGCACATGCGTTTTGCAAGCCTTGTCGTCAACGCAGACGTAGCTTTGGAATCATCACGCAAGTAACATCGTTTTTGCCTCCCAACAATTGGCTCCAAATTCAATTTATCAATCGACTGAAGGCCAAGGACTCACATGAACTTTGGGTCCGAATTTGGTTCCAGGGAAGACGACGTCAATGGCGGGGCCGCCAGATCTTGACTTAGGATAATAAAAGACGGTCGAACCGTCAGGTAATTCAACCAATATTCCTGGACCACGGGTATCCTTCATTTTTCCGCCGGCAGCCATTTTGTGAAAAAGTTCCTCAAGGACCTCTTCATTGCGAACAACCCTTACGCCTGCGCCAAGCTGCTCGAACTGTAGTTCAGTCCCAGTCCCGCACTCAAAGGCTGGCTGAGTGTTAGCGCGCCTGTGTGGAGTGGATTATCGCCAATGCGTTCTTCATTATTCTGACGGGCCGAAAATCCTTGGCCCACAACAACCGTGACGCTAACCGTCGCGCTGTTGCCCGTTCCGTCAGAAGTGCGATATGTGAATGAATCGAGTCCTTGAAAGCTGGTGTTTGGCGTGTAAGTGAACGATCCGTTGCTGCCGAACGCATTGAGCGTACCGTTGCTCGGTCCCGTCATTTGCGTCGCTGTGAGACTGCTTCCCTCGGCGTCGAAGTCGTTCGTCAACACTCCGCTTCCCGAGCTGACAACGAGCTGAGTATTGAGGGCAGTTTGATAAAACGGATCGGGGTTGGCGACCGGCAAACCGTTGAGCAGCTGGCGCTCCTCCAACCGTTCAAAAAGAAATCCGCTTTCGCGGACCAGGTCTTCAACTTTCAAGTGGCGGAAGATTCTAGGCCACAACTTCTCTTGTCGGAAGAAACTCAAGTGACGAATGCGCGCGACTCGCGTTGACATGAGACGATCCTTTCGAGTGGGAGTAAACTGAAAGGCCGACTAAGCGGTCGGAAGTGCAAGAGGTACGTGCGATTGGAATCTACGATCGCGCGATGTCAAGTTTTTTCTGAACAGAATTTTCTTCAATCGTGCGCCGAGTAGTTACTCCGAGTGGGTCGATCAATTTGCGTTCAGCGCTTTACGACGGAAAACAAAGGCAAGTCGAAACGCAAGCATCAAGAAATAAAAATTCTTCGATGAGATATGTTCAGCATTTGGTCGCGAAGCGGGGGCGAGGGAACAGTTCTAGGTTTTAGCTTGGCACTAAACCAAATCGCGGCGAACGGCCCACACCGCGGCTTGAGTACGGTCGTTAACGTCCAGTTTGCGCAGAATGTTTTGCACGTGTTCCTTGACGGTTTCGATACTGATTTCAAGCGACTTCCCGATCTCACGATTGCTCAATCCCATGGCGACGTGGCGGAGAACCTGGATTTCGCGATTGGTCAGAGGACCGCTTTCTTCGGACTCGATTCGGCGGCGGCGCATCGTGCCTTGATAGCTCGTCAGCAAGCTCTCGGCGCGCGGTCGTCCGTCCTGTACGGACTCGATAGTGCGCAAAATGTGTTCACGATCGCCTGATTTTCGCAGAAACTCGCGGGCTCCCAACGCAGCGGCGCGAGCGATATTGGTCGGCGTATCGTGACCGGTGAAAACGATAACTTTGGTAGTCGGATCGCGTTCAACGATCTCCTCTAGGATGGCCAGACCATCGATCTCTCCCAGGCGTATTTCCAAAAGGATTACGTCGGGAGGGTGCTTGCGTATGAACTCGTGCGCTTGTTTGCCGTCGCGTGCATAACCAACGACGGTAATGTTCGTGTCGGCAAAAAAGTTTTCGAGCCCTTCGCAAACGACTGGTTGATTGTCGACGACAAGAACTTTGATCGACATGGGACCATCAAATCCAATGCAGGCCGAGAGCCATTGGTGGAACCATTCAGATTGATCTGAATTCGCGAAAGAATCCGATTGTTTCGGCTGATTTCGCCCTACGTTAACCCCTGATTCTTAGCGTTTTTTTGACCAAGTGCAACCTATGACCTAAATACCTATAGCCAAATGTTGCCTTTTCTCACCCGAATGCTCGCCGCGCCATGAAAAATAACCGCTCGCAACCGAGATTGTTGCTCGTTGACGACGATCGCCATTTGCTCGAATCCATGGGGGATTGGTTGGGGAGCATGGGACTTCACGTGCAACTGGCCGATGGCTGTCGCAGCGCGAAAGATCTTTTGCAACATTCTCCCTTTGACCTTGCGATCGTCGATCTCCGGCTGCAAGACGGCGATGGCTTCGAGATCTTGAATTGCTGCACCAAAGAATATCCGGCCATGTCCGTAATCTTAATGACCGGCTACGGCACCGTGGAAACGGGAATCGAAGCACTGCGATGCGGCGCATTCGACATGCTCACCAAGCCGCTGATCGATGAAGAACTTCTGGTGGCGATAAAGCGGGCGTTGAACCAACGCGAAGTCGTTCGCGAAAACCGACAACTCAAAGCCCAACTGGACCAACGCTTCGGCTTGGAACACATCGTGGGCAATTGCCGACAAATGAAGAACGTGTTTGAAATGATCGACAGCGTCGCAGAAACTCGCGCGACCGTGCTGATCAGCGGCGAGAGCGGCACCGGCAAGTCGCTGATCGCCCGTGCGATCCACCGGCGGTCCAATCGAAAGGACGAAGCGTTTGTGGAAGTCGCTTGCGGTGCACTTCCAGAGAACTTGTTGGAGAGCGAGTTGTTTGGCCATGTGGCCGGCGCCTTCACCGGCGCGACTGGCAACAAAGATGGAAAATTTAAACAAGCCGACGGCGGCACGATCTTTCTAGATGAAATTGGAACCGCCAGCCCGAGCATGCAAGTCAAATTGCTCCGCGTTCTGCAGGAACTTCAGTTCGAACCGGTCGGCGGCAACAAGACGATTACCGTCGACGCGAGAATCATCCTCGCCACCAACGAAGATTTGGCCCAGTCGGTCGCCAGCGGCAGGTTTCGACAGGATCTGTTTTACCGAATCAACGTGATCAACCTCGAACTTCCCTCGCTCCGCGAACGCGCTGCCGACATTCCCGCGTTGGCTGACCACTTCTTGCGCCAAGTTTGCGGTGAGTCCGGCAAGAAAATTGAAGGATTTGAGCGCGAGGCGATCGAAGCGCTGCAAGCCTACCGTTGGCCAGGCAACGTGCGCGAACTGCAAAATATCGTGGAGCGAGCCGTTCTCCTGGGCAAAGGCAATCGCGTGGGATTGGCCGATCTGCCCACGTCCCTCGCCCAAAACGCGCCCCATTCCTTGCCGATCGTTGCCGGCACGCAATCGCTCAAAGACGCGCTGTCTGGCCCCGAGCGCCAAATCATCCTGCAAGTGCTGCGCGAAAATCAATGGAACCGAAACGCAACCGCCGATCAGTTAGGAATCAATCGGACGACGCTGTACAAGAAAATGAAGCGCCTCGGCTTAGAGGAAGTGCATCCCGTATAGTGCCGTTTCAATCTTCAGAATCCCGGTGGCACGTCCCTGAGTCTTCGAAGGGCGTGGTGCGAGGCGAGGAATTTCTGATTTATGATTTCTGATTTATGATTGTCGATAATCCAGTCGCCACCGGCTTTTCAGCAATCAGCAATCATAAATCAGCAATTGCTAACGCTTGTTGGCGAAAGTCGAGACCGACGCGCTCCGACCAGAGCTGTGCCAACGTCGCATACTGCGGCCCGGCTCGCCCGCCACCAATCGGACGGCCGTCAAGTTCGATCGCCGGTAACGGCCCGGTGGGCGTCCCGCAGCAGATCACTTCGGAGGCTGACTCCAATTCGTCGAAGCCAATCGCCCTTCGCGCAAATCCAATGCCGGCGGCCATCGCCAACGCTTCAACGACCTCCACGGTAACGCTGTGCAACGCGTGCTCTCGCATTGGAGCCACCCATCCAACCTGCGGCCGAAAGATCAAGATTCCCGCGGTCGTCGAATCTGCCACCAGGCCATCTTGCGTCGCCAATACGGGGCGGCAGCCGGGATTTCTGTGATCGACCTCTTGCTGCGCCAAATAATAGTGCAAGCGATTGCGGTGCTTGAATTCATGCGAGATGCTCTCCTTTGGAATCTCGCAGATCGTAGTCGTCGCGAGTCGCACGCCGCGCCGGAATTCGTCTTTCCAGTAGGCGAAGGGAAGCGGAAATGAATGGATCAGGACTTTCGGTTGCAGCGTCGCCGACAAATCTACCGATGCCGGAACAAATGCCGTGACGCTGCCCGCGGAAAAAACAACACAAATCCCTAGGTCCGACCCGGACGGCAGTTGTTCGTGATTTTGCTTCGCGACGACGTCAATGTTGAATCGAATCGCATCTAGCACCCGGCCGTCATCGAGATTCAATCGCCTTAAACCGCGTTGTAGTCGACTCAGGTGGTATTCCAGTAATGGCAATCGGCCGCCATAGGTGCGCACTTGCTCGACGATGCCGACACCTTGAGCATAGGCCAAATCCCAAAAAGGAATCGCGACTTCGTCCGCCGGCAGCAATTGCCCGTCGTAGAACGCGATCGGCTCGCGGCATTCAAACATGAGAGTGACGGCTTGGATTTGGAGCGAGCTCTGCCAATATGCGGTCGTCCCGACAAATGGTTGGCCACACCTCGACCAGGGTTCCCTTCTTCGCCGCCGGCAATTCCACGGTCGCATAGCGGCAGGATGTTCCTTGCGCTCGGCAATCGACCTGGCCTTCGACGAGAACCTGCAAGCGACGGTCTAGCAGCCGATCCAAGTATTGCCGCCGCAGATTGATTTCAACCGCCTTGAGTTCGTCAATGCGACGAGATTTTTCGGCCGCTGAAACCTGACCGGACATCGTCGCTGCGGGCGTCCCGCGACGAGGGCTAAAAGGAAAAATGTGGATTTTTGAAAAGCCAATCGTCGCGCACACGTCCAGCGTGTGCTCAAAGTCAACGTCGGTTTCACCCGGGAACCCGACGATGACGTCGGTTGTGATCGCGGGCCGGTCAAGCGATTCCTGAATCAAGCGGCAGCGGTCGACGAATCGCTTAACGCCCCAACGGCGACGCATGCGGCGGAGGATCTCGTCGCTGCCGCTTTGCAAACAAACATGCAGGTGCGGACAAATGCGGCTTGCATGCTCGCCCATGACGTCGATCAATTCGCGCGATACTTCCGTTGCCTCGATACTTGACAATCGGACGCGGTACTCGCCGGGCAGGCGCACAAGGGCGCGCAACAGTTGGACCAGCCGCGTCCAGTCTTGTTTCGTTTTTCCCGCGTTCAAGTCGACGCCGTAATGGCCCAAGTGAATTCCGGTCAATACAACTTCGCGAACGCCCCGATCCACCATTCCCTGGACTTCATCCACGATATGGGACAAGGGTCGGCTATGCATCGTGGGTCGGACGTGTGGGATGATGCAATAACTGCAACGAAGCAAGCATCCGTCCTGCACTTTGACAAACGCGCGCGCGTGATGATCCAATCGGCAAACACCGCGCGGCACGTCGATCACGCCGTGACGCCCGAGCCAATCCGGGAGTTCGCGTTTGTCTAAGATGACTTCGCTAACGCCGGGCAATTGGCGGACTTCGTCCGGAGCCCGAGTGGCATAACAACCCATTACCACGATGCGGGCGTGCGGGTTTTGCCGATGTAGACGGCGAATCGTTTGGCGGCTTTTGGCATCCCCTTCGTGGGTGACCGTGCACGTGTTGACCACGCATAAGTCCGCAGGAGTTTGACCCTCCGCATCGCGATAGCCAATGCTGAGCAAGCCCTCTCGAACGAGTTGCGTTTCGTATTGATTGACCTTACAGCCCAAGGTCACCGTCTTGAGCCAGCTCGTCACGATTGGGGTTCCGGTTCGATCGTTGAGGACATCGATCCCTTGCAACGGTCGATCAAGTCGTCTTTGCCGAATGCCTGGATCTGATCGCGTTTGAGTTCCGCGTGTTCCTTGGTCGTGGTCAAACAAATCGCTCGTCCTGATGCATCGACTTCTTTGGCGATGCGAAACCCCTGTTGAAATTGATGCCCAAACACCTGCTTCATCATGATGACGACGTACTCATACGAGTGATCATCGTCATCCCAAAGAACGACATGGTAGCGCGGTTGTTGTTTGGGTCGTTGCTGTTGCTTGGTCCGCTGCCGTGGAGCGAGGACGGTTGCAACGTTAGGTTCTTCTGGTTCAGGCATTGTTGGTTTCCTCCACACCCGGCCCACGAAGCATTTGCGAAGACGTCGCCATTCGGCCATCGGGATCTCCGGCGATGGTGGCCGGCGAAACCCACGTTATATTGTACGACCGAACCGATATTTTAGCCCGAGTTTTCGCAGAGTACAGGGTTTGAATCGACGCACCGGACGCGACCCCTCCCCGAAACGGGTATTCTGGTGAAACCCTGCCGATTGCCAGCAGCCAGTTCCCTCGCCGCGAATGATTCGGCAACTTTAGAAAAGCTAGTATCCACGCGATCGTTTCCTTCGGACTGACGCCAGTTTTATGTTGGATCGAAAGTTTATTGTAGAGAATACGCAATCGGTTATCGACAATTGTCGAAATCGGGGGGTTTCTGCCGACGTTAATCGGCTCGTCAAGCTGGAACACCAACGGAAGGCCGTTCTGCAGCAAGTGGAACAATTCAATCGCCAAGCAAATGAAGTCGCCAAGTCGATTGGCCAGGCTGGCGACGATGCGGCACGCAACCTGAGGAAGGAAAAGGGCCGAGAACTGCGCGATCTCAAGGAACGAGCCCAGGCCGAGCACGATCGAATCGATCAGGAGATTCGCAGCCTCGAACTCACCATTCCCAATATGGCCCATCCGCTCGCGCCGGTTGGCGCCGACGACCAAGCCAATCTCGAACTGCGTCAGGGGAGTCATTCGGTTCGAGGCTTTGATTTCAAGCCGCTCGATCATTTGGAACTCGGCCAGAAGTGGGACTGGATTGATTTTGAAGGCGGGGCCCGAACGACTGGGGCTGGATTCTATTTTCTCAAGAACGATTTGGTGTTGCTCGATCTGGCATTACAACAATTCGCAGTGCGAAAACTTATGCATCATGGGTTTACCCCCACCATCACACCCGACCTGGCCCACGATGACGTGTTACAAGGCATCGGCTTCCTGCCGCGCGGCCCAGAAACCCAAGTCTATAGCATCGAAAATTCTCCGCTATCGTTGATTGGAACCGCCGAAATCACGTTAGGAGGGTTGTACCGCGATCAGGTCGTAGATCGAGCCCAATTGCCGCTGCGACTGTGTGGAATTAGTCACTGTTTTCGAACTGAGGCGGGTGCCGCTGGTCGAGCAACGCGCGGTCTTTATCGGGTCCACCAATTCACCAAAGTTGAGATGTTTGTCTTCTGCCTCCCCGAGTCAAGCGACGCCCTGCACGATGAACTTTGTCAAATCGAGTGCGAGATATTCGACGAGTTGGAGATTCCCTTTCGCGTCGTCGACACGGCCACGGGAGATTTGGGCGGACCAGCCTATCGCAAATTCGACCTCGAGGCCTGGATGCCCGGTCGGGGAGAGGGTGGCGCTTGGGGCGAGGTGACGAGCACGTCGAATTGCACGGATTATCAAGCTCGGCGACTCAATGTTCGATACAAAACTCCCGGCGAGAAAGGGACCCGTTTGGTCCATACTCTCAACGGTACAGCGATTGCCTTGAGCCGAGCCTTGATCGCGTTGATCGAAAACCATCAAAAACGGGACGGCACCGTCACAATACCCCAAGCATTGCGGCCTTGGCTGGGAAAAGAAAAAATCGGCGGATAGGCCAACTATGCCATGAGCCTACTGTATTGGGCAATCGCTTGCTGGGCTGCCTGAACGCCGCCGACTTCGTTGACCAGCTTTTTCACTGCCAATAAGTGATCCATCGACGAGCCGACAACTGGGCCGCGGCGACGACGACCTGTGGGAGCCTTTTTGCGATCATTGGACAAAATCGTACTCACATATTGAGGAGTGATCTTGTAACCACCTTGGTTGAGAGTCTCGGCAATTTCCTTAGGTTTTGCCTCCGGATGATTGTTCTTGTAGTCGCGGATTGCAGCACTCTTGGAAGTGCCTTTTTTTGAACGTCGAGCCATTGCTACCCCTTATCTGAAACGAATCTAAGACCGGTACTTTTGAAACGTGATTCGAGTCACGATATTAATCGATTCAGAACAACCGGGCAATCCACCCTCATCCAATTGCGTGTTCATCGCTTAACACGTCCCGCATAGAAAGATCGAGCGGCATTTTTTCGTGTGTGAACCTTCCACAAATGTAAACTATGACACTACCCATATTGGTGGAATCCGTCAGAGCGTCTCGTGCGATTCTCGACGATTGCTTGCAATGGCTGAGTGACAAAGAATTCGAATTCTAGTTTCCTAACGGTCGCTGTTAACTGATACTGCCAAAATGGTAAATGGCGTGAACTCAATTTGCCTAGTTTCATAGGTAGCATCAGCGACCGGACAGCAAATTACGCCAAGTCGTATTTGATCGTTGTGCGGCCGACGTGAATTTTGCCCGAAATGCATTGCGTGAAACTTTCGATTGGCTTGTTTTGCGGAATCTGCGACACTGATTACGATTCGATTGGTCCCCGCTTAATCGTCGTTTATGGCAGCACAAGTAACCTTCACCGTGACGCGAAGTGGTTTTGTCACAAATCCATTGCTGTGCGTCATTTTGGTACTAACCGGAGCGCCGCGTCCCGGAGAATGCCAAACCGCCCAAAAATACCAGCGACTGAGCGATCAGTTCAACCAAAAACTTGGCGACCTGGCGAACTGGTGCGAACAACACCAATTGAGTACCGAAGCCGCCCAAACGCGGCAATTGGTCGTATCTCGAGATCCGAATCGACAGTATTTTTTCATTCCGGAAGAATTGAATCCATGGTACGACTCGCGAGGCAGCGACGATGTTCAACAATGGGCTAAAGCCTTTCGCGTACTTCGTACGGATCATGCCGCCGCGCTGTTCCAGCTTGTTCCTGAGGCGCTGGCCGCAGGGGAAGGTTTTTTAGCATACGGTTGCCTGCACGAAATAACCGCGGTCGATGTGGAGAATATCGAGGCTCGGCGCGTCTTGGGATACCGCCAAGCCAATGATCGCTGGCTCCTATCAACGGTGCCGACGACGTCCAAAGACGCACGGTCCCGCCAATCGCTGATGGGGTGGCCGGCGAATGAATATCTATCGATTGAGTCGCCGCATTATCAAATTGCTTCGCGAACCTCCCAGGAGGAATCGGTCCATCTGGCCGGTCAATTGGAACGCTGGCGAATTGTTTGGCGGCAAGCATTTTTTGATTATTGGTCGTCGAGCGAAGCGTTGAAGGAAATCGTCGACGGCAAAACTCCCACGTCGGCGACGCGGAAGCATAAAGTGATTTTTTTTGGCAATCGCGATCAATACATTCAGGGCCTTCAACAACTCGGCGTTGTCGGCGTCGAGACTTCAACGGGCTTCTATAGCGACCGGCACCAATCGTTGTTTCTGTATTTGGATGATCCGCGTCCTGAGGGGACTTGGATGCACGAACAGGCACATCAACTATTTCAAGAATCCGCTTCCGCGCGCAAGGATCCGGTCGAACGCAGTCATACCTGGGCGCTGGAGGGAATTGCGATGTACTTTGAATCGCTTGTCGATCGCGGCCATTATGCGACGCTAGGCGGTTTCGATCATAGTCGCCTGCAATACGCGCGGATTAATTGGACGCGGGAAGGCTTTTTTGAGCCATTCGATGCCCTGACAAGACTTGGTCGGGAAGCCTTTCAACGCGATCCCAACGTGGGCAAATTGTATAGCCAATCGGCCGCGATGGCCCATTTCTTGATGTCGGATTCCAAAGGAAAATACCGTACGGCGATGTTGCAACTCATCGAGCTGATGTATCAACGTCGGGCCAAACTCGACTCGCTGGAAAAACTGTGCGCGGTCCCGCTCGCTCAATTGGAATCCGAATACCAACAGTTTCTGACCGTGGACCTCGACAACGTTAAGACGTTTCTTTCCGACGCCAATCGACGAACCGAGTTGGCCCTGGGATTCAGCAACGTCGACAGCACATTGGGGCCGCTGATCGGCCAGTGCGAACAATTGCGCTGGCTGCAACTGAGTCGCACTGCGGTGGACGATGAAATCGGACCGGCGCTCGGCAAACTCAAGAAATTAGAACAGTTGTTCCTCGATCGGACCCAAGTCTCGGACAAAATCGTAACGCATTTAGTCGGCCTGCCCCAATTAGAGGAATTGGATTTGGCGGATGCAAAAGTAACGGATGAGGGAATGGGGACGATTGCCAAGATGACCGGTCTCAAGGCGTTGTGGCTCGGGGGAACGCAAATCACCGACCGGGGTCTCGAACAACTTGCGTCACTACAACAATTGCAATTATTGGACGTCCAGCGGACTCAAGTTTCTCCCGAAGGCCTCCGCCGACTCAAGCAACGAATGCCGCAACTCAAATAATTCGAAACGAGCCGATATGACCGCTTGGAAATTGATCGAGTCCAATTACGCGCAGATCAAAGCGCAACAATTCGAAGTGGCGGTGTTGCCCTTGGGTGCCACTGAACCTCATAACTTGCACTTGCCGTATGGTACTGACACCTTTGAGGGGACGATTGTCGGTGAACATATTTGCCGTGCGGCGGCGAACCAGGGGGCCCGCGTTGTGCTGCTTCCGACCATTCCCTACGGGACCGAAACGAACTTGCGCGAATTTCCCCTTGCCATCAACCTAAACCCATCGACGCTCAACCAAGTGATCATCGATATCGTGGAGTCGATTGCTCATTCCGGGATTCGCAAGTTGTTGCTTCTCAACAGCCACGGGGGAAACGATTTAAAGCCGCTGCTCCGCGAGTTGTCCGGCCGCACGCCGGTCCACGTATTCTTGTGTAACTGGTACCACGTCATCCGCGATGTTTATTCGGAGATCTTTAGTCGCCCCGAGGATCATGCGGGGGAGATGGAAACATCGTTTGCGCTGGCCTATTTTCCGGACTTGGTCGCAAAAAACACGGATGGCAGTTTTGCTGCGGATGAAGGTGCGGTGCGATCGTTTCGATTTCGCGCCCTGAGTGAAGGCTGGGTGTCGATCACGCGACCGTGGCACTTGTTGACGGCCAATAGCGGTGCGGGCAACCCACACGCCGCCTCGGCCGACAAAGGCAAGCGGATGATGGCGCATTTGGAGCAGCGAATCGGTCAGTTTCTAGTCGAGCTTTCGGCGAGTTCGATCGACGATCTATTTCCATTTGCGCGCTAGCGTGAGTTCAATATCTTCGGTCATTCCCGCGCCGGTGGGAATCCAGAGGACTTTCGCAGAGTTGGACATATTGATTTCACGCATCCATGACTCTGGATTCCGGGACTCAGCCCGGAATGACGAAGCTGCGTTGCGGGCCGTTTAGATTGAGATCTCGTGTAGGATTTTGGCAAAGCACAGAGCAGCCAAAGTCGCATTGCTTCGGACGTTGACCCACCGGGTTGGCCGACTTAGAATCTTGCTCGCAGACGCGGTGGTTGTAGCTCAGCTGGTTAGAGCGCCAGATTGTGGCTCTGGATGTCGGGGGTTCGAATCCCCTCAGCCACCCTCGCATACACCCTGACCGATTGCCGGCAGGGTTTTTCTTTTGGGTTTGCATCCCCTTGTGTGCCACTGGCTCTGCCCATGGATACTCACCAAAGGACAAAAGACTTGCGATTCTAGATTTAAGAGCGGCGTCAAGGCGATTTAGCGCGAGAGACGACCGGATTCCATGCAGCGCTGAATCACAGCGTTGACATCTGCGCTAGCTTGAACAGCTTCTTCGTCGCTGATCGGGACGATCCACAAGAGTTTGACAGGATCGTCGCGGTAGCGAATCAATTCGCCACGATGTTGGCGGTCTGAAACAAATAACAAGTTCCACGGCTGGCCCGCGGGCCGCGTCAACTTGGCGAGGTGTCCGTGCCCCAACCAAGTCCAATTTCGCCAAGGATAGCGGGCTTGTCCGGCCAACAGCTCGACGCCCTGCGCGGGATTCTCCAGCGCCAGCCCAGGTCGAAACTCGAGGCCCAGTTCAATCCGTCGGAACGACGCCGGCCGTTCTTGACTGAGTTCGACATTGGGTTGTGGACGCAAGCTCATCCCGACCGAAAATAGTCGAACGCATGATTCGGTCGGAACGCGATAAATCCACAACGGAGGCCAATGCTCGCGATCGACTTCGTAGGCTTCTGCCGCGCGGCCAAATCGTTGCCGATACTTGCTCAGCAATTCATCACGAAATTTGCCCAATGAATCGCCGGTTTTCCATGATTCCCAAAAGTCTTTGGCCCGACGAATTCGTTCGAGCAATGCAGGTTGCGGCGGCAATGGCCAACAGACGTCATTCTCGTTGAGGCAGTCGCGGGCAAATCCGTGAAAGCCTTCGCGGCCACTCCAGGGTGGGATCACGGCAAGTAGCGCATCCTTTTCAAACAGCGCGATGCCGTTCCCCTCCTCGAACCACACGATGCGCAAGTCGCTGGCCGTTGGCGCTGGTGCACCATTGGGATGATTGCCGAGGAAGCGGGGCAAGACGGGCGGGATGCCTTGTTCAAGATCGGTTCGAGACATCTCGATCGGTGCGGCAGCCAAATTGCGAACCCAACAAGCTCGCGTACCGAACCGTTCGTCCCGACCGTTGAGGTACAAATAAATCGTCCGCGGGTCTTGTTGCACAATGGCATCGAGGCTTCCGTCGGGTGAAGTCTCAAACAGCAAGACAGTAGGCTCGACCAGATTCGATGGTGTTTGCGTTTCCATGCCTGCGACTAGGGAGCGAGCAGGAGTCGGCTGGGGGCTTGCAGATAGGCGATGACATCGTTGAGAAATCGCGCGGCGACCGAGCCATCGATTAAGCGATGATCATAGGAAATGCTTAACGGCATCATCAGCCGCACGGCGACCTTGTCTTCGATCACCACAGGCATCTTCCGAGCGCGGCCGGTCAACAGAATCGCCGACTCGGGAACGTTGATCATCGGCGTCGAATAGCTCCCGCCGATGGCCCCGAGATTGCTGATCGTAAACGTTGAACCTTTGAGATCTTCAAGCGAAAAGCTATTCGTGCGAGCCGCCTCGGCAATCAATTGCAGTTTTTTGGCAATTTGCGGGATCGACAATTTGTCCGCATCACGTAGCGCGGGGACAACCAGCCCGCGCTCGGTGTCGACGGCAATTCCGATATGGATGTACTCTTTGAAAATGATTTGACTTGCTTCGACATTGATCGAGGCGTTGATTTGCGGGTGGGTCCGCAATGCCATGGCAACGGCTTTGATGACGAAGGGCAAGCTCGTCAGTTTTATTCCCTGCTTAGCATAGTCGGCTTTGCTGTCGTTGCGAAATTCCTCAAGATCGGTCACGTCGGCATCGTCGAAATTGGTGACGCGCGCGGCCGTGGTCCACGACAAGTGCATTTTCTCGGCGATCGTGCGACGGATACGAGACATTTTTTCCGTGCGGACTGGACCGTAATCGTCGTGCTGTCCAGTCGCATTCGGCGCCAGGGCGCCCGATCGTTGATTGGAGCTGCTGCTGCGGACGACTTGCAAAATGTCCTCTCGCGAGATGCGACCCCCCGGTCCCGAACCAGTCACGCGCCTCAAGTCGACTCCAACTTCTCGCGCAAAACGGCGGATGGACGGGCCAGCCGCGACCGCTCCCATTCCATCCGATTCGGCGCTTTCTGCGGCGGGAGCTGCGGTTGGGATTTTCGGACTGGCGGGACGAGGTTTGGATGCGGAAGGCTTTGCAGGTTCTTCTTCTGGCACAGACTCCGGCTTGGCAGTTGTCGGAGCCGTTACCGCAGCGGGCGTTGAGGATTTCGGCGCGTCCGAAGTCGCTTCAACAGGTTTGGCCGGCGTTGGAGTTTCCGCGGGCTTGGCGGACGCAGGTTTGGGCGCGGGCGCCGGTTTTTCCGTTGCAGCTTTCGCCTCGGCTTCGACCGAAATGAGCGGCTGACCGACGTTGACCGTTTCGCCGACCGAAACGTGAATCTTGCTTACCACGCCGGCTTGACTCGCGGGGACCGCGATCGTGGCTTTCTCGGTCTCCAGTTCGACGATGCCCTGATCTTTGGCGATCGTGTCGCCGACGGCGACGAGGACTTCGAGCACGTCTCCCGACGTGATGCCCTCACCGAGTTCGGGGAGTTTGATGTCGATCGGCATGATTCAACTTTCGCTACGCAAATAACGGGTTGGCCTTTTCGGGATCGACGTCGAGCTGCTTGATTGCTTTGGCGACATCCGCCGGTTTGAATTTTCCTTGTTGCGCCAGTTGATGGAGCGCGGCGATGGTCACAAATTCCGCGTCGACTTCGAAATGGCGGCGGAGGCCCGGGCGGGTGTCGCTACGGCCCATGCCGTCCGTTCCCAGGACGAGGTAATCGCTGGGGATCCAGGGCGTGATTTGTTCGGCGACGGCGCGAACGTAATCGCTGGCGGCGATGAACGGTCCATCGATTCCATTCAAAACGGTCTCCAAATAGCTGCGGTGCGGTTTTTCGTTTGGATGGAGCATGTTCCAGCGGGCGACCGATTGCGCGTCTCGTCGAAGTTCGGAATAGCTAGTGAGGCTCCAGACGTCGCTGGCAATGTTGAATTTTTCGGCGAGCAGTTCTTGAGCTTTGAGGACGCAGTTCATGATGGCCCCGCTGCCAAAGAGCTGCACTCGGTGTTTGCTACCGCTGACATCCCGCGCGCGGAACTTATAGATGCCGCGGATGATTCCCTCTTCGACACCGGCGGGCATTTCCGGCATCGCGTAGGTTTCGTTGCCGACCATTAAGTAATAAATGGCCGTATCGCCCTCTTCGTACAATTTTTTGAGGCCATCGAAAATGACGATCGCCGTCTCGTAAATAAACGCCGGGTCGTAGGCCCGAACCGTTGGAAATGCGATCGCGTTGAGCAAGCTGTGGCCATCTTGATGTTGCAGCCCTTCGCCGTTGAGCGTAGTGCGACCGGCGGTACCGCCGAGCAGAAAGCCTTTGGCCCGCATGTCGGCGGCGGCCCAGATCGAATCGCCGATCCGTTGAAAGCCAAACATCGAGTAAAAAATAAAGAACGGGATCATGTTCACCCCGTGCGCTGCGTAACTGGTTCCGGCGGCGCAGAACGAGGACATCGAACCGGCTTCCGAGATGCCTTCTTCGAGCAATTGCCCATCGACCGCTTCCTTGTAATACGACAGTTGGTCCGAATCGATCGGTTCATAAAGCTGACCCGAGTGGGCATAGATGCCGATTTCGCGAAACATGCCTTCCATGCCGAAAGTGCGCGATTCGTCAGGGACGATCGGCACAATATGTTTTCCGATTTTCTTGTCCTGGCACAACTTGCTCAGCAAGCGGACAAAGCCCATGGTGGTGGAGATTTCCTTGCCGTAGTCGCGTTCGACGTATTTGCGATACTCGTCAAATCGTGGCACGCTCATGCGCGGGGCCTCGATGGGGCGACTGGGAACGAACCCGCCCAATTGCTCGCGACGTTCGCGCATGTATTTGAGTTCGGAGCTATCTTCTGGGGGCTTGTAAAACGGGGCATTGCCGACTTCGTCGTCTGAGATGGGAATCCCAAATCGCGTGCGAAACTGGAGCAATTCCTTTTCTTCGACTTTCTTTTTGTTGTGGGCGATATTGCGACCCTCGCCGTATTCTCCCAAGCCATAACCTTTTATGGTCTTGGCCAGGATTACTGTCGGAGCCCCGCGATGCTCGACGGCCGCTTTGTAGGCCGCGTAAACTTTTTCGGGATCGTGCCCGCCACGACGAAGGACCAACAATTTCTCGTCGGTGTAGCCCTTGACCAACTCCTGAAGTTCGGGGTACTTGCCAAAGAAATGCTCTCGAATGTACGCCCCCGGCATGCCAACGTATTTCTGGTATTGGCCGTCCACGACTTCCCCCATCCGTTTGACCAGCAAACCCGTTTCGTCTTTTTCCAAAAGGGGATCCCAGTCGTCGCCCCAAACGACTTTGATGACGTTCCAGCCCGCGCCCGTAAAGAGCGCCTCGAGTTCTTGGATGATCTTGCCGTTGCCGCGGACTGGCCCCTCCAGTCTCTGCAGGTTGCAATTGATGACAAACGTTAAATTGTCGAGCTTTTCCCGCGTAGCGAGCGTGATAGCGCCCAGCGTTTCCGGTTCGTCGCACTCACCGTCCCCGATAAATGCCCAGACTCGCTTGTGCGATATGTCGCAGATGCCGCGATCGGTCAAGTATTGGTTAAAGCGAGCTTGGTAGATCGCCATCAACGGAGCCAAGCCCATGGAAACGGTTGGATATTCCCAGAAATCCGGCATCAACCACGGATGCGGGTAGGACGACAGGCCGTCGGGCAGCAAGTCGCGCCGAAATCCTTTGAGATTGTTCTCGTCGAGGCGACCCTCAAGAAACGCTCGGGCATAGATACCGGGGGAAGCGTGACCTTGGAAATAGATATTGTCGCCATCAAAGCCGCTCGTCCCACGGCCGCGAAGGAAATGGTTGAACGCGACTTCGAATAACGTGGCGCAGGAGGCGTACGTGGAAATGTGCCCACCGATTCCATCGTTTTCCTTGTTGGCGCGAACGACCATCGCGAATGCATTCCAGCGAACGATACTCTTGATTCGTCGTTCAATTTCTCGATTTCCTGGATAACGTGGCTGTTGAGCGACCGGGATCGTGTTGATGTAAGGCGTGTTCGAGCGGATCGGAATATCGACCCCGTCCGTTTTTGCTTTGGCCTCCAGGGCGGACAACAGGTACTTGGCGCGCTCTGGACCACGGCTCTGAATCACATATTCCAACGAGTCCAGCCATTCGGCCGTTTCGGTTGGGTCGACGTCCGAATGGGAAATCAGGTTGCCGGCACTCCCCTGGGATTCGTCAGTAGGTTTAATTACATCCGCCATTTCATCCTCGAAATAAAGCCCAGTAAACCTGTGCCGCTGCCCCGAGATTCGAAGGGGTCCTTGCGAAACGGCCCAATCCTAAGACACGTAGAGACTTGCCGGTCGCGAGAGCCCGCAAGCCGTTCGGCCGTTGTAGCTTGTCGTCAAATCCACGCGGAATCGTTTCTCAATCTTATCTGGTTGGCATAACCGCTCATATTCTCCGAAATTGATCGACCGTCGTAAAGGTCGAACTCGATAGGCAGATTCCTGGTGAAACCAGGTGCGTCAGCTGAATCCAACAAGCGACCCCTTAAACCAACGCTTTAAGTGGCCTCAACAGCCTTTAAACTCCGACTCGGCACGCGTGCGTCGTTGATTGCGATGGCTCGGCGCAATGCGGCCAAACGCTCATCCCGCGATGACCGCAAGAAATGCTCGACAAAAGTCGGGTAGATCCTCGGGGCTGCGGCTTGAGACAAAGTGACGATCGACCACGACCGGCTTGTCCTCCCAAATCGCACCAGAATTTACCAGATCGTCCTTAATACCGGCCGATCCGGTCACCCGGACTCCCTGATAGACACCGGCGGAAATCGGAATCCATCCGCCGTGGCAGATCGCCGCAATTAGCTTGTCAGCCGCGTTGATTCCGCGAACCAATTCCAGAACTTTGGGATCGCGGCGCAGTTTGTCGGGCATGAATCCGCCTGGCACGACCAGCCCGTCGAAATCAGCCTCCCGCACTTCGGAGACAGCCGCGTCCGACAGGCAGGGATATCCGTGCTTGCCGACGTAAATGTGTTGGGCCTTCTGACCCACGACGACAACAGATGCTCCGGCTTCGATCAATCGCAATTTTGGATACCAAAGTTCGAGGTCTTCATAGACGTCTCCCACGAACATTAGGATTCGTTTTCCTGAGAGAGTGATTTCCATGCCTTCCCCGCTTCTGGCTCAGTGCTTCGAATGACTCAATCCAAGGGATCAGCGGGCTTGGACGGCGACTTCCGCCATGAAGATGTTTGCCGGATCGGCCCGCTCTTCCAACGATCGCAACATGGTCGTCATTGTCCGATCGACTTGACCGCGAAAAACCGTTTCACCGTTGAAACGAATTGTTATTATTTCGTCCAAGTCGATCAGGTCATCGTGTAGTCGGACGGTCAACGCCTTGACATCGCGACTCTCAAGGTCAATCTGTTGCCCTGAAATGCTTCCAATCACCAGCGCCCCCGCCTTGGCTGCACCCTTGGGGACGGCCAGCCAATAAAATCGCTCGTGCGGCACGTCATCTTGTTTCCAAACGACGCGGCGTGGAAGCGGGTTTCGTTGAAAATCCGCCAGCCATGCCAACGCCTCGGCATCTTCTCGATCCATCCAATGCCCTTTTCCCTGGTGCAATTTGACGCGGTGGATATAGGCATCGGGATCGTCAGCGCGCAGTTGATCCAATCGTTTGCCCCATTGCGTGGCGACTTCGTTGCGATTGAACGCTGAATCCAACTCTCCCATGTGGATCGCGAAGCCGATGTTGCGCAATCCCAAGGGTTCCGCTTCGTTGGGGTGCCCAGCCATCATCGCCGCGGCCGCCCAGCGGTCGGCCATCCGAGGAGCGACTTGGTAGACGCCGTCGCCGCCGGCGGAATATCCCATCAGATAAACGCGATTGGGATCGACATTTTCAAACAAGATAAAGTTCTCGATCAACTCCGAGAAAAACTCGTCGATGTGGGCTTGGTGCCAAAGATTCCAGGTATTCGTCGGGGCGCGCGGCGCGACATAGATTCCTTCGCCTGGTTGATAGAGTCGAATTTGATTGCGCCATTGCTTGTCGTTCACTTCGGCTGGCATTTCGCCCCCGCCATGCATCGATATAAACAGGCGTCGTCCGCCGGCAGGAGCGTCGCCGAATTCGTGATACTCAAACCGCATCGTCAATTCGCCACGGTTCAATAGCTTACTCTCGAATTCCGTTCGGCGCTCGCCCTGCAACCGTTTGCGAAAATGTTCCCATAACAGCTGCTGCGCACGAGTTGCATCCGATCGCGTTAACGGTGTTTCGAAATAGCTGATGATTTCCGTGGACTGAGATTTCGGAGCTGCCAAACAGTTGGCCAATTGCGTAACGGCACAACAACTGGCTTGGGCATTTATTGCGGTGGTGCGTTCTTTAGTTTGGACCGCCGCTGGACTGCGTGTCGCAAAACCCACGGCAAGCATAATGGCCAGATTGCCAGCGACGGCAATTCGTCGCTGACAGATTCGAGTTGGTTGATCCCGCTCGATTGTTCGGTACGGATGTTGTGGGTGTGGCATTGCCGTCAATGTACCTATCTAGCGCATCAATGTTCGCGCGACCGACGAACCTGCTAAGGATCGTATCGAAAAAAATCACTCGCGAATCAGACGTATGTGAAAAACCGCACAAGGCGGAGGATGCTCGCGTGCGAAAGGTGGGGCGCAAAGTAACCCGCTGCAAATTTTATATGAAGCCCTGATGTATTTGACCCTAGCAACGGGCTTGTCGGGCGAGATGGCATTTTTCCGAGGAAGGTTCCGGAGGGGCAATCCCATCCCAGGCGTAGTCAATTCGCAGTTCCAACAATGTGGCTGCGCGGCGGCCCGGGGAAGGTGTAAACCGAAACCGTACATTGCGTGACATGAAATCGGCGAGGAATTCCCCGGGACAGCGGATCCTGCGATTTCGACATTGTTCGTAAATTCGATTCTCAGGAGACGTACCTTGTTCAAAACTCCTATCCTGTAATTACAATTCAAATGGCGAACAGAGAGTGGCTTTGGATCGTGTCGGGTCGCGTGTTCGATGTAACTTGATTGTTATTTGGCCCGCGCGATCCGCCGTACATGTGCTTTGCAAGTGAGTTGATAGACCCAGACCCCAGTTCGCTAACTCTGGAGAGTGGCGGTATTCAGTGGGCAACGGACGCCAAGAAAATAATACAAGGTATTGCATCATGCGTAAAAAACTGTTTCGCCAATTGAACCGTCGCCGACCTGAACATAACCAGCTTCAGGTCGAGCATCTCGAATCACGAATGCTTTTAGCAGGCAACGTCCTTGCGAGCGTGGTCAACGGCACGTTGACGCTGCTCGGCGACGACGCAAACAACTCGGTGATCGTGAGCACCTTTTACGATTCGGAATATGGAGACGGCTTCCGAGTGGAAGGACAAGACAAGGACGGCAAGACCGAGATCAATGGCAGTTGCGATCCGGCCGAGTTCTTCGGCGTTACGAACTTGAACTCGGATCTAATCGGTGGAGACGACGACTTCGCACTGACCAACGATCTCGATTCGTTGCTGAGTTGTCTCGGTATAACCGAGCCTTCACCTGAGACTGCGAATTTTATTAGCGAGGATTTTTACGTTCCGGGTTGGGTCGTGATCCAAATGGGTGACGGCCATAACCGAGTCGGCGTTGGTTCGGGCGAAATCGGCCAGCGGTTGCTCATCCAAGGTGGCAAAGACGGTGACGAAGTAGGGATCTGCGAAACGAAAGTCGGCGGCAACCTCGTGATTCAAACGTTTGGGGGAGCGGACGACGTATTCATTCACGACAGTAAAACGGTTGGTATTACTAGAATCCTGACCGCGAACGGATACTCGGATGTGAAAATCGACGGCTACTGTACTCAAAATTTAGTCGTACGAGGGGGTAACCACGGCGATACCGTTTGCATCTCCTGCGTTGATATCGGCGACGATCTCGTCGTTCAAACATTCGGCGGCTACGATAGCGTCTTCATTGTCGAATGCCGCGACCGACGCGAAGAATCCGTTGAAAACTTTAGCGAGGAAGGTTGTTACTGCGAGTACGACAATTACGTTGGCGACATGCTCTTGATTCAAACCGGAGAGGGATCGTCCTTCGTCGAGGTTGTCTCTGTCTCGGCCGGCCAGATGAACATTCTGGGCGGGAATGACGTTGACGAGATCGAAATCGAATGCGTCGAGACCTATTTTGATATTCGAATCAGTACCTTGGACGGATGCGATATTGTCGATATCGATGATCTCAATGTCCGCAGTCTGATCGTCGACACAGGACTCGGAAGCGATGAAGTAACGGTCGAGAGCGAGGAATGCGCCAACTACTTCAGCGAAGATCTGATCATCCGAACCGACGGTGGGGATGACGTCGTCATCATCGGTCCAGAATTCTTTGCGATCGCCGCGACATTCGAGGAGAGCCGCGAACAGTCTCACATCGGCGATGACTTGATCATCGAGACCGGTGATGGAACGGATTACATCAAGGTCTTCGACTACTGCATTGGTGACGATGCCGTGATCAACGCCGGAGCGGGCGACGACAGTAGCTACAGATACAGCGACCTCAGCGCGACCTCGAATGGCAACGATAGCCAAGGTGGCGTCGAACTGTGCGACCTCAAGATCGGCGACGTCATGACGGTATTGCTGGGTGATGGCGCAGATTCAGCGTCGATCAATGATGTTTGCGTCGAAGGCAACGCTTTTGTTGACGCCGGTGCTGGCGACGATGGCGGCGGCAACCGCGACGGTGGCAACGACGAAGTTGGCGCGCAGGTGAGCGGCGGCAGCAATGCAGGCGTGTGGATTCGCAATCTTTTCGTCAAGAAGAGCTTCTGGTTGATACTCGGATCTGGAGACGACCAAGCTTCGATTAGTGACACGCACGTGCTTGGCAGTGCCTACCTAAACGGCAACGCCGACGATGATGAAATCGGCGCGAATGGCCTCGACGTCAGCGAAAATCTCTATGTCTTCCTGGGGACAGGCGACGACGTACTGTTCCTCGATGACTGCTCGGCCACGAACGCGCGGCTTTATGGCGGGGCCGGCCTCAATGACGGCTACTACCAAGGAGTGAATTTCTTTGGTTCTCAGAAACTGTACGACTTCGAATTTCTAGTCGCTTAACGGCGGCAATTGAACTTCGCAAAAAAGCGGAAACGAAGGCACCCAACGGCCGCAATTGTCGCGGCCGTTGGTTTTTCTGGGCCAAGCGATTTGAACCGAAGTAGCCCATCGCCAATTGCGCCGTCGCCCTAGGTTGGTTGCCAAAAAAATTGTCCGATCGGCTGAAATACCGATCCGGCGTCTCAGTTTTTCGGCCAGCGATTTTAAAACCAAATGACGGGACTTAGGATGGTGCGTCATGAACGACGTTACGCGCATCCTCACTGCAATCGAGGCGGGCGATCCACATCCTGCCGGCAAACACAGCTTTTTTGGTTTGCGCAAGAATACCGTGAACTGACTACTTCAACTTTCCCTTGTTCGTTCTGACTGAACGCTGAGAACAAAGATATGAACGAAAGTGAAATCTTTAACGCAGCGGTGAAGCTGTCGGGCCAGGAGCGCGCCATGTTTTTGGATTTGGCTTGCAAGGACGATCCGGCATTGCGGAAAGAAGTCGAAGGGCTGCTCAAAGCCCACGACGATTCGCAATCGTTTCGGCGCGATTCCAGCAAGCTGGCCCAGCGGGATAGGGCGCTGGCAATGCAGGAAACTCTCGAACCAGGAACGAACGATTCCGCGGGGACGATTATCGCTGGCAAGTACAAACTGCTCGACAAGCCAATCGGCGAAGGTGGCATGGGGACCGTCTGGTTGGCCGAACAGCGCGAGCCCGTCAAACGGTTGGTGGCGATCAAGTTAATCAAAACCGGGATGGACTCCAAAGCCGTGTTGGCTCGATTCGAAGCCGAGCGGAGCGCCTTGGCTCTGATGGATCATCCCAATGTGGCCCGAATTCTCGACGGCGGACTCACCGAATCGGGTTCACCGTTCTTTGTCATGGAGTTGGTTAAAGGCATCCCGATCACCGAGTTCTGCGATGCCAGGAAACTGACGCCCAGGCAGCGGCTAGAACTGTTCGTGCCGATCTGCCAAGCCATCCAGCACGCACACCAAAAAGGGATCATCCACCGCGACATCAAACCGTCTAACGTCTTGGTCGCGCTGTACGACGATCGACCGGTTCCCAAAGTCATCGACTTTGGTCTAGCCAAAGCGACCGGCCAGGCGCTGACTGAGCAGACATTGAACACTGGCTTTAACGTCGTCGGGACTCCCCAGTACATGTCCCCCGAGCAGGCGACGTTTAATCAATTGGATATCGACACGCGAAGCGACATCTATTCGTTGGGAGTGTTGTTGTACGAACTCTTGGCCGGCTCGCCTCCATTTAAGAATCAGGAATTGGAGAAGGCGGGTTTGCTGGAAATCCTGCGGGTGATCCGCGAGGAAGAACCACCTCGGCCCAGCACTAAAGTCAGCACGACGGCCGGCTTGCCGAGCATCTCAGCCAACCGGGGGATGGAACCGAAGAAGCTGAGGGGGATTTTGCGGAACGAACTCGACTGGATCGTGATG